>CAZFKC010000114.1:0-32595 GCA_964519175.1 uncultured Nannocystaceae bacterium
GACCGGCTCGCGGTCGCCGAGCAGCGCATCGATCGCGACCGCGGTGGTGAGCCCGGTCGGGCGGCGTGGCGCAGCGCGGTGCTCGACGAGCGCGCGATCGCGGGCGGGCGCGTCGGGCTGCGCGAGGATCGCGAGCACGTCGGCGGCATCGAGCTCGGCCGGCGTGAAGCTGCGCAGGTCGGCGCGCTGCCGCAGTGCGACGAGCTCGCCCGGTGTGACCGCAGCGCGGCTGCGTGCGTGCTCGTGCTCGGGCGCGAACACCAGCACCTGCGTGTAGTAGTCGATCGCGAACGGCCGCCCGCCGTCCTCGTCCCAGTAGCGATCGCCGAGCCGCGCGAGCGTCTCGGCGAACTCGCTGCGCAGCTCGGCCGCCGCCGCGATCGCGGCCGGGTCACCGCTGCGCTCGAGCGCGAGCACGTGCACGATCGCCGTCTCGTACTGGGGATCCTCGGACGGCGGATACACGAACCACGCCTTGGCCGCGGCCGCACGCGCAGCATGTCCGCCGTCCTCGACCCACGCGAGCGCCTCGTCGTGGCGCTCGCCGAGCGCCCACGCACCGGCACCGAGCGCCCCTCCGACGACGAGCGCCGCGACGAGCCCGATCAGCTGACGACCGCGACGCCGGCGCGCGCGGTGCAGCTCGTCGAGCAGCGCCGTCATGTCGGGGTGACGCGCGGCGGGATCGTAGGAGAGCCCGCGCAACACCGCGCGCCGCACGGTGGCCGGCACGCCGGCCTCGGCGGTGGCGACGATCTCTCCGGCGAGCACCGCTCGACGCAGCTGGACCTCGTCGTTGCCGACGAACGGACGCACGCCCCACAGCGCCTCGTGCAGCGCGACGCAGAACGCCCATTGATCCGCGCGGGCATCGATCGGCTGTCCGAGGTGCTGCTCGGGGGCCATGTAGGCCGGCGTGCCGACCATCGCCGCGATCGTGACGACGACGTCCACCGACGACACCGCGCCCGTGCCCGCGTCGCTCGTGTCGCTGCCGAGCGACCGACTCGTGCGCGCGAGCCCGAAGTCGACCACGCGCACGCGGCCGTCCACGCCGAGGATCACGTTGCTGGGCTTGAAGTCGCGGTGCACGAGCCCCGCGGCGTGCGCGGCCGCGAGCCCCTGCCCCGCGGCGAGGAAGACCCGCACGACCTCGCGCCAGCCCGGGCGCGCGCCCATCCACTGGCGCAGCGTCATGCCCTCGACCAGCTCCATCGCGATCCACACGCCGCGCTCGTACTCGCCGACGTCGTGCACCGCGACGACGTTGGGATGGCGCAGCCGCGCGAGCGCACGGGCCTCGCGGAGCAGCCGCGCCGCCCCCTCCTCGTCGGTGTGCTCGCGCAGCAGCTTGAGCGCGACCTTGCGATCGAGCTCCGGATCGTAGGCCGAGGCCACGGTGCCCATGCCGCCCTCGCCGAGCTTGCCGAGCACCACGTAGCGCCCGATGCTCGTGCCGCGCACGACGTCGTCGGAGCTGGCCTCGCGCAGCCGCGGCGTGCGATCGCCGAGCTGGATCACGCCGTTTCGACGTGGCGTCGCATCGGGTGAGCCCATCGCGGCTCGATCATGCCACGGTCGCGCCGAGCATGGCGGCCCGCCGTCAGGTGCGGGTCTCGTCGAGCTCGAGGGCCAGCGCGACGATGCTCGAGGTGAGGTACGCGAACGTCTCCTCGTCGGCGTTCCACACCCGCGGTGCGCCGATGTGCTCGTGGCAGACCACGCCGCGCATCTCGCCGCGCACCCAGATCGGCACGTCGAGCATCGACTCGATCGACAACGGCACCAGGTACGACTCGGCGAAGCACGACGTCCGGGGGTCGCGCACCGCGTCGTGGGCCGCGATCGTGCGCTCGGTCGCGATCGCGGCGAAGTACGCCGGGAAGTCGCTCGCGAACAGCTCGAGGCCCTCGCTGTGGCGCTGCTCCGCGCGCTCGAACAGGTCGAGGCAACGGATGCGATCGGGGCCCTGGGCCAGCGCCCACACGCTCACGCGATGCACACGCAGCGTCTCGGCCGCGATCTCGCACACGCGCCGAACCGCGCGCGCGGCCCCGCCGAGCAGCAGCTCGCGCTGACTGACGAGCTCGAGGTAGGCCCGCAGGTGCCGACGCAGATCCGCGATGACCTCGGTATCCGCGCCCATCGGCGCGCCGGCCGACGGTGGCACGCGACGCCCGAACTGCTCGCGCAGACGCACGAGCCCCCGCTCGATCCGCTCGAGCAGCTCCGGGGTGTCGGCGCACGAGATGGCTTCGACCGACGTCACCGAGCACATCGACGCCAGCCGCATCTTGCCGACGACACCCGCGAGGCGCTCGGCCTCGAGGAACGCGTCGTGCGCCCGTGCACCCACTGGAACATCGTACGGTAGTTCTCGGCGGCCGTCGCGTCCGGATCGAGCGGTCCCGGCGCTGGCTCAGAGATCGAGTGCCGTCTCGATACCCGCGAACGAATCGGCCGCGATCCCGCAGCGCTGCAGGCAGCTCAGCTGCAGGGCGCCGATGGGTGCGTCCTGGAAGCGGACGTGTCGACCGGTCTCGATCGCGCCGTTGGCCCCGCCCGCGAGTACGAACGGAAGATCGTTGGCCGTGTGGCCCGTGCCGTCGCCGAGCTCGGTGCCCATGACGACGAGCGCATGGTCGAGCAGCGTTCCGTCGCCCTCGCTCGCGGCGGCGAGCCGATCGAGGAAGTACGCGAACGTCGAGAGGTGGACGCGCGAGAAGTCGCGCATGCGTTCGCGATCGCCGGCGTGCGCGAGCTCGTGGTGCTGGCCCTCGAGCCCCTCCTCGAGATCGGGTGCACCGTTGCCGGCTCCGTCGCACAGCATGAAGCTCGCGTAGCGCGTGAGCCCGCACGACAGCGCCATCGCCAGCAGATCGAGCTGGATCCGCGCGCGTCGGTAGTAGCCGCTCTGCCAGATCTCGCTGGGCACGTCGGTCGGCGCGGGTGGGACCTCGCACGAGATCGTGATGTCGATGCGCTGCTCGAGCGCTCGCACCGCGTCGAGGTGGGCTTCGATGCGCTGGCGATCCTCCCCGCCGAGCCGGCCCTGCAGCCGCGCGAGGTCGCCCTTCACGTTGTCGATCACGCTGTGGCGGTAGGCCGCGCGCCGCATCGCCTCCTCGGCCGCCGCGGGCGTCCCGTCGCCGAACAGCCGCATGAACAGGAGCGCCGGATCGCGCTCGGGTGGCACCGCGGTGCCGTCGGCGTTCCACGCGACGTTCGTGAAGCACGCGCTCGAGTAGCCGTTGCTCGACCACTGTCCGGAGTCCTGCACCGACACCGCGAGCGAGGCGAATGCGGTGTCGCCACCCGCGGCCGCGGCGGCGACCTGCTCGAGCGACGGGCCGGCCGCACCGAGCGTCGTGCACAGCTGGCCCGTCGAGAACGCGCCGATGCCCGCGGCGTGGGAGTCCGGGCCGCCGACGCCCATGATCCCGCTCACCACGACGCAGCTCGGCAGGTGGGCCGCGAGCGGATCGAGCAGCGGCGTGCCGGCGAAGTCGGTGCCCTCGGTCGCCGGCGTGAAGTGCTCGAGCGGCAGTCCGTTCGGCACGAAGAACGTGACGAGCCGCGGCAGCTCGCCCGGAGCCGCCGATGCGCGGCGGGGCAGCATCGCCTCGAGCCAGGGCAGCGCCATCGCCACGCCGGCGCCGCGCAAGAGTGTCCGTCGCGTGGGGTTCATGGGCCCTCCGGTGCAGGCTCGCGGAAGCGGAACGCGTCGCTGCGCACGTAGGCGACGAGCAGCGCGAGCAAGGAGTGATCGCTGGCCTCGAACTCCGCGGCGAGGCCGTCGAGCGTGCAGGTATCGGCCTCGGTCTCGCGCCGTCCGGCGCTCCAGCGGAACAGCTGCCGCACCACGCACTCGGCCACGGCGGGATCGCTGCGCAGCATCGCCGCCAGCTCGACCGCGCCGTCGAACTCGTAGCCGTCCCAGCCCGACAGCGAGCCGCGCGCGTCGACGGGCGCACCGGTGGAGTCGAGCTCGCGCCAGCGCCCGATCGCGTCGAGCTCCGCCAGCCCGAAGCCGAGCGGGTCGAGCAACGCATGACAGCCGCTGCATGCGGGATCGGTGCGGTGCCGCGACAGTCGCTCCTGGTCGGACTCGCCGGCGACCGGGTCGGGCACCGCCGGCACGTTCTGCGGCGGCGGCGGCAGGCTCTCGCAGAGCAGCACCTCGCGGATGAACTTGCCGCGGAAGATCGCGAGCCCCGCGTCGTTCTTGCCCGTGACCGTCGCGGTGCTCGCCTGGCCGAGGATGCCGCTGCGTCGTTGCGCCGTCGGCAGCTGCACCGACGCGAAGTCGTCGCCCTCGATCGCCACGCCGTAGAGCGCGGCGAGCTGCGGATCGAGCCACGCATGATCGGCCACGAGCACGTCGAGGAAATCGGCGCCGGCCGTCCACACGTGCTCGTCGACGAGCCTGCGCGTGGACTCGGCCATCGCGAGCCCGAGCGTCGGCGTCCAGGCCGGGTACACCGCGGGGTCGCGGGCGACGTGCTCGAGCACGGGGAGCTGCAGCCACTGGCCGTGGAACTCGCGCAGCGCCGCGACCGCGCGCGGATCGCCGAGCAGCTCGTGCGCCGCCGCCTCGACGCCGTCCGCATCCGCGAGGCCGCCGGCCTCCGCGAGGTCGAGCAGCTCGGTCGACGGCGTCGCGCCGACGAGCAGCAGCGAGAGCCGCGTCGCGACCTCGACCCCGCGCAGCGCGATGCGCTCGGGCGCCTGCGGATCGGGCTCGCCGAGCTCGACACGGAACACGAAGCTCGGCGACTGCAGCACCGCCTCGATGACGAGCGCGACCGCGGCCCACGGATCGGCGTCGCCCGCCGCCGCGTTCGCGACTGCGAGCAGGCCAGCGAGCTCGTCGTCGTCGAGCGTGTGCCGCCACGCGAGCCGGCCGAAGCGGCGCGCGAACGACTCGAGGCATGCCTCGCGGTCGGCGCCTGCGGGATCGCAGCCGACCACACTCGCGCGGCGATCGGGATCCGCGATCACGGCGGCCGCGAGCTGCTCGGCGGCGTCGCGCCAGCGCTCGACGTGGAGATCGCTGATTGCGAGCGCCTCGGCGTTGTTGTCGAAGCCCCCGACGACCGCGTCGTCGGGGAAGTCGACGGTGGGATCGGGCAGCCCCGCGCCGAGCAGCACCGCGATGCTGCCGCGGTACTCGCTCGCCGAGAGCCGGCGCAGGTGCGTGGGCCCGGGCCGCGGATCGGTGCACGCGATCGCGCCGGTCTCGTCGCCACCACTCGAGCCGTCCTCGCTGCCCGCGGCCTCGTCGGCCCCGCTGCCGTCGGCGGCCCCTTCGGCCGCGGCGTCGCCGTGCCCGCGGTAGCACGCTCCGAGGAGCGCGAAGAGGGCGCTGGAGCACGCGCGGCGCATCACGTGCCCCACAGCCCGGCGAGCGAGGAGGTGCCGATCGTCGGGTCGCCGAAGATCTCGTCCTCGTCGAGCGCACCCGCGGCCCGCAGCGCCGTGGTCCACAGATCGTTGATGCACACGTCGCTCTTGCTGCCGGGCTGGCTGCACCACGGCGGCGTCTGCCAGTCCTCGTCGAACGTGCACGGCAACGCGAGACAGTTCCCGGTCTCCATGCCGCCGGCATGGCCCGCGACCACGACCGGCACGAACTCGTCGTAGTGCAGCCCGCCGCTCGAGAACTCGCTCGACGCGACGAATACGGCGTCGTCGAGCAGGTTCGACAGCTCGTCGCTACCGCGGAGTCGGTCGAGATAGTACGCGAGGATCTCCATGTGCCACGTCGCGATCTTCCGATAGATCGTGTCGCGGTCCTCGCCGCTCTCGTCGATGTCGGGCCCGCCGTTGTTGCCGCCGGAGTGGCAGACGTTGTGATAGGTGTACGGGATGCCGAGATGCGGGAACGTGCGGTAGTTCTGCGACGGGCCCAGCGACGTGAACGCGACGCGGGTGAGATCGCAGCGCAGCGCCATCACCATCAGATCGATCATCAGCTTCGCGTAGGCATCGCAGTCGCCGTCGCCGTAGGCGACCTGACCCGGCTCCGGTGGCAGCGCACAGTCGGCCGACGGCGTGAAGTCGACCTGCTTCTCGAGCTCGCGGATCGTGTCCAGGTGCTGCTCGAGCCGGGCCCGGTCCGCGCTGCCGAGTCGGCCTTGCAGCGTGCCGATGTCGGATTGCACGAAGTCGAGCACGCTCTTCTTGCGCGCCGCGGCCGCGAGCGCCGCGTCCGGATCGAGATCGAGATCGGCGAACAGCCGCTGCCAGAACAGCCGCGGATCGAGCTCGAGTGGCGCGCGCACCCCCGCCGACGACCACGACCACCAGCCCTCGCCTTGATCGTAGAGCCCGGTCGAGAGGCTCGCGAACTTCGTGCTGCCCCCGAGTCGTTGCGCCGCGAGCTGATCGACCGACGGGCCCTGCGACGTGGGTTCCGACGAGCCCGGCGCATCGGGCACGGCGCGGTAGCCGGTGCAGTAACCGACGGAGTGGCCATGCGAGCCGACGTGCTCGGCGATCTGCCGGTACGTGAGCCCGTTGATCACGTTGACCTCGCCGATGAGCGCGAGATCGTCGAGCGGCTGCAGCCCCGGCGTCACGGTCCAGCCCGCGCCGTAGGTCGTCGGATACCACCAGCCCCCGTCGGTCGCGCCCCACCCGACCGGCAGTCCCTGCGGCCAGTGGAAGAGGATGAGCCGGGTCGGAGCGCTGCCGCCCGCACGCGCGGTGCCGTGCAGCACTCCGTTGTCGTTCACCATCGCCTCGAGCACGGGCAAGCCGATCGCGAGGCCGGCGATCGAGGAGCTGCGCAAGACCGTACGTCGACTGAGCTGGAGCTTGGGCATGGGGTTCTCCTTCACTGCTCGATGCGGCGGTACCGGAAGGCGTCGCTCGCGACGACCGCGAGCAACAGCTCCTCGAACGAGCGACCACTGTCGGCGAACCGCTGCTGTGCGGCCGAGCGCCCGCAGCTGTCGGCGACGTCGTCACCGCGGCCCATCGCCCAGCGCCAGCCGTGCGCGACGACGCAGGCCTCGGCCTGGCGGCTGCTCGCCACGAGCGAGCCGAGCTCGACGCCACCGGCGAACGCCTGCTCGACGCCGTCGATCGTGATCGTGCCGTCGGTGCGCACCGCATCTCCGCTGGGATACGTCGCCCGCAGCCGCCCGATCGAGTCGTAGCGCTCGAGCCCGAAGCCGATCGGATCGAGCTGCAGATGGCAGCCTGCACACTCCTCGCCCTTGCCGAGGTGGCGCTCGAACGCGTCCTGCACCGACTCGCCGTCCTCGGGGTCGAGCGACGGCACCGACGGCGGCGGCGGTGGTGGTGGATCGCAGAGCGCGACGGTGCGCACCCACATCGCGCGCTGCACCGGCGAGGTGTCGCTCGCGCGACTCGAGGCGGTCGCGAACGCGGCGGTGGTGAACAGCCCGCCGCGATCGCTGCCCTCGGGATGATCGTAGGGCACGAGCTCCGCGGAGCCCGGGGCATCGACGCCGTAGATCGCCGCGAGCGCGTCGTTCACGTAGCCGTGCGGGGCGGTGTAGAGCGAGAGGAAGTCGGCACCCTCGCTCCACATGGCGTCGTCCATCCGCAGCTCGAGCTCCGCGAGCATCGCGTCGGCGAGCGACTCGTTCCACTCGGGGAACGTCTCGGCATCGCGGGTCTGCCCGGCGATCGTGTCGGCGCGCAGCCACTGCTCGCCGAAGCTGGCCATCGTGTCGTACGCGCGCGCGTCGGCGAGCATCGCGAGGGCGGTGGTCGCCACGCCGTCGGCGTCGTCGAGCGTGCCCGCAGCGGCAGCATCGAGGAGCGCATCGTCGGGCGTGGTGCCCCACAGGAAGTACGACAGCCGCGTGGCGACCTCGTACCCACCCAGCTTGGCGCGCTCCGGGTGGTCGGGATCCACGGTGCCGAGCTCCGCGCGGAACAGGAAACGCGGTGACATCAGCACCGTCTCGATCACGATCGAGGCCTGCGCGCTCGGGGTGTCCTGGGATTGCGCGAGCGCGAGCAGCTCGTCGATCTCCGCGGCATCGAGCGGTCGCCGGAACGCGCGCCGACCGAAGCGCTCGATGGCCGCGCGCAGACACGGCTCGCCCTCGGCGGGATCGCAGCCGAGCACGGCATCACGGCGTGCGGTGTCGCCGACGACCTGCGCGGCGAGCTCGGTCGCCGCGTCGAAGTAACGCTCGCCGAGCAGCACCGAGATCGTCTGGTTCTTCGCGTCGTTGTCGAAGCTGCCGGTCGTGACGTCCGCCGGGAACGTCGCGACCAGCTCGCTCGCGTCGAGCCCGAGCAGATCGAGGACCGTCGCCTGGTACTCGCGGTGCGTCAGCCGGCGCAGCAGCATCGGACCGGGGTCACTCGGGTCGCCGACGCAGGCCGCGTCGCCGCTGTCGCCTTCGCCGCTCTCGCCCGCCTCGCCCTGCCCGCTCTCGCCGGCCTCCCCCGACTCGTCTGCGCCGCCGCCCTGGTGGCCGGCGCCGGAGTAGCAGGCGCCCGAGTACCAGACGGGGCAGAGCGCGATGGCCCATCGTCGAATCGTGCTGCGCAAGGTGGCCTCCACGGTGGATCCACCGTAGCCGGCAGCGCCCGGCGCTTCATCGGCCGCAATGCGTACGCCCGCGCGTGGGCGGGCGAATTCGGCATCGGTAGAGATGCGTACGCGGGCGCGATCAGGTCAGGACGGGCGCGCCCTCGTCGAGGCCGTCGCTGTCGTCGCCGTCGTTCTCGGAGTGCCAGCGCTTCATCTTGCGCTTGATCATCTCCTTCTTGACGAGCCCGACCATGTCGACGAGCAGCCGACCCGTGAGGTGATCGTGCTCGTGCTGCAGCGCGCGCGAGAGCAGGCCCTCGCCTTCGATCTCGAACGTGTTGCCGTGCTCGTCCTGCGCGCGGACCTTCACCCAGCGCGAGCGCTTCACCTCGACGAACACGCCGGGAAAGCTGAGGCAGCCCTCTTCGGAGATCGAGATGCCCTTGCCGGTCTCGATGATCTCGGGGTTCACGAGCACGACCGGCACGTCGTCGTCGCGACCCGCGACGCGACCGTCGATGAGGAACACCCGCTCGAAGCGACCGACCTGGATCGCAGCGATGCCGGCGCCATTTTGCGCGAACATGGTGTCGGTCAGATCGCGCACCAGCTGCGCCAGCGACTCGTCGAAGCGCTCGACCACGTGCGTGGGCTCGCGCAGGCGCGGGTCGGGGTACTTGACGACGTCGAGCACGGCCATGGGAGACAAGGGTAGCTTGCGGCCAGCCGCGGTGCTACATGTCCGGCCGCCGGCACGCAGCATGAGCACGCTCACCGAACAGATCCGTACTGCGCTGGCCCAGGTCAGGGATCCGGCCACGGGCGCCACAATCGCAGGCAGCGGTCAGCTCGCGTCGGTCAGCGCCGACGACGACACGAAGAGCGCCGAGCTGGTGGTGCACCTCATCTCGCCGGGCTATCCGCTGCAAGCCGAGCTCGATGCGGCGATCCGCGGCGCGCTCGCACCGCTCGCGCTGGACGGTGTGAAGATCGAGTGGCTGCTGCGCGTGCCCTTCAAGCCCGCGCGCGCCGACCTCGCGCGGCTGCCCACGGTGAAGAACGTCATCGCGGTCGCGGCCGGCAAGGGCGGAGTGGGCAAGAGCACCGTGAGCGTCAACCTCGCGATGGCGCTCGCGCAGCTCGGCGCGAAGGTCGGCATCCTCGACGCCGACATCTACGGTCCGTCGGTGCCCAAGATGCTCGGTGCACCCGATGCCGACGCGAGCACCGCCGAAGGCGGCGGCATCTCGCCCGCACGCTATCGCGGCATGCCGGTGATGAGCGTCGAGTACTTCGTCGAGCCGGGCAAGGCGATCATCTGGCGCGGTCCGATGATCCACAAGCTGCTCACGCAGTTCCTCGAGGACGTGCGTTGGGGCGAGCTCGACTACCTCGTCGTCGATCTGCCGCCCGGCACCGGCGATGCCCAGCTCTCGCTCTGTCAGCTGATCCCGCTCACGGGCGCGGTCGTCGTCACCACGCCACAAGAGGTCGCGCTCATCGACGTGCGCAAGGCGATCAACATGTTCGAGAAGCTCGAGGTGCCGGTGCTCGGCGTCGTCGAGAACATGAGCCACTATCGCTGCCCGGCCTGCGGTCACACCGACGACATCTTCGGCGCCGGCGGTGGCAAGCGGCTGTCCGAGGAGTTCGGCGTGCCGCTCATCGGGCATTTGCCGATCGATCCCAAGGTCGCGTTCGGTGGCGAGTCCGGCAAGCCGGTCATCGAGACCGACGCGCAGGGCGACGTGGCCGGGGCGTTCCGCGAGATCGCGATCGCGGCTGCGCTCGCCGCCAGCGTGCGCAGCGCGACGGGCCCGAAGCGCAGCTCGCTCTTGCGCACCGTCTGAGGCCCGTCAGCCCATCAGCCGGCGACGCAGCGACGTCGCTAACAGCACGCCGACGTACGGCAGGTCGTGCCAGAGGTAGCGTCGCACGAGCCGCTTGGGATCCTGCATCATGCGGAACACCCACTCGGTGCCGGTGCGCTTCATGATCTCCGGCGCGCGGGCGATCTCGCCGCTGACGAAGTCGAACGCCGCGCCGACGCCGATCCACCACGCCGAGGGCTGCGCGCTGCGGATCTGCTGGATGAGCTTCTCGCCCTTCGGGAAGCTGAGCGCGACGAACACGATGTCGGGCTTCGCGGCCTCGACGAGCGCACGCATGCGCTCGAACTCGCCGGGGTCCTTCTCGAAGCCGAACGGCGGCGCGTAGGTGCCGACGATGCGCAGGTCGGGATGCTGCTCGAGCAGCTTCTTGCGCGTGTGCTCGCGCGTGTCGCCACCGCCCCCGAGCAGGTAGATCGACAGGCCCGCCTTCGCGGCCGCGGCCGGGATGCTCTGGATGAGATCGGAGCCGCACACGCGACCGCCGTGCAGCGGCGTGCGTTGCAGCCGGCTCGCCCACACGAGCGGCATGCCGTCGGCGACGAGCGCATCCGCGGTGCGCAGGAGCGCGCGGATCTCCGGGTCGCCGTGGGCCTGGCGCAGGATGTCGGTGTTGGGCGTGACGACCCAGCCCCCGCGTCCGCGCCGCAGCTCGGAGAGCACGAGCTCGACGAAGCCGGCCTCGTCGACGTCGAGGAAGGCCAAGCCTTCGAGCTCGACCGTTCCCACCCCGAACCGCTCGCGCATTGCGGCGGCCTGGCTCACCACGCGTGATCCTCGGCGGGATCGAGATCGGCCCGCATCATGAGCTCGACGAGCTCGGCGAACTTGACCTTGGGCTCCCAGCCGAGTTTCTGCTTTGCCTTCGTCGGATCGCCGATGAGCAGGTCGACCTCCGCGGGCCGGTAGAACGCGGGATCGACGTCGACGATCACCTTGCCGGTCTTGCGGTCGCGCGCGACCTCGGACTCGTTCTCGCCCTCGAACACGAGATCGAGCTCCGCGACCTCGGCCGCAAGCTCGACGAACTCGCGGACCGTGTGGGTCTCCCCGGTCGCCACGACGAAGTCGTCCGGCGAGTCCTGCTGGAGCATCATCCACATCATCTCGACGTAGTCCTTCGCGTAGCCCCAGTCGCGCTTCGCGTTCATGTTGCCGAGCGAGAGCTTCTCCTGCTCGCCCTTCTTGATGCGCGCGAGGCTCATCGTGATCTTGCGGGTCACGAAGTTCTCGCCGCGCCGCGGCGACTCATGGTTGAAGAGGATGCCGTTGCACGCGTACATCCCGTAGCTCTCGCGGTAGTTGCGGACGATGTTGTACGCGTAGAGCTTCGCGACACCGTAGGGCGAGCGCGGGTAGAACGGCGTCGTCTCGGTCTGCGGGATCTCGACGACCTTGCCGTACAGCTCGGAGGTGGACGCCTGGTAGAAGCGCGCGGGCACCTTCGCGCTGCGGATCGCCTCGAGCAGACGCAGCACGCCGGTGCCGGTGACGTCCGAGGTGTACTCGGGCTGCTTGAAAGAGATCCCGACGTGCGACTGGGCCGCGAGGTTGTAGACCTCGTCGGGCCGGGTATCGACGATCACCCCGTGGAGGCTGCTGGAATCGCCGAGATCGCCGTAGTGGAGCTGGAAGCGCTCGGTTCCGTACTTGCGCCGCGTGCCCTCGATGCGCCAGCGGTTGAAGCTCGAGGTGCGCCGGGCGAGGCCGTGCACGATGTAGCCCTTCTCCAGCAAGACTTCGGCGAGGTAGGAACCGTCTTGGCCGGTGACGCCGGTGACGAGCGCGCTCTTCGACATGAACTCGACTCTCGGACGCGCCGTTGGGGGTCGGCTGCGCGCGCAGTATGCCAACTCCATAGTACCGGCGCCAGCGGCAGCGAAGCGGGCGTGTTCGCGCAGGGCACTGCCGCTTTCCGCGCGACGAAACGCCGCACCGTGTCAGAGCGGCCCACCGGATCACCAGCGATTCGAGAGATGAGCAGCGATCGGGCGGCCGCGTCGTCGCGCCATCATCCCAACCATCGCTCGGAGACCGACAGCCCATCGAGCCCGACGTGGCTTCGCCACGGCGGACAGCGAGCACCACGGCCCGCACCAGGAAGAGCGCCGGACGGCGCGACCAGAGATCAGTTCAGCATCGAGCGGGGGAACCGGCCGGAGTCGTGCAGCTCCGCGCAGATGCTCGCGGAGCACTCGAGCAACCAGCGGGCACGCTCGTCGGCATCCGAGGCATCGAGGCAGCGTTGCTGCACCTCGAGCAACGGCGAGCGCGAGCCGCGTTCGACGCTCGTCGGCAAGCACCCGAAGGTCGGGATGATCGCCGCGATCGCGTAGAGCAGCACGCGGTTGTCGGGGATGCCGAGCACCGATTGCAGGAGCTGCTGATCGTCGCCGGCGAGCGAGCGCGCGATGCGTTCGAGCTGCGCCTTCAGCACTTCGACCTGGTTGTCGTCGCAGGGATGCTCTTCCGGCAGCAGCTCGACGGCGACCTGCCGGAATCGCGAGCCCGAGCTCAGCTCTTCGAGGGACCGCACGCGACGAACACCTTCGAGCCGGATGAAGCGACGACCGTCGGGCAGTCGGTGGTGCGAGAGCAGCCGACCGACGCCGAAGACGGACTCGACCTCGGGCTTGCCGTCGTAGTCGCGCTCGAAGCCGGGACGCAGGAGCGGCACGCCGACGTGGCGGCCGTTCGCGAGCGCGTGATCGACGAGCTCGAGGTAGCGCGGCTCGAAGACGTTGAGCGGCAGCACGATGCCGGGCAAGAGCACGACGTTGGGCAGGGGGAAGATCGGCAACGCCCCGAGTACGTCCGGCGCGAGGTCTACGTCGTCGAGCATCGCGAGACCAAAGCCTAGTCGCAATTGGGCGCGCGGGCGAGGGCCGCAGCGACGAAGAAAATGCGAATCGTCCGCGCCCACGCGCGCAGCCGCTGGAGCTCCGGTCGGCGAAGGCGCCCCCTTCTCCGATCTGCTTGGAGCCCCACGTAGTTTTCAGAAGCCGAAGCGGTACGAACGACATTTCCGCGCCGGCATCGCCACGGTGGCTTGCCTCGGCGTCGAGCCCTGCCATGCTATGCGGGCGACTCGGTGCTCAGGCGCGCGGCATCAGCCGGTCGCGCAGCTCCGCACGATCTCGGAACTCGCCGCGGAACGATGCGGTGACCACTTCGGCCGCGTGTCGCTGCTCCGGGATCCGCAGGCACGCATGCTCGCCGACCATGATGCACGCGGCGCCGCGCGCATCGAGGTGGCGCATGATCGCGTCGACGACGTCGTTGCACGCGCGCTCCTGCAGCGTGAGGCGGCCGGTGCAGCAGCGCACGAGCTCGCCGAGGCGGCCGAAGCCGACCAGCTTGTCGTGGGGCAGATAGGCCACCGTCGCGCGCCCGATGTACGGCAGCAGGTGATGCGGGCACATGCCGGAGAACGGCAGCTCGCGCACGACCACCATCTCCGTGGGGGCCTCGCCGAGCACCGGGTCACCGAGGATGCGCGCCGGATCGAGCGTCGCACCGACGAGGAACGCGTCGCACCACAGCTTCGCGACGCGCTCGGGCGTGCCGGTGAAGTCCTTGGCCGAGAGATCGGCCCCCGCGGCGCGCAGCAACGACGCGACCGCTTCGCGCAGCGCAGCGGGATCGGGCGGAGCCGTCGTCGCCTTGGCTTGCCCACGCGTGCGCGGCAGCGGTGGCTCGCCGGCCGCACGACGCCGTGCGATCGGGGCGCGGGGCGCCGGCACGCTCGCGCGCCGTCGTGGCCGACCGCTCATCGTTCACTCCGCGCTTCGGTTCGCAGGACGACCACGCGGCAAGGACGCTGCCCGGCGGCGGTGCGGCTGTCAACGTGGACGAGGGTGACGGGGGCCCACAGTGATAGCCTCGGCGCATGCTCGCCCAGCCGCGGAAGGTCGCGCTCGTCACGGGCGCGGGCATACGCATCGGTGCCGCGATCGCGACCGCGCTCTGCGAGCACGGCCACACGGTCTGGATCCACTGCGGGCGCTCGACCACCGAGGCGCACGCGCTCGCCGCGACGTTGCGCGAGCGGCACGGCGAGGACGCGATCGCCGGTGTGGTGCCGGCGGATCTCCGCGAGCCGAGCGAGCGTGCGGCGCTCGTCGCCGAGGTGCTCGATCCCGCGAGCACGACGGGCGGCCGCCTCGACGTGCTCGTCAACAACGCCGCGTCCTTCGAGCGCGGCGAGTTCCTCTCGCGCACCGACGCGGAGCTCGAGCGGGTGCTGCAGCTCAACCTCGTCGCACCGCTGTCGCTCGTGCGCAGCTGTGCCGCCGCGCTGGCCCGCGCCGAGTCGGGCTGCGTCGTGAACATCGTCGACGTGCACGGGCTCGTGCCGGTCGCGGGCTACCTCGATCACTGCGTCGCGAAGGCCGGGCTCGAGCTGGCGACGCGCGCGCTCGCGGTCGAGCTGGCGCCCGTGCGCGTGAACGCGGTCGCGCCCGGCACGGTCGAGTGGCCCACCGACCCCCGGTTCGACCGGCCGGAGCTCCGCGAGGCGGTGGTCCGGCGCATCCCGCTGGGGCGGATCGGGACCCGCGAGGACGTGGCCGGCGCGGTCCTCTACCTGGTCGGCGCCCGGCACACGAGCGGGCACTGCCTCGTGGTCGATGGCGGACGCATGGCTGCTGCGGGCGCCTGAGCCGGCCCGCGCGCCACGGCCGGCGGGGGTTGACCCCTGGGTCCCCCTCTCCTATATGTCGCTGCCTTCGATGTCGACGCCCGAAGCCACGCCCGCCGCCGCCCCGACCGTCACGACCAACGACAAGACCCAGTACGAGCCCGTCCAGGGTCGTCCGCTCGAGGTCAAGGTCGACGATCGCGGGGTCGAGCGAGCGATCCGCAAGCTGCGACGGCTGATGGCGAGCGAGGGTGTGCTCCGCGAGATCAAGCGCCGCCGGCACTACGAGAAGCCGAGCGTGAAGAGCAAGCGCAAGCTGCGAGAGGCCGAGCGCCGTCGCAAGCGTCGCGAGCGCAAGAAGCAGCACATCGATCACCGGGCGTAGTAGCCTTGCGGGCATGTCCCGTCGCGTCGTGATCCCGCGTCTCGCCGAGGGCGCGGCCGCACTCCCGTCCAGAGACGGGCTACAGATGTTCGAGCCGCCGCAGCTCGCTGCGCTGCGCATCGTGTTCGGCGTCGGCCCTGCGACGGGCGAGGTGCCCGACAACGACACGTTCCGGCCGACGTACACGATGTCGATGCCGATCTTCTCGATGGGCGGCCTCGATCCCGACGGCGTCTACGAGTTCGACGCAGGCCTGTTGCTGGAGGACATCCGCAAGCGATCGCTGCGGCGCAAGTGGGGTGTGCGGCTCGAGCTCGAGCTCACGCAGGCCGCGGAGTCGGTGCCCCACGCCGACGTCTACGTGGACGCGCCGTTCGCGGGCGAGGGCGAGAGCCCGGGCCTCGTGCTGCTCGGCCGCAGCGGCCGCGGCATCACGCTGCCGGGGGGCGCACGCACGATCGTGGTCGCGACCACGCTCGCGCAGGACGCGAAGCGCGCGGCGATGTTCTCCGGCGTGTACACGGTGCAGCTGCGCGACGTGGAGCCCGAGGCCGAGGCCAAACCCAAGGTCGCGAGCATGGCCCGCAGCATCCACGTCGACCTGACGCGGTTCGAGTTCGAGGGGTAGGCCCGCAACAAGGCGGCACGACGGCCGACTGATGGCCCGATGCCCGACTCCTCGAGGCGCCGCGCCACCGCGACGCTCGCCGTCACCGCGCTGGTGCTGACCCATGCACTGACCCGACCGCGCGTGCGCGAAGCCTACGGCTGTGGCCCGAGCGACGGCCCCGACACCTCCGACGCCGAGCTCACGCTGCTCTCCTGGAACCTGCGCAACTTCCCGGAGCCGACCCACGATCGCGAGCTCGTCCGCGCTCGCCTCGACGACGTCGCCCCGCACGTGCTCGCGCTGCAGGAGATCCACGACGCGAGCGCGCTCGCCGAGCTGATCCCCGACCGCGAGCTCGTGCTCTCGGACAAGGGCGGCGCGCACGATCAACACCTCGGCTTCGCGACGGACGATCGCGTGCAGCTGCTCGCGCCCCCGATCGAGCACCCTGCCCTCGCGCTCGGCGGTCGCGTGCGTCCGGCGATGTCGAGCTACCTGCGCACGAGCTCGGGGCTCGACTTCCACCTCGTCGTCGTGCACCTCAAGGCCACACCGTCCGGGGCGCCGCTGCGCCGGCTGCAGTGGGCCCTGCTCGTCGATCTCGTCGCGAGGCTGTCCGTCGACGGACCGGGCGCGGGCGATCCCGACATCATCGTGGTCGGCGACTTCAACCCCACCGGTGACGACACGATCGGACCCGACGAAGAGCGCGCGGCGCTCGGCGAAGCGCTCGCGCACGTGGGCCTCGTCGCGCTGCCGATCGAAGGCGGCTGCTCGGCGTACTGGGACGGTGCGCGCCACGACGGCTGGCTCGAGCCCACGCTGCTCGATCTGGTGTTCGTCGGTGGCTTCGCCGGGCGCGGGCCCGAGGCCTGGCGTGCGACGCCGCTCGGCGCCTGCGCGGCGCATGGCTGCAGCGCGCTGCGCTCGACCACGGCCCATCCGGATCCACAGATCGCCGGGCTCAGCGATCACTGCGGCGTGCTGGTGCAGCTGGACGAGGACGCCGGCTGACGAGCGTTGCCGTCATCCCTCGCACGTGCCAGCATTCGCACGCCATGGACGCCGAGCGATCGGTCGAGCCCACGCCCGCTGCTCCGTTCGCCCGCACCGCCGCGACCGCGCTCGCGATGCTCGGGCTCGTGATCTCGGGCGTGCTGCAGGTGATGCACGTGCGCACGTATCTCGTGCCGACCGCATCGAGCTTCTGCAGCGTCGGCGAGACCCTCGACTGCAATGCCGTCGCCCTGTCTCGCTTCTCGGTGCTGCTCGGCGTGCCGTTGCCGGTGTGGGGCGCGCTCGGCTTCTACGCGCTGTCGCTCGTGGCCTGGCGCGGCGTGAAGCTGCTCTTGCCCATGTCGGCGCTCGCTGCCCTCGCCTCGCTCGCGCTGCTCGCCGAGGAGCTGTTGCACGTCGGTGCGATCTGCATGTTCTGCGAGGCGATCCACCTCGTCGCGATCGCGCTGTTCGTGCTGGTGTGGCGCCAACGCGATCGCCTGCGCCCGAGCTCCCGCAGCGACTACTACGCCGGCGTCGCGCTGCCCGCAGCCCTGTGGCTCGGCGTGCGGCTGTTCGCACCGGCGTACTGGACCAGCGTGCTGTGGACGCGCGACCTGCCGTTCCCCGCCGGCGTCGACGAAGAAGGGTTCCCGTGGATCGGCGCGACCGAGCCGACGCTCGTCCTGCACGAGTACACCGACTACTCGTGCCCGCACTGCATGATCGCCGCCTCTCGCTCGCGCCGGCTGCTCGCGTCGCATCCCGACGAGCTCCGCATCGTGCGACACCAGCAGCCGCGGCTGCGTTGCACCGACGGAGCGATGAGCGGATGCCAGGCGCTGCGCGTGGCGCTGTGCGCCGGCGACCACGGCAAGTTCTGGCAGGCCGACAGCTGGCTCTTCGCGCATGCCTCGGGTCAGCGCGACGTCGACGTCGCCGCGGTGGCCCACGATCTCGAGCTCGACGCGGCGACGCTGAGAAGCTGCGTCGACGACGTCGCCACGCAGCGCCGCGCCGCCGCGCTGGCCGAGGAGGCGCGCAGCAAGAAGGTGCGCGGCACCCCGGGCTACATCATCGACGGCGAGCTGCTCGATCCCCAGCAGGCGGGCGCCATCCTCGACGACCGCCTGTGAGGGTGTGCGGCTAGCCGGGGATGGTGGCCGGCGGGCCGCCTTCGCAGCCCCAGTGGAAGTTGTCGAGCAGCACCACCGTGTCGAGGATCGGGTCGGACAGATCGAACACCGCGAAGACGACGGTGATGTCCTCGCCCGGCGTGACACCGGCAGTGGTGGTGAGCCACTTCGTGCCCGCGTGTCCTTCCATCGCCGTGCCCGCGAGCTCGGGTGCGTTGCACGGCGCGGGACAATCGACCGGATTCGGCGCGTCTTTGTAGTCGAGGAAGCCCGCGTTCAGCGAGATCGGATGCCCCATCTCGTCGAACGAGATGTTGCCGGTCCAGTTCTCCGAGTCCAGCCATGCGACGTACATGTCGTTGTACTGGCTTTGGTAGAAATCGGGATACTCGGTGGAGAACATCGCGAGGTCGTAGCTGAACCCCGTGGTGTTGGCGGGCACCTCGGCGGTGAAGCGCATCTCGACGTAGTCGTACGCGCCGTTGCCCTGATTCCACTGCGCCTCGATCGTGTTCGAGCAATCGCCCGAGCCGACGAGCCCCGGATTCGCCGTGCAGTCGTCGAGCAGGTCGACCGCGTTCGTCGCGATCGGCAGCGGCAGGTCCGCGCCGTTGTCGACGAAGCCCGCGATGTCGCTCGACGCGTACATGCCCCCGATGGCGATGTCGGCCGCGTGCCCGCTCGAGATGACCAGGATCTTGTCGCCCTCGCGCGGAGGATACGGCGCGGGCACGTAGGTGCCGAGATCGCCGGTGTGGATGTAGAAGCCGAGCGGGTCGCCGTTCGCGACGCCGTCGACCTGCGGGCCTCCGTTGCAGTTGAGCCCGATCGCGTGCCACGGATCGTCGTCGTTGCCGTCGTCGCACGAGATCGACGGAGGTGCGCCGCAGGCATGCTCGTCGAACGGCGTGTCGACGACCGAGCCGACGTCGAAGTAGAACGGCGGCGCGCCCTCCGACGAGCTGTCGCCCGGGTCCGCCGTCGTGAGCGGACCGGCTTCGCCCTCGGCGCCCGTCTCGACCCCAGGCGACGTCGACGACGACGCGCCCGCCTCGTCACCGTCCTGATCGGTGGTCGGCGCCGTCGCCGACTCGGCCGCGTCGCCCTTGCTGTCCGCCGCGCAGCCGATCGAGAGCCCGAGCGCGAGCACGCCGGCGGATCCGCTGATCAGATTGGAGCTTCCCGTTCGCATCCGACTTCCCCCTTCGACGCGATCCCCACCGCATCGGCTACGTCGACCCGGTGTGGCCGGATCGTGCGTGGGTGCATGGTGACCGGACTGCGACGCCATCGTCGAGGAATCTGCAGCATGCGCGCCTTTCCGCACGCGGCTCCGCCGCGGTTTCCCCTCGCGCGCGACCTGCGATCCGCTCTGCCCGCGGATCCACCCGGTCCGACCCGAACAAACCCCACGCAAGATGGTCAGCGGTGCGCGAAATCGGCATGCTTCGCCCATGCAGACCGGCCCCGCGCAGCCTCCTCGTCGCTGCAAGATTCTTTGCACGCTCGGACCGGCGAGCTCCACTCCCGAGGTCATCGGCGCGCTCATCGACGCCGGCATGAACGCGTGTCGTCTGAACCTCTCGCACGGAAGCCACGAGGTCCACACCAAGACCTATCGCGCGATCCGTCAGGAGGCGAGCCGTCGTGGTGTCGCGGTCGCCATCCTCGCGGACCTGCAGGGACCCAAGCTGCGCGTCGGCAAGATTCCCGGCGACGGATTCAAGCTCGAGGCCGGCCACAAGCTGCTCATCAGCACCAACCCCGGTGACCCCGTCGAGCAGAGCTCGAGCACCGCGCGCGTGACCACCACGTACGAGCGGCTCACGCAGGACGTACGCCCCGGCGATCGCATCCTCATCGACGACGGCAACATCGAGCTCACCGCGAACTCGTCCGAGGCGGGCGTCCTGCTCACCACCGTCGTGCAAGGCGGCCTGCTCTCGTCGAACAAGGGCATCAACCTGCCCGGCGCCGAGCTCCCGGTGCCGGCGATGACCGAGAAGGACAGCGCCGATCTGAAGTTCGCGCTCGCGCTCGGAGTCGATGCGGTCGCGCTCTCGTTCGTGCGTCGGGCCGAGGATCTCGAGGAGGCGCGCGCGCTCATGCGCGAAGAGGGCCGCGTCTGTCCGCTCATCGCGAAGATCGAGAAGCCGCAGGCGATCGACAACCTCAAGGCCATCGTCGAGTCGGCCGAGGGCATCATGATCGCGCGCGGCGATCTCGGCGTCGAGATGGGCCCCGAGTCGGTGCCGATCATCCAGAAGCGGGCGATCGAGATGGCCAACGGCATGGGCAAGCTCGTGATCACCGCGACGCAGATGCTCGAGTCGATGATCCAGAAGCCGCGGCCGACGCGTGCCGAGGCCTCCGACGTCGCGAACGCGGTGCTCGACGGCAGCGACACCGTCATGCTCTCGGGCGAGACCGCCACGGGCCTGCACCCGGTCCTCGTCGTGAAGACGATGGACAAGATCATCCGCTCGACCGAGGGCGCGTCGCGGGCGTGGGCGAACAAGCGCCCCGAGCTGCAGCTCGGGCACACCACCAACGCGGTCGCGTTCGCGGCGGTCAGCGCCTGCGAGGCGTGGCCGGACGTCCGCGCGATCATCACCTACACGGTCTCGGGCGGGGTCGCCCGGCTGGTGAGCGAGTACCGGCCGCGGGTGCCGATCTACGCGTTCACGCCGAACCCGGACACCTACCAGACCCTCGCGCTCTACTGGGGGGTCATCCCGGTGCTCTTCTCCCCGTCGTCGCAGGACGGCGAGACGATCTTCATCGACATGGACAACGCGATCCTGTCCCACGGCCTGCTCGGCGCGAACGACCGGGTGATCATCACCTGCGCGCAGCCCATCAAGAAGCGGGGCAGCGTCAACGTGCTGCGCCTGCACGAGGTCGGCGAGATGCTGAGCGGGCCCTGAGCCCAGCCTGAGCCCAGCGAGATGCCGGCAGCTCCAGGAGCCGGCAGAAATCCTCTTGTTTGCGCTGCGGCCCCGTGCTACCACCCTGGCCCCGCGCGCGAAGGTGGCGGAATTGGTAGACGCGCCAGACTAAGGATCTGGTGGAGTAATCTGTGGGGGTTCGAGTCCCCCCCTTCGCACGAAAACCAGTCGAACCTCGATGAGAGTGCCGCGCGAAACCGTCCACGCGTTGGTGGTCGCCGCGGCATGTGGCGCGCCGCCGGTCGAGAGCACGACGATCCTCGCGGAAGACGGCACGACGTCGCTCGCGAACGCGAGCACGAGCGACGCGAGCATCGATCCGTCGACCACCGATCCGAGCTCGCACTCGAGCACGATCGAGCCGAGCACGAGCACCGCAGCTCCGATCACGGAGAGCAGCGGCAGCACCGACGCCGATCCCGACTCGAGCGAGGTCGGCAGCGAGACCGGCGACGCGACGTGCACGCTGATGCTGCACGAGGTGCTCTACGATCCGGACAGCGGTCGCTTCGACGACGGTTACGAGTGGGTCGAGCTGTTCAATCCCTGTCAGCACTCGATCTCGCTCTCCGGTCACCAGCTGAAGTGGGGCGGCGACGGCTACGTCAACGACGCGCAGCTCTCCGGCGACGTCGCGCCCGGCGCATGCGTCGTGATCGGTGGTCCGCTCAGCGAGCGCACGAACGACTTCCCTTCCGTCGACTTCGCGCTCAACTTCGCCCCGGATCTCGAGAACGGTGGCGCCGCCGCCGACGCGATCGCGCTGTTCGGACCCGACGACGACGTCGAGCCGATCGACGCGCTCATCTACGGCGACGAGAACTTCGACTTCATCGACGAGGCCGGGGTGATGGGCGCGCCCGACGTCGGCGACGTCGCGCGCGGCTACTCGGCGGCCCGGGTGGACGCGAGCCCGGATGCGGGCTGGACCGGCACCAACGCGCCGACGCCCAACGTGTGTCCCAATACCGGCCTCTGACGTTCGGCCAGAACCTCCGGCGCTTCCGTGCGCGGAGCCCTCGCGTTCGCACTCGTGGCACGGGCCGGCCTGCTATGCTGACCCATCGTGGGCGCGCGTGTCCCCAGCTCGCCGAACCAGGCGCCGGCGCGCGCGCGTACGGTCATCACCTTCTACGGCGCGGTCGGGATCGTCGGGTTCTTCTGGCACGCGATCGCGCAGGACACCAACGACGTCTGGCGCGTCGACCCGACCCAGTCGATCGGCGAGCTGGCCTGGACTCCGCTCGTCGGCGTGGGGGTCGGGCTCGTCGTGGTGCAGCTGTTCCGCGCGCTCGAAGTCCGCTGGGCCTGGCTCCCCGCGCTGCACGCCGAGTTCCGTGCGATCTTCGGCCGCCCGGGCACGGGTGAGCTGCTGCTGCTCGCAGCCACGAGCGCGCTCGCCGAGGAGGTGCTGTTCCGCGGCGCGATGCTCGACGCGTGGGGCCTCGTGCCGAGCAGCCTCGTGTTCGCGCTGCTGCACATCCCGCCCAAGCGTCACCTCTGGCCGTGGACGGCGAGCTCGCTCGCGATCGGGTTGGCGCTCGCCGAGCTCACGCTGCTCACCGGCAACCTCGGTGCGGCCGTCGCGGCGCACTTCGTGATCAACCTGCAGAATCTCGCTTATATCACCCGCAATGCACCGCGCCCGGCACTGCGCGGGCCGGTGCGCCCGAGCCCAGGACCGAGCGCGGCACCGAGCGACGCCGTGGTGCCGCCCGGCCGCTGACCGCGACGGCCCGAATCGCCGAAAACTCGACCCGGCAGGGGGCTGCGCGCCAATGTGGCCGCCATGGCGTCCGAGCCCCATTCCCGGCGCGCGTGGCTCGTCGGTGCCGCGGCGTCTGCCACGTTCGCCTCGTTCACGACGCTCGCGTGGAGCGGACGCGCGGCCGCGTCGGACCTCAGCCTCGCCGATCGACTGCGCCTGCTCTACAGTAACCAGTTCCACTTCAACGATCGCGGCGAGCCGCAGATCACGGTGGGGCTCGTGCAGGGCCTCGAGCGCGTCGAGCTCTCGGCGCCCGGTGGTCTGCTCGTGCTGCCCTCGGGTGCGGGCGGCACGACCATCGAAGGTGGCTCGCGCTTCGCGGTGTCGCTCGTGCGCGGCAAGCCGGCGAAGCAGCGCTTCGCGGTGGTGCTCGAAGAGCTCGCCGGTCCCGCGATGGCGACGCTCGACCGTGCGGCGAAGCGCTGGCGCGACAAGGGCTTCGATCCGAGCGATCACGAGGTCGGCACCGTGTTCGGCGTGTCGGGCCGCGTGCTCGACAACCGTCGCATCTTGCTCGTCGCCGAGAGTCTCGCGAGCGAGGACGAGGCCCATCGCCGCTCCGAGGTGCTGCGCCAGCGCAGCGGTGCGCTCGGCAAGCTGCACCCGATCGTGTCCGAGCGCGCGAACGGATCGCTCCTCGCCGAGGACGCCGAGCAGGGCCTGCGCGTCGCCGCCGACGGCGTGCTCTGGTTCGCGGCGAAGGACGGGGGGCCCATCACCGTCCACGACGTACCGATCGACTCCGCCCACGGCAAGGGCGGCAAGCGAGAGTCGCGCGAGTACAAGGGCGGCATCTACGTCGCCGTCGATCGCCACGGCAAGCTCGCCGTCGCGAACCTCGTGAGCGAGACCGAGCTCCTGTCGGGGCTCGTGCCCGCCGAGATCTTCGCGTCGGCACCGATGGCCGCGCTCGAGGCCCAGGCCGTCGCTGCGCGCGGGCAGCTGCTCGCGAAGGTCGGCACACGCCACCTCGACGATCCGTTCCTCTTGTGCAGCGAGCAGCACTGCCAGGTGTACGCCGGCAAGATTCGCGAGCACGAGCGCACGACGAAGGCAGTGCGCGCCACCGTCGGTCGCGTGGCGATGCGGCCCGGCGAGACGCAGCTCGTCGACACGGTGTACTCGGCGAACTGCGGCGGCCACAGCGAGGACAACGACGTCGTGTGGCCGTCGGCCGCGGATCCCCAGCTGCGCGGTCGCGCCGATCCGCTGCTCGACAAGCGCTACGCGAAGGGCATCGACGCGTCCAACATCGAGGCGTTCCTGCGCGCGACTCCGAAGAGCTACAGCCTGCCGGAGCCGGAGATCAGCAAGAGCGCGTACCGCTGGCGAGAGCTGCTCGACCCCGGCGCGCTCGCGTCGAACCCCGGGCTCGGCGAGCTCGGTGACATCCGCAAGCTCGAGGTGCGTGCGCGTGGCAAGAGCGGCAGGGCCACGCGGCTGCGCGTCACGGGCGAGCGCGGCGAGCTCGAGATCTCGGGCGAGCTGCGGATCCGTCGCGCGCTCGGCGGGCTCAAGAGCTCGATGTTCGTCGTGTTGCCGGAGCGCGAGTCCGGCAAGATCGTGCTGATGGGTGGCGGCCACGGGCACGGCGTCGGGCTCTGTCAGCACGGCGCGATGGGCATGGCGAAGGACGGCAAGGACTTCGCGTCCATCCTCGCGCACTACTACCAGGGCGCGCGTCTCGTGCAGCTCTGGTAGCGCGCCGCCCTCGAGCGCGGCGTGCCGGGCCTGCCCGGGCTTGCTATCGTGCTCGTGGTGGTGGACGTGGAGAGTGAGACGCTGACCGGCGTGGTGCGGCGGCGCTCCTCGGAGAGCGGCGCCGCGGCCCGCCGTGCCGACGCCGGCACCGTGGCGCCCGAGCAGCTGCCCGGTGCTCCGCTCGGCGGCCGCTACACGCTGCTCGTGCGCCTCGGTGCGGGCGGCATGGGCGTCGTGTACGAGGCGCACGATCGCGAGCTCGATCGCCGCGTCGCGATCAAGCTGCTGCATCCGGGCACCGCGCGCACGCACGCGCGGCGGCTGCTGCGCGAGGCACAGACGCTCGCGAAGCTGTCCCATCCCAACCTCGTGCCGGTGTTCGACGTCGGCCGATCGGGCGAAGAGCTGTTCGTCGCGATGGAGCTCGTGCGCGGCCAGAGCCTCGATCGCGCCGCGCTCGGGGCGTCGTGGCGCGACACGCTGCGGCTCGTGATCGAGGCCGGTCGCGGGCTCGAGCATGCGCACCGCAGCGGCGTCGTGCACCGCGACTTCAAGCCCTCGAACGTGCTCGTCGGCGAGGACGGACGGGCGCGCGTGGCCGACTTCGGCCTCGCGCGTCCGCTGCGGTTGTCGACCGCCGAGATCGCGCCACGTGCGGAGGCCGAGCGCGGCACGAGCGACGATGCTTCGGAGCTCACGCGGCCGGGTCGCGTGGCCGGCACGCCGGCCTACATGCCCCCGGAGCTGCTGCACGGCGCGTCGTTCGACGAGCGCAGCGATCAGTTCAGCTTCTGCCTGTCGGCGTGGGAGGTGCTGCACGGCGGCCGCCCGCGTCGCGATCCGCAGACCGGTGGCGTGTTGCCGATGGACGGGGACCTCCAGCTGCCCCGGCACATCCGCGCCGCGCTGCGCAAGGGCATGGCGCTCGAGCCCGCGGCGCGCCACGGCTCGATGCGCGAGCTGCTCGACGCGCTCTCTCGCACGCGCGGCCGCGGGTGGACGGTGCCCGCGCTCGTCACCGGCGCGGCGGTCACCGCCGCGATCGTCGTGCTCGCGCTCGGCCGTGGGCCGTGCGACGGCACCGCGGACGAGCTGGCGACCGCGTGGGGTGAGCCGCAGAGCAGCGCGATCCGTGCGCGCATGGTCGCGCTCGGGCTGCCCGACGCGGCCGGCCTCCACGCCGCGGTGGCCCAGCAGCTCGACGCGTACACCGGCGAGTGGTCGCGGCTGCGCCACGACGCGTGCGTCGCGAACGCGGTCGAGCACCGCGAGTCCGACGCATCGTTCGATCGACGCATGCGTTGCCTCGAGGAGCGCGGTATGGCGATGCGCGCCGTCGTCGACCTGCTCGCGCAGAGCGAGCGGCGCGAGGTCGTGCTCGCCGGACCCGCGGCCGTCGACGCGCTCCCGCAGCTCGCCCCGTGCGGCGACGCCGAGCTGCTGTCGGCGCTGGTGTGGCAGCCCGAGCCGGGTCAGCAGCCGCTCGCGCGTCGGCTGCAGGGCGAGCTCGCGCGCGTGCAGGCGCTGGCGCAGACCGGACAGATCTCCGCCGCGCTGCCCGATGCCGAGGCGCTGGTGCGCGAGACCGAGACGCTGGTGGCCTCGCCGGTGCATGCGAAGGCGCTGCTGTTGCTCGCCGGGCTGCGGCGCAGCGACGCCGATCCGGAGCGCGCACACGCGGGGTTCCGCGCGGCCGCCGAGGCCGCCGGCGCCGCACACGACGACGAGACGCTGACCGACGCGTGGCTCGAGCTCGTGTCGTTGCTCGCCGCCGACGCGCGGCGCGAGCAGGAGTTCGAGACCGCGGCCTCGCTCGTCGAGGGCTTGCTGGCCCGGCTCGGGGGCTCGACGGCGATGCGGGTGCGCCTGCTCGACAGCCGCGCCCGCATGGCCGCGTCGGCGGGTCGCTTCGAGGAGGCCGCCCAGCAGAGCATCGCGGCGATCGGGCTGCTCGTCGACGGCGACGAGCACGAGGGCCTGCTGGCTGCGCAGCTCGAGGCCGCCGCGGGGCTGCACCTGCAGCGCGCCGGCCGGCTGCGTGACGCCGTGCCGTACCTCGAGCGCGCGATCGCGATCACGAGCCGCGTGCTCACGCCGAGCCATCCGCGCGTCGCGATGGCGCTGGTGAACCTCTCGCTCGTGCAGCCGCCGGCCGACTCCGAGGCCTCGCTCGTGCGTGCGACGGAGATCCTGCGCGCGACCTTCCCCGACGGCCACCCCGACCTCGCGAGCGCGCTCGGCAACCTGGGGTTGCGGCTGCTCGACCGCGGCGCCTACGACGAGGCCGAGGCGGCGTTGCGCGAGGCACTCGCGATCCAGCGTCGCGCGTTCCCGGATGGGCACCCGCAGCTCGCGAACGTGCTGGTCCTGCTCGCGGACACGCTGAACGAGGTGGGTCGGCGCGACGAGGCGCTCGCCGCCGCCGAGGAAGCGCTCGCGATGCGGCGCGCGCTCTTGCCGACGGATCACGCCGACATCGGTCGGGCGCTGCGGATGATCGGTGCGATCCACTACGACGCAGCGCGCGTCGACATCGCGCGCGGCTACTACGAACAGGCGCTCGCGGTGTTCGACCGGTCGCTGCCGGCGGATCACCCGCTCGTCGCCGGTGCGCTGAGCGGCATCGGTGAGTGCGCCATCGTGCGGCACGACGCCGCGCGAGCGCTCGAGGTGTGCACGCGAGGGCTGGAGATCGAGCGCGCCGCCCGGGGCGACGACGCGCCCGACATCGTGCCGTTTCTGTCCTGCATCGCGGCTGCGCACAGCGAACGCCGCGAGTACGAGCTCGCGATTCCCCTGCTCGAGCGCGCGATCACGCTGTGGACCGAGCACGACATGGGACCGCTCCTGCCCGCGCAGATGCGGCTGCAGCTCGCGACCGCGCTCGACGCGGCCGGCCGCGACCGACCGCGGGTCGTCGCGCTCGCCGAGTCCGTGCTCGCGGCGGTGGCGAGCGAGCCGGGCGCGCGCGACCGGCTGGTCGAGCCGGCGCAGCGGCTGCTCGACGCTGCACCGCAGCGGTGAGCTGCGAGCGCGCCGTCCCGCTTCGGCGACGCCCGCTTCGAGACTCCGTCGCGCGCTTGCCTGGGATGCTTCGGTGTAAGTCGGCCCCGATCGCCGGGTTGGGCTCGCGGCGCTCGAGCTCGTGGCGCCGTTCGGGGGTCTACGATGAAACGGTGGTCGTTGTTGGTGTCGTTGTCGACGGCGTGTGCTGCAGCGCCGGGTGCTGCCGGCGACTCGTCGAGCAGTGACTCGGGCGGAGCGATGAACGATCCCGCGTCGAGCTCGACCGGTACGACCTCGGTCGGCAGCACCGATCCGTCGACGGAGAGCTCGAGCGGAACCCCACTACCGGAGACGAGCGAGAGCGGATCGACGGCCGCCGGCGACAGCTCGAGCTCGACCGGGGCGCCGGAATCCGGTGCGTGCGACTCGTTCGCGCCCGACTGCCCGGAGGGCCAGAAGTGCATGCCCTGGGACGACACCGGCGGTGCGGTCTGGAACGCGCAGCACTGCGTCGACATCGTCGACGACCCGGCCGCGCTCGGCGAGTCGTGCGAGTACGTCGGATCGCCGTCCACGGGCGAGGACACCTGCGACGCCGGGCTCATGTGCTGGAACCTCGATCTGCAGACCGGCCAAGGCGAGTGCGTGGCCCAGTGTGGCGGCTCGATCGACGCGCCCGAGTGCGCCGAAGGCACGACCTGCCAGCTCGCCAACGGCGGCGCGCTGGCGCTCTGCGTGCTCGCCTGCGATCCGCTCGCGCAGAGTTGCGGCGACGGCCAGGCCTGCTACCCGTCGCAGTTCGGCTTCGCGTGTGCCCCGGTCGCGAATCCGGGTGTCCAGGGCGAAGGCTGCTCGTTCATCAACACCTGCGCCGCGGGGCTGCTCTGCGCAGCGGGCACGGTGGTGCCGAACTGCGAAGACATGGCCTGCTGCACTCGCTTCTGCGACGCCAGCGATCCCTCCGACGACTGCAGCGAGATCGAGGGCTCGGCCGTGTGTGCGGCGTTCTTCGCCGAGGGCATGGCGCCCGCAGGGCTCGACGACGTCGGCGTCTGCGTGACGCCGCAGTGAGGCCACGGCCTCGTCGGCGCGCCCCGGCTCGGACGCGGATCGCGGAACGCGGGCGGGCTCCTGGGTACTGCTCCGCAAGGAGCGATGAAGTACGACGACGACGACAAGCGGCTCAGCCCCGAGGCCCTGCAGATGCGCAACGCGATCGAGCGCCAGTTGTTCGCGACACCCCTGCTCGTGCCGGGCCGACGTCCCGATCGATCCGCCGCGATCCAACGCGACTACGGCACGCGACCACGGCGCAGGCGCACGATCGTCATCGTGCTCCTCGCCGTGTCCTCGGCGCTCGCGCTCGCGGCGTTGCTCGCGTGATCAGAGCTGCGAGCCCACTGCGCGCACGGCAACGTCGAGATCCGCGACCTGGCCCGCGCCCGGCGTGCCCACGAGCAGCACGCGCAGCTCCTCCTCCAACGCCTTGCGCGCGCGGTGCAACCGCGTGCGCACGGTCGTGGGCGCGATGCCGAGGATCTCCGCGATCTCGGGGCCGGGGATCTCCTCCCAGTAGTACAGCTCGATCATCGTCTGGTGATCGACGCCGATGCGCTGCAGCGCCTGCTGGACGAGGCCCTGGTACTGATCCGCAGCGAGGATCGAGCTCGGCGAGAAGCCGAGCGCCTGGATCGACGACACGCCGGGGTCCGCGGCGAGGTGTGCCGTCCTGCGCCCGTTGTCGCGCAGGAACTTGAAGAGCTGACGACGCGCGACGGCGAAGAGAAAAACGCGGAAGCTCGCGTCACGGCGAAAGCTCGCCGCGCCCTCGACGAGGCCCGCGAACGTGCGCTGCACCAGGTCCTCGACCTCGTCGGCGCCGATCTTGTTGCGGAAGAACCTGCGCACGGCGGGGAAGTAGCGGCGGAACAGCAGCGTGCCGGCCTGGCGATCGCCGTCCTGCCAGCGTCCGAGCAGCTCGAGGTCGTCCTCGTCCACGGTGGAACGAAGTCTATCGTGAAGCCTGCGAATGCAGGCGTAGTACCCGTGGGCCGCCCGACGTTCCGCCGCGCGGCCCAGCGCACCCCCGCGGCGGCGCCGGGGCTCGTGCACGTGCGCGAGCTGCCGCCGAGCTTCTTCCCGATCGCCTGATCGGCGACGGACCGGCGCCTACTCGCAGTAGGACGGCACGAGCCCCATCATCAGATCGACCTCCGGCGGGTGGCAGGTGCCGAGCGGGCAATCGCCGTCGTCCTCGCACGGACCGCAGACGCCGAGCTCGAGCAACCCCATCACGTCGGCGATCGCACAGCGGCCCGACGCGCAGGCCGTGTCGCCGCTGCCCTCGAAGTCGCAGCCCGACCCGTCCGGGACCGAGCCCGCGTCGACGCAGATCCAGTCGCCGCCGAGCGCGATGATGTCGTACTCGGGCGAGCAGAGCTGTGCGCCGCAGTCCGCATCCGCCGCGCACTCGCTGCACGTCGTGTTGGTGATGACGCCGGGTACGTCGATGATCTCGACGCACACCAGCGGGTCCTGGCACACGCCGTCGGTCTGGCATCCGTCGCCGAGCGAGCCGTCGTTGCACACCGCACCCTCGGGTGGGTTGGCGAGCGAGCTCGGGACCGTGCAGCCGCCGATCGGACAGTCGGCGTCGACGAGGCACTCGCCGCAGAGCCCGCCCAGGATGCCGACGACGTAGCACGCGTCGGAGTTGCACTCGCAGTCGTCTCCGCACGCCGACCCGTTGGGCAGCCCGCCGCACATCGCTCCGCCCGTCGAGCCCTCTTCGGACACGGTGTCCATCGCCTCCGTCGAGGACGAGCTCTCCGCGACGCCGCTGCTGCTGCCCTCGCTGCTGCTGCTGTCGGTGCTGCCGCCCTCGCTGCTGCTGCCCGTGCTGCCGTCGCTGCTCGACGACTCCGCCGTGCTCGTCGTCACCGTGGTCACGCCGGTCGAGCTCGAGCCCTCGCTCGACGCGTCCGCGCTCGTCGAGCTGCTCGAGCTGCTCTCGCCGCCGGTCGAGCTGCTCTCCGCCGTCCCCGTCACCGGCGCTTCGTCGCCGCACGCGAGCAGCGACACCGTCAGCCATCCAAGCCACTTGATACGTCCAATATCCACCATGCCTCCAGCATAGCGGGGCGCACGGCGCTGTCTACCGCGGTGGGACCGGGGACCCTACTCGCACATGCCGAGCGGCACGCCGCACTCGCCCGCGTCGGCACAGCTGCCGCTCTCGCACTCCGCGTCGAACCTGCAGCGTGCGCCCGCGACGAGGCCACCCGGACAGTAGGCGTCGCCGCACTCGGTGGGGTAGTCGGCGATGCGCTCGAGCTGCGACGGCTGCGGCACGATGGCAGCCGCGCTCGGCGGCGTGGTGGGTGCCGGCACCGCGCCCTCGCGGGGGCCCTGCGCGCGCTCCCACATGCGCACGAACGCATCGGCAGAGCCGCGCAGAAGAGCGGCATCGCTGCCCAGCGCGTCGAGATCGTCGAGCAGCACGGGCAACGTCGCCACCGTCGCGACGCCGGACTCGTCGAGCATGTGCCCGCGCGGCGCGACACCGCCCGTCCGCTCGTCACGCGCCTGGCACACCGCCTCGACCGAGAACGATGCGGAGCACGCATCCGGCCCGAAGCGCGGCCGCGTCTGCTGGATGAACCCGTTGAGGTCGCTGCCGAGCGCGAGCGGGACCTGCAGCCCGAGGCGTCCGTAGTCGTAGGCCTGCGCGAACGAGCGCGAGGAGCCGTGGCACGTGTTGGCGACCGACGAGCCCTGGTAGTCGTCGACCTCTTCGTGCGCGGTGCGCAGCCCGAACACGCCGCCCGTCTCGCGCACGAGCTCCACGGCCCACGCGGGCGTGGTCTTCTCCTCGCGCTCCTTCTCCTCGAGCATCACCTCGCGGAAGTGGCCGTGCGAGAGGTAGATCGGATAGTGATCGTGCGCGACGGCCAGCTCGTGGAGGTCGCGCAGGCTCTGCTCGGAGAGGTGCGCGGCGTCGACGAGCATGCCGCGCTCGAACATCTCCTCGGCGAGCGCGCGGCCTTCGTCGGTCAGCCCGCGTACGTTCTTGCACGACGCGTCGACGTCGAAGCCGAGCGTCACGTCGTTGCTGGTGAGCCCGCAGTCGGTGTCGACGTGGCAGGTCTCGGCGTAGAGCGCGAGCTGGAAGATCTGGTTGTGCGGCGCCGCTCCGCCGAAGCGATTGTCGAGCTGGTGGACGAGCTGCAGCGTGCGCACGCCGAGCGCGTCGAGCTCGTCGAGCTGCGTCCGCCAGTCGCCGGTGCCCATGAGGTGCGAGGCCTCGATCGAGAGCACGAGCGCGAGGTTGCCCTCGGCCACGATGCGGCGCGCGTCGGCGGGCGTGCGTGCGATCTCGGCCCAGTCGTTGGCGGCGTCGAAGTCTGCGGCCTGCTGCAGCTGCAGGCGCACGTCGTCCATCTCGTCGCACTGCGGCCGGTCGAGGTTCTCGTCGGGCAGCGCGCGGCACAGCCAGTCGAACGAGACGGTGGAGATCACCGCGAGCCGCAGCCCGCCCTCGTGGGCCTCGCGCAGGTGCTGCTCCCAGACCTGCTGGTGGGCGATCGCATCCCAGCGCGGCCACGACGACAAGGACGGCCAGCCGTCGGTGCGATCCTCGTGCTTCGCGGTGTCGCCCTCGGTGCCCGGCACGGCGCCGACGAGCTCGCCGACGAGCGCGCCTCCGCCACTCGTCACGGCGCCGACGAGCGGCACGAGCTGCGCGAGCTCCTCGTTGCTCATGCCGGGGCAGCTGCCGAGCAGCGGGGCGAGCTCGTCCTTCAGGCGCGCGTGGTCACCGGGCTCGCCGCCGTCGCACGGCCCGAGCGCGACCTCACCCGGCCCGAGGTGGCTGCCATGGAACCAGCCACCCCCGAACGCCGACTCGGCAAACATGTGCAGGTGCAGATCCGCGATGCCTTCGAGCGGCTCGACCGGCGGCGGCATCGAGTCGCCGTCGTCGCTGCACGCCGTCAGC
>CAZFKC010000115.1:0-6531 GCA_964519175.1 uncultured Nannocystaceae bacterium
CCAGCGCTTCGCGCTGGACGCTTCACGCTACGCGCTCGCGCGCCGGCGCATCGCCGGCCCGCGAGCCACGCAATCGGCGGTCAGCCGCTCAGTCCGCCACGCTCGGTAGCACGCCGATGCCGACCTCGGGCTCCGGGAGCTCGACCACGCGCTTGCGCAGCCGCTCGCGCGGAGGCGCAGGCGTCTCGCCCATCGGCGGATCGTCGGCCCTCGGCGGGTCCTCGCGCTCGACGCGATCGAGATCCCAGCGCACCGGCGTGCCGTCCTCGGTGACCGCCGACGGTGGCGGCTCGGGGATCGCGATCGGTGCGGGCGCGGAGCGATCCGCCTTCACCAGCACCGTGTCGGTCGGTCGACCCTGCGGAGACTGGTACGCGGCCTCGAAGCGCGCCTTCGCGTCGAGCACGAGCCGCACGTACTCGCGGCTGTGCGGCGGCAATCCGTGCTTGCCCCACTTGTCGACGTTGCCCGGGCCGGCGTTGTACGCCGCGAGCGCGAGCGTCACGTCGCCGCCGTAGCGCGCGAGCATGCCGCTCAGGTAGTGCGTGCCCGCCGTGACGTTGAACTCGGGGTCGTAGGGGTTCGGCCGCGCGACGTGCAGCTGTTGCGCGAGCCCCGAGGCGGTCTGCGGCATGAGCTGCATCAGCCCGCGTGCGCCGGCGGGACTCTTCGCGCGCACCTGGAAGCGACTCTCCACCCAGATGACGCCGCGGATCAGATCCGCATCGATGCCGTAGCGCATCGCCGCCTTCGTCACCCAGGGATCGACGCCGGCGATCCGCTCGCGCTCGCCGATCGTGAACTCCGCCGAGGCGCTCGGCAGCGCCGCGGGTTGCACGAGCTCGTCGCCCTTGCCCGCGCCCGGCCTGCGCGGGGCAGGACCCGACAGCATCGCGCAGCCCATCGAGAGGATCCCGACCGCGGCGAGCACGGCGCCATGCGGGAGACGAAAGGGGCGAGCAGACGGTCGCACGCCCACCTCATAGAGGGTTCGGGCGCTCTGCCCGAAGTTTTCGGCGCCGGGAGGGCCCCGGGTGGGCGTGCGCTGGCAAACGCCGGCTCGACCCCCACCGGCAGGAATGTTGGATTACGCTGCCGAGGCGATGTCCGCCCTCGTCCGCGCCTGCCCGCCGCTCCTCGCCACCCTCGCGACCCTCGCGCCCCAGCTCGCGCTCGCGGCCGAGCCCATCGGCTACCACCCGTACCTGCCCGAGTCGCGCGGGGTGCCGACGGTGGACATGAGCTCCGCCGCGATCGCGGCGCGCCGTGCCGCGATGCGACCCGAGCCGCCGCAACCCGATCTGTCGATGCTCGATCGCGTCGCGAGCGGCGAGCTCGCGGCGGATCCCGATGGTCGCAACGCACCCACGGCGATGCCCGACGGCATGGTCCAGCGCGGCACGATGGTGCTGCCCGCCGAGATCGACGACGGCTCCGTGCAGGTCGAGCCCAGCACGATCTTCGCGGTCGCGGACATCCCCGGCAACGAGTATCCGCGCAAGCACACGCTCTATCTCAACTTCAACGGCGGACCGCTCACGAACGGCACCGACAACTCCGCGGAGGGCAAGAGCTCGCTGGCGCGCAACGGCAACTACCCGGTGTGGGGGCAGGGCGAGACGAAGGCCGTCGCCGCAGCGCAGGGCGTGCAAGCCGACTTCGCGCCGTTCGGGATCACCGTCGTCTACGAGGAGCGACCCGCGAATGTCATCCCCTACACGATGGCGATGATGGGTGGCGACTGGCAGGACACGAACATCGAGAGCCCCGCCGGCGGCGTCGCGCCCGGGGCCGATTGCGGCTCGCTCGGTCAGCGCCACGTCGTGTACGCGTTCGAGAGCGCGTCGTCGGTGCAGATGGCGAACGTCGCGAGCCAGGAGGCCGGCCACGCGTACGGGCTCGATCACACCTTCAACTGCGCGTCGGTGATGTCGTACTGCGCCGGCGGCGATGGTGACTTCCAGGCCGACTGCGCGGGGCTCTGCGAGTCGCAGTGCCAGGGCCCGAACTCCGCGGGCTGCCAGCTCACGCACGAGATGTTCTGCGGCGAAGGGTCGCTGCAGCAGAGCGACGCGCAGGAGATGGCGTGGATGTTCGGCGGCAACGAGCCCGACATGGAGCCGCCGACGGTGGAGATCCTCTCGCCCGAGGACGGTCTGGAGCTCGAGGCCGGTGGGAGCGTCGACTTCCGTGCGACGGTCGACGACAACTACGGCGGCTACGCCTGGAAGTTCGTGTTCTACAAGGACGGCGAGCTCGCGCTCGACGAGGTCGACTACGACCGCAGCGACCTCGACCCGGACTACAACGCGGCGAAGAACCTCGCCAACCTCGAGCCCGGGGTCTACGAGCTGCACATCGAGGTGCACGATCACTTCGGGCACATGACCGAGGACGTCGCGACGGTCTATGTCGGCGGCGCGACGACGTCGGGCCCGGTCGACACCGGCGAGAGCACGGCCGAAGGCACGGGCAGCGCGTCGGACGGCGAGAGCAGCGAAGGCGAAGGCACGAGCGCGGCGACGCTCGACATGGACGACGACGGCACGAAGGACCGCGGCTGCAGCTGCGATGCGGGCGGCCGCGACGGCGCGCCGCTCTTCGCCGTGCTCGGTACGCTCGGCCTGCTCGGCCTGCGTCGTCGCCGGGGTCTGCGATGATGCTCGCGATGCTGGTCGTGCTCGCGGTCGAGCCCGCGATCGGCCATCCGTATGCGCCGACCTCGCGCGGCCCGAAGACGATCGATCTGCGCGAGGTCGAGCCCCCCGCACCCGAAGCGCCCGCGCCGAAGTTCTCCGATCTCGACGACTTCGTGCGCGCGCCCAGGCCCGTGCCCACCGAGCCGCGCCCTGGTCGGCTGCCCGAGGGCCTGGTGCAGCAACCCGGCGGCGTGATCCCCAGCTCGGTCGCGGATGGCACGCTGTCCATCGAGCCCGAGACGATCTTCGCGGTCGAGGACATCCCCGGCAACGCGTACCCGCGCAAGCACACGCTGTTTCTCAACTTCGTCGGCGCCGACCTGAAGTCGGGCGCCGACAACTCGGCCGAGGATCGCTCGACGCTGGCGAAGCAGGGGCCGTATCCCGCGTTCACCGGCGGTGAGAACACCGCGCTCGCGGCGATCCAGGCCGTGCAGAACGACGTCGCGCCGTACGGGCTGCGCGTGCTCTACGAGCAGCGGCCGCCGAAGACGCTGCCCTACACGATGGCGATGATCGGCGGCGACTGGACCGACACGAACCTCGAGATGCCGGCGGGCGGCGTCGCGCCGATCGCCGACTGCGGTGCGCTCGGCCAGCGCCACGTCGTGTACGTGTTCGCCGACGGTGGCTGGGGCGCGATCGGCATCGCGAACGTCATCGGCCAGGAAGCCGGGCACGGCTGGGGGCTCGATCACAGCCTCAATTGCGGCTCGGTGATGTCGTACTGCGGCGGCGGCGACGGGATCTTCTCCGGCGAGTGCGACGGGCTCTGTGAAGAGCAGTGCCAGGGCGCGGCGGGGTGCCGTCCGACCCACGAGATGTTCTGCGGCGAGGGCAGCAACGCGCAGAACGAGGCGGCCGAGCTCGCGTGGATCTTCGGCGGCAACGAGCCGGATCTCGAGCCACCGACGGTCGAGATCGTCGAGCCCGCCGACGGCGGGAGCTTCCCGGCGGGCACGAGCGTGCAGCTGCGGGCCGAGGTCGCCGACAACTACGGCGGGTTCGGCTGGCGCTTCATCGTCGAGAAGGACGGCGTGGTCGAGTACGACTCGCCGGACTACAACAAGGATGTCGACGCCGAGTATCGCGCGGCGCTCAACCTCGTGAACCTCGAGCCCGGTGAGTACACGATGAGCGTCGAGGTGCTCGATCACTACAACGATCCGGTGATCGACACGGTGACGATCCACATCGAGGGCGTCGTCGACGACACCGGCTCGGCGAGCGCCGACGACAGCGGTGGCACCGACGGCGGCACGGGCGGTGACGACGGCAACGTGTCGGCCTCGGGCGACGACGGCGACGACGACGACGCGGACGACAGCGAAGGCGGCGACGACGGCCTCGGCGGTAGCGAAGGCGGCGCGAGCGGAGAGGGCGGCGGTGCGGCGGATCGCGGTTGCGCGTGCAACGGCGGTGGCGCGCCGGCATCGATGATCGCCCCGATGGTGGTGGTGCTCGCGGCGGTGCGGCGACGAAAGGGCTGAGCCATGTCCACGCGTCGGTCGATCCTCTGCTTGGTGCTCGCGGGTTGCGGCCCGGTGGTCGCGGTCGATGGCGAGACGAGCAGCGGCCCCGAGTCGCCGACCACGACGGTGAGCACGGGCGTGCCGCCCGATCCGAGCACGACGTCCCCGGGCACGACGACGAGCCCGACGACGTCGACGACGGGCGTCGACGTGGACACCGGGCTCGACTCGGGCGAGGTCGGCGTCGACTTCATCCCGGTCCCGGACTGGCACCGCGGCGACGAGTGCAGCATGTGGGAAGAGAGCTGCCCGCCGGGGATGAAGTGCATGCCGTGGGCGAACGACGGCGGCGGCAGCTGGAACGCGACGAAGTGCGTCGACATCGTCCCGGATCCGCGGCAGGTCGGCGAGTCGTGCACGGTCGAGGGCAACGGCGTGTCGGGCATCGACGACTGCGACCTGCACTCGATGTGCTGGGACGTCGATCCCGAGACGAACATGGGCGAGTGCGTCGCGTTCTGCACGGGCGACGAGGCGAACCCCATGTGCGAGCAGTCGAACGCGCACTGCAACCTGTCGGGCGACGGGGTGTTGATCCTCTGCCTCCCGTTCTGCCATCCGCTGATGCCGGACTGCGACGAGGACGAGGCCTGCGTGCCCGTCGACGGCGTCTTCACGTGCGCGCCCGATGCGAGCGGCGATGTCGGTGCGCTCGGCGACCCGTGCGAGTTCATCAACGTCTGCGATCCGGGCCTGTGGTGCGCGGACGCGAGCCGCGTCCCGGAGTGCGCGGGCTCGACCGGGTGTTGTGCCGCGTTCTGCGATCTCGACTCGGCCGAGCCCTGCGAGGGCTGGGAGAGCGGCCTCGAGTGCGTCGCGTGGTACGGCCCCGGCCAGGCGCCCGAGGGCTACGAGACGCTCGGCACGTGCGTGCTTCCGGAGTGACGCGCTACGGCAGCAGCTCGCGCACCGGGCAGTCGTCGAGCAGCTCGACCGGCGCGTCGTCGTCGAGGATCCCGGCCGCGACCATCCGCTCGACGTCGGCGACACTGAGCCGATGGCGGCGGATCGAGGGGTCGAGCGCCGTGACCATGCTCTCCATGCTAGCCCCCCATGACGGGGTTGCACCCCCGCCAGGTCGGCCGCCCCAAGTCCGTGTTGCAGGAATTCGCCCCGGAAAGCCCGTCCCCGGCCGGATTCCGCGGTCCGGGCCCGCGTCGGCCGCGCCCCGGTCCAAGCGCTTGACCGCGGGCGCCGGATCCATATGCTTCGCACTCCCTCGGCCGGCCCGGCGCATCGCCTGGCGGGCAGAGGCAGCAAGGATCTTCGAGATGCCCAGCTTCGATCAAGCCATCGTCCGCACCGGCGGCAAGCAGTACCGCATCGAGCCCGGCGCCTCCGTGCGCGTCGAGAAGCTCGAGGTCGAGATCGGCAGCAAGATCGAGCTCGCCGACGTGCTGCTCGTCGGCAAGGGCGGCGACGCCCGCGTCGGCACGCCGACGATCGCCGGCGCGAAGGTGATGGGCACCGTCGTCGCGCAGGGCAAGCACCCGAAGGTCATCGTGTACAAGTTCCGCCGCCGGAAGAACTACCGCAAGAAGCGTGGTCATCGGCAGCCGTACACCGAGATCAAGATCGACAGCATCGAGGCCTGAGCCTTCGTAGGAGACCGCAGACATGGCACACAAAAAAGGCCAAGGCTCGATCAAGAACGGCCGCGACAGCAGCGCGCAGTTCCGTGGCGTGAAGCGCTTCGGTGGGCAGCACGTGCTCGCCGGCAACATCTTGGTGCGCCAGGTCGGCAGCACCGTCCACGCAGGCCCGAACGTCGGCACCGGCAAGGACTTCACCTTGTTCGCGTTGGTCGACGGCCAGGTGCGCTTCTACAAGCGCGGCCGCGAGCGCAAGGCGTTCGTGAGCATCGTGTCCGTGCCGGCCGCGGCCGAGTGATGCACGCGCGCCGGCTCGGCGCGCCCACGACGGAGCACGCGGGATCATGAAGTTCGTCGATCTCGTCCGCGTGCATGTGCGAGCCGGGCACGGCGGCAACGGCATGATCGCGTGGCGGCGCGAGAAGTACGTGCCGAAGGGCGGTCCCGCCGGTGGCGATGGTGGCAAAGGTGGCGACGTCGTCTTCGTCGTCGACTCCGGGCTGTCGACCCTGCTCGATCTGCGCTTCCGGCCGCGGATCCGTGCGCCGGACGGTGAGCCGGGCGGCACGCGCGACAAGAACGGCAAGGGCGGCGAAGACCTGATCGTGCGGGTGCCGCTCGGCACCATGGTCTACGTCGACGACGAGGCCGGTGCCTCCGACGACGACGGCATCGCGTTCGTCGACGACGAGGGCGACGACGACGAGG
>CAZFKC010000115.1:6631-31782 GCA_964519175.1 uncultured Nannocystaceae bacterium
CGACGACGACGAGCCCGTCGACGACGACGACGATGCGATCGTCGACGCGCCGGCGCCGACGCGTCGCCTGCTCGGCGATCTCTCGAGCGTCGGTCAGCGGCTCGTGGTCGCGCGCGGAGGCAAGGGCGGCCGCGGCAACATCCACTTTCGCACCTCGACGAACCAGGCGCCCGAGCACGCCGAGCCCGGCGAGCCCGGGGACGAGCTGTCGTTGCGGCTCGAGCTGAAGCTGCTCGCCGACGTCGGCATCGTCGGCTTCCCGAACGTCGGCAAGTCGACGCTCATCGCCGCGATCTCGCGCGCGCGCCCGAAGATCGCCGACTATCCGTTCACCACGCTCGTGCCGCAGCTCGGCGTCGTGGTGCTCGGCGAGAACCGGCAGCTGGTCGTGGCCGACGTGCCCGGGCTCATCGAAGGCGCGAGCGAGGGCAAGGGGCTCGGGCTGCAGTTCCTGCGCCACCTCGAGCGCACGCGCGTGCTCCTGCACCTGCTCGCGCCGGACTTCGATCCCGATCGCGATCTGCTGCGCGACCTCGACGTGCTCGAGGGCGAGCTCGCGAGCTACGGCGACGTGTTCGCGAATCGCCCGCGCGTGGTCGCGGTGAACAAGATCGATCTGCTCGAGGATCGCGAGGGCAAGACGCGCCTCGCCGCGCTGAAGAAGGCGCTGCGCGAGCGCGAGATCCCGCTGTTCCCGATCTGCGCGCACACCGGCGAAGGCACCGAGGCGCTGCTCGAGGCGCTGTGGCGACGTCTCGCGATGTCGCGCCGCGCCGAGGGGTGACGCGGCGTCGGCCACGCCGCCGAGAACGACCGCGGGCTTCGTTCGTCTCCACCCTCCATGCAACTGCCCACGACTCTGCTCGCCACCCTTCGCGTCGGGCTCGGCGCCACCGTGCTGCTCGGCTCTGCGTGCGCGAGCGCGCCGGCCCGCGGTCCGCAGGCGTTTCCGGGCATGCAGCCGAGCTCCGCGCAGGCGCCCGCACCGGTGTTGGTCTCGGTGCCCGTCGCGTCGCCGGCTCCGGCGCAGCCGGTCGCCGCTCCGGTCGCGCCCGCGCCGAATCCCCCCGGCGGCTGGTCGTGCGAGGCCTGCGGGATGGGATGAGCGCCCTCGTCGGCCTCTCGCTCATGATCGACGACGCATCGCGGGCCGCGGTGCTGCCGCTCTTCGAAGCCGGTGTCGTCGACGCGATCGAGTGGAGCTTCGATCAGGGCTGGAGCGCGGGCGGTGAGCCCGAGTGGACGACGGCGCTGCTCGATCACTACGCGCAGGCCGGCCGGCTCTGGGGGCACGGCGTGATGCTCTCGGCGGGCAGCGTGCGGGCGGACGCGCGGCACGACGCCTGGCTCGCCCGCGCGAAGGACGAGTGCGCGCGTCGTACCTACCGCGGCGTCTCGGAGCACTTCGGCTTCATGGCCGCCGACGATCTCGATGCGGGCGCGCCGCTGCCGTTGCCCGACGGTCCCGGTGCACGCACCGTGCTCGCGCGATCGCTGCGCCGGCTGGCGGATGCGACCGCCGTGCCCGTCGGGCTGGAGAACCTCGCGCTCGCACTCGGCGAAGACGACGTGCGCTCGCAGGGTCCGCTGCTCGGTGCGGTGCTCGACGAGGTCGATGGCTACCTCGTGCTCGATCTCCACAACCTGTGGTGTCAGCTCGTGAACTTCGCCGTCGATCGCGAGGCGATCCTGGCCGGCTATCCGCTCGCGCGCGTGCGTTGCATGCACGTCGCGGGCGGAACGTGGTGGCCGACGCCCGCGGCCGCGCCGCGATTCCGCCGCGACACCCACGACGACGACGTGCCGAACGAGGTCCTCACGCTCCTCACCGAGGTGATGCCGCGTTGTCCCGCGCTCGAGCTGGTCGTGCTCGAGCGCATCGGCGGCAGCATCACGGACGACGCCGCGGCCGAGCGCGTGCGCCGAGACTTCATGCGCGTGCGCGAGGTGGTGACCGGTGGATGAGCCCACGCTCGCGCGCTGGCAACGCGCGCTCGTCGACGCGTTGCTGCACGCAGCGACGCCGGACGACGTGCGCGAGCGGCTCGCCGCGGCGCTGCCGGACGAGCGCGCTCGCATCGATGCGCTCGACGAGCGCGCCCTCGCGGTGGGGATCGCGCTCGTGCGGCGCTGGTCCCCGCATCACTTGCTGCGCGCGATGCTGTAGCCGAGCATGCCCAGGAACACCGCCAGCGGGATCACGTAGGGCACCACGATCATCCCGCCGAGCTCGAACTTCTTCCAGCCCAGCAAGAACTCGCCCATCGCGATCGCACCCGCGACCAGCAGCGCACCCAACGCTTCGGGCCAGTCGGTCTCGATCTTGAGCCCGAACCAGAAGACGACGAGCCCGAGGGTCGCCATGATCGCGGGGAACGCCCACGGCGGCATGCCGAGGAAGGCCTCGTACCCGCGCTGTGCGACGTCCGGGTTGCTGAAGACGAAGTTGGCGACCACTGCGCCCACGAGCAGCACGCCCGCGACGATGAGGTAGGTCCACATCTTCGCGCGGCCGGAGCCCATGTACTCGGTTTCATGGCTCGTCACGGCCGCACGATACCGCCAAGTGCCGCGCGCACGCAGCCCGGATCTGGTCCGGAGCCGGTCCCACGCGCGGACGGCCGCTCGTGACGGTTTTCGTCCCGGCCGCGCAATGGGGGGTGCGTCTCGTCGGCCCGGAAGGGTCGAGCAGAGCCCGTCGGCCCGTGAGGGCCGAGCAGGCTGTTCGGCCTGGATGGCCCGAGCAGATATCTCGGACCGGCTGCGGGAAAGGACGAACCGGCAGAGAAGGATCCCGCCATGCGCCCCAGCCAAACGCCAAGAGCGCCGTCCCCGATTCGGGCCGCCGTGCGCACCCCGCCGCAGTGGTACATGCTCTCTCGTCTTGGTACCGTTGCGAGCGTGCGTATGTCCGACCCTTCCCGTGGTCGTCGTTGGCTGATCGTTGCAGCTCGAGATGTGAGGCGGATCGCCCGGAAGATGTCCGTGGCGCTCGCGTTCGTCCTCGCGTTCGCGATCGCGCAGGCCCACGCCGCCCCGCCGCCTCCGCCTCCGCCGGCCAAGGCCAAGCCGACCGCGCCTGCGACCGCCGCACCGGCGACGGCGAAGCCGACCACCGCACCCGCGCCCACCAAGCCGGCCGCGACGAAGCCGGCCGCGACCGCACCCACGAAGCCGGCCGCGACTACGCCCACGAAGCCGGCCGCGACCGCGCCCGCGAAGCCGGCCGCGACCAAGCCCGCGCCGAGCCCCGCGGCGGGCGACGTCGCGGTCACCGGTGACGCCGCGCGGCAGAGCGAGATCTACGGCGATCGCATCGACGGCCTGCAGGTCGAGGTCGACGATCTCAAGGATCGCATCTTCCGCAGCAAGGCCCGCCTCGCGCTGCTGCGCGAGACGGTGCTGAAGGGCGTGATGGCGGGCAGCCGCGTCGTGATCGCCCACCGCAACCTGATGGGCTCCGGCTTCCGCCTCGTGAAGATGGTCTACATCATGGACGGTGCGCAGATCTACGCGCGCACCGACGAGTCGGGCGGGCTCGACTCCGAGGACGAGCTCATCATCTACGACGGCAACCTGCCGCCCGGCCCCCACAACGTGACGATCGAGCTGACCTACAAGGGCCACGGCTACGGCGTGTTCTCCTATCTGTCGGGCTACACGTTCGATTCTCGTAGCTCGCACAGCTTCACCGCCCCGGAGAACGGCGCCGTGAAGCTGAGCAGCGTCGGCTTCGAGCGCGGCAACATGACCACCGAGATGGCGGACCGCCCGAGCGTCAATTGGCAGGAGCTGCCGCTCGACGCCGCGGGCCGTCCGCTGCCCTCCAACAAGTCCCGGCGCAGGAGCGAGGGCTGAGCTCGTGATGCGCGGCCGGCTCGCGATCGCGGCCTCCGTCGTGCTGTCGCTCGGCAGCGCGTCCGCGCACGCCAAGGACGACAAGCAGGCGAAGCTCGGCGAGCTCGGCACGCAGATCCGCGAGGCCGAGGAGAACGTCGTCGCGGCCGAGCGGGCCGCCGCGAAGGACGAGAAGCCCAGCGAGACGCAGCTCGCGAAGCAGCTCGTCGACGGGCAGCTGCTGCTCGTCGAAGGCAACGCCGAGGGCGCGGCGATCAAGTTCCTCGATCTCGTGCAGAACCACGGCGAGTCGGCCGCGGGTGCGCAGGCGGTGTTCTTCCTCGGCGATGCGCTCGTGCGGCTCGACATGGCGCGCTGGGCCGCCGAGCTGTTCTCGAAGAATCTCGGCGACGCCCGCCCCGAGGCCAAGCGCTTCCACCAGCGCAGCGTCGCGCGGCTGTTCGATCTGGCGATCCCCCGCCGCGACACCGGGTTCGCGCGGCGGCCCGGCATCTCGGCGACGCCCGAGGTGCGCGCGCGTCTGCAGGCCGTCGGCATCGACGTCGAGACCACGCCGCCCAAGGGCGTGCTCGATGCCGCGAACACCGAGCGGCTGGTGCGATGGGCCTCGTCCTTCCCCGCCAAGGAGCGCAGCGCCGAGCTGCGCTACTCGTTCGGGCGCTGGCTGTACCTCACCGGCAAACCGGATCAGGCCATCGCGGAGCTCGATGGGCTCTCGCCGATCGACATCCCGCTCTCGCGCGGCGGGCCCGATGCGAGCTGGCGCGTGCGCGCGGCCTACGTTGCCGGCTCGGCCTCGCTCTCGCGTGGCGATCGCGAGGACGCGCTCGTCCGTTTCGCGCGCATCACCAAGGTGCGGCCCAGCGATCCCCGCGACCGGCAGATCGTCGAGCTCGCGTACATGGCCATCGCGCGCGTCCACCACGACGCCGACGAGACCGACGACGCCGTACGGGCCTACCGTCGCATCGGTCGCGACTCGCCGTTCTTCGCCGAGTCGCTCTACGAGACGGCGTGGACGCTGCTGCGCGCCGATCGCTTCGAGCAGGCCGTGCAGGCGCTCGACCTCCTGCTCATCTACGATCCCGAGTCGCCGATCGTGCCGGAGATCAAGCAGCTGCGCGGCAAGATCCGCGTGCAGCAGCGCGACTACAAGTCGGCCGAGGAAGAGTTCCTCACGCTGCGTCGCGAGTTCGATCGGCTGTCGACGCAGCTCGGCCGCAAGCTCTCGGCCAAGGCCGACGCCACCGACTACTTCGCCGCGGTCGTCGGCGAGGACATGGAGCACTTCAGCCTCGCGTCGGTGCTACCCGTCGGTGCGCTCGCAGTCGCGCGGTCGCTGCCCCGCGCGGTGCAGGCCGAGGATCTCGCGCAGGACGTCGGCCTGCTCGAGCGCGAGCTCGCCGACACCCGCAACCTGCTCGCGCGCATGGAAGAAGCCGTGCGTGCGAAGGACAAGGCGCGGCTGTTCAACGATCTCGCCGCGCACGCCGCGGGGCTCGACAACGTCGACGACGATCTCGTCGCGGTCGAGGAGCTGCTCATCGCGCGCGTCGCCGGCGAGCGCGACATCGCGGCCGCCGAGAAGAAGCGCCAGCAGCTGCGCGACAAGGTCGATCGCCCGCTCGGCGACAAGACCGATGCGCAGCGGCGCGTGGTGATCCGGCTGCGTCGGCTCGCCGAGCAGGCGCACAAGCTCGACCTCGTGGTCGGCGCGATGCGGGCCGAGCTCGTGGCCACCGAGCGCTACTACGAAGAGACGCGCAAGGAGCAGAAGATCGACCACCAGGGCTTCCTCAAGGACGCCGCGGTGCGGCGCGACGAGATCGCGGCGGCCGAGGCCGAGGTGGCCGCGATGCGCGAGCGCATCGAGAGCGCACAGGCGTCGCTGCGCTACGAGGATCCGCTGCGCGAGGCGAGGGCGCGGGCGATGGCGACGTACCGCCAGTACCTCGTGGGGCTCTACGCCGCGCTCACGAAGTCGGGCACGTCGCCCGACGTCGACACGCTGTGGAAGCGCGCGCAGGCGCTGCATGTCCGCGCCGACAAGGCCCGGGCCGCGCTCGATCGCACCGCGGGCAAGCGCCTCGAGGGCGCGGTCGTCGTGCTCGCGGAGGAGCGTGCGAACCTCGACGGCTATCTCGGCGAGCTGACCGGTCGCAAGGGCGAGACCAAGACGCTCGTCGCCGAGGTGCTCGCCGCCTCGTACGCCGACGTCGTCACCGAGCTCGGCTCGCTCGTGCTGCGCTCCGAGGTCGGCCTGCTCGACGTCGCGTGGGCGATGAAGGAAGCCGAGACCGACGAGATCCAGCGGCTCGAGGTCGAGCGCGACCGCGAGCTGCGTGCGCTCGACAGCTCGATCGAGATGGGTTTGGAGGAGACCGAGTGAGACGCGCGATCGCACTCCCGCTGGCGCTCGCGATCTCCTTCGGATCCTCGATCGCGTCGGCGTTGCCACGCGGCGAGCTGCCGAAGGAGAAGAAGCTCTCCGACGTGAAGAAGCCGGTGGGGATCCCCGGCGAGCCCGGCTCGGGCCTTCCGCTCGAGGCGGCGCCGCGGGGCACCGATGCCGGCCGGCTCAAGGCGCCGCTGCCCCTGCGCCCCGCCGACAAGCGCGAGGCCGATGCGCTCACCGATCTCGAGGAGCTCGCGAAGCGCTACCGCGCCGGGCACGAGTCGATGGCCCACACCGTCGGGCAGACGCTCATCGTCACCGGCGTCGCGGGCAAGCGCGCGCTCGAGGCCAGCTACGACAAGGCCATCAAGGCGAAGCAGGCCGACGCGCGCAAGCTGCGTGCGCAGGCGGTGCGCCGCTACGAGGACTTCCTCAAGCTGCACCCGGGCGATCCCTCGTGGACGCCGGAGATCATGTTCCGGCTCGCCGAGCTGCACTTCGAAATCGGCTCCGAGCGCGTGCAGCGGCAAGAAGAGGCCTTCCAGAAGGAGCTCGAGGCCTACCAGGTCGCGCTGGAGAAGAACCCCAGCGCCACCGCGCCCGCCTCGCCGGTGCCCGACTACGGCGACGCGGTGCAGCTCTACCGCGACGTCGTCGCTCGCTTCCCGCGCTTCCACCTCGCCGACGCGTCGCTCTACATGATGGGCACGCTCCTGTACGAGGGCGAGGAGCTCGACCAGAGCCGGCAGGCCTACCTCGCCCTCGCGTGCGCGAACATCTATGCGCCGCCCCTGGCCGACGGCAGCAACGCGGTCGACTCGACCGACTTCAAGCCGGGCACGTACGACACCTGCGAGCCGTGGAAGAAGGACAGCACCTACGCCGACGAGGCGTGGCTGCGCATCGGCGAGGTCGACTACGACCTCGATCAGCTCGACGCCGCGCTCGCGGCCTATGCGAAGGTCGCCGACGATCCCGAGGGCGAGCTCTACGACGAGGCGCTCATCCGCCTGGCCTGGACGCTCTACCTGCAGCGGGAGTTCGAGCAGGCCGCGAAGAAGCTCGACGAGTTCGTGCGCTACGCCGACGCGCACGCGAAGGACGAAGAGCCCGGCGGCGCGATCGCGCTGCGCGACGACGCGGTCAAGTACATCGCGAAGGTCTACGTCGAAGAGGACTGGGACGTCGACGGTCAGCGCGACCGCGTCTTCGGGCTCGCGCGGCTCGATCGCGACTACCGCAAGCGCGGCGCCGAGAAGCACGTGCCGGAGATCTACGCCGCGATGGGCGATCTCCTCGCGATGCAGACCGAGTTCAACAAGGCGATCGAGATCTGGCAGACCACGATCGATCGCTGGCCGCTGGCCGCCGCCGCCCCGCAGATCCAGATGCGCATCCTGCAGGCCCACAACGCGCTGCAGGAGAAGGACAAGGCCGTCCGCGCGCGTGACAAGCTCGCGACCAACTACCTGCGCGGCACGAAGTGGTTCTACGCGAACGAGGGCGATCCCGACGTCGTCGAGGCCGCGCTCAAGCTCGCCGAAGAGGCGCTCGTGCACACCGCGATCGACCACCACGCGGTCGCGCAGACGCTGCGCGCCGCGGGCGATCCGCGTGCGACCTCCGAGTACGCGATCGCGGCCAAGGCCTACGAGGCCTACCTCGAGCGCTTCCCGGACACGCCGAGCTCGTACGAGTACCGCTACAACTTCGCCGAGTCGCTCTACTACTCGGGCCAGCTGCTCGCCGCCGCGGAGCAGTACAGCGAGGTGCGCGACAGCAACCTCGACAACCGGCTGCAAGAGGACGCGGCCGGTGGCGCCGTCTCGGCCTACGAGGCCTACATCGAGGCGGAGAAGGCGGCCGGTCGGCTGACGATGCCGGAGATGCCGAAGAAGGGCGATCCCGGCCCGTTCGACAAGCCGCTCGCGATGCCCGAGCTGGTCGCGAAGCTGCAGGAGGCCTACGACCGCTTCGTGGGCGCGCGGCCCGACAGCGAGCAAACCGCGACGATGATGTTCCTCGCGGGCGAGGTCTCGCAGAAGTACATGATGTGGGACGACGCCGAGGCCCGGTTCACCCGCGTCATCGAGGATCACTGCGGCGAGAACGTGGCGATCAACGCGGGCAAGGCCGTGTTCGATGCCAAGGTCGTGCGCGAGGATCTGAAGGGCGCGCAGGAGTGGACCGAGAAGCTCATCAGCAAGGGCTGCGGCGAGGGTGACGAGGCCAAGAAGTTCGCCGGCGATCTGAAGACGCTCGGCAACGCAGTGCGCTTCCAGGAGGCGAACCTGCTGCTCGAGGCCGGCGAGTTCGAGGCGGCGGCCGATCGCTTCGTCGCGCTCGTCGATCAGGCGCCCGACGATCCGAACGCCGACCGAGCGCTCAACAACGCCGCGGTCGCCTACGAGAACATCGGGCGCTTCGGCTCGGCCACGCAGACCTACCGCCGCATCTACGAGAAGTACCCCGACAGCGACTTCGCCGACGATGCGCTGCTGCGCACCGGCTACAACCACTCGCGGTTCTTCGAGTTCGACGAGGCGGTGACGAGCTACCTCAAGCTCGCCGAGGACACCCGCTACAAGGACAGCGAGCACCGCGAGACCGCGCTCGAGAACGCCGCCGACCTGCTCGACAACCTGCAGGACTACAAGAAGTCCGCGGCGATGTTCCAGCGCTTCGCCGACAAGAGCTCCGACAAGGTGAAGGCCGCGAACGCGACCTTCCGCGCGGCGCAGGTGCTGGGCAAGACCAACGACCACCGCGCGACGATCGCGGCCTACGAGAGCTTCCTCGGCCGCTACGGCAGCGACCCGGCCTACGCCGACAAGGCGGTCGAGTCGCAGCTCCGCATCGGGCAGGCCTACGCGAAGATGGGCGACCGCAAGAAGGCGGAGACCTACTACCGCGCGACCGTGTCGGGCTTCGAGAGCAAGAAGCTGAAGCCCGCCACCGATGCTGCGGATCTCCCGGCCGAGGCCCAGTTCCTGCTCGCCGAGTACGCGCTCGAGGACGTGCTCGCGGTCAAGGTGAGCTCGACCGGCAAGAAGATGGAGAGCGAGGTCAAGGCGCTCACCGATCGCCTGCAGGTCGCATCGTCGGCGTACGACAACGTCTTCCCCTACCGCCGGCTCGACTGGGTGCTCGCCGCGATGTATCGCCGCGGCTACGCGTTCGAGACCTGGGCGATCGCGATCCGCGGCGCGCCGGTGCCGAAGCAGCTGAAGCCGAACACCGAGCCGTGGTTCGCCTACAAGGATCTGATCGATCAGTTCGCTGCGCAGGCCGAGGCCAAGGCGATCACGCTCTACGAGGAGACGGTGAAGCGCAGCAAGGAGTACAGCCTGGCCAACGAGTGGACGGCGAGCGCGCGCGAGCGGCTCAACATCTACAAGCCCGAGGACTACCCGCTGCTGCGCCAGCCCGCGCTCGAGCTGCAGCTGGAGGACAAGCGATGATGCGGCGCTCTCATCTGCTCGCCGCGTCTGCGCTCGTGCTGCTCGCGTGCGAGCCCGCGACCACCACCACGAACCCCGGCGACGGCACCGAGGCGCTCGAGCGCATCGACACGACCGAGTCGCCCAGCGACGCGGGCACGCAGGCCGACGCGAAGGGGCCGGTCGACAAGGGCAAGGCGCTGCCCAAGGTCCGCGATCGCGACCCCGAGGAAGAGAAGAAGAAGCTGGCGCTCTCGCACCAGCGCAGCGCCGAGGCCCAGAAGATGCTGGCGGGCAACCGGCTCACCGAGGCGCTCGATCACAGCCGGCAGGCGCTGAAGATCCACGAGCAGAACGTCGAGGCCATGCTGGTCATGGCCGAGGTCTACTACAAGCAGAAGAAGTTCGAGCTCGTGCAGGCGGTGACCTCCACCGCGCTCGCGGTCGACGCGAAGATCCGCACGCCGCAGGAGACCTCGCGCGCGCACAACCTGAAGGGCTTCGCCTACTCGGCGATGGGCAACGACAACCTCGCGACGCAAGCGTTCAAGATGGCCGCCGAGGCCGACGAGAAGAACGCCGGCGCGTGGAACAACCTCGGCACGCGCTACATGCAGGCCGGCGACGTCGCGACCGCGAAGCAGTGCTTCGCGTACGCGCTCGAGCTCGACGCGACGTTCGCCAAGGCCCACCTCAACCTCGGTGCGGCGCTGCGCGCCGAGGGCAAGTGGCAGGACGCCGAGAAGTCGCTGCTCACGGCGATGAAGCTGCGGCCGAACTATCCCGAGGCCTACTTCAACCTCGGCGTGCTCTACCTCGACGCCGATCCGTATCCGGGGCTCGAGACGATGCCGCGGCTCGAGAAGGCGATCGGCTTCCTCACCAAGTACCGCGACCTCGCGATCGCCGACGGCCCCGAGGGGCCGGGTCCTTCGAGCAAGAAGAGCGGGCCGAAGGTGCAGCCGGGGCCTGCCGCGGTCAGCAAGGCGCGCGCCGACGACTACATCCGCGTCGCGAAGAAGGGCATCGAGCGCGAGCAACGTCGCATCGAGCGCGAGAAGGGCCGCGCGAGCAAGCCCGAGCCCGCGAAGCCGGGCGACGCGAGCAAGCCCGCGCCCGCCGGTGCCGGCGATGCGGCGACGGGCGATCCCGCGGCGGCCGATCCCACAGAGGATGGCGGCGAAGCTGCGCCGACCAAGCCCGGCGCACCGAGCAAGCCGACGACGCAAACGCCCGGCGCGACGCCGAGCAAGCCCACGACGCAAACGCCCGGCGCGACGCCGAGCAAGCCTGCGACGCAAACGCCCGGCGCACCGGCGACGCCGAGCAAGCCTGCGACGCAAACGCCCGGCGCGCCGAGCAAGCCCGCGACGCAATCGCCCGGCGCGAAGCCGGCGTCACCGCCGAGCTCGCCGAGCGATCTCCCGGCGACGAAGCCCGCACCGACACAGCCGCAGAAGCCGGGCGCGTCGACGCCGACGCCGAGCAAGCCGACGACGACCGCGCCGACGCAACCGTCGACGCCGCCGCCAGCGACCAAGCCCACCGCATCACCGCCGCCGGCGACTCCGACCAAGCCCTCGGCACCGCCACCCGCGACGCCGACCAAGCCCCAAACGCCGACCCAAACGCCGACGCAAAAGCCCGCTGCGCCCCCGCCTGCGGCGAAATCTGCGAGCCACGCTCGCGGGTGCGATCGCGCCTTCGCACCGAGCTCGGCGCCGCATGAAGCATCGTGCATCGATCCGACTGCGGCGTGGAACACGCGGACGTGCGTGGACACTCACTGTCTCGCGTCGCGCTCCCCCGGCGTCGCATCATCGTGGCCTGCATCGCAGCAATCGCAGCGACACGTCCTTCGAGGAGCTCGCGCATGACCCATGCTCGCCACGCGCCCCGTCCCGCATGCTTCGAGAAGCGCTCGAACCGAGACAGCGTTCGCGCGCGCCTTCTCCTCTTGGCAGGGTGTGCGCTGTTGGGTAGAGTGCTCGCCTCGCAGCCCGTGTACGCACAGGCACCACCGGCCGCGGCTGCGCCGAGCTCCACCAAGCCTGCGCCGCAGAAGCCCGCAGCCAAGCCACCGATCGAGACCACGGCCGACACGACGAAATCCACCCCGAGCGCAGCCAAAGCCGACGCGCCGACGCCATCCACGGCCGAGCCGACACCCCCGACACCCAAGGCCGCGAAGCCTCCGAAGGGGGCGAGCTCGCCGAAGGGGGCCAAGCCTCCGAAGGGCGCCAAGGGCAAGGGCGCCAAGGGCAAGGGCGGCACCGTGATCGACGAGGACTTCCTCATCGAAGGCAAGCTCGAGAAGCCGAACGCCTACTACATCCTTCGCCGCTCACAGGTCGACTTCGACTGGGCGCGGCTCGACGCGAGGTTCTCTCCTTTGGTGCTTGAGTCCGTACAGGATCCTTTGTTCTAATGCGTGCTGAGGTGGGCGATGCCCACCACCCCTCGCGTGCCGAGGTCCTCGCGGACCGAAGCTCTCGAGGTTCGCTCGGGCCGACCGAGGGCGCTCTCCGCGCGCGAGAACGCTCGCCAAGGCCCACCCGACTCGGGCACCATGCCTGAGTCTCTCGGACCACCAGGTCCACCCCACTCTCACGAACGAACGAGCGACGACAAACCACCGGGTGCCTGACGTGCCACCCGGTTTCGCGGGGCCAACCCCCGCCTCGAGGAGGACGACAAGTCATGGGCGGTCAACCATTTGCGGAGTTCTACCAGGACGGCGGGTTCTGGATGCACTTCATCGCACTCAGTGCCGTGCTCGGTGCTGGCGTGACGATCGAGCGCTTCATCTTCCTGTTCTTCCGCTTCAACATCAACGGAGCGCAGTTCTTCAACCAGATCCAAAAGCTGGTGATGGCGAACAACATCGACCGGGCGATCAAGCTCTGCAACGCAGCCGACAAGGCCGCGCTCGCACGCGTGATCAAGGCCGGTCTGACCCGAGCCAACAAGAGCGAGTCCGAGATCGCATCGGCGATCGAAGAGGCCCTGCTCGAGGTGAGCCCGGCGATCAGCAAGCGCCTCAGCATGATGCCGGCGATCGCGAACATCGCGACGCTGCTCGGCCTCATCGGCACCATCGACGGCATGATCCAGGCGTTCCGCGCAGTCGCGACGGTCGCCGCCGATCAGCGTGCGACGGCGCTCGCGAAGGGCATCGGCATCGCCATCAACACCACGGGCTTCGGTCTCATGGTCGCGATCCCGCTGCTGACCGTGCACATGTTCCTGAGCAGCCTTGCCAAGAAGGTCCAGGACGAGTGCGATCTCTACGGCAGCAAGCTCGAGAACCTCCTCGCCAGCCGCGTGCGGCAAGGGTGAGTCAAGCAGCCGCTCGGGTCGGGGCCATCGGCCTCGGGTCGGACGGACGTCTCAACCCACCTGACGAGAAAGGAGGAGCACCGTGCCCAGAAGCCGATACGAGGAAGAAGAAATCGAAGCAAATCTGCTTCCCGTCATGAACATCATGCTCCTGCTGATCCCCGCGCTGCTGCTCGCGATGGAGATCGCCCGCATGGCAGCGATCTCCGTGTCACCGCCGAAGTTCGCGGCGACCGCCGACAGCAAGCAAGAGGAGAAGAAGGAAAAGCCGCTCAACCTCAAGGTCTTCATCATGGAAGATGGATACCGAGTGAGCGCGTCGGGCCAGCAGGCCGGCGCGGAGGCGGGCAAAGAGGCCGACTCGAGCGCACCGACCATCACGCTCGCGAAGCCCGGCACTACGTTGGAGGACTTCGATCGCTTCGACTACAGCAAGCTGGAGGCGGAAGCGAAGAAGTACAAGGACCTGTTCCCCCACGAGACCGTCGTGACGATCTCCGCGGAGAACACCATTCCGATGCAGGTGCTCATCAAGACGATGGACGCGCTGCGTGGCGGTGACTGCAAGCTCATCGGAGCGATGCGCGACGGCGAGGAAGTGCCGCCCGAGTGCATGTTCTGGCAGGCCATCGTCGAAGCGGGAGCGGGGTGACCATGGCCAGCGAAGCAGAAGCAGAGTTCCTGGCCCGCAAAGCCGCCAAGCGGAAGGACCGCCGCGGCTTCCAAGAGGAGAAGGCCGTGCTCGGGATGACGTCCCTCATGGACGCCATCACGATCATCGTCACCTACCTGCTCAAGAACTACGGCTCCGACCCGGTCGTCATCGCGCCGACCGCGGGACAGAAGGTGCCGATGTCCAGGGCCGACACGCCGATCCAAGACGGCGTGCCGATCTACGTCTCGCAGCGCTCGATCACGTTCATGGACAAGAAGATCGTCCAGATGGACGAGGGGGGCAACATCGAGCCCGCCGCGCTGCAGGGGCACCTCATCGGTCCGCTGTACGACTTGCTCGCCGAAGAGGCGGACAAGGCCAAGCAGATGGCCGAGGGCAAGGGCGAGGAGTGGGAAGGTCGCATCATCCTCGTCGGCGATCAGATGCTGAAGTTCTCGGTACTGGTCGATGTGATGTACACGGCGGGTCGCGCCGAGTACCGTGAGTACGCGTTCTGCGTCGTCCAAAAAGACGGCTGACGCGTCGTCCGAACGAGCACGTCGCGTAGGGCCGGATCCCGGAAGGGGTCCGGCCCTTGCCGTTTCCGATCGCGGGGAACCTCGTCGCGCGCGAGCGGTCGATGGGTCTCGGAGGCACGATCGATGGCGCGCAAGCGAAGCGACGAGGACCAGGAGACGAACTTGCTCCCGGTCATGAACATCATGCTGCTCATCATCCCCGCGTTGCTGCTCGCGATGGAGATCGCGCGCATGGGAGCGATCGAGGTCCGGCCGCCGCTGATCTCCAAAGGCGGTGCCGAGGAGATCGCGACCCCGATCGCGCGACGGCTCGAGCTCAACGTCTACATCAGCGAAGACGGCTTCGAGCTCACGCCGAGCGAGGGCGCGAACGCGGTGCATCGGATCGCGCTCGCCGACGCGTCCCGACCGACCCACGATCCCGGACGCTGGGACATGGCTGGGCTCGAGGCCGAGGCCGCACGACTGAAGGCGCTCGGAGCGTACGACCCGAAGGTGCGCATCGACGCCGATGGCACCGTGCCGATGTCCGCGCTCGTCGCCACGCTCGATGCATTGCGGGGCTCGGAGTGCCGGCTCGGCCGGCTCGGCCCGGACGAGGAAGTCCCAGATTCCTGCCTGTTCTACGCCGTCGTGGTGGAGCCTGGCCTCCGTCGAGGGTGACCAGCGCTACTGAATCGTCGATCGCCGAAGGGCGCGGTCCCGACCACCTGCGACAGATTGTCGCGGGTGATGCGCAGGTTCTGTAGGGCTGTACGAAAGTCCGCGTTTCGGGGAAATCCAAGGGCCAGATTGGTCCTTCAGGGGGACCACGGTATGCTGATGTTCTTGGGGGGCATCGGTACTCACCGTGGCCTGGACGGCCCCGGTTCCTGGTGAACCTGCGAAACCGATGAAGGCTGCACCTCCACCTTCCACCAAGGTCCTGCGCATCGCGGTGGTCACCGACGGGCTCGTCTGCGACGAGGTCCATCAGAGCCATCCGAAGGCGGTGTCCTTCGGCAGCGACTATCGCAGCGACGTCGTGCTCTTCGGTGGCGCCGCGCCGCTGCGGCACACGATGTTCGACTACCGCCAGGGCCGGTACTTCCTCGATCTCCCGCCGGGTGTGAAGGGCAAGCTCTCGCTCGGCAGCAAGACGGTCACCGTCTCCGCGCTGCGTCAGCAGCAGGGCGGCGAGCACTGCCGCGTGCTGCTCGACGTCCGCAGCAAGGGCAAGCTGCTCATCGGCGAGAGCACGATCCTGTTCCAGTTCGCGCCGCCGAAGCCGATCCCGCCCCGCCTGCCGTTCCCCACCGAGTACGCCGTCCGGCTGCGCGACACCATGTCGCCGCTCGAGGCCTACACGATGGCGAGCTCGGCCGCCGTGCTGGGCTCGTTCTTCGTCGTGCAGGCGTACGCCGAGCGCAAGGACGAGATCAACCTCGACGAGATCGACAATCGCTTCGTCAGCGCGATGGGCATCCAGAAGGAAGAGAAGAAGGAGCCCGAAGTCGTCGACGAAGAGAAGGAAGATCTGCTCGAGGACAAGGAAGAGGAAGAGATCGTCGAGAAGGTCAAGCCCGACGAGAAGAAGGTGAAGGTCCTCGAGGACAAGCCGGAGAAGTTCTCGGCGAAGGCGATGTCCGAGGCGCGCAGCGTCGGTGTGGCGCGCGTGCTCGGCACGTATGGCGGCCCGGGCGAAGGCACGGTCTTCGACGTCATCAACTCGACGGAGAACAACCTCGGCGAGCTCTTCGCACAGGGCATGACGACGACGGTGCTCGCCGACGGCGGCGACATCAGCCCGTTCGTCCCCGGCGGCACGGGCATCGCAGCCTCGGGCTCCGCGGTGCAGACCGCTGGCTTCGATGCGGGCGAAGGTCCGGGCCTCGACAAGCGCGAGGACAAGCTCGAGCGCAAGGTCGCCGGTTCGACGAAGGCGACGAACACCGACGTGTTCGGCGACGTCGACAAGAACTCGATCAAGGCCGCGATCAAGCACCGCACGAGCGCGCTGCAGCACTGCTACAACAAGGCACTCCGCACCCAGCCCGATCTCGCCGGCAAGATGAGCTTCACCATCGCGATCAGCGTGATGGGCAGCGTCACCAAGGTGGAGATCGAGGAGGACACGGTCGGCTCGCCCGCCGTCTCCACGTGCGCGCGCGCGAAGATGCAAGGCTGGCGCTTCCCGATGGACGGCGCCGAGGAGCCCGCCGAGGTCACCTTCTCGGTGGTGTTCTCGGGGGGTGGTTGACGAGGTGAGCGGGCGCTGGGCCGGCCCACGGGCGATCACGGATTGCCCTCGGCGGCGCCATGGCGCAGGGTGTCCATGGCAGGCGCGACGATGAGCTGGTTCTCGACGATCCTCCGCTTTCGGGCACACGGAACCCGTAGGGGTCGGTCCATGGCAGTGGTGTGCGTCTCCGCGTGGCTGTTGTCCGTGGCGAGCCACGCGGCGCCCGCGCCCGCGGCTCCCCCTGCCGCGCCGCAGAGCGTGCCCCCGGCGGGACAGTCACGGGCCAACATCGAAGCGGCGATGGCCGAGCTGGGCCGTCTGACTGCACAGGCGGATACCGACCAGGATGTGGTGCGGGCGGCCTGTCTCGTCGACAAGCAGGATCGCGGTCGCGAGGTGATGGAGCTGGTGACGGGCGAGCTGTTGGTGGTCAACGATGGTGGCTCGACCGATCAGCAGCGGCAGTTCGCGACGGAGAAGCTGGGCGCGCTCTCGGATCGGATGGGACGGCTGGTCGAGGAGGCGCGGACCTGCTCCGGCGACAAGGGCCCGGAGAAGAAGGACGACAAGACCCGTACGCAGGTCGACGAGCGTCCGACGGTGCCCTATGCGGACTCCACGGTGGGCGGGATCAAGCCACCCGTGCCGCCGCCGGTCGACGACGGCAAGCCGCCGACGGTCGACAGCCCCTCGCACTGAGCGAGCGCCCCCCACCGGGTGTACGAACGCGGGGGGTTGGGGGTAAAACCTTCCGGCTCAGACGCCGTTTCTCGAGCTTGTTCTCCGTGTCCTGTCGCGTGCGCTCCCGTGATGTCCGAGCCGTCCCCTGGCTCGCGTGGCTCGTCGCGGCCGTGTGCATGCTGCTCGGGGTCGCGGACGAGGCCCGAGCCGAGGGCGGGCTCTTGCACAACGCGTTCGGCGTGCCGCGTGCCGAGGACGGCCGCGGCCTCAAGGTCGGCGAGCGCACGACCTTCCACGCCGGCCTCGCGCTCGGTGCCGGCGTCGACAGCAACGTCTACTCGAACGCGAAGGACGAGCGGAAGGTCGCGTCGGCGTTCGGCTGGCCGACGGCGTGGATCGGCATCGGCAACCGCGAGATGCGGGACTCGGTGCTGATGAGCCCGGCGGAGCGGAGCGGGCGGTGGCTCGACTACAACATCTCGCTGCTCGGCGGCTACCGCATCAACCTCGCGCGCTCGCCGATCACCCGCGCCGCACCGCGCACCACGGTCGGCGGGCAGTTCCGGTTCGTGTTCCTGCCGGGGCGGAAGTTCTCGGCCGAGCTCACCGAGGACCTGTTCTACGGCGCGCAGCCGGCGAGCTTCCAGGTCGAGGGCAGCGTCCTCAACTTCAACCGCGTCGACCACCGCCTGCAGGCGACCTTCTACCTGCGCCCGGGCGGTGGTCGCCTCAGCTTCGGCGCCGGCTTCCGCCACCAGATCCTGCGCTTCATCGACGGCCAGATCGACAAGAACAACCGGTCGCTCTACGGGCTCTTCCACGAGACCAAGTGGCGCTTCCTGCCGCGCAGCTCGCTCGTGCTCACGTACACGCTCGACTTCACGCGCTACGACTGCTGCGTGATGCGGGGCACCGGTCGCAACGAGGACAACTGGGCCCATCGCCTGCTCGCCGGCTATCGCGGGCAGGTCGTCGACAAGCTGGTGCTCGAGGCGATGGCGGGCTGGGGCGCCGGCTACTACCGGCAGGATCCCGATGGCCCCAACTTCAACTCGTTCATCGGTCGCGTCGCCGTCAACTACTTCCCGACGATGCGCAGCCTCGTCCACGTTTCGGTCTATCGCAACTTCCAGGACTCGCTGTTCGGCAACTTCTTCATCGACAACGGCGGGCAGTTCGCGCTCGGTCACCAGTTCCGCTGGCGCATGATCGGCCACGTCGGCGCGCAGATTGCCGCGCGGCGCTATCGCGGTCTGCCACTGCCCGAGTCCGAGAGCGACACCATCGAGAACTACAGCACCGGCGTGAACCAGCGCCGCACCGTGATCGTGGGCGCGTCCGCCAAGCTCGAGCAGCCGCTCGGCAAGATCTTCGCGCTGTCGCTCGGCTACAACCTCTACGCCGACACGAAGCCGTTCCGGGTGATCTACAACAACGGCTTCATCGACAACCTCTCGTTCACGCGCCACCTCGTGATGCTGGTGGCGTCGATCCGCATATGATCCGCCTGCTCGTCATCGTCGTGGTGCTGCTGGTCCAGGCCTGCACTCAGACGCAGAAGCCGGTGGCCGTGCCGCCGTCGGCCTCGCAGGAGAACAAGACGGTCGGGCCCGGCGACGTGATCGAGATCCGCGTCGGTGGGCAGGAGGAGATCAGCGGCGCCTACGAGGTCGCCGAAGACGGCACCATCCGCTTCCCGTGGATCGGCGACGTGAAGGTCCGCGGCAGCACGCTCGCGAAGATCTCCGCCGACATCGAGGCGCGGCTCGCCGACGGGTGGCTCAAGCAGCCCCAGGTCGCGGTGCGGGTCACCGAGCGGCTCAACCGCGAGGTCAGCGTGCTCGGCCAGGTGAAGGAGGCCGGCAGCTACCCGTTCAAGCCCGGGCTCACGCTCATGCAGGCGATCTCGCTGGCCGGCGGCATGAACCCGATGGCGATGCCGCGGAAGGTGAAGCTCATCCGCGACACCGACAAGGGCCGACAGACGTTCGAGGTGGACACCACCAAGATCATCGAGAGTCGCGCCGAGGACTTCGCGCTCGAGCCCGGCGACATCGTGTTCGTGCCCGAATCCCCGGTCTAGCAGCGCGCCGAGTGCGGCTGGCGTCGCCCGCCCAGCGCCGATCCGCTATCATGCCGCCGCATCATGAGCGGCGAGGTTGAGGCGGTTCTCGGCATCGATCTCGGCACCACGAACTCCGCGTGCGCCGTCGTGCGCGCCGGACGGGCGTCGGTGGTGCGGCGCGGCGACGACCGCATCGTGCCGTCGATGGTGGCCGCGCTGCCCGACGGCCGCATCATCGTGGGCAACCGCGCCAAGCAGCGCCGCTCGGTCGACCCGACGCAGGTGGTGTTCAGCAGCAAGCGCCTCATCGGCCGGCGCTTCGGCTCGCCCGAGGTGCAGCGCATGCGCGAGTCGATGCCGTATCGGATCGTCGAGGGTCCGAACGAGAGCGTGATGATCGAGCTCGGCAGCCGGCTGCAGAGCCCGGTCGAGATCGCCGCCCACGTGCTGAAGTACCTGCGCGAGATGGCCGAGGAGGCGCTCGGGCACCAAGTCGGCAAGGCCGTCGTGGCCGTGCCGGCCAACTTCACCGACGCCCAGCGCAGCGCCACCCGCATCGCGGCCCGGCTCGCGGGGCTCGACGTCATCCGGGTCATCAACGAGCCCACCGCCGCCGCGCTCGCCTACGGCTACATCGAGGACACCGACCGCCGCATCGCCGTCTACGACTTCGGCGGCGGCACCTTCGACGTCACGATCCTGCAGATCACCCGCAACGTGTTCGAGGTGCTGGCGACCTCGGGCGAGATGTTCCTCGGCGGCGACGACATCGACGAGGCGATCCTGGCGCTGATGAGCCAGGCGTTCACGCGCCAGCACGGCATCGATCTGCGCGGCCAGACGGTCGCGATGGAGCGGCTGCGTGCGGTCGCCGAGCAGGTGAAGATCGAGCTGTCGGAGAACCTGCGCAGCGGCATCCGCATCGACGACGTGCTCGACGGGCGCGGCCTCGAGTTCGCGCTGTCCGATGCCGATCTGCGCTGGCACATCGAGCCCATCGTCCGGCGCACCGTGCCGGTCTGCGCCGATGCGCTGCGCGCCGCCGGGCTCACGGCCGCGCAGATCGACGAGATCGTGCTGGTCGGGGGCACCACGCGGCTGCCGCTCGTGCGCGAGATCGTCGAGCAGGTGTTCGGCAAGCCGGCGCAGACCTCGATCAACCCGATGAGCGTCGTCGCGGTGGGCGCGGCGATCCAGGGCGCTGCGCTCCTGGGCTCGCTCGTGCCGCTCGCGGGTGGCAGCGGTGCGGCCGTGCCGAGCTCGGCCGTGCTGCTCGACGTGACGCCGCGCAGCCTCGGCGTGCGCACGCTGGGCGGCTTCGTCGACGTCGTGATCCCGCGCAACACTCCGATCCCCGTCGAGCAGACGCGGCTGTTCGCCACGACGACCGACAACCAGCGCTTCGTGCGGATCCAGGTGTGTCAGGGCGAGGGCGAGGACTTCGACGCGAACCACAAGCTCGGCGAGCTCACGCTCGCGGGCATCCGCGAGGCGCCGCGCGGCGAGGTGACCATCGCAGTGACGTTCGAGATCAACGCCGATGGGCTCCTGCAGGTGCGTGCCCAGGATCAGGCGACCGGGCAGGAGCAGAGCGCCACGATGCAGGTGCTCGGCGGCCTCGACGAGGAGCAGGTCCGGCAGATGGTCGGCCACATCGGCGAGAGCGGCTCGGTCGCGGGCGTCGGCCCGACGGGCACGATGGTGCCGCCGCCGCGGGGGTGATCCACGATGGCCGGCACCGCGGAATTCGAGCTCGAGCTGCAGCGCCTGTACGAGACGCTGGCGACCGTCAGCTACTACGACGTGCTCGGGCTGCGGCCCGGTTGCGACTACGTCGCAGTGCGCGAGGCCTTCCACGCGAAGGCGCAGCGCTACCATCCGGATCGCTGGGTGTACGTGTCGACCGAGTCGCTCAAGCGCCAGGCCTACGACGTCTACAAGCGCATGACCGAGGCCTACAACGTGCTGCTCGACCCCGAGCTGCGTGCGGTCTACGACGCGGCACGGGTGCGCGGCGAGACGCGGCTGTCGGAGGTCGCACGCGCGCGACGGATTGCGGGGCCGGAGCAGCGGGTCGCCAACGGCTTCGCGCGCATCTACCTGCGGGCGGCGCGTGCGAAGCTCGAGCGTGACGACGTGCGCGGCGCCTGGATCGACGTGCAGCTGGGGCTCGGTATCGAGCGCGCCGAGCCGCTCGAGGCGCTGCTCGGCGAGATCGAGCGCCATCCGCGGGCGATGCTCGAGCTGCGAGGTCGCCGATGAGCAACGTGCGTCGCGGCCGGGTCGAGCGGAACACCCGCGAGACCCGCATCACCGTCGAGCTCACGCTGCCCGAGGACGCGCCTGCGCCCGCGGCGATCCGCACCCCGGTGCCGTTCTTCAGCCACATGCTCGAGGCGCTCGCCAAGCACTCGGCGATGGCGCTCGCAGTCGATGCCGAGGGCGATGTCGAGATCGACGCGCACCACACGGTCGAGGACACCGGGCTCGTGCTCGGCGCCGCGCTCGATCAGGCGCTCGGCGATCGGGCCGGCATCTCGCGCTACGGCTGCTTCTCGCTCGCGATGGACGAGACGCTGGTCGACGCGGCGATCGATCTCGGCGGGCGCCCCTATCTCGTCTACGACCTCCCCGTGGTCGCGGGGCGATGGATCGGCACGTTCGACTGCGATCTGGTCAAGGAGTTCTTCCAGGCGCTGGTGGTGGCGGGGCGGATGAACCTGCACCTGCACCTGCGTGCGGGCGGGAACTGCCACCACGTCGTCGAGGCCGCGTTCAAGGCGTTCGCGCGCGCGCTGCGGATGGCGACGCGCCCCGATGCCTCGATCGTCGGCGTGCCGTCGACCAAGGGCATGCTCTGATCCATCATGTCGGCCATGGCCGCGCGAAACGATCCCAAGGCGGAGCACGAGCTCCGCGAGCGTCTTGCCGAGCTCGGTGCGGGTCCCAAGGTGGCGCGCGCCGGCGAGTCGGCGCTGGCTGCTGCCGAAGCCGCCGCTGCTGCTGCCACCGCGAAGATCCACGCCGGCGGCCGCTTCACTGCGCGCGAGCGCGTGGAGCTGTTGCTCGATCCGGGCTCGTTCGTCGAGCTCGACCGCATGGTCACGCACGCGAGCAGCGACTTCGGCATGGCCGACAAGAAGATCTACGGCGACGGCGTGGTGACCGGGCACGGCACCATCGACGGTCGCGTGGTGTTCCTCTTCGCGCAGCAGCCCGAGGTGTTCGGCGGCAGCCTGGGGATGGCGCACGCGCGGAAGATCTGCAAGGTCATGGATCTCGCGATGGACGTCGGCGCGCCGGTGATCGGGCTCAACGACTCCGGCGGTGCGCGCATCCAGGAGGGCGTCGAGTCGCTCGCCGGCTATGCGGAGATCTTCAAGCGCAACGTGCTGGCCTCGGGCGTGGTGCCGCAGATCTCGGTGATCTTCGGGCCCTGCGCGGGCGGAGCGGTGTACTCGCCGGCGCTCACCGATCTCGTGCTGATGGTCGAAGGCACGAGCTACATGTTCATCACGGGGCCCGATGTGATCCGCGCTGTGACCCACGAGGAGGTCACGAAGGAGCAGCTCGGCGGCGCGGCGACGCACAACGAGAAGAGCGGCGTGGCCCACTTCCGCTGCCACGACGAGAAGAATGCGCTCGCGCTCACGCGGCAGCTCGTGGCGTTCCTGCCCTCGAACAACCTCGGTGAGGCCCCGCGTGGGGCCGGCAGCGACGACCCCGATCGCAGCTGCCCCGAGCTCGACGACGTGGTGCCCACCGATCCGAGCAAGCCCTACGACACGCGCCGCATCATCACTGCGATCGCGGACGACGGTCAGTTCGTCGAGGTGCAGGAGGAATTCGCGCGCAACATCGTGATCGGGTTCTGTCGCATCGCGGGCCAGAGCGTCGGGGTGGTCGCGAACCAGCCGCTCGTGCTCGCAGGCTGCCTCGACATCGATGCCTCGACGAAGGCCGCCCGTTTCGTGCGCATGTGCGACGCGTTCAACGTGCCACTCTTGACGCTCGTCGACGTACCGGGGTTCCTGCCCGGCACCGATCAGGAGTTCCGCGGCATCATCCGCCACGGCGCGAAGCTGCTCTACGCATTCACCGAGGCGACGGTGCCGAAGGTGACGATCGTGACGCGCAAGGCCTATGGCGGCGCCTACGACGTCATGGCGAGCAAGCACATCCGCGGCGACATCAACCTCGCGTATCCGACGGCCGAGATCGCGGTGATGGGCGCCGAAGGTGCGGTCAACATCATCTTCCGGCGCGAGCTGCAGGGCGCGAGCGATCCCGAGGCGACGCGCAAGCAGCTGGCCGAGGACTATCGGGCGTTGTTCGCGAGCCCCTACAAGGCCGCCGAGCTCGGGTTCGTCGATCAGGTGATCACGCCGGCCGAGACGCGGCGGCGGATTGCGCAGAGCTTCGCGATGCTGCGGAACAAGAAGCAGGACAATCCGCGCAAGAAGCACGGGAATATTCCCTTGTAAACAGGGGCTGCGCCCCTACGCTCCGACGATAGTCGAGCCCATGGCTCGACTATCGTCCTCGCTACCCCCGGCGCCATGAGGCGCCGCCGCGACCGTGTCGCGGACGCTCGCATGAGGCGCTCGCCTCTGGCGAGCGACTCATGCGGCGTTGGTTCTGGTCGTGATCGGCGATCGTTGTGATTTGGGCACCCCGTGATCGGAGGGCGCCGTGATCGGAGAGCCTCGTGATTCGGAGAGCCTCGTGATCGGAGGGCGCCGTGATCGGAGGGCGCCGTGATCGGAGCGCCTCGTGATTCGGAGAGCCCGTGATCGGAGGGGGTCGGCTTCTACTTCGCGACTCGGTTGGCGGAGGCGGGGCCCTTGCCGAGTCTTGCGGCCACTCGCTTTGCCGGGGGGTAGTCCGGGCGGAGGGCGAAGGCGCGATCCAGGGCGACCAGGGCTTCCGTGCCCGCGCCGCGCTGCGCTTCGATTTCGGCGAGCACCGTCCACAGATGGGGGTCGCGGGGGTCGGCGGCCAGCGCCGCTTCCATGTGGGCGCGTGCCTCGTCGAGGCGTGGCGGCTCGGCGTCGAGCGCGAGTCGGCAGCGCAGATACGCCGCATAGGCGACCGTCGACGGTGCGTTCGAGGCCACGGTCTTGCCGTCGACGACGTGCAGGCTCGCATCACCCGGTCCGCGCGTGGCGCAGCCGGCGAGCAAGGCGGCGAGCAGGAGCGGCGAGCGGAGCATCAGAGGAACGTGCTCAAGTAGACGGCGAGGCAGTACCACGGCGTGCCGGCGAGCAAGAGGGCCCGCCGCGCACGACCGAGGTGCGAGCGCGAGCCGCCGGCGATGATCGCCGCGATCGCCACGCACCACACCAGCGCCGCCGCGAGCACGGCGAGCGCGAAGCTCTTGAGGGTGAAGGGCGCGAGCGTCGGCACGAGTGCACCGAGGCCGGCCACGAGCGTGAGCCCGACCGGCACGACCGCGAGCCACAGCGCCAGCGTCGCGAGCAAGCCCTTGCCGGTCACCGCGGCTGCAGGGCGGCGCAGGTGCGAGACCACCCAGGCGAGCAGGAAGACGCAGCTCACCGCGAGCGCGAGCGCCACACCGCCGAGCGCGAGCATCTCGCGGATGCGCTCGAGCAGCTCACGGAGCTTGTCGAGGTCGGGAAGGTCGATCGCGAGCAGCAACGCGCCCATGGAAACGAGCATAGCAGCGACCCCCCACCGCACCAGCGCCGGGCCCGGGAGCCGCGGACGCGGCCGATCCCCGCCGAAGCGCGCCTGCGTGCACTCGCGTTCGCACCGGTCGCCGAGCCCGTCGGGGCGCCTTCTCGGCCCTGCCTCCGCCGGCTGCGGTGCGCGCCGGCTTGCACGCCAGCGACAGCCCCGGTAGAAGGTCGGCCCGTCCGCGCGCGTAGCTCAGCTGGATAGAGCGTCGGCCTCCGGAGCCGAAGGTCGTAGGTTCGAACCCTACCGCGCGCGCCGGGC
>CAZFKC010000116.1:0-31767 GCA_964519175.1 uncultured Nannocystaceae bacterium
CGTGCCCGACGGCGGCCGCGGAATCGTCTCCGCCCGCACCGTCACGTTCGGCGTGCGCCCCGAGCTCGCGGCCCGTCCACGCGGCGGCGCGGTGGTGCTCGTCGGCGGCGCGGTCGTGCTCGTCGGTGCCGTGGCGCTGCTCGTGGGCGGCGCGGTGGTGCTCGTCGGCGGCGCGGTGGTGCTCGTCGGCGCCGCGACGCTGCCCGTCGGCGGTGCAGTCGTGCTCGTCGGCGCCGCGACGCTCGTCGGCGCTGCCGTGGTGCTCGCGGGTGCCTCGACGTCGCTCGACTCCGCAGCGATGCCCGCATCGGCCACCGACGCGACGTCGACGAGATCGGGATGCCCCGGGTACTGCTGCCGCAGGTTGAACAGCGTCGCCGCGGCCTCGTCCTCGAAGCCTTGCAGCAACAGGAAGCGGATCTCCGCGACCTCGTCGGTGACGTCGGGCCAGCCCTCCGGCGGAGCGAGCGGCGGATCCGACTCGCGTCGTGCGGCCGCGCGCCCCTTCGGTGGTGCACCCGGTGTCGGCACCGGCGCGCGTGCGCTCGGCTTCGCGGGCGCGGCGGTCGTGGACGCGGGCGCAGTGACCGGACGCGGCGTCGGCTTGCTCGGCGTCGCGACGGACGGCGAGGCCATCGGCGTCGGCACCGTCGCGGCCCGCGGGTTCGGCTTCGTCGGTGGATCGCCCGCGCCATCGCTGCGCGGCGGGATCGTGCTCGGCTTGCTCGGCGCCGCGGTGCCGGCCCGCGGCGGCGCGCCGGCAGGTGCCGTGCCCGGTGGACGACCGATCGGCGGCGCGATCGGACGCTGGCCGATCCGAGACTCGCCACCGGCGGGACCCGGCACGGTGCCGCGGTTCGGCGCGCGATGGGGCTGCGTCGGTGCGCTCGGGCTCGACGTCGTCGGCACACCGGCGCCGACCGGCGGCGCAGTCGTGCGCGCCGGTGCGGCACCCGGGGGCTTGGTCGCGCGCGCGGCGGGCCTGGGCTGCTCCTCGCCCGGCTTGATCCGCTTCACCGGCACGGTCGGTGGATCGACCGCATGCGGATCGGCGGCACCACACACGCCGCAGAAGCGCGAGCCCTTCGGCACCGCTTCACCGCACTCGCGACACGGCGCATCGCCGGTCGGCTGCGGCGTCCGCAGGCGTCCGCCACAGTTGGCGCAGAAGTTGTCGTCGGGCCGCGCTTCGGCCTCGCAGCTCGGACAGTTCACGGCGCCTCCACGAGGGGGCCCGAGAATACCCCGGCCGGAGGGCAGCCGCGGAGGGATTTTCAGCGACGGCTCAGCTCGTCGAGCGCCTCGGTCATCTCCACGGCACTGGCGAAGCGACGCTCCGGATCGATGGCGCAAGCGCGGCGCAGCAGCTCGTCGAGGCCCCGCGCGAACGAGGGCGACAGGCCGCCCGGCAACAGGGCCGAGGGCGGCGGCACCTTCCACTCGCGATGCGCCCGCAGCAGCTGTGCCACGGGGGCGTCGAAGAGCGCGTGGAATGGATGCAGGCCGGTCGCGGCCTGATAGAGCGTGACGCCGAGCGCATAGAGGTCGGCGCGGCCGTCGATCGGGCCGCCCAACACCGCTTGCTCCGGCGCCATGTAGCGCGGGTCGCCGACGAGCGAGTCGTCCGCGGGCTCGGGCACGGCGAGGTTCCGGCAGATGCCGAAGTCGATCAGCTTGAGGCGCAGGCCGTGGCGGCCGGCCTCGCGCGCCATGAACAGGTTGTAGGGCTTGACGTCGCGGTGGACGATGCGACGTCCGTGCAGGTGATCGAGCCCGGCGAGCGCCTGGCGGAACGCGTCGAGCAGCACCGGCACGCCGAGCCGGCCGGCCGTGTCGACGAGCTCGCCGAGATCGCGGCCGACGAGCAGCTCCATCGCGATCCACTCGTTGGGCTCGTGGCTGCGCGCGCTCGCATCGAGCACGCGCACGAGGTTGGGATGGTCGAGCTGGGCGGCGATCCTCGCCTCGCGGCGGAAGCGACGACGATAGGCCGGCGGCACGTCGGGCTTCAGGAACTTGAGCGCGACCTCGCGATCGAGCGCCTCGTCGAGCGCACGCCACACCGTGCCCATGCCGCCCTCGCCGATCGGCGCGAGCAATCGATAGCGTCGGGTCTGCTCGATGTGCTGGCCGACGCGCGCCGGCAGCGACGCCTGGCCGGGTCGCGGGGGCAGGAACGCCAGCACGGTGCGATCGGACACGAAGCGATCGATACGGTTCCGGGCGCGGGCCGCCAGCCGCAGGCGGGGCCACGCGGCGCACGATCCGGCCCGTCGTGGTCCGCAGCACGCGCGGCTGGCCACGCGCGCGAGATTCCGCGACGCTCCGGCCGCAGATGCCGCGCCGCGATCGACTCGAGCGAGCCCAGCGCATCGGCGCGATCCTCGACGAGCGCTTCCCGCTCCCCGACATCCCGCTCGATCACGAGGATCCGTTCACGCTGCTCGTCGCCGTGATGCTGAGCGCGCAGACCACCGACAAGAAGGTGAACGAAGTGACCCCGGCGCTCTTCGCCGTCGCGCCCGATGCGGCGCACATGGCCGCGCTGCCGGTGCCGAAGATCCTCGAGCTCATCCGCACCGTCGGGCTCGCGCCGACGAAAGCGAAGCACCTGCAACAGATGGCGACGCTGCTGCTCGAGCGCCACGGCGGCCGCGTCCCCGCGGACCTGCAGCAGCTCGAGGCGTTGCCGGGCGTCGGGCACAAGACCGCGAGCGTCGTGATGGTGCAGGCGTTCGGCGTGCCGGCGTTCCCGGTCGACACGCACATCCATCGCCTCGCCGCGCGCTGGCGATTGTCCTCGGGCAAGGACGTGCGCACCACCGAGGCCGATCTGAAGGCGTGCTTCCCCGAGCGCGAGTGGGGCAAGCGGCACCTGCAGATCATCTGGTTCGGGCGCACCTATTGTCCCGCGCTGCGTCACGTGGCGGCCGAGTGCCCGATCTGCAGCTGGGCCGCCACCGCCCGCAGCCTCGCGGGCTCGGGGTAAGCTCCCGCCGATGCGCGCGAACCGTCCTTCTCTCACCGCGATGGCGGTCGCGTTCGGGCGCGGGCTCGGCACGGGCGGGTCGGCCCCGGATCCGCTCGCGGTCGAGCTGCTCCCTGCACCGCTCGCGATGGCACTGCGCGCGGCCCAGCGTGCGCCCGCGTCCGCGCGCTCGCTGCTCCGCGGGCTCACGCTCGGCATGGTCGATCACGTGTGCCTGCGGACCGCGGCGATCGACGCGGCGCTGCGCGAGGCGATCGCCGCGGGCTGCGAGCAGCTCGTGATCCTCGGCGCCGGGCTCGATGCCCGGGCGTGGCGCATCGACGAGCTCGCGGGCGCGACCGTGTTCGAGGTCGATCATCCGTCGACGCAGCCGAGCAAGCGCGACGCCGTCGAAGCGCTCGTGCCCACCGCGGCGCGCGTGTGCTTCGTCGCGGTGGACTTCGAGCGCCAGCGCATCGCGGATCGGCTGGCCGACGAGGGCCACGAGCCGAGCCGCCCCACCGCGTGGATCTGGGAGGGCGTGACGCCGTACCTGCACCCTGTTGCGATCGCGACGACGCTCGAGGACATCGGCGCGCGCTCGGCCCCCGGCAGCGTGCTGATGATGACCTACGCGATCCCGGCGCTCGTGCCGTTGCCGATCCCCGGCGTCCGGTTGATCACGCGCGCCGCGTTCAAGGGCCTCGGCGAGGAGCTCTACGGCGCGATGAGCTCGACCGAGGCCGCCGACGCCGCGGCGCGCATCGGCTTCGACGTCGTCTCCGACGGCGACGCGCGCGACTGGGCCACGCACGCGGAAGGCAACGCCTCGCTCGCGCGTCCGTTCCGCGGCGAGCGTCTGCTGGTCGCGCGCCGCAGGTAGTCTTGGTCGCGCCGTCCGGCGCTCTTCCTGGTCGCGCCGTCCTCACGGCACCGCGAGCACGGCCGTGATCGCGAAGTGGTCGCTCGTGTAGTGCGGCGGATCGCCGTAGCCCCACAGATCCGCGACCCATCCGCTCGCCGTCCACGGCGCGCCGGCGACGAACAGATGATCGATGCGCTGGGCGGGATCGTAGTCGGGTGCGGGATCGAAGTTGGTCTCGATGCGCCAGTCGCCGCCCAGCACGAACGCGTCGTCGAAGCGCGGCCCGGCCCCGTCCACGCCCTCGGTGAGGATCGTGTAGGCGAGATCGGTGGGCTGCGAATTGAAGTCGCCGACCATGATGACCGGCAGCTCGCTCGCGAGCGCGGCGGTGCGCTCGAGCACGAGCGGTGCGGACAGCTCCTGCGACGGCGAGTTGTTGTCGAAGTGCGTGGTGGCGAACAGCACGTCGGTGTCCTCGGCGACCGCGTGCAGGCGCGCCCAGGCGACCAGCCGGGGCAGCTGCGGCGTGGCGAACCCCGCAGAATAAGGATCGTCGGGGTGCGGCGACAGCCAGTAGAAGCCGTGCTCGACCTCCTCGAACATCCCGGTGCGATAGAGGATCGCCGCGTCGGCGTAGTCGAGATCGTCGGGCGTCGGCGCCATGAACCAGATCTCGGTGTAGCCGGGCGCGCCCGCCAGCACCTCGCTCACGTTGTCGGCGGTGAACAGCTCCTGCAGCCCGACGAGGTCGGGATCGTAGCGGACGATCGTGTCACCGATGTACGGCACGCGCGCGTCCCAGGGCTCGAAGCCCTCGGGCGTGCAGCTCTCGCACATGATGTTGAAGCTCATGACGGTCCAGGGCCCCAGCGGCCCGACGTCGACGCCGGTCGAGGTGTCCGCGGCGCCCGAGCTCGACGCGGTGGTCGTGGAGGTCGACGTCTCCGTGGAGGTCGACGTCTCCGTGGAGGTCGGCGTCTCGGTGGACGCCGCACACCCGACCAACAGGAAGATGCACGCGCGTCTCATAGCGTCTTCAGGTACTCGAGCACGGCCGCGCGCTCGCCATCGCTCAGGTGATCCCCGAACGTGTGCCCGGTGTTCCAGTGCCCGAGCTTGCTCGTGTCGTACACGTGCTTGCGCTCGGCCTCCGGCGCGTCGTCCCATCCGTAGTCGAGCGCGACGTACGGCCACCCCAGCGCCTCTTCGTCGAAGTTCGTGCTGTCGTAGTCCACCCGCCGCCACGACTCGGGCCGCGCGCTGCTGTCGAGCACGAGCGCGAGGTTCGGCACGGAGCCGTTGTGCAGGAACGGCGCGGTCGCCCAGATGCCGTCGAGCGGAGGCGCGGTGTAGCCCACGAGCGGATCGTCGGTGACGAGCTGCGTGGTCTCGCCGTAGACCGACCCGTTGAACCACTCGATGAGCGCCGAGTCGGCCGCGAACGTGGCGACCAGCGGATCCGTGCCGACGAGCTCGGTGGCGAAGATGAGGTTCGGATAGGTGTCCTCGTCGTCGCTCGCGCCGTAGGTCCCGTGGCAGCCCGCACAGCTCGCCGCGAACACCCCGAGCCCCTCGGCCGCGAGCGCCTCGTCGATCGCGAACGGATACGCGGGTGCCTCGAGCGAAGCGATGTACGCCCGCACGTTGTTGAAGTAGGCGAGGATCGACTCCGCCTCCTCGACGCTGTCGGTGCACAGCGACGACGCGAACATCATCGTGCCGCGGTGATCGCCCCGTGCCATGCCGTTGTAGAACAGCCCGTGCTTCTTCTTGGTGCGCCACCAGGGCGGCGTGTCGACCGGGGCCACCAGCTCGGGGACCGGCAGCATCTCCTCGTCGTGCCACTCCAGCGTCTGCTGATCGCGGTGGGACGCGAGCACCACTGCGACCTCGTCGGCCGGGTTCGTGCCGACCGTGTGCATGACGATGTCGGGCCCCAGCACCTGGTAGCGCTGGATGAAGCGCGTGAGCTCCTCGAGCCCGGGGATCGGGATCTCCGGCACCTGGATGCCGCCGAAGACGTCGCCGAGGTTCTCGGTGTAGTCGACGTCGGCACGCCCCAGCCCGACGATCAGCTCGCCATTGAAGCTCCCTGCGTGACACTCGAGGCAGTTGAGCGACACGATCTCCGCGCCCGACTCCGTCACGTGCGCGGTCCAGTTGTAGGGCACGTCCGCGTTGTGTCCGGTGCGCCCGGGCAACGCAGGCAGCGCTGCGAAGTCGCCGAGCACCGGCCGTGCGAGCTGGAACATCGTGTAGGGGATCCCACACGACACGTAGCCCTCGTTCATCAACGCCCACCAGCCCGCGTCGGCGTCGCCCGGCACCTGCTCGCCCGGCGGGATCGGCTTGCCCTCGTTCCACGGCGCCCACGGCTCGCCCGTCTCACCGCCGCTGCTCGACTCGACCGCGCCGCTCGAGTCGTGCGCGCCCGTCGAGCTCTCGCCGATGTGGCCGGTGGTCGCGACCGGGGTCGTCGTGCCGGAGCTCGTCGACGCGTCGGCGACGGCAGCACCCGTCGCATCGAACGCACACGCACACGCGCACGCCGACGCGGCGCCGAGGATTCCTCGCGTCATGCTCACCCCGCGCGGATGCTAGCAGGAGGCTCTGCGCCTGCGTCGTGAGATCGCGACGAGAACGATCATCGCGAACGCACCGTCGGCAGCCGCAGACGTGACGCCGCACGCACAACCATCGGCGCCGCCCGGCCGCGAGGCGCCCGGCGGCAACGAGGGCCCGTCGTCCCCGCTCCCGCCGGTCCCCGGCGTCCCGGTCTCGAAGCCGGACCCGTCCCCGTCCCCACCGCTCGCGTCGCCGCTGCCGCTTCCGCTCGCGCTCGCGCTCGCGCTCCCGCTGCCGCTCTCGCTCCCGTCGCCCCCGCTCTCGTCCGCGCTCACCCCTTGCCGCGTCACCCGCACGGCATCGAAGGTCAGCGCGATCATCGACGCGTACGGCTCACCGGTGTTGTCGTCGAGCCGCAGCGACTGCCCCTCGCCCGCCGCGAACGTGAACGTGCCGAGCGCCGCCCACCCCGACGCGGCCTCCTGATCGACGACGATCGTCTCGCCGCCGCCCGCATGCGCGAGCTGGTACGCCGCCATCGTGCTGTGCCCGTACGCGTCCTCGATCCACACCTCGACGAGGTAGTCGCCGGCCTCCTCGAACACGAGCGACCACTCGCCATGGTTGTCGACCATCGCCGAGTCGGTGGTGTGGGTCCACCGCAGCGTGCCATCGAAACCCGCGTCGTCCTGCACGTACCAGTACTCCGGACTGCCGCCGTACGAGAAGCACGCGCCGCTCTCGTCGAGCGTCGCACCGTCCGGCGGGATCGTCGGACACGGCGCGCACGCCTGCCCGACGCGCGCCGCGATGAACTCGTCGACGAGGTACCACCAGTTGCCCGCGATCGCGTCGTCCACCTCGAGGTACGCATCGCCCGATGGGGCCACGCCCGCGGTCACGCCCACCTGCTGATCGTAGCCCGGCGACACGTGGTAGCCCGCGTTCGCGCAGCCGTTGCAGAACGGTCCGTTCGCGTACGCGGCCTCGTTCAGCAGCTCGAAGTGCAGGTGGCACGGGCTGAAGTACGCGAGCACGTCGGCGATCGTGCCGAGCGGCTGGCGATACGCGACCATGTCGCCCTCGGCGAGCCCGTCGTCGCGCGCGATGTGTCCGTACATCGCGTAGACCGTGCCCGCGGCGTCGTCCTCGTGGCGCACGACGACCACGTCGAGGTAGCTGCCGAGCGCATCGACGATCTCGACGATCTGGCCGTCGGCGACCGCGTACACGGTGCGGCCCAGGTCGGTGCAGCCGCCCCCGGACCAGAAGTCCGCGCCGAGGTGCGATCCATATTGGGGGAGGTTCATCCCGCCGACGGGATGGTTGTCCGCCGTGGGCGCGGGGCTGCCCTCGGCGTCGCCGATCGGATAGCCCCACGGACACGCCGCGCTCGCGTGCGTCGGAGCGCCGAGCCCGGAGACAACGGCCGCGGCCGCGACGAGGATGATCCACCGCTGCATCGACGGCGATCCTGCGCGACGCCGCCAGGGCCCGCCAGGCTCCGGCAGCGAACGCCGCTCGTCGACGTGCGCGGGGCCACGCGCACGATCGCAGCGGTCATCGCAATCCGCACCGCGGGCAGCGGCACTGCCCGATGGGGCAGTCCGCTGCGCTCACCACTCGCAGCCCATGGCGGCCGTGGCCTGCCGCGCGGCGTCGAACGCTCCCTTGCATCCCGCACGCAGGCTCTCGTGCAGCTCGGGCTGGCGCGCCGCCTCCTGCCACGCGACGACGGACTGATCGAGCGCGTCGAGCATCTGCTTGCGCGCGGCCTCGGGCACCTTCTCGTCGATGCAGCGGCGATACCTCGAGAGATAGAGATCGCACTCGGGGATCCCGATCGCGTTCGCCGGCGCTCCGCCCGTGCGCACGCCGTCCTTCCACTGCACCACGGTCGCGACGCCGCCCGCGTCCCACTCGGTCCACGTGCCGTGCTCGCGCCCGTTCACGTAGGTGCCCTGGCGCTGCTTGCTGCCGTCCGGACGGAACGAGCGGAAGGCGATCACGCCGTCGTCGCGGTACAGCGACTCCGTCGCGCGCGTGCCGTCGGCGAACCACGTGACCCACGTGCCCGTGGGCACGCCGGCCTTCCAGTGCTCCTCGGCGCGCGGCTTGCCGCCCGCGTAGAAGGTGGACCAGTCGCCGTGCTTGCGACCGTTCTCGTACGCGCCGACGAGCCGACGCTGACCGTCGGGGAACCACTCGCGCACGGGCCCGTGCGCCGTGGCGTCGTCGCGCTCGCACCACATGCGATCGCCGACCGGCGGTGCCGCACCGCGTACGCTCGCGCCCTGCGGACACTCGATCGCCGGCGTTGCAGGCTCGGGCGCGGCGTCGGGGTGCTTCGCGCCGTCGTGCCTGCACGCGCACGCCAGCAGCAGCGCATGGACCGTCGTGCGCCTCACCACTCGCACCCCATGTCCCGCGTCACCTGACGCGCGGCATCCAGCGCCGCCTTGCATGCGCTGGCGAGCCCGTCCCGGGCCGGCCCCTGCGCCGCCTCGGTCCACGCCTTCACGGTCGCATCCATCGCGTCGTTCATCGCCCCGCGCGCGGCGGCTGGCACCTTCGCTGCGATGCAGCGCGAGTACTTCTCGACGTACTCGTCGCACTCGGAAATCCCGATCCGACCGACGGCAGTGCCCCCGATCCGCGCGCCGTCCCTCCACTCGACCGTGGTCGAGCTCCCCTGGGCATCCCACTCGGTCCACGTGCCGTGCTCGCGGCCGTTCACGTACGTGCCCGCGCGCAGGCGGCCGCCATCGGGACGGTATTCGACGAGCTCGATCGTCGTGTCGTCGACGTGCGTCGCCTCGCTCGCGCGCGTGCCGTCCTCGAAGTACTCGATCCACGTGCCGTGGGGTCGGCCGGCGCGGTAGTGCTCCTCGGCGCGCAGCTTTCCGCCCTCGTACCAGCTGCGCCAGTCGCCGTCCTTCACGCCGTCGGCATAGCGCCCGGCCGCACGGCGCTCGCCCCCGGGATAGAAGGACACGACCGGTCCGTGCATCACGCCGTCGGGTCGCTCGCACCAGGCGCGGTCGCCCTGGGGCGGCGGTGCGCCGGCGGCGAGCGTGCCGGGCGGACACTCGCCGGCCGCGCCGCTGCGCGCGACCGCAGCGGACTTCGTCCCCTGCTGCGGATCGCTCGCGGACCCCGTCGGTCGACAGGCGAGCGCGTGCACGACGAAGAGGGCCAGCAGCACGCGACGCGGACACGGAGGCGAGCAAGAACGGGACGCGGGCGCGCGGGTCGGGCGGAGCAGCATGGATGGATCCGTGCTCCGCCATGTTACTCTGAGCATCGATGCTGGAGGCGCGAGAGCTCTGGGAGCTCGCCCGTTCGCGCGGGCGGGACGGGTTCCTGGCCGTCCAGCACGCGTGGGTCTTGCTGAAGCACCCGGACGCCGGGGTCGCGATCGTCGATCCCAAGTTCGACTACCACACGGTGGCGATCCGTACCGACCAGCCGCGCGTGGCCGACCCGTATCCCAACGAGTGGCGACTCGCGCACATCAGCAAGCGCGCGGGCAATCCCTTCCCCGAGCGCATCAGCGTGGGCCGGGCCAACAACTGCGACGTCGTGCTGCGCCTGCCCTTCGTGTCCAAGCTGCACGCGCACTTCGTGGGCGCAGACGGCGGGCCGACGATGCGGCTCGCGGACAACCGCTCGGCGAACGGCACGTCCGTGGCCGGCCGGACCCTCGCGCCCGGCGAGGCCGTCGACGTGCGCAGCGGCGACTGGATCGGGTTCGGCCCGCTGCGGCTGCAGCTGCTGGACCCGAGCGACCTCTACGACGCGCTGGCGCGCGCCTTCGAAGCCTGATCATCGGCCGCCCCGCTCGGCCCGCCTTAAGCCGCGAGTCCCTTGCGGATGTCGGCGCTGGCATCCTACGATGCCACATCGTGCGCATCCGCTACGCAGCCCGGACCGACGTCGGTCGCAAGCGGACCCACAACGAGGACTACTTCGCCCTGCTCGAGGAGGAGCGGCTGTTCCTCGTCGCGGACGGCATGGGTGGGCACGCGTCGGGCGACGTCGCGAGCAAGCTGTCGACCGAGGTCATCGGCGAGTTCTATCGACGCAGCCGTGACCCCGATGCGACCTGGCCGTACCGCTACGATCCCTCGCGCTCGTACGCCGAGAACCGCATCCTCGCCTCGATCTGCCTCGCGAACGAGCGCATCCACGAGGCCTCGATGCGCAACCGGCATCAGCGCGGCATGGGCACCACGATCGTCGCCTTCCATCTCAACGGAGCGAAGGCCTACGTCGCACACGTCGGTGACTCGCGCTGCTATCGGGTCCGCAACGGCTCGATCTCGCCGCTGACGCGCGACCACTCGCTGCTCGAGGACTGGAAGGACGCGCGGCCCGATCTCACCGAGCAGGAGATCCGCGACTTCCCCCACAAGAACGTCATCACGCGGGCGCTGGGCATGCGCGAGACCGTCGACATCGATCTGAGCTGCGTGAAGATCGAGGACCGCGACCGCTTCGTGCTCTGCTCCGACGGGCTGTCCGGCATGCTCACCGACCAGGAGATCCACGAGATCGTGGCGACCCAGGACGACCCCGAGGCCGCGGTCGCCGAGCTCATCGACCGCAGCAACGAAGCCGGCGGGGACGACAACGTCACCGCGATGATCATCGAGTGCCGGCTCCGCTGAGGCACGCGGCGGTGACGAGGCATGCGGCGGCGCTGAGGTATGGGAGCTTCGGGAGGCCGACCCCGTAAGGTCGCCCCCACCGCCCCGTTGACCCCCGGATCCCCATGGTGGCCCGGACGCACCTCCTGCTCTGCTGCATCGCGCTGGCCCCGAGCCTGGCGCTGGGCGGCTGCATCCACGATGCCGACTGCGGGATCTGCGATCCGTCGAGCCTGGTGCTCGAGAGCATCACGGGGGTCAACTACGGCAGCAAGAAGATCCACGTGCTCAGCCCCGCGTGCGAGGGCGAGCGCTGCCCCGGCGATCTGAAGGGCGGCCACTACTTCGTCGAGGACTTCGGCCCCTGCAAGACCAGCGAGGACGCGCTGGCCTCGCCGCGCGGCGTCGACGAGTACTGCAGGCTCTCGCCGCTCGTCACCGCCTACGGCATCGAGTTCATCTTCAACAACCTGCTCGACGCCACCACGATCGAGCTGATCCGCAAGCGCCCCGATCAGCCGAAGCTCTTCGAGGTCTACGACTGGAAGACGCAGATCCTCGCGATCGAGGGGCCGATCACGCGCTGGAACGGCGACGTGCACACGGGCGGCTCGAACGACCCCGACGTCGTGTCGCGCGCGGTCAACCTCGCCTGCATCGACAACCTCGCCGACCTCGGCATCCCGTTCGGTCACACCGACTACGAGGATCCGATCGCGAACCCCTGCAACGCGACCCGCGAGCTCGCCGACGGTCGGCGCGTGCCGATGAAGATGCGCGTCGACACCCCGGACGCGGTGGTGACCTCGTTCCGCGGCCTCACCACCCACGGCAGCGCCGATCAGTTCGACTGCATCACCGGCGAGACCGGGCCCGACACCTGCTGCACCGAGTGCGACTGGCTGCTCAGCACGCGCATCGCGAAGTACGGGGTCACGCCCGACGGCACTCGCCGCACGCCGAACTACACCGAGGGCTCGCCGCCCGGCAACGGCGCGCTCGCCTGCGATCCGACCGCCGGCGATCCGTTCGTGCAGTGCCGCGACTTCATCGCGAGCGTCGACCGCGGCCCCGAGCAGCGCAGCTACGACTACCACTGGTCGTGCGATCCGAGCCGCGACCCCGGCTGCGCGCGCGAGTCGTTCCCGGTGCCGCGCTTCGATCTGCTGCGCGAGACGCATCCCGATCTGCGCCCGGCGTGGGCCGAGAACCGCACCGCCGCGTGCCGCAGCACCTCCGAATGCGTCGGCGTGCACGACCTCGCCGGCACCACCTGCATCGGCACCAAGGCCGGGGCCGCGTGCGATCCGGAGCTCGATCCGGAGTGCACCGGGGGCTCGTGCCGACCATCGTGGTTCGTCGACTGCCGGCCCGACAAGGACACGACCGGGGCGATGCGCGGCTTCTGCGTCGACGTGCGCTACTCCGACGAGGACGCCGGCGCATGCCTCGTCGCGCGCAACGACTTCCTCGGCCAGTGCGAGGCCGACGGCACCGGCTGCCGTGACGTGCAGGCGGGCGGCCGGCTCGCGCTCTGCGACAGCGCCGAGGGCGACGGCGCGCTGTCGGCCGCGGAGTGCTGCCAGCCCGAGCTCGGCTCCGGCATCGACGCGTGCGATCCGACGCAGCAGTCCGAGCTCGCACCGCTGGCCCGCTACGATCGCAACGACCACCTGCCCGATCAGGCCCGCACCTGCGTCTGCGAGGACGATCCGGAGCCGGACTGCGCAGAGCTGGTCGCGTCGCTGTGCACCGACGAGCACGGCAAGCTCCGCGAGGAGCGTCGGGGGCAGTACGCGATCGCGTTCATCGATCGCCCGGGCGGCGTGATCTACGACCCCGCGATCAAGGGCTTCGAGTGGCGCCCGGCCGACACCGGCGGCATCCCGCGCGCGCGCGTCGAGCAGTGCGCCGAGACCCACGGCCGCATCGCCGCCCGCAACCGCCACGACGGCTGGCGCGCGAACGACGGCAACTTCATCGAGGCGTTCGAGGACTTCGATCGCGCGATGTGCTCGGGCTCGACGTATCGCGTGACGTTCGCGGTGCCCGGCGAGGGCGAGGCCGTCGTCGACAAGGCCGGCAACGACCTGCGCGGCAAGGCGGTCTACACGTTCGAGACCCCGCAGCTGCACGTCGTGCCCGGCAGCGGATTCCCGGCCGACGCGCTGCGCATCGGTGCGTGCGACGACTTCGGCATCCAGCTCTCGAACCGCTACGACATCTCGCCGGAGAACCTGAAGAAGATCGCGCTCTACGAGGTCGAGGTGCTCCCGGCCGAGGAGGAGCGCATCCCCGAGCTGTTGCCGCGGGACGGCTGCGGCATCGTGCCGGTCGCCGGCGGGCCGGGCTGCTACGACGACCCGCTCGCGCTGGCGGACGACCCCTGCGGTGCGCCGTGTCTCGTCGTCGACATCGCCGAGCACGGCTTCGGCAAGGTGCGCGTGTCGGTCGATCCGGTGAAGTTCGACGCCGCGCTCGTGCCCGAGCACCGCTACCGCATGGTCATCCCCGGGCTGGACTCGATCGAGGAGATGGCCGATCCGGTGAAGTACCGGAACGCGTTCTGGGACGCCTGCGGGATGCCGCTCGTCCTCGGCGATACCAGCGAGATCGACTTCCTCTACGACTTCGGCATCGACGAGCCGAAGTGCAAGGAGGATCCCGACGACGACGGCATCCCCGACAGCTGCGACAACGCCGACGACGTGCCGAACGAGCTGCAGGGCGACATCGACGACGACGGCATCGGCGACGCGATCGATCTGTGCCCCATCGTGCGCAGCACCTCCGGCAACGGCGGCGACTCCGACGACGACGGCATCGGCAACGACTGCGACGTGTGCCGCCGTCCGGTGGACCAGTACAACGTCGACGACTCGAGCCCGATCGCCTTCCGCATGCTGGTCGACAACAACCCCACGCAGCTGGACAGCGACGGCGACGGCATCGGCGACGCGTGCGACAACTGCATCACGGTGGCGAACTGCGGCGACTACGGGCTCTCGCAGCCCTGGTCTCCGGGCGATCCGATCGAGCTGCAGGAGCCGCAGTGCCAGGCCGACGACGACGACGACATGATCGGAGACGCCTGCCTCGCGCTGTTCGCCGACGGTGCTGCCGCCGCGGTCGGGCTCGGTGACGACGACGACCTCGATCAGGACGGGATCGTGAACCACGCCGACAAGTGCCCGCGCTTGCCGGCCCCGCCGATCCCGTGCGCGGACAGCAGCGCGTGCCCCGAGGGCGCGAGCTGCGAGCCGTGCCCGGAGGGCAGCAAGTGCGTCGACGTCGGGGTGTGCAACCACGTCGACGGCGAGCGCAACGCCGCCGGCGAGATCCTCGGCGACGGTGTGGGCGACGCGTGCGACACGTGCCCGACGCGCGCGAATCCGATGCAGCGCTTCGATCCGAGCGCGCAGGAGGACGACGATGCCGACGGCGACTTCATCGGCAAGGACTGCGAGACGAGCCCCGGCTGCGACGGGGTCGGCGGCACCGAGGCCCGGCCGTTCGGGTTCTACGAGATCGCCGCGTCCGGCTACTGCTGCACGGCGCTGCTCGAGGAGGGCGACGACGGTCTGCTGCGTTATGTCGCGACCGGCGACGTAGTGCTCGATACCGGCGTGCGCAGGGCCGACGACGCGACGCTCGAGCGCGATCCCGTGCCGGTCACGCTCGATTGCGACGAGCTCGAGGACCCGCTCGCGCGGACGTGCCGGCGGCTGCCGCAGGCGGTGGCCGAGATGCCGGGCGTGCTGACCCTGCCGCCGGGCTGCGACGCCGCGCTCGGCGAGCTCGACTGGCGCGACAATCTGCCGCTCGGCGAGAGCGACTTCGCCGGCGACACCGATGCGCTCTGGGATCGCATGTGCCTCCTGGCGCCGCGCGACCAGGACTTCGACGGGCTCGGCGATCGCTGCGATCTGTGCCCGTTCGACTACGACCCCGAGAACGCCGCGTACGTCGACAGCAACAGCCGCGTCTGGCCGAAGGCGGGCGCGGTGTGCAACGGCGTCTACGCGCTCGACAAGCGCTGCAAGGCCGACATGACCGATACCGACGGCTCGGAGAGCGGCAGCGGATCGGGCACCGACACCGGCGCGTCGGACGGGGGCTCGACGACCGCGGGATGATCCGGGCGTGTGACGCGCGGCGTGCGAACGCCAACGTGGTCGGCGGGGCGCGGCCGGCCTCGATCCGACCGGCCCGCCGGCGCCGTAGCAGGGGGTCGGGCCTCGCCCCGGGGGGGCCGGCGGCGGCGGACAATCGGTCCCAATGGGCTTGGCCAGCCCCGCAACATCGGGTTACCTCGAAGGTGTTCCTGGCGTAGTCTCCACCCGGCTCCTCTCGGGGCGCCGCGGGTCAAAGCTCGAGGCGTGCTCCACGACGGACGAAGCTTCATGACGACTGAGAAGTCCACCCTGAATTCATTCCGCGCGGCACTCGTCGGCGGCGGTCTCGGCATCGTGCTGCTCGGCGACACCGCCTGCATCCGCGACACCGACTGCGGCATCTGCGATCCCGACAGCCTGATCGTCGAGAGCATCTCGGGGCACAACTACGCCTCGAAGAAGGTGCACGTGCTCGGGCCTCCGTGCGAGGGCGACCGCTGCCCCGGCGAGGTGAAGAAGGGCCACTACTTCGTCGAGGAGATCATCCCGTGCGAGGAGACCGACGAGGCCAAGGAGTCGCCGCGCGGTCCCGAGGAGTACTGCAAGGTCTGGCCGCTCGCGACCACCTTCGGCATCGAGTTCATCTTCAACAACCTGCTCGAGCCCACCTCGGTCGAGCTGGTGCGCAAGCGCCCCGATCAGCCGAAGCTGTTCGAGGTCTACGACTGGAAGACGAACATCCTCAGCATCGTCGGCCCGACCACCCGCTACAACGGTGACTTCACCAAGGGCGAGTCGGAAGAGCCCGATCTCATCACGCGCCTCGTGAACCTGTCGTGCGTCGACAACCTGGCCGACGATGGGCGCACGTTCGGCGCGCAGGACTACAAGGATCCGGCCACCAACCCCTGCAACGACGTCCGCCAGATCGGTGACACGAACTGGCCGGCGAAGATGCGCATCGGCACCGACGACGCGAAGCTGCAGTCGTACCGCGGCCGCTGGGATGCGGGCAGCAACAGCTGCGACACGCCGCAAGACGGCGCGGACACCTGCTGCAGCGAGTGCGACTTCCTGCTCGGCACGCGCGTCGCGAAGTACGGGCTCGACGAGGCCGGCAACCCGCGCAACCCGAACGACGGCACCGCCATCATGTGCGATGCGACCGAGGGCGACTCGCTGGCCGACTGCGCCGCGTTCATCCCGTTCGTCGACCGCCAAGAAGAAGAGATGAAGTTCCAGTACGCCTGGGACGCGCCGGCGGGCCAGGGCGGCACGCTCGAGACCTACCAGATCCCCTGGTACGACAAGGTCCGCGAGACCCACCCCGACCAGCGTCCCGCGCACCTCGAGAACTTCGACTCGCCGTGCACCACGGACTCGGACTGCGAGGATGTCCACGGGCTGAAGGGCGCCGTGTGCATGGGCGAGCTCGACGGGCAGGCCTGCCGCGCCGATCCCGATCGCTTCCCCGACTGCGTCGAGAACCGCGTGTGCCGCTCCGAGTGGTTCGTCGGCTGCAAGGCCGACTCGAACACCACGGGCGGCGGGCAGGGCTACTGCATCGACAAGCGCTTCTCCGATGCCGGCGCTGCCGCGTGCATCGTCGCCGAGTCCGGGTTCACCGGTCAGTGCGACGACATGGGCCAGAGCTGCGGCAACTACAAGAAGAACAAGCGCCTCGCGAACTGCAACAGCGAGGCGAACGACAGCATCTACTCGGGCGACGAGTGCTGCCAGGAGTCCCTCGGCGGCGTCGACATCTCGCCGACCGAAGAGGGGATGCAGTGCGATCCTTACTACCAGCCCGAGCTCAGCCGCGTCGCTCGCTACGACCGCAACTCGACCTTGCCGGGCGTGACCCGCGAGTGCATCTGCGAGCAGAACCCGCCCGAGGAGTGCGCCGACCTCGTCAACGCGAGCTGCAAGGACGAAAACGGCAAGCTGCGCGCCGACCGTGACGGCGAGTACGCGATGCTGTTCGTGCAGCGTCCCGGCGGCGTCGTGTACGACCCGGCCATCAAGGGCGTCGAGTGGCGTCCCGGCGATCTCGGCGGCATCCCGCGCGCCGACATCGAGCAGTGCGCCGAGGACCGCCTGCTCGTCGGTGCCCGCAACCGCCACGAGGGCTGGCGCGCGAACGACACGTTCATCCCCGAGAACTTCGAGGACTTCGATCGTGCGATGTGCTCGGGCTCGACCTACACGGTGACGTTCGCGACGCCCGGCGAGGGCGAGTACCTGCGCGACAAGGTCGGCAACAGCCTCGACGGCAAGAGCGAGTACACCTTCGAGACGCCGCAGTTCCACGTCGTGCCGGGCAGCGGCTTCCCGACCGACAACCTGCGCATCGGCGCCTGCGACAACTTCTCGATCCGGTTCTCCAACAAGTACGACATGAGCCCGGAGAACCAGCGGAAGATCCAGATCTACCGCGTGCAGCTCGGCGACGATCCGTTGTCGGTCGAGGACGACGTCGAGACCACGCCCAACGCGGACTGCAGCCAGGTCGTGGCCGTCGCCGGCGGGCCGGGCTGCATCGAGTCGCTGCCGCCGGGTGCCGAGAAGGGCCCGTGCGATGCGCCCTGCATGGTCGTCGACATCGCCGACCAGGCGACCGGCGAAATCCGCGTGTCGATCGACCCGGCCGAGTTCGGCCCGGTGCTCGAGATCGGCGAGACCTACCGCGTGGTGGTCCCCGGCATCAACGACATCGAGCAGATGGCCGACCCGAACCAGTGGCAGGACGAGGCCAACAAGCAGGCCTACAAGAACGCGTTCTGGGACGCGTGCGGCATGCCGCTCGTCGTCGGTGGCACGAACGAGCTCGACTTCGTCTACCAGTTCTCGATCGACGAGCCGAAGTGCAAGGAAGACGAGGACCAGGACGGCATCCAGCTCTCCTGCGACAACGCCACGGCGAACTACAACCCCGACCAGGAAGACGTCGACGGCGACGGCGTGGGCGACGTCATCGACCTCTGCCCGACGCTCCCGACCGCGGCGGCGAACAAGGCCGACTCCGACAAGGACGGCGTCGGCAACGAGTGCGACGTCTGCCGCCAGACGATCAAGCAGTACAACATGAAGGACCCGGGGGTCTCCGTCGACGCCTACATGCTGGTGCGGAACATCCCCGGCCAGACCGACGTCGACGAGGACGGCATCGGCGACGTCTGCGACAACTGCGTGCAGCAGGCGAACTGCGAGAGCTACGGGCTCGACAACCCGTACCAGGTCGGCGACCCGATCCTCTATTCGGACCGCAACAAGTGCCAGCGCGACGACGACCAGGATCTCATCGGTGATGCCTGCGCATCGGCGGACCCGCTGCCCGAGGCGGCCGGTCCGATCGGCTTCGGTGGCATGGACGACTTCGATCAGGACGGTCTCACCAACATGATCGACGGCTGCCCGCGGCAGCCCAACGTCGTCATCGACTGCTCGGCCGACGCCGACGCCTGCCCTGCGGGCTCCACCTGCGAGAGCAGCTCCGGCACGTGCAACCACGTCGACAGCGACGGCGACACGGTCGGCGACATCTGCGACACGTGCCCGTTCGCGCCGAACGGTGACCAGGTCACCGACGGTGGCATGCAGGAGGACGACGAGGATGCCGACTTCGTGGGCAAGGCCTGCGAGCCCAACGCGGCCTGCGGCGCCTTCCCGCGTGCGCGTCCGTTCTCGTTCTACGAGGTGTCGGCGAACGGCAACTGCTGCAGCGTGCTGCTCGTCGCCGATCCGATGACCGGCGATCTGAAGAGCGCGGAGACCGGCCTGCCGCTCAAGGATCCGGACGGTCTGCCGATCCGCGTCGACTGCGTCGAGCCCGACGATCCGGAGCTCGCCACCTGCCGCGCGCTGCCGCAGTCGGTGGCGGAGACGCCGGGCGTCGTGTTCCCGCCGGCGGGTTGCGAGGAGCTGCTCACCGAAGCGGGCTACACCGCCGAGACGAACCCGAAGCTGACGCCGTTCGACATCCCCGATCTGGATGCGCTCTGGAACACCGTCTGCTTCCTGCCGGTGTACGACCAGGACTACGACGGCTACGGCGACTCGTGCGACTTCTGCCCGACGTCGTTCGACCCGGAGAACCTGCCGTTCATCGACGCCAACGGGCGCGTGTGGCCGGGCAAGGGCAAGTTCTGCTTCGGTGACTACTCGATCGAGAACCGCTGCGGCGACGAGGACACCGAAGGCACGGCCGGCTCGGGCAGCGAGTCGGGCTCGGGCACCGCGGGCTCGTCCGGCGCCGACGGCATGGGCACGGGCACCTCGGGCGGCTGACGCCCGTCGTTGCCACTTCCGACGAAAGGGCCCGCCTCGTGCGGGCCTTTTCGTTTGGTTCGCCGGCCGTGCGCGATCAGTCCCGGCGCGCGCGGATGCGGCGGATCGCGGCGACCATGCTGGTCGGCGAGATCCGGAGCCCCGCGACGAAGCCCGGCCGCACGCCCATCCCACCGCCGCCACCGCGTGGCATCGCGGTGGTGGTCAGGCCCGCGAAGAATCCGATCGGCGTGCCGTGGGGCTGCCACGCGACCGCGGCCGTCGCCTGTGCGAGCGGCACGCAGCCGAAGCCGCCGGTGTCCTCGCAGTGCAGCCCGCTGCCGAGGCTCGTGCCCTCGAGCGTCCAGCGGCCGAGGCGATCGTCGCCGAGCGTCAGGAAGCTCGACCACGGCGTGAAGTTCGGATCCTGCGTCAGCGAGAACGGCGCGGGCAGCCAGCTGCCGTCGCCCTTCTTCGCCGGCAGTGCGCGCGGTGATGGCAACGCGGTCTTCGTCGACGCGCGCGCCGCTGCCTTCGGCGACAGCGACTGCGCCGTCACCTTCGGCGCCGGCGGCTTCGTCGGCTTCGCCGGCGCAGCTGCAGGGGCCGCGAGGCCGAGCACGAGCGTGAGGGTGAGCGAGGAGAGCACGAAGTGGATCCGCCCACCTCAGCATAGACCTCGCGACGGGGTGCGCGAGCGACAACCTCGGAATGCGCGAGAACGCCGCTCTCGAGCCCGACGTGGCTTCGCCACGGCGGAAAGCGAGCTCGACCGCCCGCGCCAGGAAGAGCGCCGGACGGCGCGACCAGAGCCTAGTCCATCGTTGCGTCGGTCTCCGAGCCGTCCCGCGCGTCCGAAGGGCTGGAGGACAGCTGCACGGTCAGCTCGTCGCCCGGGGCCGCGTCGGCGGACACGAGCTCGGTGCGCTCGAACAGGCGGCGGCTGCGGGCGAGCAGCGCCGGGTTGGCCGTGACCGCGAAGTAACGCTCGGCCGCTTCGGCGTGGCGACGGCAGCCTTCGCGATCGTCCTGCGCGCGAGCGACGAGCGCCGCCGCTTCGTGCATGAGCCCGGCGCCGAGCGGACTGTGCGTGTCGCCGGCCAGCGCGATCAGGCGGTCGAGCTCGCGCGCGGCTTCGTCCGTGTCGCCCAGGCCCGCGAGCGCGAGCGCTCGCCCGCGATCGATGCGCAGCGCGTGCACGCGATAGGGCTCGTCGGTCGCCCGCAGGCGCGCGCGCACGCGGTCGGCGATCGCTAGCGCGCGGCGGTGCTCACCATGCTCGACGAGCGCATCCACGAGCGCGCCCTCGACCGCGATGCGCGACATGTCGTGATCCGCGGCCACGTCACCGAGCGCCTCTTCGAGGATCGCCACCGCCGTCTTCGCATCGCCGCGCGCGCGCGCGTACTCGCCGCGCGCGAGCCCGAGGAACGCGGCGAACTCGTAGCCGTCCGCGACGCTGCGCTCGAGGTCCTCGACGACGCGCTTGAGCCCGAGCACGTCCTGCGTCAGCCCGTAGGCGATCGCGCTGATCCAGCCCAGCTGCGCCGAGAACACCCACGCGTTGCCGAGCTGCACGAGCCCGACCTCGGCGCGCGCGACGTGCTCGCGCGCGAGCTCCTCTTCTCCGCGCATGCGATGGAACAGCACCGGTGCGACGCGTCCGGCCACGCTGAAGAAGCGCAGGTCGAGCTGGTCCAGCGCCGCCAGCGAGTCGCGGTAGCTCGGCTCCACCGCGAGCGCGCGCGTCGACGCGCGCATGTAGCTCGAGGCCCCGATGGCCAGCCGCTTGTCGAGCTCGGGCAGCGGCGTGCGGTCGTCCTTGGTGACCACTTCGATGATCTCGTCGACGTTGCGTTCGAGCCGGCGCCAGTGTCCGGTCGCGATCAGCTCGAAGTTCTGCACGAGCAGCCACGCGCCCCGCGGCACACGCCCGTTCATCGCGCGCAGGGGTGCGATGAGCTCGAGCAGCGCACGCACGCGCCCGGTGACCATCGCCATCGAGCAGACGCTCGCGAGGTAGCCGACGATCGAGATCATCCGTACGAGTGCCCGTAGCGGGCGCTCGTGCGTGCGCCGCCGCGGCAACCACGCCACGGACGCGACCGCGATGCCGATCGCGAGTGCGAGCTTGCCTCCGACCAGCGGGGCCAGCTTGCGCGCGAGCGGCAGCCCGCTGTCGGCGTCCATCGCCGCGATCGCATCGTCCGCGTGGCGCAGCACCGTCTGGCGGTCGACCAGCACGCCGGCGCGCGTGAGCAGCTGCTGCAGCTCGGCGACGCGCAGCCGCTGGTGACGCTGCCCGCGGAACACCGCGAGCGCGGACTCCAGCGGCGCGAGCGCGTCGAAGAACGACTGCGCGTCGTAGAGGCGTCGGCCGGCGCGCTCGAGCAGCTCGGCGCCGCGCTCGGCCTCGCCGGCCTCGAGCCAGTGGCGACCGAGCTGGGCCTCGAGCTCCACGCGCGTGCCCTCGGCCTCCGAGAGGATGCGGGCGCAGCGACCGTGGAGCTCGCGCTTGCGCGCGGGCGAGAGGCCGGCGAGCAGCGCCTCGCGCAGCCCGTCGTGGCGCAGCTCGAGCCCGCGGTCGTCGCCCTGCAGCACCTGCTCGAACACGAGGCGATCGATCGCGGCGAACACCGCGTCCTCGTCGGCGACGTCGGCTCCGGTCACGCACCACGGCAACGGCACGCGCATGCCGAACACGGCCACGAGCTCGGCGAGCGCGCGCGGCTCCTTCGCCAGCTCGCCGATGCGGGTGCGCATCGCCTCCGAGAGCCGCGTCGCGACGGCGCCCGCCTCGAGCTCGCCGCCGGCCATCCACATGCCCTCGGCGTAGCGAAGCACGCCGCGATCGACGAGCCCGCGCACGAGCTCCATCGTGTGCATCGGGTTGCCGCGCGCGACGCGGTGCAGCCACGCCGCCAGGCGATCGCCGCCGACGAGCTCGCCGAAGAGCGCGTCCACCAGCGCGCGAACGCCCGCGAGATCGAGCCCCTCGAGCCGCAGCCGCGCGGCCACGTCGCGCAGCGCCGCGACGGCAGCGGGGGCCAGCGCGGCGGCATCGGTGCGCAAGCCCGCGACGATCACCACCGGACGCCGCTCGCTCTCGTGGGCCAACGCGGCCACGAACGCGGCGGAGGCCTCGTCGCACAGGTGCAGCTCGTCGACGAGCAACACGAGCGGACGCTCGCGCGCGACCTGCTGGAAGAAGCGCAGCATCTCGATCTGCAGCCGCAGCCGCTCCTCGGCCGGGTCCTGCTCGCGCGCCCCGGGTGACCACGGCCACGAGTCCGACGAACCCCCGGGGGCCGGGAGGATGCGCCCGACGAGCGCGAGGTGATCCCGCGCGATGCGCTCGGCGAGCGCGGGATCCTGCGCGAAGAGCTGGCGCACCAGCTGTCGCACGACGGCGTACGGCTCGGTCGCGGCGGTCTCGCCACGCGCCCGCAGCACGAGCGCACCCGCGAGCTGCCCGAACCACCCCGCCTCGCGGAGCAGCCGCGACTTGCCGACGCCCGACGGCGCCTCGACGAGCACCGCCCCACCCGCCCCTCTCGTGACGGCGTCGATGTCGGCCCGCAGCTGCTCGAGCTCCGCGTCGCGACCGACCAGTGCGCCGCTCAGCAGCCACGCGCGCGCGACCTCGATCTCGTGGTCGGGCGCCAAGCCGCAGATCGCGTCGAGCCGATCGATGACCTCGGCGGCGGAGCTCGGTCGCGCGGCCGCGTCGAGTGCGATCAGCGAGCGCACGAGATCGTCGAGCGCGACCGGCAGCTCCTCGCGGATCCGTCGCATCGAGGGCGGCTCGTTGCGCCAGGCCTGCTCGAGCTCCTCGACCGTGCGCACGGGAAAGGCGTGGCGCCCGGTGAACATCCAGTACGCGAGCGTGCCCAGCCCGAACAGATCCGCACGCCCGTCGAGCGGCAGCCCGCGCACCGACTCCGGCGCCATCGAAGGCGGCGTGCCGGCGATGTCGCCCACCACGCCCATCGACGCCAGGATCCCGAAGTCGATCAGCTTCGCGCGTCCGCGGCTCGTGCAGCGCACGTTGCGGGGCTTGAGATCGCGGTGCACGAGTCGACGCGCGTGCAGGAACGCCAGCGCCGACGCGATGTCGCGCAGCACTCGACAGCCCTCCTCGACCCCGAACTCCGGGTGATCGCGCAGGTCCTGCCCGTCGAGCAGCTCCATCGTGTAGTAGGGCGAGTGCTCGTCGACGCCGTAGTCGTGCACGAGCACGATGCAGGGATGGCGCAGCCCCGCGACGACGTGGAACTCGCGGCGGAACCACAGCTCGGCGCGCGGGCTGCGATCCGCACCCGCGCGCAGCGTCTTGAGCGCCACCTGTCGACGCAATGATGCGTCGAAGACCCGGTACACCGAGCCCATCGCACCGCGTCCGATCTCCTCCTCGATGCGGTAGCGCCCGTGGATCGTCCGGCTCGCCACGTTCGCAGATTACCATTGTCGCGCGGCGGTCCGTGGCAAGCTCGCGCGAGGGCATGCGACTCGCGACGATCCCACAGGGTGTGATCGAGACCGTCGGCTGGGCGCTCGGACTGGTGCCGCGACCGGTGTTCGACACGCTGCTCGCGGCCGGGCTCGCCCGCACGTTGATGACCGCGAGCAAGCTCGGCGTGTTCGCGGCGCTCGCCGATGGCCCGCTCACCGCCGCCGAGCTCGCGCTCCGCTGTGGCACGGCCGCCGTACCGACCGAGCAGCTGCTCGTCGCGCTGGCCGGCAGCGGCTACCTCGAGCGCGACAGGGGCGAGCGCTGGCGCCTCGGTGCCGTCGCGCGCACGTGGCTCGTGCCCGACGCGAAGCGTTCGCTGCACGATCACATGCTGCTCATGGAGCTCGTGTGGCGCTGGCTGGAGCACTACGAGACCTACCTGCGCACGGGCGTCGCGCTCGACGTGCACGCCGAGCTCGACGAGGCCGGCTGGACGGCGTACCAGCGCGGCATGCGAGCGCTGGCGGGGCTGGTGCTCGATGAGTTCGTGCTGCGCTCGCCCGTGCCGCGCCGGGCGACGCGGATGCTCGACATCGGCGGCTCGCACGGCGCGTACTCGGCCGCGCTCTGCCGTCGTCATCCCGAGCTGTCGGCGACGGTGCTGGATCTGCCCGAAGCGACGCGGCAGTGCGCCGAGATGATCGCCGAGCAAGGCCTCGGTGATCGCTTGCGACAGCGCACCGGTGATGCGCGCACCGAGTCGCTCGGCGACGGTGAGTGGGACGTCGTGCTCGTGTCGAACCTGCTGCACCACTTCGACGCGGATACGAACCGTGCGCTCTGCCGACGCGTCGCGCGGGCGCTGCGGCCGAGCGGCGTGCTCATCGTGCAGGAGCTGATGCGGGAGCGCGCGGGCGCTCGCGAGCAGCAGGCCGGCGCGCTCGCGTCGTTCTACTTCGCGACGCTCAGCGCGTCGGCCACGTGGGATGCGACGGAGATCGCGGCCTGGCAACGCGACGCGGGGCTCACCACGCTGCGACCGCTGCGCTTCGCGAGCGCGCCCGGGCTCTCGCAGCAGAGCGCACGACGGGCCCGCTGAGCGCTGCCGACTAACCCAGGTCGGCGCGGATCAGCTCGACCGCATCGATGCCGCACGTCGCGGCGCCGGAGAAGACCAGCCCCATGCGGCCGTCCTCGGGCAACGACCACACGACGCGCGCGCGGAACACCACCACCGGCTGATCGGGATGGTCGTCGAGATCGACGACCAGCCAGCACGCATCACCGGGCGCGAAGGTGGTGCGCTGGCCCGCCGAGCGCACCTGCGCACCGCCGGCGCTGATGTCCTCGAGCTCGACGGCCCACGTCGACACGTGCCGGCCCTCGCGGATCCCGACCCACGCGGGCAGCGGGCAGTCGAAGCGCCGGAACCGACGCACGGCGGCCGTCGACTCGCCGATCAGCTGTTGCTGGAGCTGGTTCTCGAGCGCACGCAGCCGCTCGCTCGCGGTCTCGTCGAGCGACTCGCCCCGCAGCCCACGGAAGCGCAGGCCGCGGTACTCGAACACGCTGCGCACCACCTCGCGCGGCAGCTCGGCGTTGGGCGCTTCGTCGGTGAGCGGGCGCGTGCTGCCGAGCGGCTCGGTGACGTCGCGCTCGCGCTGCATCACCGGCATGCCGGCCTCGACCGAGACCTCGGCGAGCAGCGCGACGTGGCTCGTCGACGTGCGCGCCTCCGGGCTCACCGGCGCCGAGTCGTCGGCGGGGAGTCCCGCGGGCGTCCATCGCCGCGAGTTGCGGGCGCGCGTGGTCGCGGTCGGCGGGCCGCTCGTGCGATGCGGCGACGCCGAGGGCGTGGGCGTGGGATCCGTGGCCGAGGTCGGCAGCTGCGGCAGTGGATCGAGCGGCGCACGTGGTGACGTGTTCGCACCGGCACCCGCGCGCATGCTCGGCGCGGGCATCGAGGTCGGGGCGACCTCGGACACGATCAGCCGCGCGGTGCCCTCGTCGTGGATCGGCACGATCGTCGCGTGTCGCTCGGCCTCGGGCCCGAACAGCGCGGTCTGCCGCATCGCGTCCATGCCGGCGTGACGCTTGGGCTTGCGCTCCTGCGCCGAGTCGGCCACCTCCTCGAAGCGCAGATGGAAGCGACCGATCTCGATCGTCGCGCCGTGCTCGAGTCGACACCGCTCGACGCGTGCACCGTCGACGAACGTGCCCGACTTGCTCGCGAGATCGACGAGCCGTGCGATGCCGGTGCCGTCGACTTCGATCTTCGCGTGACGACGCGACACCGACGGATCGAGCAGCTGCAGATCCACATCGGGTGCGCGACCCAGCGTCACGCGGCGCTCGATCACGATCACCGTGCCGGGCGGAAGACCTTCGAGGGCTCGCAGGATACGCGCCATGAAACGGTGTTCAGCCCGGCGGGGCCGAACCAGCATATCACCCTCCGCCAAAAGCGTGGGCCGCGGAGCGTTGACGGCGCGCGGAGCGAATACGCACCGCGGCCATCGTCGCGCCGTTCACCGCGTCGATCGGGCGATCACGCGGGTGGATGCCACTGCTCCCACTCGGGTGCGCCGGCGAAGAGCAAACCGTAGCGCTCGCGATCGGCGGTCACCACGCGACCGGTCAGAACGATGGTCCGCGGGCGCGTCCCGACCACGAGATCGATGACCAGCCATGCGAGCTCGCCGACGTTGAGCATCCCGGCGGGCGCCGAGACCGCTGCCCCGCCCGCACCGATGTCCACGACGGTGACGCGCGCCGTGCGATCTCCGAAGTGCGCACCGTGCCGGAGCCGCGCGGGGAACTGGCAACGGAAGCGATAGAAGCGGCGCTGCGCCGCCTCGGGCTCGGGATCGTCGGGCGGCTGGTGCAGCGCGCCCTGCAGGATCCCGTAGCGGCGCACCTCGTCGTCCGAGAGCGAGTCGCCACGCAGCGATCGCAGTCGCAGCGCGCGGTACTCGAGGATGTCGCCGAGGATGTCGCCTTCGTAGGTGCTGCCGTCGGCGAAGCAGGCGACCACGCGGTGCCGCTCGGAGCCCGGCTCCGCGACCATCGACGACGACGACTCGCGCTCGCGGGCATCCAGGGCGCGTGGCGCAGGCAGATCGAGCTGCCAGTGGTCGACGGTGCGCCGGTGGGTCTCGGCCGAGTTGACCTTGACCGCGAACACGGCGGAGGTCGGATCGAGCTGTGGATCGGGATCGTCCTCGACCTCCTCGTAGAGGAAGCGCGCGCGCATGATCCGGATCTCGTCGCCGGGCGTGAGCCGGTGGCGAACCACCCGGCGATCGCGGATGAACGTGCCGTTGTTGCTGGCGAGATCCATCAACACCGAGTGGCCGGCGTTGTCCTCGATCACCTGCGCGTGCTGGCGCGAGACCCCGTCGTGCAGGATCTGGATGTCGGAATCGCCGGCGCGGCCGAGCCGCGTACGGCCACGCACCACGAACACGGCGCCCGCCAGAGGTCCCTCGATCGCACGGAGTTGGCGACGCATCGCGTACCCGCCCGCAGTCTAAACCCCGCGGAGGGAGCGAGGGCCGCGTTCGCACGTCGCATGCACGCGCGCGCCGCACCGGATGCAAGGGCCGTGGGGGGCCTCGCCGGGGTTGCGGCTCACGTTTGCCCGCCACCGCGCCCGGGCGCGAGATTGCGCGACGCGTACGGCAGGCCGATGTGCAGCTCTCCCGCGACCACCTCGGCCTGCTTGCGCCGCCAGAACTCGGGGTCGAACAGGTCGCCGTGCTGCCGCAGGAAGGACTCGCGCAGGCGCGCCGGCTCGCGGGGCGCGATGAAGGGCGCCCACTCCTCGGGGAACACGTCGGCGTCGGCGACCGCGTAGTAGGGCTGATCCGCCAGCTCCTCCTCGTAGGAGCGCGGCGGCGGGATCCGCCGGAAGTTGCAGTCGAGCAGCGGGCAGATCTCGTCGAAGTCGTACAACACCAGCCGCCCGTCTTGCGTCACGCCGAAGTTCTTCCACAAGAGATCGCCGGCGAAGATGTTGTTGGTGGCGAGCTCCTTGATGGCCTCGCCGTAGTCCGCGAGCGCGCGCTCGGCCTGCTCCACGCTCGCGCGTGCGAGGTAGATGTTGAGCGGAGTCATCTTCGCCTCGATGTAGAGGTGCGAGATGACCACGCGATCGCCTTCGACGCGCACGCTGTTGCCCGCGCGCGCCTGCAGCTCGGCGAGACACTCGGGCGTGAACCGCGAGCGCGCGAAGGCCAGGTGCTCGAACTCCTGCGTGTCGGCGAGCCGGCCGGTACGGCGGCCGCGGAACACGTCGCGATAGCTGCGCATGATGCCGTCGCGCGTCGCGCCCGGCTTCTCGAAGCGGTCGCGGATGATCTTGAACACGTTGCGGTACGACGGCAGCGTGAACACCGTCATCACCAGTCCGGCGATGCCCGGGGCCATCACGAACTGGTCGTCGGACTGTTCGAGGTGCTCGACGAGCTCGCGGTGGATCAGGGTCTTGCCGTGGCGATGGTGCGCGATCGCGATGTAGAGCTCGCTCTCGGTCAGCTGCGGCATCAGCGAGCCGAGGAAGCGCACGAGGTCGGCCGGACGCTGCACGTCGACGAAGAAGTACGAGCGCGTCGAGCTGAACACCTGCAGCGTCGACTCGAGATCGAACAGCGCGCCGTCCACGACGACGCCCGCCTGGGTCGGCTGCACCGGGATCACCAGCGGATGCAGCCGGCCGTTCGCGGAGATGCGCCCGACGACGTAGGCCTCGCGCGCGCGGAAGAACAGCGGCTTCAGCACGTCGACGTGCTCGACCTCGTCGATGCCGGCGCGATCGCGGAACTCGGCGAAGCGGGCCGCGAGCCACTGCGCGTCACCGCGGAGGTCGTGCCAGGCCAGCGCGGGACGCGGGTGGCTCAGCACCGCGGCGAACAGCTCCTCCGGATCGTCGCCGGGGGTCAGGCGGCGGAAGCGACCGGGCGCGGGCACGCCGGCGCGCGTGTCGAGGTCGCTCTCGAGGAACTCGATCTCGCGGTTCACACCGACGGTGCGGAAGATCTTGCGAGTGATCGCGTTGAAGAACGTCTCCGCGACCTCGAAGTCGATGCGGCCGCGCACGAGCTCGGCGTAGCAGGTGTGCGCGGCCCGCCAGAGCTGCAGATCCTCGGGATGCGCGCGCGTGATCGGCCGCAGCGTCGCGAGCGTGCGCACGACGTGGCGTTGGTAGAGGTCGATGCGCTCGCGGTGCAGGTCGTGCACCCGCATCCACTCGCGGGCGTCGAACCACCGCCGCGCCGCACGGGTGATGGTGTGGAACTCGCCGTAGAACGTGTCGAAGCCGGCGAGGATGATCCGCGCGATCGTCTGCGCGGGCCGCTCGCCCTGGCCCGGGATCACGCGCGCAGTCCCGCCGGCCTCGACGCGACGACGAGCTTCGACAGGTACACCTGCTCGACGGACTCGACCTCGAAGCCCTGCTCCGCGAGGCCCGCGGCGAGATCGTCGTCGAGGTACTCGCGATAGAACGGCTCGTGCATCTCTTGGCTGAAGCGGTCGATGAAGTACGCGAGCTCGGCCGCATCGCTGCGCTGCACGGAGTCGAGCACCACCACTCGGCCGCCGGGTCGCACGACGCGCAGGAGCTCGGCCCAGACCTTGCGCCGGGCCGCACGCGGGAGCTCGTGGAACATGAACGTGCTCGTCACGACGTCGAAGCTCGCGTCGGCGAACGGCATCGCTTCGGCGTTGCCGGGCACGAACCGAGCCGACGGCACGCGCCCGACCGTCTCGCGCGCGAGCTGCAGGTAGAACGGGCTGAGCTCCAGCCCGGCGAGCCGAGCGTCGGGCAGCGCGGCGTGGAGCTGCGCGAGCGTGCGGCCGGTGCCGCAGCCGACGTCGAGCACCGAGATCGGCGTGGCCTGTCGGCGCTGCACCTCGACGATGGGTCGGATCACCTGCCGGCGCATGACGTCGGCGGTGCCCCCGAACAGGAACTCGACGCCCACGTCGTAGAGCTCGGCCGAGCGGCGGCTGAGGTAGCCGTCGGTCTGCCAGTGGAACGTGCGGCGGTAGTACGAGGGATACGCCTTGGCGTCGATGTGCTCGGGCAGCTCGCGCCAGCCCCCACGCTTCATGCGGCCGATGATCGACGGCACGTCGAGCGCGAGCCGCGGCAGCCGCCGCGCGTACTCGAGCCAGGGCATGCCGAACAGCAGCGAGCGCGGGTAGATGCCGTCCTTCACGTTCGCGAGGTCGCGCATCGTCAACGCGTGGTGGAGCTCGCGGAGCGCGACGATCTGCTCGGGTGAGAGCTTCTCACGCTGGCCGAGCATCACGCCGCGGACCGTGCGCTGCACGAGCGCCGAGGCACCGACGAGCAGGCGCTGCTGCGCACGATAGGCCAGGCCGAGCGAGGTGTCGGCGAGCGAGGGAATCGCGAGCTGGATGTCCGCGAGCGCTTGCATGCGCGGAGTCTAGCGCACCGGCTCGAGCCCGCGGCACGCGGGGCCTTCGCCGAGGCCACGGAGCGCGCGATCGATCTCCTTGCGCATCGGATCCGCGGGCCAGCGCGCGATCAGCTGCCGATATGCGCAGCGAGCCTCGTCGCGCCGGCCGTCGGCGCGCAGCAACCGCCCGAGATCGAGCAGCGCGGCCCTGGCGGCGCTGCTCTTCGGGAAGCGACGGACCAAGGTGCCGAGCGCTCGGATCGCATCGCCCCGGCGCTGCTCCGCCATCGCCTGCTCGGCCTGGCGTGCGAGCGCGGCGGCATCGAGCGCGGGCTTGCGCGGCGGATCGAGCGGCGTCGTGCGTGGCGTGCCGACCTCCGGCTCGACCACCGGCACGACCTCCGGCTCGACGACCGGCGGCACGGGCTCGGGCTCCTCGCGATCGCTCGTCACCGTGTCGCGCACCGGCTGCGGGTGGGGCTCCACCGCGATTCCACCCGGCGTGTCTTCGAGCGAGCGCGCCGCCTGCTCGGCGGCCGGCTTCTCGTCGGCCAGCATTCGACGCTCGCGCAGCGACCACACGAGTGCGATCGCGGCGGCGGCGAGCACCGCCGCGGCGACGAAGGTGCGCGCGCGACCGTGGCGCTCGCGTGCCGCACGCGCCGTGATCGCCGGCAGCTCCGTCTGCAGCGGCGGCAGTCGCTGCGCGCGTGCGAGCTCGGTGAGCATGCGCAGCTGCGGGTGCACCACCGCCGGCTCGTCGTCGCGAGGATCCGAGAACGGCGAGCTCATCCCGCCTCCTCCTCGCCCGCGCGTGCGCGACCTTCGATGGGACCGAGCCCGAGCGCGGCGCAGAGCAGCTCCTCGGCGCGACGCGTGCGATACGACACCGTCGAGACCGGGACGCCCAGCGCCGCCGAGGCCTCTTGGAGGCTCATGTGCTCGATGCCTCGCGCGGTGAAGGCTTCGCGCAGCTTGTCGGGCAGCTCACCGAGTGCGCGATAGAACGCGGCGAGGTGCTCGGCCGACGCGAGCTCCTCTTCCGGCGTGCGCACGTCGTCGCGCGGCAGGACGGCGGCGTGGTGCTCGCGTGCGTCACGACGACGTCGCGCGTCCCACCAGTTGCGCACCTTGTTCGCGGCGATCGTGTAGAGCCACGTGTCGAGCTGCGCGTCGCGACGGAAGCTCGCGAGCCCTGCGAAGGCGGCGATGAACACCTCCTGCAAGAGGTCGTCGACGCTGTTCGCATCGCCGGTCATGCGCAGGATCTGTCGCGCGACGCGAACGCTGTGCCGCTGGAACAGCTCGGCCTGCGCCACGGCGTCGCCACGCTGCGCGGCCGCGAGCAGGCTGGGGTCGGCCTGGTGCGCGCGGCTCACGGCGATGTCGAGGATACCCGACATGATCCGGAGGGTTGGACCGACCGAGCGGCCACCGCTCCAATCACCGTGCATTCCGCCG
>CAZFKC010000117.1:0-5728 GCA_964519175.1 uncultured Nannocystaceae bacterium
GGTGGTCGCGTCCGTCGTAGTCGCATCGGTGGTGGTCGCGTCCGTCGTGGTCGCATCCGTCGTGGTCGCGTCCGTGGTGGTCGCGTCCGTCGTGGTCGCGTCGGAGGTGGTCGCGTCCGTCGTGGTCGCGTCCGTCGTGGTCGCGTCCGTCGACGTCGTCTCCGTCGTCGGATCGCTCGACGACGTCGAGCCGTCGCTGCTCGAGGTGCCCGCGGTCGTCTCCGGCGGATCGCTCTCACCCGCGCTCGTATCGGGCGACGTGCCGGGCCCTGCGCTGGACTCGGAGCTGGGATCCCCGTCCGTGTCGCTCGTGGGTCCCGACTCGGGCGACGGCCCCGGCCCCGGCCCGGTCTCCGCGACCGAGGTCGCGGTGGTGCCGTCGGGCCCGCCGACGGTCGAGGACTCGATCACGAAGTCGCCGCACGCGCTCGCCGCCAGAACGGCGGTCAGGATCAGCGCGCGGGGCGGTGCTCGGTGCAATGCGTCCTCACAACGCGGCGATCCACACGTCGTCGACGTACAGACCGCCGGTTCCGGCGTAGTTGTAGATGTCCGCGGCGAAGCTGCCACTCAGATTCTGCAATTGGGGCGTGTCGTCGTCGACGCTCACCCGCCACTCTTCGGGCTCGGCCTCGTCCGCGGGCCACACCTTCGCGCGCACGTTGGTGATGTCGCCGTCCTGTCGGCACTGGTAGCGGATGCGATAGGGCGTACCGGCGGACAACCCGCCGGGAATCGCCTCGGGGGTCATGCTGAGCAGCTCCTCGACGCCGTCGATCTCGCGCCAGATCCCGATCCCGCGCATGTACGCGCCCTCGAAGAACACCGCGTAACCCTGGCCCGGCGGATCGGTGTCCTGCAGCGCGCCGCCGTTTTGTCGGCAGTAGAAGCCGAACCCCTGCGCGGACGGATCGTCGAAGGTCACCGTCACGTACATCTCGGCGTCGAGCTCGTCGAAGCCGGGCAGGATCATTCGCGACGTGTGCATCGTGATGCCCGCCATGCGGCCGCGACCGCCGTCGAGCTCCGCCTGCGTGATGCCGTCGCCCGCGATCTCCCACGGCGCCGGCCACGGATCGCCGTCGTTGCCGCTGAAGTCTTCTTCGTAGATCGCGTCGCCGACCGGACCGGTGTCGGGATCGCCGGTGCTGTCCGGCTCCGTGGTGTCGTCGGTCGGATCGGTCGCGCTCATCGTCGACGTGGTGGGCTCGTTCGTCGTGCTCGCGGTGGTCGTGCTCGCGCTCGTGCTCGTGGGCGCGGACGTCGGCGAGCCGCTCGGATCGCCGCTCGGATCACCGGTTGCATCGCCGGTGCCGCTGCTGGAGCTGGCCTCGGTGTCCTCGCCCGCGTCGCCGCCCTTGTCCTTGCAGGCCGCGGCCGAAGCGGCGATGGCGAGTGCGGCGAGCCAACGAGTCGTAGTGGTCATGTGCATGTCCGAGCTCATCTCATGGTGGCGCCATGCGGGGCGCCGCCGATCTGGACGTCGGCCGAGTACACGCGACCGCGCAGGCCGATCATGTAGGCGGTCGTCGCGAAGTCGCCGTCGCCCCACATGATGTTCGAGATCTCCGCGCCGTTGCCCTCGGAGTCCTCCTCGATCACGATGAGCTCCTCGGAGTCGTCGAGCTCGCCGGAGTCGGCCATGGACACGCGGAAGACACGGCTCGTGTTCGGCGCGAACAGGTCGGTGGCGCCGCCCTGATCGACGACGTAGACGTTGCCGCACACGTCGAGCCCGAGGCCGTCGGCGAAGGCATCGTCGAGATCGGTGACGAGCGCGGCGGCGCCGGCCGAGCTGCCGTCGGGGTTGATCGGCATGCGCCAGAGCTGCCCGGGCGGCGATTGACCGCCGTAGTTCAGGTAGAACAGCATCGAGCGCAGCGGGTCGAACAGCACGCCGTTCGGCTCCATCTGCATCGCGACCTGCTCGAACTCGGGCTCCTTCGCCGCGGGGTCGTAGCGGGAGATGCGTTGCTGCCCGTAGAACGTCACCCACAGCACGCCGGTCGGGTCGATGTAGAGCCCGTTCGGGATCGAGGTCGCCGACTGCATGAGCAGCGTCTCGACGCTGTAGTCGGGGTGCATCACCTCGATGCGTCCGGTGGCGCGCTGCATCATCACGAGGTCGCCGTCGGGCGTGTAGCGGATGCCCAGGGTCGGCGTGTTCAGGTTCGTCGGCGGCGTGAACGTGGCGTCGAGCTCGAGCGGGTCGCCCAGGGTGTAGCGCCGCAGCGTGGTGCCGCTGCGCGCCACCAGCCCGCCGTTGCCGTCCATCGCGAGGTCCTCGGGGCCGAGCGGGGGCAGGGCGTCGACGGACTCGAACAGCTGGCCGTGATCGACGACGACGTCGCTGAACGGCCCCGGCGCGAGCGTCTCGCACTCCTCCGGGTACTCGATGCCGCCGGTGGGATCGGTCGGATCGGTGTCGGTGTCGTCGGTCGGGTCCGTGGTCGGCTCGACCGTCGTCATCGTCGTGGCCATCGTCGTCATCGACATGGTCGTCGACGCGGTCGTGGTCACGGAGGTGACGCCGGTCTCGCCCGTGCCGGTGTCCGCGATGCTGTCGTTGGTGTTGCCCTGCAGCCCGTCGAGCAGCCCGTAGTACGCCGCGAGCTCGTCGTCGGGGCAGCGCACGAGTCGATCGCCGACGGCGACGCGACAGTTGGGCAGCGACTGCCATGTACCGTTGCCGCTCGCGAAGTCCTCACCGTCGATGCGGCCGATGTTCACCTCGCTGGTGTCCTCGGGCAGCGCATGGCGATAGGTGATCGTGGCGGCGTAGTTCAGCGGAATCGCCGGCTTCACGCGGTAGGCCGGTCCGGCCACCTCGGGCGCACTCAGGCTCTGCGCGATGCAGATCTCGACCGGCTCGTCGACGGATTCCGGCGAGATCGCGATCGAGAGCACGCGATCGATCGACTGCAGCAGCACGCCTTCGCGACCGACCGTCTTGCAGATCGACTCGCCCTCGGCCGCGCAGCCGCCGGCGAGCGAGAGCACGCCCAGCAGGCCGACCAACCTCTCCCAAGTCATGCAACGACGCTAGCACGAAACCGCGGCACGTCGGAGCAGCGAGGGCCGCCTCGCATTTGCGCGCTGCGCGGCTTCGTCACGGCGTGGTGGGCGTAGGCGCGCCCTCGATCTGCAGGTCGATCGAGAAGACCGCGCCCGGCAGACCCGAGAGGAACACCGTCGTCGAGAACGCGCCGTCGCCGAACACGACGTTGGCGATCTGACTCTCGGGGAACGTCGCAATCTCCTCGACCGCCCCGACGAGCGCGCCCGCATCGTCCATGTGCACGCGATCGAGCCGACTGGTGTTGCCGGCCGTGGCGAGGTCGGCCGCGCCGCCCTGGTCGACGACATAGAGGTTGCCGCACACGTCCATCGCGACGCCGTCGGAGAAGCCCGTGAGCTCGGTGACCATCACCGCGGTTCCGGCGGTGCCGTCGGGATTGATCGGCGCGCGCCACAGCTGCCCCTCGTTGTAGCCGACGAAGAACAGGATCGAGCGCAGCGGATCGAAGACCACCCCGTTCGCGCCGCTCACCGTGCCGACGACCGTCGGCTGACCGCCGGCCGGCAGGTCCCAGCGCGAGACGGTCCCGGCGGTGAACTCGCTGTACCAGACGATGCCGGTGGTATCGACGAACACCGCGTTCGGCAGCCCGAGCCCCGTGATCGGCGTGTCGACCGTGCCGTCGGGATGCATGATCTCGATCGTGTTGTCGGCGCGCTGCAGCATCACCAGATCGCCGCCCGCCGTGTAGCGCAGTCCGAGCGTCGTCGTGGTGAAGGTCGCCGCGTTCTCGAGCGGCGCGGCGTCGAGCGTGGCCATGTCGATGCGACGCAGCGAGTTGCCGCTGCGGCCGACGAAGCCGCCGTTGCCGTCCATCGCGATGTCCTCGGCGCCGTTGTTGGGCGCCTCGGCCGTGAACAGCATGCCGAGCGGCATGGCCTCGAACGGCCCGGCGAACAGCGTGTCGCACTCGGGCGGGTAGACGATGGGATCCTCGGTGTCGCCGGTCTCGGTGCTCACCGAGGTCGTCATCGTGGTGGTCATCGTCGTCGCGCTGGGGTCGTCGGTGGTGACCTCTTCGCTGCCGATGCTGTCGGCGACGCTGTCCGCGGTGTTGCCGATGAACTCGTCGAGCAGGCCGTAGAACGCCGCCAGCTCCTCGTCCATGCAGCGCACGAGCTGTTGCTCGGGCTCGACGCGACAGCCGGCGAGCGAGCGCCAGCGGCCCTTGCCCTGCTCGAAGTCCCGCTCGTCGATGCGCCCGACGTTCGTCATGGAGACGTCGTCGGGCAGCGCGCCGCGGTAGGTCACGGTCGCGGCGAAGTGCAGTGCGATCGACGGCTTCACGCGGTAGGCCGGGCCGGCGACCATGGGTGGCGCCTCGCTCGGGGCGATGCAGATCTCGACGTCCTCGTCGAGCGCCTCGGGGCTGATCGCGATCGACAGCACGTGGTCGACCGACTGCACGAGCGCCCCGTCACGACCGACGGTGCGGCAGACCTCCTCCGTGGGCTGGGCACAGCCAGCGGTCGCGAGCATCCAACACACCACGCGCCTGCTGCCGCGGTGCGGGCGCCACGAGGTCGACGTCACTCGCACAAGCTAGCACGGATGCGCTACCTTCGGGCCGTGGCGGTCCGCGGCCCTTCGCGAGCAGAGGCGGTGCTGGTGTCCCTGCTGGGTGTGCTCTCGGCCGGATGCCCCGGCTCCGGCAAGAACTCGATCGGCCCCGACGGTGGGCTCGTCGCCACCGACGACGACGTGCTCACGATCGTCATCCAGCCCGGCGCGCTCGGCGAGTGGATCGACATCGAGATCGAGCAGAGCAACGACCCGCCGGAGTCGTTCGGGCCCGCCTACCGCGTCAAGCCCAACGTGCCGCTCGCGGTCTACTCCGAGATCATCTACCGCCATGCGCTGCCCGACGATCCGGGCTCGGCCGCGATCGGTGCGATCCACATCGCCGACTTCGAGTCCGGCAGCGGCGACTGGACGCCGCTGCCCACCGAGCCGGGCGGCGTCATCGTGTCCGAGAAGACGCTGCACGCGCGTGACAACGAGATCGCGCTCTACTACGCGCTGCTCGGCGAGGGTGGCACCACCACGAGCGTCTCCGAGACGCTCACCACCACCGCCTCGATGACGACCGTGGATCCCGACAGCAGCACGGGCGACACCGGGCCGCCGGTCTCGTTCGCCGCCGACGTGCAGCCGATCTTCGACGCGCGCTGTGCGATCCCGAGCTGTCACGACGCGACCACGATGACGAACCAGCTCGATCTGAGCGGCAACGCCTACGATCGCATCATCGACATGAGCGCGCTCTTCGGCTCGACGCTCGTGACCTGCGGCAGCCTCGAGAACAGCTTCTTGTTCCGCAAGATCGACGAGAACATGCCGCCCACCGGAGCGCGCATGCCGTCGACCGGTGGTCCGCTCGAGGACGCGCAGATCGAGACCATCGGCAACTGGATCCTCCAGCAGTGCCCCCCGTGACGTGAGCACCGGATTCGACGAGCTCGCCCTCGCGCTGCTCGACGCGAGCCGCCGATGCGTGCGCGCGCCGATCGGGCGCTTCCGGCACCCGTGGCTCGCGCCCATGCCCCCGCGCGCCGACGCGCCGGCGGCCAGCGAGGATCGCTTCGTCATCGGCGACTACGCGGGCGGGCTCTTCCACCACGACGTCTCCGAGAGCGCGATCGAGAACTG
>CAZFKC010000117.1:5828-15943 GCA_964519175.1 uncultured Nannocystaceae bacterium
CTCGAGCGCGAGACCACCGGTCTGCACGGGCTCTTGCTCACCCACTCGGCGCGCGCGAGCGGGTTCGACTCCGACGTGCTCACGGCGGGGCTGCCCGAGCGCAGCGTCGAGGGCCCCGACACGAACACGTTCATGGTGCTCGAGTATCGCGCGTTGGCCGAGCTCGCGAGCCGGCTCGGCGAGGACGCGATCGCGGCGACGATGCGCGAGCGCGCCGAGTCGCTGGCGCACCGGATCGAGGCGCTGCTCTGGCACGAGCCGTCGCAGAGCTACGTCGCGCTGCGCTGGCGGCTCGGGGCCACGCGCGACGAGGAGGTCGTCGGCATGCGCGACCCCGACGGCGTGCACCGCCCGCTCGCGAGCTGGATCTCGTTCCTTCCGCTGCTCGCCGGCATCGCTGCGCCGGCGCGCGCCCAGGTGCTGCTCGATCGACTCGTCGATCCGGCGAGCTGGTGGGGTCCCGCCGGCGTGCGCACGGCCCCGAAGGACGATCCGCTGTTCCAGCAGGCCCCGCGCATCATGGTGTTCGATCCGCGTCGCGGCGAGCGCGGCCCGGTGTCGAACTGGTCGGGCCCCGTGTGGGTGCTGTCGAGCTTCTACATGTTCCGCGCGCTGATGGCCCACGGTCGCAAGGACGCCGCGCGCGAGCTGGCCCTGCGCACGGCGACGACCTTGGCCGACGACCTGCGAAAGACGGGCATGCTGCACGAGTGCTACGCGGACGACGGCCGCGGTCTGTGGCCGGTCCGCGGCACGTTCACGTCGTGGAACGTGCTCGCGCCGACGATGCTGCGCGAAGCCGGCATCACGGCGCCTTGAAGAAGCACGCGCCCAGTGGCGGTGCGGTCACCACGATCGAGAACGGCCGCCCGTGCGCGGGCACGATCGTGCTGTCGACGCCGCCGAGGTTGCCCTGGCCGCTGCCGCCGTACTCGTGGGCGTCCGTGGAGAGCAGCTCGCGCCAGTAGCCCTCCGTGTCGACGCCGATGCGGCAGTTGTGGCGCGGCATCGGCGTGAAGTTGAACAGGCACACCACGCGCTCGCGGCCTTCCTTCGCGCGGCGCTCGAAGAGCAGCATGCTGCGCTCGACGTCGTTCGCGTCGATCCACACGTGGCCCGCGGGATCGGTGTCGAGCTCGTGCAGCGCCGGCTCGCCGCGATAGAGCCGATTGAGGTGCCCGACGAGCTCGAGGATGCCGGCATGCCCGCCGTCGCCGAGCAGGTGCCAGTCGAGGCTGCCCTCGTGCTGCCACTCGTGCCACTGCGCGAGCTCGCCACCCATGAACAGCAGCTTCTTGCCGCTGCTCGCGAACATGTACGCGAGCAAGAGCCGCAGGTTCGCGAGCTTCTGCCAGGGATCGCCGGGCATCTTGCCGAGCAGCGAGCCCTTGCCGTGCACGACCTCGTCGTGGCTGAGCGGCAGCACGAAGCTCTCGTGCCACGCATACAGGCCGCGGAACGTGAGCTGGCCGTGGTGGAACTTGCGATGCACCGGATCGCGCGACATGTACGCGAGCGTGTCGTGCATCCAACCCATGTCCCACTTGAAGCCGAAGCCGAGCCCGCCGACGTGCACCGGCCGGCTCACCATCGGCCACGCCGTCGATTCCTCGGCGTACGTCTGCACGTCGGGGAAGTCGCGGTAGACCATGGTGTTGAGCTCGCGCAGGAGCGCAATCGCCTCGAGGTTCTCGCGCCCACCGAGGGCGTTGGGGATCCACTCGCCGGCATTGCGCGAGTAGTCGAGGTAGAGCATCGAGGCCACGCCGTCCACGCGCAGCCCGTCGACGTGGTAGCGGTCGAGCCAGAAGCGCGCCGACGAGAGCAGGAAGCTCTTCACCTCGTTGCGGCCGTAGTTGAAGATCGAGCTCTTCCAGTCCGGGTGGAAGCCCTGGCGCTGGTCGGCGTGCTCGTACAGATGCGTGCCGTCGAAGTAGTTGAGCCCGTGGAGGTCGGTGGGAAAGTGCGCCGGCACCCAGTCGAGGATCACGCCGATGCCCCGCTGGTGCAGGTGATCGACGAGGTACATCAGATCCTGCGGCGTGCCCCAGCGGCTCGAGGGCGCGAAGTAGCCGGTGACCTGATAGCCCCACGATCCATAGAAGGGATGCTCCATCACGGGCAGGAGCTCGACGTGCGTGAAGCCGGCGCGCTCGACGTGATCGCCCAGCCGATGGGCGAGCTCGCGGTAGCCGAGCGAGCGGTTGCCCTCCTCCGGCACGCGTGCCCACGACCCCGCATGCACCTCGTAGATGCTGATCGGCGTGTCGAGTCGCTGCCGGCGTCCGCGCTCGGCCATCCACGCGTCGTCGCTCCACGCGTAGTCGAGGTCCCACACGACCGAGCCGGTCTTCGGCGGGGTCTCGTGCCACACACCGTAGGGATCGGCCTTGTCGACGACATAGCCACCCTTGCCCGCGATGCGATACTTGTAGACCTCGCCGCGCCCGATGCTCGGCACGCGCGCGGTCCAGATGCCGGAGCTGCCCAGCGGCCGCATCGGATTCGCGGTGTCGTTCCATCCGTTCCACGCGCCGACCACGGCGACGCGCTCGGCGTTGGGAGCCCACACCGCGAAGTGCACCCCGTCGCGGTCGAGGTGCGCACCGAGCCGCTCGTACAGCCGCGGGTGCGAGCCCTCGTTGAACAGGTGCAGATCGATGTCGCCGATCCACGGCTTCTCGGCGCTGCGCACGACGTCGTTCATGGGCTCTCCGTCGCCAGCAAGTCGACCAGTCCGGCCAGCGGGATCGCGAGCCAGTCGGGGCGATTGTTGAGCTCGTAGTGGATCTCGTAGATGACCTTCTCGAGCAGGTAGAAGTCGAGCATGCGCGCGAGGACGTCGGGGTCCTTCGGCACGAACGGGGCGGCGCCGGCCTCGGCCAGCCACGCGGCCAGCCACTCGGCGCCGACCCACTTCGCCCACGCGTCGGCCCACGGCGCGAGCGGAGCGACGTCCTGATCGCGCACGGCCTCGCCGCGCAGCGCGGTGGCGGCCGCGTAGTGGAACGAGCGCAGCATCGATGCGAGGTCGCGCAACGGCGAGCGCTTGCGGCGACGCTCGGACAGTGTGCGCGCCGGCTCGCCCTCGAAGTCGATGAACACGAAGTCGCCGGCGGTGTAGAGCACCTGGCCGAGGTGGAGGTCGCCGTGCACGCGGGTGCGGACCGCCTCGATCTTCTCGCCGCGGATCGTGCCGAGCCGCGCGTCGATCTCCTTGCGGCGCGGCAGCACCTGCTGGGCGAGCGCAGCCGCATCGGCGGGCAGCTTGCCGAGCTGGCGCCGCAGCGTCTCGAACGTGCCGACGAGCTGCGTGTGCGCCGACTGGTAGATCGAGCGCTGGTGGAGCTGGCTGAACTGCTCGGGCGCGAACGCGGGATCGTCCTTATCCGAGGCGAGCGCGACGTGCAGCTGTGCGGTACGCATGCCGAGCAGGCGCGCGAGCCCGAGATACGTGCCTGTGACCTCGCGCGCGAGCTCGGGCAGCGGCAGGCGAGCGCGCTGCAGCACCGTCCCCGCAGTATCCGGCGGCGCGCTCTCGCGCTGCGGCCACACGGCTTCGAAGTAGCGCGACAGCGCATCGAGCGTGAACTCCCACGCGTCGCCTTGGTTGGGCACCAATGCCTGCAGCACGCCGATCGCCCGTGCAGGCCCGCCGCCTGCCGGCTCGTAGGCCAGCGAGCCCAGCAGCTTGGGCACGTTGGGGAAACGCGCGCGCTCGCCGAGGAACTGGCTGATCTCCTCCTCGGGATGCAGCCCGGGCTCGGTGGCGCGCAGGATCTTCATGATGAGCTTGTCGCCGAAGAGCACGCTCGAGTTGCTCTGCTCGGCGCTGCCGATGCGCGGCGGGAAGGCCTGATTGCGCTGCACCCGGGCCGCGCGCGAGGTCAGCGACGGATCGACCAGCTCGGGTAGCGCCGCGGTCGCGCGCGCGGTGAGGGTGCCGCGCTTGCCCTTGGCCCCGCCGCCTTCGAGCAGGAGCGCGAGCACGTCGGAGGGGAAGGCATCGCTGCCGATCGCGTCGACGAGCATGTACTCGCCGTCGCTGCCGCGCACGCGGGCGAGCAGCGCATGGGGTGAGCGCGTGACGAGTGGCTCGGCGCGCTCGGGCGGGAGCAGCACCACCGGCAGCACGTAGGTCTCGGACTGCGCGTCGACGTACGCGACGTCGGCGAGCAGCACGCGCGAGTCGCCGATCTCGATCGCGTCGTAGATCGTGACGCGATCGATCACGCGGGACTTGCCGCGGTACCAGCGACGCGGCGGCAGCCAGTGCGCGATCGCGTGCTCGAGCTTCTCGCGGCCGGTGCCGAACAGGTTGGCGGCCGGGCCCCGCAGCGTGATGGTGGCGACGTTGGCCTGCTCGCCTTCGGCCGGGCGCTGCAAGAGGAACCAGTAGAACGCGTGGGGTCCGAGCGTGAGCAGGTACGGCGCCTCGCCGATCGTGGGGAAGCGCGTCGACCCCATGAGCTCGATCGGCACCGCACCCGCGTGCGCGCGCAGGTCGAGCTCGACGTACTGGGCCGTGCGCGAGAGGTTCGCGACCACGAGGATGCGGTCGCCCTCGTGGCAGCGGAAGAACGCCAGCACCTTGCCGTTGTCGGGGCTGAGCAGCTCGATGTCGCCGCGGCTGAAGGCCTGGTGCTTCTTGCGCAGCGCGATCATCCGCTTCATCCACCACAAGAGCGACTCGCCGTTGCCCTGCTGGGCTTCGACGTTGACGGTCTCGTAGTGGTACTCGGGATCGATGATGACCGGCAGGAACAGCCGCTGCGGGTTGGTCTTCGAGAAGCCGGCGTTGCGATCGGGGCTCCACTGCATCGGCGTGCGCACGCCGTCGCGATCGCCGAGGTAGACGTTGTCGCCCATGCCGATCTCGTCGCCGTAGTACAGGACCGGCGTGCCGGGCATCGAGAACAGGAGCGCGTTCATCAGCTCGATGCGCGCGCGGGTCTTGAGCAAGGGCGCCAGCCGGCGGCGGATGCCGAGGTTGACCCGCATCTGCGGATCGTTGGCGTAGACCTTGTACATGAAGTCGCGGTCTTCGTCGGTGACCATCTCGAGCGTGAGCTCGTCGTGGTTGCGCAGGAACACGGCCCACTGACAGTTGTCGGGGATCTTCGGGGTCTGCTGCAGGATGTCGACGATCGGGAAGCTGTTCTCCACCTGCAGCGACATGAACATGCGCGGCATGAGCGGGAAGTGGAAGTTCATGTGGCACTCGTCGCCGTCGCCGAAGTAGGCGGCGGCGTCTTCGGGCCACTGATTGGCCTCGGCGAGCAGCATGCGGTTGGGATAGCGCGCATCGATGTGCGCCCGCAGCTCGCGCAGGAACCCGTGGGTCTCGGCCAGGTTCTCGCAGTTGCTGCCGTCCTTCTCGTAGAGGTACGGCACCGCGTCGAGCCGCATGCCGTCGACGCCCATCGCCATCCAGTAGTCGAGCACCTCGAGCAACGCCGCGCGCACGTCGGGGTTCTCGAAGTTGAGATCGGGTTGGTGCGAGTAGAAGCGGTGCCAGAAGTAGGCCTGTGCGACCGGATCCCAGGTCCAGTTCGAGGCCTCGTAGTCCTGGAAGATGATGCGCGCGTCCTGGTAGCGCTCGGGCGTGTCGCTCCACACGTACCAGTCGCGGTACTTGCTGCCGGGCGGCGAGCGACGGGCGCGCTGGAACCACGGGTGCTGATCCGAGGTGTGGTTGATGACGAGCTCGGTGATCACCCGGATGCCGCGGGCATGGGCCTCGTGCATCAGCCGCTCGAAGATCTCGATCGTGCCGAGCTTGGGGTGCACGTCGCGGTAGTCCGCGATGTCGTAGCCGCCGTCGCGCCCGGGCGACGGATAGAACGGCAACAGCCAGATCGCCGTGACGCCCAGATCGCGGACGTAGTCGAGGCTGTCGATGAGACCGGTGAAGTCACCGATGCCGTCGCCGTCCGAGTCGAGGAAGGCGCGTACGGGGATCTCGTAGATGATCGCGTCCTTGAACCACAGCGGATCGTCGGACGGAAGCGCCGAGTCGTCGTCGTCTTTGCGCGCCATGGCTTACAACCAGTAGTCGAAGTCGCGCTCGCTGCGGACGCGACGGCGGATCGCGAAGATCTGCGCGGGCATGGTGTTGGGGTCGATCTCGACGTAGTTGCGCGGACCGTGCCACAGATAGCGGCCACCGCCGAGCAGATCGTGCAGCTGGAACGGGCGATCGGTGGCGAGCTCGAGCGCGGCGACGTCGAGCTGAACCCAGCCCGACTGCTTGTGTCGGGGATCGAGGTTGACGACGACGAGCACCGCGTCCTCACCGCTCGACTTGCTGTACGCGATCAGCATGTCGTTGTCGGTCTCGTGGAAGCGGAGGCTGGTGTTGTCGTGCAGCGCGGCGTGCTCGCGCCGGATGCGATTCACGGCTCCGATCACCCGCCGCAGGCTCTCGGGCGCGTCGAGCTGCCAGCGCTTGAGCTCGTACTTCTCGTTGTCGAGGTACTCGCCGGCGCCCTCGCGCGCGACGTGGTCCATGAGCTCGAACGCGGGGCCGTAGATGCCGTAGTGGCTCGACAGCGTGGCCGCGAGCACGAGCCGAGCGACGAACGCCGGGCGCCCGCCGTACTGTAGCTCCTCGGGCAGGATGTCGGGCGTGTTCGGCCAGAAGCTGGGCCGGAAGAACTCCGCGACCTCTGTGCGCGTGAGCTCGTGCAGGTAACGCTGCAGCTCCGGCTTCGTGCTCCGCCACGTGAAGTACGTGTAGCCCTGGCTGAAGCCCGCGCGCGCGAGCGCGTACTTCAGCGACGGTCGCGTGAACGCCTCGGCGAGGAACGTGACCTCGGGATGACGCGCCTTGACCGACGCGATGCACCAGCGCCAGAACGCGATCGGCTTCGTGTGTGGGTTGTCGACGCGGAAGGTCGTGACCCCGTGATCGATCCAGAACACGAACACGTCGCGCAGCGCGGTCCACAGCCCGCGCCAGTCGGCGCACTCGAAGTCGAACGGGTAGACGTCCTCGTACTTCTTCGGGGGGTTCTCGGCGTACTGGATCGTGCCGTCGGGACGATGGCGGAACCACCCGGGATGCTCGCGTACCCACGGGTGATCGGGCGAGACCTGGAACGCGATGTCGAGCGCGATCGCGAGGCCCTGCTCGCGTGCACGCGCGACCAGGTGATCGAAGTCGGCGAGCGTGCCGAGCTCGGGGTGCACTGCGGTGTGCCCACCTTCGGGCCCACCGATCGCCCACGGGCTGCCGGGCTCGCCGGGCTCGGCCGTCGTCGCGTTGTTGCGGCCCTTGCGGTGCGCGTGGCCGATCGGGTGCACCGGCGGCAGGTACAGCACGTCGAAGCCGAGCTCGCGCACGTAGGGCAGCAGCTCGGCGGTGGTGCGGAACGTGCCGTGCTCGCCGTCCTTGCCGGTCGAGCGCGGGAACAGCTCGTACCACGCAGCGAAGCGCGCGCGCTCGGGCTCGACGAAGATCGCGACGCTCTCGCTCTTGCTGGCCCGCCGGCGATCGGCGTGGTCGCGCGCGAGCTCCACGAGCGCCGGTGCGGCGATGATCGCCGCGGCGCGCTCGAGCGTGGTGCGATCGGGGTCGTCGAACAGCCGCAGCAACGCCGGCTCGGTGCGGCCGGCGCGGCCGAGCGCGGCCCGCACGAGCTCCGCACCGATCGCGAGATCGACCTCCGCGACCTCCTCGACGGCCGCGCGCCGGCGTAGCGCCGCGAGCCACGTCGCGAGCTCGTCGACCCAGCCCTCGGCGTGCAGCTCCCAGCAGCCGATGCGATCGACCTCGAGCTCGCAGGTGTGCTGATCGTTGCCCACCGCCACGAGCGGGAGCTCGCGCCACGCGCTCGCGCCCGGGGCCCGCGCCCGCAGCCGACCCGCGACGCTGTCGTGACCGTCGCAGACGAGCTCGACGATCACCGTCACGCGATCGCCGAGCACGCGCTTCGCCGGCGCGCGCCCGCCATCGACGATGGGCGAGACGATGCGCGCGACGACCCGTCCGGGCACGTCGTCGGGAAGGGCTGGCTCGTGGTGCTCCAGGCCGGGGTAGTGTGCGGGCCGGCCCGTCGCCTGCAACGCCACCGCTGCGACTTGTCGCCCAGGCGCCCGCTTTGCATACTGGCGCCGCATACTGGCGCCGCGGCCCGGAGTCAGCGCGCGAGCACCACGGCGGCCTGCAGCGCGAGCAGCGTGAGGATCCAGATCACGCCCATGCGCTGGCTGAGCTGCGTGGCGCGGGCGGGCGGGATCCGCTTCTCGGCCCAGTTGGTCAGCACGAGGCTCGCGCCGGTCAGCACCATGAGCCCGAGGATCGCGAGCAGCTGCAGCTGATCGAGCAGCCCGAGCGAGCTGCCCGGCGGCAGCCGCGAGTCGACGAGCAGTCGATTCGCGATCGACACGAACAGCGAGCCGGACAGCAGCGTGTAGCGCGGGGGCGACTGCTGGATGGGCAGGAGCACCGCGAAGAACGCGACGAGCGAGCCCATGAACGTGCCGAGCAGGAGCGTCAGCAGGATGCGCACGGAGTGCTGCCGCGTGATCTCGATGCTGAGCACGGCGCGCGAGAACTCGGCGTCGGTCTCCTGCGTGGGATCGCCGAAGTTGGTGGCCTCTCGGTGCGGCGCGGTGGTGAGCTGGAGATCGCCGATGCTCCAGTCGGCCGGCGCGAGCTCCTGCGACAACGTGACCGCGGAGCCGTCGCCGTCGGAGACGTCGGGCACGAACTGCAGCGTCCGCGTGTCACGCTCGGCGTCCTCGATGTGCAGCTCGAGCACGTGGTGGTCGAAGGGGAAGTCCGCGAAGTCGAGCGGGTTGCGGACCTGCGCGCGCAGCTTCACCTGGGTGTAGCGACCGCTCGGCACCACGGTGGTGACCGAGTGCTGGCGCTCCGTCGTCACCGCGTTGGTGATCTCGAGCGTCTTGCCGGGATCCAGATCCCCGATGCTCGCGGGCGACAGCAGCCAGACCCACATCGTGACCTCGAAGCGGCGCTGGGCCTCGCTCACGTCGGCGAGCGAGACGATGAACGCGCCGATCCGCGTGACGGCCGGGGAGCTGGGCTCGTCGGCGCGCGCCGGGGCGCCGGCGAGGAGGGCGAGCGCGAGGGCGACGAGAAGCACGGCGGCGCGCAGGGCAGCGGGCATCGCGGAGTACGATTGCCCGCGCCGCGCGTGGACGCAATCACTCGCAGGACTGTGCGAACAGCTGGATGTTCTTGTGCCGCGCGTTGCCGGCGGACGACGTCGCGCCGGGCAGGGCACCCTGCGCGGTCTGCCAGCCGAACGTGCTCACCCCCTCGATCGTGTAGGACTGCCCGCCCGCGAGCTCGACCGCAGGGAAGATCCCGTTGCCGTCGAAGCCGTAGAGCGACTCGACCGGCCCGAGGCCGGGATAGGTCTGCGAGTAGAGCAGCGCGCCGCCGGTGCCGACGCCCTCGTACACGTTGATCGTGTACTCGTCCTGGTAGCCGCTCAGGTTCCAGAACAGCCCGACCTGGTAGAGCAGCCCGTCCGCCTCCGCGGTGAACGACTGCCAGCCGTCGCCCTGATCGATGTAGTCGCCGGTGCCGACGAAGATCTGGTCGTAGATCGTGCCCGGCGTGCAGACCCCGTCGTCCTCGTCGAAGTCGACGTCGATGTCGATCGTGCCGTCGGCCATGGGTACGAGCTCGCCGCCGACGTCGAAGACCCAGGTGACGTTGGTCGCGAGGCCGTCGACGATCGTGAACGGCACCGGGTTGTCGGTGTCGAGGGTGGCCTCGACGACGACCGGGCTCGGGTCGCCGACGGCACCGCGCTCGACGTGCCAGCCTGGCTGCAGCGCGATGCTGTAGTCGCCGGCCGCGAGCGGCGTGCCGATCCCCGACGTACCGTCGGCGAGATCGTCCGTGAAGAGGTCGAGGTCGGCGCCCGGACCGGTGATGCGGAAGACCGCGTCCTGCAGCGAGTAGACCTCGCCGCTGCCGCCTTGCCCCCACAGCCCGACGCGGAGCGTGCCTTCGCCGTCGTCGGCATCGTCGGTGCACGCCGAGGCGAGCAGCCCGAGCACGAGCAGCGAAGCGGTGGGTAGGAGGGCACGGGCGCGGTGGTCGAGGCGGGTCATCGTCACGAGCGCGACAGACCGGC
>CAZFKC010000117.1:16043-30726 GCA_964519175.1 uncultured Nannocystaceae bacterium
AGGCGCACCGTTCGCGGCCGCGCAGGCCAGCATTCGCTTCGAGCCGTATCGCTACGGCGCGCACGCGAGCATGTCGGAGCACGTCGTGCTGTCGCTCGCGCTCGAGGGCAAGGAGGAGCCGCTCGAGCTCGACGACGCCTACCGCGGCGACGAGCCCGGCGACACGCCGGCGGACGAGTATGCGCAGCTGCTCGAGCCCGAGTTCGATCTGCGCTTCGCGCCCGATGGCCATGCGCTCGCGGTGTCGATCGACGGCGGCAAGCTCTTCCGACTCGTGGTCTTCGATCTCGGTGAGCCGATGTTCTGTCGCCACGAGCGACTCGCCGCCGCTCGACTCTGGGGCGACGTGCCGAGCTCGCGCAGGCTGGCGCTCGACATCCTCGCCAGCGCCGACCCACCCGTCGGCGCGCAGACGCTGCACCTCGAGCCCGGCGAGTACCCGCGCGCGCGCGAGCGATTCGGGCGCGAGCTCGCCGTCGCGCGCGCGTTCGCGTGTGCACATCCCGACGATGCCGAGCTGCGCGACGCGGTGGTCGCAGCGCTCGTGCGGCGGGGCTCGCAGATCTTCGCGACCTCCGAGTACATGCCGCTCGTGGAGTGTGTCTCGGCGCTCGCGCGTGATCACGTCGAGCTACGTGCGCCGCTCGTCGCAGCGCTCACGAGCGCACCTCTCGAGCAGCGCACCCGCGCCGCGCTCGCGCTCGGCGGGAGCGCGAGCGCCGAGGTCGAGCGTGCCCTCGCCGCCGCAGCGCCGCCGATGCCCGACGAGTGCGGCCCGACCGGCGCCGCGAAGAGCGAGCCGCGTTGCTCGGACACGAGGTTCACGCGCGTGGCGATCGCGTGGTCGCTCGCCGCGGTGTCGACCGAGCTCGCCACGATCTCGCCCGCAGCGCTCGCGTTCGCGCACTCGCTCTCGCGGGAGGACGACGATCGCTCGAAAGTACTCGCGATTCGGCTGCTCGCGCTGTCCGGAGACCCGGCAGCACGCGCGCGCATCACCGAGCTCGCCGCGGGTCCCTGCGAGACGCCGCAGCCATGGCGCGACAGCTCCGGTGACCTCTTCGAGGACCCGACGAAGGTCGGTGCGCCCGCGTGTTGGGCGAAGGCCGCGCTCGCGAGGTGAGCCTTGCCGATCGTGCGCCGCGCTGCACACTGCGGCTGCTCGCCGCGCGGGCGAGATGATCGCGCGATCAGGACGCGGAAGGGTCGAAACCGATGAGATGCCTGGTGCTCGCGGCGCTCGCAGTGGCCGGTTGCGTGGGACAGAACCCCGAGTGGGACGACCCGACCGCGCTCGGCTCGACGAGTGGCGACAGGGTCGAGACCGCCGAGGGCTCGAGCTCGGGCACGGTCACGACCTCCGCTGCGAGCACGAGCACGACCACCGCCGCCTCCTCGGAGGAATCGAGCTCGTCGGGCGAGAGCTCCGTGGCGACCGCCGCCGACACCAGCAGTGGGGAGAGTGGTCCGTCGATGCCGGGGACGTGCGACGTCGGGCCGCCGGCGATGGGGCCGTGTCCCGAGGGGTGCACCGGCGGCTGCGAGGACGGCGTGTGCGTGCTCGCCTGCGGCGGCGAAGCCGGATGCGACGCCACGCAGATCACCTGCCCACAGGGCTGGCCCTGTCGCGTCGACTGCCTGGGCAAGGACACCTGCAAGGACGCCACGATCGTGTGCCCCGGACAACACGCGTGCGAGGTGCAGTGCGCGGGGGATCACGCGTGCGAGAAGGCGCAGATCGGGTGCGGCGACGGCCCGTGCAGCGTCGCCTGCACGCTGCACGAGCACGCGTGCACCGAGCTCTCGTTCGGCTGCGGCGCAGCCGATGGGCTCGTCACCTGCGACGAGCCGCAGGATCGCGAGCCGGAGCTCGTGCCGCACGGCGGCTCGATGTGCGCGTGCGAGTCGGTGGGCTGCTGACGAGCGGCGCGGCGCTCAGCCGCTGATCGTGATGCCTTCGGCGCCGCACGACCACGAGAAGTCGGTGCCGAGCACGAGGTTGCCGAGGTAGTTGCAGAGCTCCTGGGTCGACGTACCGGGCACGACCACGATCGGATCGTGGCTCGGATCCTGGTCCTTGCTCGGCACCCCCGCGAGCAGGAACTGCGGGGTGTTGAGCAGGAGGCCCGCGTAGCGCCGTGTGGCGGCCTCGAGCTGCTCGGCGGGCACCTCGCTCGCGCCGCTCGACAAGGACGCGCCCATGACGAGCTCGATCGCCGCCTCTTCGCCGGAGTTGTAGATCGTCGGCTCGGTGATCAGGCGGTCCTTCACCGCGGAGGCGACATCGCGCACCGTGGCACCCGAGGCGATCGCGGCCGCCACGAGCTGGCTCACCCAGTCCTGGGCCGGGCAGGCCGCGCCGAGTGGACCCGTGCAGTCGCCACCGAAGTCGATGCGACCGCCCTGGGCGGTCTGCGACTCCCACTGCAACAGCCCGTTGAAGTCGACGCCGTTGAAGCCGCTCTCGGAGTCGTTGAGGAACACGCCGATGTCGCGCAGGAAGTCGATGTTGCTCGGCGCCTCGGTGCACGCCGGATACGCGCCGGTGCCACAACCGCCCTCGTCGGGCGAGCCGGGGAGCTGATTGGGGTTACCGCTCGGCCCGAAGCGCTGGGGCTTGTTCCACCACATCGACTGCGCGAGCGAGTCGAGCAGCACCATCGCCGAGTAGCGGTGCAGCGTGTCGCCCACGCCGTTGCCGCGCGCGACCGGATCGGTCGACGACTTGGTGAACGGCTCGAAGATCGCCGCCATGTGATAGGGGATGCTGGCGTCGCACTCGTCGGGCGGCGACTGGTTGAAGTAGTCGTGCGTGGCGACCGCGACCAGCAGGTTGCGCAGCGAGTAGCGGTTGCCGCCGAACGCATCGGTGAGCGTGAGCAGCGTCTGCTGCTGCGCCTCGTTGCGCGGGAAGTTGTTCGCGACGACGAGCGGGTAGCCCATCGCCTCGCGCCACACGCGGTTCGCGATGTTCATCGAGTACAGTCGCGCGAACCCGGTGCGGTAGTCGTCGAGCGTGCCGTCGGCGCCGTAGGTGAAGCCGCCGCTGGCATACTCGTCGAGCCCGACGCGCATGCGCTCGTCGAGCGTGACGATGGTCGCGCCCACGCCGTCGGGCGGCGCGACGTCCTCGTACGTGCCGACCATGTCCGGTGGCTGCGACAGGATGTCGGTCTCGGCATCGGCGGAGAACAGGAAGAGCCCGCACTGCTCGTCCATGCCCCACGCGAGGTCGTCGCCCGAAGCGGCGTCCTCGAGCCCGATGTCGCAACCGCCGGGGATGATGCCGGGCGTCAGCCAGGGCGTCGCGGAGAAGCCGTGTCGACGGAAGATGGAGTGCGAGCGCGCCGCATCCGGAAGCGCGGCGTTGACACCGTAGGTGGCGAGCTCGACGTTGCCGGGCAGCGGCCAGTGCCGATCGGCCTCGGGATCGCTGTTGTCGGTGACCGACATCTCGGTGCGATGGCAGTCCATGCACTCGGTGAAACGACCGAGGTACGAGGACTCGAAGATCTTGCCGAAGGCGGCGCGGTTGAGATCCTCGAGCTCCTCGGGACAGATGTTGCCGGCGATGACCGGCGCCGAGTGCCGCGCGAAGTTGTCGGCGCGGTAGGCGGGCGACAGATCGTCGAGCAACAGCGAGCTGTACACGACGTCGGCCATGCGGAACGGCTGGCCGTAGTTCGAAGCGACCGGGTTGTCGCGGATGAAGGCGGCGAGCTCGGGCGAGTCCGCCTCGGGGCCGCGCACGTCGTAGCAGTCCTCGTTGCGGCGATCGGAGCTGACGTTCACGCGCAGCTGCTCGTAGATCCACTGCTTCCAGCGATCGCGGTACTGGTCGCCGCGTGCGAGCCCCATTGCGACCGTCGCGCGGCCGTCGACGCCGAGCGCCTCGAGCTGCTCGACCATCTGCACGAGCACGCGGACCTCGCGGATGCTCTCGGGACGGCGGCCGTGCACGAGCGGGATCAGTCGCTTCGCCCACGCCTCGTCGCCGGCATCGCACAGCTCGGCGCCGTCGCCCGGGCCCGGGGGCTCGGCCGTGTCGCCACCCGTGGTGAGGTACTCGCCGGGCCCGTCGTCGGGATCGCTGTTGCTGCCCTGCGAGTCGGTGAACCCAGACGACGCGGAGTCCTGCGTGGTGTCGCCGTGGCAGCCGGGCGCGAACAGTGCGAGCGCGCCGGCGAGCGGGAGGAGTCGGTGGTGGATGGCAGTGCTCATGGTGATCTCCCGGCTCACGCCAAACCCAGGTAGACGTCGCGCACGCGGGTCGCGGCCTCGACTTCGTCGGTGACGCCGCCGCGCACGTCGCCCACCGCGAACGACTGCGACGAGAACGGATAGATGCCCATCGCCTGCATCACCATCATGCGGTTCTCGGCCGGCGTGGCGTACTCGGTCGCGTAGCCGTTGTTGAGCTCGTCGCCGGGCGCGTAGGTGATCGCGCCGTAGCAGCTCGGCGTGCGGATCGGTCCGCCGATCATCACGCTCACGTAGCCCCACGGCCAGTGGTTGGTGCCCGTGCCGCCGCCCTCGACCTGGCGGTTCGGCGTGCGCCCGAACTCGGTGTTGATGACGATCAACGTGTCGTCGAGCGAGAGCTGGCCCGGCCCGTCGCCGATGATGTTCGCCAGCGCGCGCAGCGTGTGCGGCACGTTCTGCGCGGCCTGCTGCGTGTGATCGGTGTGCGAGTCGTGGCCGCCGTTGGGGTGGGGCTGGATGCCGGTGTCGATCCAGAGCACGTAGCGCGCGGCATCGGTCGCACGGGTCAGCAGGTTCGCGGCGAGGTTCGCCTGCATCTGCGGCATGTCGGCGGTGAGCTGGGCCGCCGCGCCGCACTCGACGGGACCGGGCGCGACCGGCTGGAACAGCTCCTGCGACAGCACGCCCTGCAGCTCGACCGCGTGCCGTCGCGCGTAGTCGGAGTACTCGTAGTTGCCGCGCTCCGCCGAGCGCGTGGGCGCACCGAAGCCGCCGGTCTTGAAGCGCGCCTCGTAGGCCTGGCGATAGACGGTGATCGCCTCGTCGAACGCCTCGCGATCCGCAGGGCCGGTGCGCGCGAGCAGCTGCGCGAGCATCGAGTTCGGCGCCACGGTCACGCCGAGCGGGCGCGCGGAGCCGGGATGGAAGCCGACCGCCGACGCGGAGAGCGAGTTGAACGTGGAGAAGCCGAGCCCGGGGTAGAGCACGTACGAGTACGGCACGGCACGCAGGCCACCGCCGACCTCGGGGTTCTCGCTGAAGTAGCGCTGGATCGCGGTGCCGAGCCCGGCGAGCCGCGGCTGCCCGATGCGATCGCCGCTGAACGCGAGCGGGTTGGCGCCCTCGTGCGCGACCACGTCGTGGCGCTGCACGACGATGCGCATGCGGCCGAGGATGTCGGGCCGATCGCGGAACGGATACGCCCACGGGCCGAGGAAGAGATCGACGCCGTTCGCGTCGGTGATGCCGAGCGGGCTCCACAGATCGCCGGCGAAGCCGCAGGCCTCGAAACGCGCCTCGCGGCTCGTCGCCTGCGTGAAGCCGGGGAAGCCCTCGGCGAACTGGTTCACGAACGTGTAGTCCGGCGCCGCGCCCCACTCGGGCACCGTGTAGAACGTGTCCCAAGGGTTCATGCCGCCGTTCAGGTTCAGCTCGAGCACCTTCGGCACGACGTAGTCGGCCGGGGTGATCGCGCTCGTCTTGTCGCTGGGCCACACGCCCCAGCCGGCCGCACGTGCACCCCGCGGATACTTCAGGATCGCGAACACGCCGGCCGACGTGCTCGCACCGGCCATCGCGGCGGACTTGAGGAAGGTTCTGCGCTTCATGGCGTGGTCCTCGCGTGCATGGTCATCCTGCGGCGACGAGATCGAAGTAGCCCCAGCGCTCGTAGCGGGTCACGACCTTGACGCCGCCGGCGGGGATCGGGATGCGCTCGATGTGCTCGCGCGCGACCGTGATGGTGATGGGTCCCGGTGCGAGCACCGCGAGGGCGTCGGCGGGGATCGTGTACTCGCCGTCGTCCTCGGCGTTGATCGTGAACATGCGGCCGAGGTCGTCCCATACGCGGATCACGAGCCGGTAGCCGCGCGGATCCTCGCCCTCCCACTCGACGTCGAGCGCGGAGCCCTGCATGACGGGCGCGTTGTACTCGTCGAACGGCGGTGCATTGACCTCGAACGACGCGGGCGTCTCCACCGCGCCGTGGTACGCGACGTCCTCGAACATCTCGCCGCCGTAGAACACGACGTCGTAGTCCTTGCCCGGCACGAACTGCGTGGCGAGGACCGGGCACGTGTCGCCCGACGACGCGTAGACCGGATAGATGTCGAACACCATGCCGACGCGCTCGAGACACGCGAGCGCCTCGACCTGCTCGGCCGGATGCGAGAGCTTGAACGCGGTGCCGGCCTCGACCCAGCCGTCGACGTCGCCCCACACGAAGCCGGCGGGGATGTCGTTCTGCTGCAGCTCGTCCAGCGCCGGCGGCAGCGGGAACGCGGTGCCGAGCGCGAAGGCGGCATAGAAGTCGTCGACGGCCTCGACGTCCTCGTCGCTCGTGCGCCACGCGCCCGCGATGCCGACCTCGTCGACCCCGGACAGCGAGTCCGCGGGGTAGAGCGTGAACGTCAGGATGCCGCGGAGCTCACCTGCGCCCCACGTCTCCATGCCGTCGTCGCCGCTGATGCCCTCTTCGACCTCGCCCACCGACTGCGAGGCGAACCCGGACGACTCGTCGATGCCGGGGTCACCGTCGTTTTTGCAAGCGAGCACGGTCGCGGCCGCGACCACGGCGATGAAACGTCGATCCATGGCGGCCATGGGCAGGTTAGAGGGCAGTCCGCGCACTCGGTCGTACACGAGCAGACCAGCATCCGGCCGCGTGCGCAAGCGATCTTGCGTTGACTGCGGGGTAAGGCAATGCGCAACGAATGCGTCTGCGATCCGTGGCACAGCGGGGGCGACGCCGGATCAGCGCCGTCTCTCGCGGTGCGCGTGAGCGCGCAACCACGCCTCGGCCTGGGCGAGCTGGGCGGCGTGCCCGGTGCCGCCCGCACGCAGTCGATCGCGCGCCCAGGTGGCCAGCTCGATCGCACGCGGCAGGTCGCGACCCGATCGCTGCAGCGCGCGCGCGAGCTCGAGGCGTACCTCCGCACGATCGGCGGGCGTCTCGCCGGTCGACGCGAGGATCGCGTCGGCACGCTCCAGGCGAGCGATCGCTTCGTCGTCGTCTCCGCGGGCGAGGCTCACGCGTCCGAGTCCCGCGAGCGCCCAGCCCTGATCGACCGAGGGCGGCTGCGTGTCGCGGTAGGCCAGCGCGCCCGCGAAGGCCTGCTCGGCCTCGTCGAGCCGCCCTTCGCCGAGCAAGAGGTCGCCCAGCCAGTAGTCGTCGAGCGCGACGTCGGCCGCATCGCCGTTCGTCGCGGCGATCGCCCGCGCTCGGGCCAGCGCGTCGATCGCCTCGGCTGGCCGTCCGCGCTCGCGCAGCACCGTCGCGAGCTTCGACCAGGTCTCGCCCGTGGTCGGATGCGTCGCTCCCAACGAATGCTCGGCGAGCACACACGCCTCGGTGAGCGTGGCCTCCGCACGTTCGAGCTCGCCGGCCATCGCGTACGCGCGCCCGAGCTCGGAAAGGCCCATCGCGATCGCCGGGTGATCGGGCGCGAGCGCGACGCGCTGGATCGCGAGCGCGCGCTCGAACGCCGCGATCGCGGCCGCTGCGTTGCGCTCGCCCACGTGGGTGCCGCCGATGTTGAAGAGCGTCTCCGCGACGAGCGGGTGCATCGGGCCGTCGTGCTCGATCCTCGCCGCGAGCGCGCGCTCGAAGATCGCGCGCGCGGCCCCGTACTGTCGCCGCTTCAGCAGCACGTTGCCGAGGTTCAGCTCGGTGCCGATGACGTCGGGATGTGCGGGACCGTGTCGCGCGCGCAGCAGCGCGATGGCGCGCTGGTACGCGGCTTCGGACTCGTCGAGGCGTCCGAGCTGCAGCAACACGGAGCCGAGGTTGACGATCGCGCCGGCGAGATCGGGGTGATCGGGGCCCAGCAGCTCTTCGTCGAGCGCGAGCACCTCCTGCATCCGTCGCGCCGCATCGGCGAGCTCGCCACGGAACATCTGCGCCATCGCGAGTCCCTCGAGCGTGTCGAGCAGCATCGGGTGGCGGGGGCCGAGCCGGGCCTCGAGGATCTCGCGCGACCGCTCGTGGGCCGCGAACGCCTCGTCGTACTTCCCTTGCTTCGACAGCAGATCGCCGAGCAGCTTCCAGCGATCGCCTGCGGACACCGACGACTCGAGCCCGAGCCGGATCGAGAGGCTCTCGGCGAGGCGGGCCCACGCGAGCCCGGCGTCGAACTCTGCGCGGTACATGCTGACCGCGATCAGCCGGCGCGCGGCGGCGTCGGCGGTGCGATCGTCGCTCGCCTGCACGGCGGTGTGGAACGCCGTGACGAAGGCCGCCTCGGCGGCGGCGTACTCCGCCTCCTGCAGTCGCACGCGCCCGAGCCCGAGGTGCGCCTCGGCGACGAGCGGGCCGTAGTCGATCGCCTGCGCACGCGCCACGATCGCCTGGGCCTCGGCGAGCGCCCGTGCATGCTCGCTCGCCGGCCGCGGGGCCTGCACGGCGATCGCCGCGAGTCGCACCGCGTCGACCTGCGCGCGCGTGTCCGCGTCGCTCGACGCGGGCGCGCGACGGGCCAGCCAGGCCGCGTCGAGGCAGAGCGCCGGGTCGTCGAGGCTCGAAGCGGTGGTCACCGCGGTGCGCACCGTCTCGGCATCGGCGCGCCCGAGCCCCGCGATCAGCTCCCCGAGCTCCGCCGCGCTCTCGTCGAAGCACGCGCGCGTGTCCGCCGGCTCGGGCTCACCACTCGCGACACCGAGCCGGCACGAGCGCTCGCGCGCGCCCGCCCATGCCGCCGCGTGGCCGTCGAGCCACGGACGCAGGCGCACCCACGAGTCCGGTGCGAACGGGGCCGTGCTCGCCGAGAACGCGGCCGCGACGTCGGCCCGCGCGCGGTCGTTCCACAGCCGATCGATCGCGGCGCCCTGGTCGGCACACGCCGCTTCGCGACGCGCGTGCGTCACCGTCCGCCAGCCGATCGCGGCGCCTGCGAGCGCGAGGGGAGCGAGCGCGAAGAGCAGCCGTCGTCGCCGGCGCGTGGGGTCGCGGGCGAGTGCATCGAGCAGCGCGTCCATCGAGGGCCAGCGTGCGGCGGGATCGGTCGACAGCCCGCGCAGCACGAGCTTGCGCAGCCACGGGGACACGCGGGCCCGCTTCGCGTCCGTGCGCAGCTCGCCCTGGGTCACCGCGAGCACGAGCGCGGTGAGCGAGTCCCCGGTGAAGGGATGCTCGCCGAACAACGCCTCGTAGCACGCGACGCAGAACGAGAACTGATCGCTGCGCGCGTCGGCCACTCCGCCGAGTAGCTGCTCGGGCGCCATGTAGCGCGGCGTGCCGACGATGGTGCCGTCTCTGGTGAGCTCCGGCGCCGACGGGCTCGACGACGCGGCCTGGTCGACGCGCACCGGCTCGCGCTCGCCCTGGGCACGCGCGAGCCCGAAGTCCATCACCAGCACGCGGCCGTCGTCGGCCACCATCACGTTGTCGGGCTTGAAGTCGCGGTGCACCAGCCCCTTCGCGTGCGCGGCCGCGAGCCCACGGCCGGCATCGGCGAGCACGCGGACGATGTCCGGCAGCGGTGGTGCGCCGGCGAGCCAGGCGGTGAGCGTGCGGCCGGCGACCAGCTCCATCGCCACGAACACGAGCTCGCCGTGGGTGCCGACGTCGTGCACCGTGACGACGTTCGGGTGCGTCAGCTTCGCGAGCGCCTGGGCCTCGCGGAGCAGCCGGCTGCGACCGATGCTGGTCGCGCGTTCGCCACCGCGCGGGCTCACGAGCTTGAGCGCGAGCCTGCGATCGAGCTCGGGGTCGTACGCGGCGTAGACGATGCCCATCGCCCCGGCGCCGATGCGCTCGAGCACGACGTAGCGCCCGACCATCGTGCCGCGGGCGAGCACGGCCAGCCCGGGTGCCGGGTCGCCCTCGCCGAGCGTCGTCGCGCCCACATCGACCATCCGCTGCTCCATGGGGCCCCCGCAAAGAGCGACCCCGGGGCCGATCCGATCACCGCGCGCTCGCGATTTCTCGGCAGCCCGCCGCGGCTCGGCCACGGCGGATGGCGAGCAATACTGCGCGCGCCGGCAAGAGCGCCGCACAGCGCGACCAAAGCTACAACCCGTCGGTGCGCAGCTCGGCGACGAGTGCCGCGTAGAGCTCGAGGTGGTCCCACGGGTTCAGCACGCCCGGCGCGTCGCCGAACAGCTGACCGACCTCGTCGAGGTGATCGGCCGGCACACACCCGCGGAAGTCGCCCCAGCGCGCATCGATCGCGCGCACGAGCCCGTCGTTCGGCGCGGGTTCGAGCACGTCGCCCACGAGCACCGCTGCCGCGACGCTCAGCGCGGGATCGATCGGATCGCGTGCGTCGTCGTAGGCCGAGATCCACGTCGGCGCGTCGTCGACGGCGCAGGCCGAGCCGCTGCCGGCGAGCGACGAGCGGCCGGCGAGCGAGCGGTACACGACCCCGGGCGCATCGGGGTAGGTCGCGTTGAACTCGGCGATGCCGGCACTGCCGAGCTGCGCGAGCGCGGTGGAGACCGAGCTGTTCTCGTCGAGCTCGGACCAGAGCGCACCCCCGAGCAACAGCGCCAGCTCGTCGGCGAGGGCCTGCGCGCTCGGGTCGGACACCGTGCCGAGCACGATGTCGGCGATCGGCGTGCCGTGGTGGGGCGTGGCGATGGTCGTCACCGACGCGACGAGCTCGGGGCGCAGGCTCGCCACCACGCGCGCGTCGAGCCCACCTTGCGAGTGGCCCACGAGGTTGACCTTCGCGTGCCCGGACTCGGCGAGGATCGCTTCGACGTGCGCGAGCAGCTGCATTCCGCGCGTCGTTGAGTCGTTGAACGGATCGAGCGCGGGCGTGTGCACCTCGAGCTCGCCGTCCTCGGCGAGCCGGTCGACCACGCCGTAGAAGTAGGTGGCGGCGTCGAGCTCCGCGAGCTCGTCGAAGCCGAAGAACCCGTGCACGAGCACGACGGGGTAGGGCGGGCCGAGCAGCTGCGCGCCCGTGCTGCTCTCGCTGTCGTCGCCGCTGCCCTCTGCCGCCGTCGCGGGCGACGACGTGGTGTCGGCCACCGCGGTGGTGGTGACCTCGCTGCCGGGATCGGCGGCCCCGCTCGACTCGGAGGAGCCGTCGCCGACGCTCGCCGACTCGTCGGGCGCGCCACCGCAGGCCGCCAGCATCGCGACGACGCCGAGTGATCTCCGCATCGGGACGAGCATTGCCGGCGGTGCCGCGAGCGTCAAGCGTCAGAGCTGTGCGAGCGCACCCTGCTCGATCATCTCGTCGTACCAGACGCCGCCCGGCGTCCACCAGTGCTCGCCGCGGGGATCGACGCCCGCGCGCCAGAGCAGCGCCGCCGTCGAGAGCCCGCGGATGGCGGCCTGGATCGACTCGGTGGTGTGGTCGGGATTCGGTGCGCTGCACAGCCCGCAGAACGCATCGCCCGGCGACTGGAAGTCGCAGTGGTCGGCCTCGACGATGCGCACGACGTGGCTGTCCGCCATCGCGCCGAACACCGGCACGCCGTTCGCGGTGCTGTTGCACATCGCGGCCTCGCTCGTGATGTCGTGGGCCGGCACTGCGATGCCGTCGGCGACGCCGGCCCCGAGCCCACCGCTGTCGACCATGTCGAGCCCGACGAGCGCAACGGTGGCGGGATCCTGCGCGGCCGCGAGCACGGCCGCGAGCCCGCCCGCGGAGTAGCCGGCGTAGATCGGCGATGCGATCGCGAGCTCGCCCGCCAGCGCGACCAGATCCGCGCCGTTCTGGGCATGGTCGGCGTCGACGATCGTGGCGTGACACAGATCGGGGGTGACGACGCGCAGCCCCCAGCTCGCGAAGTGCTCGGCCCAGTCCACCATGCTGCCGTGGTTGCCCTGGAAGCCGTGGGCGAGCACCACCGTGGGCGCGTCGGGCTCGTCGGTGGGCGTGAAGATCTCGTAGGCCATCGAGCAGCCGCCGGTCGGGAAGCTGCCCGAGCTCGACTCGACCGGATGCGGGCCGGCGAGCCGCAGATCCGGGCCCGGATCGTCGGGGGTGCCCGTGTCGCTGCTGCTGCCGCTGCTGCCGCTGCCGTCGCTGCTCACGTCGGCGACGCCGGTGCTGCCGCCGCTCGAGCTACTGCTCGCCTCGCCCGTGCCGGGCGCGATGGTCGTGCTCTCCGGGCTCGTGCTCGACGACTCCGAGCTGCCCGCGGTGGACTCGCTGCTCCCGGCATCGCCGGCCGTGGTCTCGCCGCAGCCGAGCAGGATTGCAAAGGTGATGGTGGTGCGTCGGATCATGGCGTCTCCGTCTCGTCGGCGAGGGTGCGCAGCGTCGGTACCAGGAGCTTGCGGCGCAGCAGCACCACCAGGCGCTCGCTGAGCGTGGTGGCGATCTCGGTGAGCTTGCCGAGATCGCCGCCGGCGACGGGCACGACCTGCGCGCGGAACATCGAGAGCTCGACGCGCACGAGGTTGCGCAGCGCGTCGACGTAGTCGCGCAGGATCTCCGGCGGCAGCATCTGCGCCGAGAGCCCGGCGTGACGCGCCTGACCGAGCAGCCGCAGCAGCGTGACGTCGTCGCCGACGTAGCGCTCTTCGCCCTCGCCGCCCACGGGCGTGACGATGCCGAGCCCGCGGAAGAGCGCCAGCTCCGAGTCGAGCACGCCCGACGCGAGCAGCTGCGTGCGCGTCACCACCTCGCGCGGGGCGAGCTCGCCGAGCACGCGGGAGATCGTGGCCTCCAGCGCCACGTCGTTCGCGATCTCCTCGGTGTCGATGCGATCGAGCACCTGGCGGATGATCGCGAGCGGCAGGTGCAGCGAGGTCTGCAGCCGCTTGATCGCGCGCACGCGGGGCACGAGCGCGGCGTCGTAGTACGCCATGTTGCGGCTCGTCTTCACCGGCTCGGGCAGCAACTGCTCGCGCAGGTAGTGCTTGATCGTCGGGATCGGCACGCCGCTCCGCTCGGCGAACACCGACATCTTGAGCAGCCCGCCCGCCGTCGCGTCCGTCATGAGTGAGAAGTTCTACTGTCTACTTTCCACAAAGGCAATCACGGAGCGGCTCGCCCCGGAAACGGCGTTCACGAGAAATCGCGGTATCACTGCGGGGCCGTGGGTGCCGACGCGACCGAGCAGGACCGCACCGCGCTCGGGCTCGGCTACGCCGTGCTCGCCTACGGATCCTGGGGGCTGTTCCCGCTGTTCTGGAAGCAGCTGGGGGGCATCGACGCGCTCGAGCTCGTCGCGCATCGCGTGTGCTGGGCCGCGCTCGTGTACCTCGTGCTCATCGCGTTGCGTCGACGCGCGCGCGAGCTCGCACGCACGCTCGCGACGCCGTCGCGGCTCGCGGCGATCTTCGCGTCGGCGGTGCTCATCGGGATCAACTGGCTCGTGTTCGTCTACGCGGTCGTCACCGATCGAGTGATGCACGCGAGCCTCGGCTACTTCCTCAATCCGCTGGTCAGCATCGTGCTCGGCTTCGCGTTCCTCGGCGAGCGCATGCGTCCGCTGCAGTGGGTCGCGGTCGCGATCGCGGGCCTCGGCGTCGTCCAGCTCGCCGCGCTCGCCGACGGTCTGCCGTGGATCGGGCTCGTCCTCGCGGTGACGTTCGGCGGCTACGGGCTCATGCGCAAGGTCGCGCCGGTCGACGGCTTGATGGGCGCGACGATCGAGTCGTTGCTGCTGGTCCCGTTCGCGGCGGCGTGGCTGGTCTGGCTGGCCGTCGACGGTCGCGCTGCATTCGGCGCGATGTCGCCGCGGGTCGACCTGCTGCTGGTCGCGACCGGTGTCGTCACCGGCGCACCGCTCGTGTGGTTCGCGAACGCAGCGCGACTGCTCCCGCTGCGGACGCTGGGCTTCGTGCAGTACCTCGCGCCGAGCTGCCAGTTCCTGCTCGCGGTGCTGCTCTTCGGCGAGCCGCTCGGCGCCGTGCACGTGCGCGGCTTCGGGTGCATCTGGGGCGCGGTGCTGCTCTTCGCGCTCGAGTCGTTCCACGCGGGACGACGCGCCCGCGCCTGATCAGCCCCGGCGATCCATCGCGCCGGTGCTGCGGGGATCCGCGATCGTCTCGGTCTCCTCGCGATAGGGCTGGAAGCCGGCGTGCTGGTAGGCCAGCAGCGCGCGCGGATGATCGAGCGTGCACGTGTGCACCCACAGGCGCGACGGCTCGGGCTCGCGGGCCCACGCGCGCTCGACCGCACAGTCGATGAGGTAGAGCCCCAGGCCCTTGCCGATGAAGTCCGGCACGAGGCCGCAGTAGGCGAGCTCGATCTCCGGGAGCGCACGCGCGTCGAGCTCGGCGAAGCCGGCGGGCGAGCCGTCGACGTACAGCACGCAGACCTCGACGCTAGGGTCGTGCACGATGGCCGAGAGCGCCTCGTCGCCGAGCTGGCGTCGCTCGTACCAGAGCCACGGCGCGCCGACGGTCTCGTAGAGGTAGCGGTAGAAGTGCAGGGGCGGGTGCTCGGCGCGCAGGAGCGCGAGCGTGCGCTCGCCCGCCGGTGCGTGCCTCGTACGGCGCGGACGCTGCAGCATCTCGAGATAGGTGGTGGTGACCTCGAGCGTCGCGGGCGCGGTCATCGGCGCGGACTCTAGCAGG
>CAZFKC010000118.1:0-30589 GCA_964519175.1 uncultured Nannocystaceae bacterium
CGAGCATCGCTGCGCGCACCAGGAAGAGCGCCGGAGGGCGCGACCAGAGCTCAGTTCACACTGGCGATGAGCGTGTCGAGGTGCTCGCCGACGAGCTGCCAGTCGGGCCTCAGCTCGAGCGCGAGCTCGAGGTGCTCGATCGCCCGCTCGACGTCGCCCTCGCGCGCGCGCATCTGGTAGCAGAGCCCGAGATCGACGTGGGCCTCGGCCGCCTCGGGATCCTGCTTCACCACGAAGCGCAGCACGCTGATCGACTCGTTGTACTGGCGTGCCTCGAAGAACGCGGTGGCGAACGAGCGCAGCAGCTCGTGGTCGAACTCGCCGGAGTGCAGCGTGTCGGCGAGCTGCAGCCGCGCCTCGTCGTGCTCGCCGCGCGCGAGCCAGCCGCGGGCACGGTCGAGCGCGGACTGGCCGGGTCGCACCAGCCGCTCGGCCTGCTCCGCGAGCTTCGCGTGGCACTCCGTGCAGGGCCGGTCCGGGGCGGAGTCGAGCGACTCGACCGTGGGATCCTGCCGCATCACGCACTCGTGATCGTCGTGGTGGTGCAGCCCGAACGTGTGGCCGACCTCGTGCAGCACGAGCTTGTGCAGCCGCCGCTCGAGCCGACTGCGGCCGTCGTCGTCGATGCGCGACAGCGACACCAGCGCGATGCGATCGGTGAGGCTCGCGAGCCCGAACACGTAGGGCTTGTCGACCTCGTAGATGTCGACGCCGGTGATGTCGAGCTCGACGAGCGCCTCGGGATCGCGATCGCGGAAGAGGATGTCGAGCGCGGCGCGGGCATCGAGCTGCACGCGGTCGGCGTCCCAGGCGCTCCAGGCCGAGAGCAGATCGCGTCCGTCGCGGACCTCGCAGCGCACCGGGAACGCCTTCAGCAGACTGCGGCACGTCGAGCGCAGGCGTTCGTGCGGCACTGGCCCGAGCGCACGCACCACGACGAGCGGGCGCGGAGCATCGATCGGCATCACCGTGCCGCCGGCCGTCGCTCCGCCCTGGGCCATGCGCGCCGTCTGTGCGGCCTGCGGCAGCAGCAGCAGCACGAGGGCGGCCAGGCACAGGCCGAGGATGGAGGCGGGTCGACGCATGGGTGGGTCCCCGCATCGACGTCGGTGGCAGACGGCGACGCGGTTGGTTGCAGGTCGACTTCCAGACTACGAGAGGTGTCCTTCGACCACCAAGCCCGAAATGTGCCGGTGCGGTGTCGCACGTCCCGCGCGCGGCCGGTACGTCGTTCCCGTGGCCCAACCCCCGTTCGTTTCGCCCACACTTCCGCCGGCACGAGCACCGCGATGACCGAGCCCACGTCCAAAGCGCCCGCGCCGCCCGCAGCGGAACGTGGCACCAAGCCCGAATCATCGGGCGCTGGCCGCTCGGACTGGACGATCGGGGAGCTGCTGCGATGGACCCAGCAGCGCTTCGCGAGCGCGGGGATCGGGGAGTCGCGGCTCGATGCCGAGCGGCTGCTCGCTCACGCGCTCGAGTGCACGCGGATCACCCTCTACACGGAGCACGATCGCCTGGTCGAGGAGCCCGCGCGGGGTCGCTTCCGCGAGCTCGTGCGGCGCCGGCTCGCGCGCGAGCCGGTCGCGTACATCGAGGGGCGGCGCGGCTTCCATGCGCTCGGGCTCGAGCTCGAGGTCGACGCGCGCGTGCTCGTGCCGCGCCCGGAGACCGAGCACCTCGTCGACTGGGTGCTCGAGGATCTGCGGGGCTGCGAAGCGGGCCACGTGCTCGACGTCGGCACCGGCTCGGGGGCGATCGCGCTCGCGATCAAGCACGCGCGACCCGAGCTCGACGTCACCGCCGTCGATGTCTCGGAGGGAGCGCTCGCGGTGGCCGCGGCCAACGCCGCGCGGCTCGGGCTCGCGATCACGACGGTGCGCTCCGATCTGCTCGCGGGCCTGGCGGACGCGGGTGGCTTCGTGGCGATCGCCGCGAACCTGCCGTACATCCCCACCGCGGAGCTCGCGGAGCTCGAGCCCGAGGTCGCGCGCCACGAGCCGACGCTCGCGCTCGACGGCGGCCCCGATGGCCTGCGGGTGATCGAGCGGTTGCTCGCCGAGGTCGTCGGCGGCGATGCGCTCGCCGATGGCGGCGCGATCTACCTCGAGGTCGGCCACGATCAGGCGCCGGCGGTGGTGGCCGCGCTCGCACGTCACGGGCTCGCCGGCGACACGCGCAACGACCACGCCGGCATCGCGCGGGTCGTCCGCGGCCGTCGCTCGCCCGATTCCGGCCGATAATTGGCGGAGCCCGGCCCCGCCGGCCTAGCGTCGCAGCATGCGGGCGCAGCTCTCTCTCGTGATCCTCCTCGCCGGTGGATGCATGACCGGCGACGGCATGCAGACCAAGCTGCGCGACGCCACCACCGAGTACAACCGCTCGCTGCGCTGGCGTGATCTCGACATCGCCGCGACGTTCCTGCCGGTCGAGTCGAAGCAGGCGTTCCTGCTCGCGCACGAGGAGTTCGCGGAGGAGCTCGTCGTCGTCGACTACGAGCTCACGCGGCTCGACCTCGACAAGACCACCGGCGTCGCCGCATCGCGCGCGCAGATCTGGTGGCACACCGACGACAGCACGGTGATCGAGAGCACCATGGTCGACCAGCTCTGGCAGTTCCACGAGGGCAAGTTCGTGCTCGTCGACGAGCGGCGCTCCTCGGGCGAGCGCCTCGGGCTCTTCGCGGAGCTCGTCGAGGACGAGCATCCATGGTTGCCGGGATTACAGCGCTATCGTCGGGACCACGAGGTCGGCAAGGACAACAAGCACACGCGGAAGCGTGCGAAGCCGCGGCCGAAGCCCGGCGAGCCGGTCGCGCCGCCACCGTCTTGGCCCGGCGACGACGGCGATCTCGCGCTCGGCGACGAGCGCCCCGACGATTCGATGCCGCAGTAGCCCGGCGTGCGAGCGTGGTGGGACCCGCTCGCACGGCGCGCCTGACCAGCTCGCGCCGCGCCCGGGGTCCTGCCGCGCAGCCCGAGGGCTATCGTCGGTCGCGGGCGCTCGCGTACAGTGATCGGCGGTGGACGGGCGAGGACGCGCGGATCGATCGATCTCGTTGGGGCTGCGAGTCGCCCGCGGCGATCTGATCAGCGAGATCCGCAGCAACCAGCGTCGCAAGGTGATCAAGCGCGCGGTGCAGCTCGCGGTCCTCGCCGCTGCGCTGCTCGTCGCCGGCATCGCGCTCAAGATCGTCGGCGATCGGCGCGCGGTCGCGCAGGCGCTGCAGTCGGCGCGCTCGCACGCGACCGGCGGCAACGCGAGCGACCTCCGACTCGCCGGCGACGTGCTCGACGCATCGCTGGCCCGCAATCCCCGTGACGACGCGACGCTGGCCGAACGGGCACTCTTGCGCGCGCACCTGTGGGTCGAGTTCGGCGAGCGCCGCGACCAGGCCGAGGAGGCGCTGGGCGATGCCCCTGCCGGCCTGCCCGCGACCGTGCTCGCGCGGGCGATCATGGCGTTCGGCGACGGCGATCACGAGACTGCCGCGAGTGGGCTCGCGGAGATCGGCGAGAGCAGCGACGCCATCGTCGCGGGCGAGGCTGCGTGGCTCGGTGGGCTCGTGACCATCGCGCGCGCCCCCGACGACAAGGAGGCGCTGCAGGCCGCGCTCGAGCAGATCGACGCCGCGCTCGCGCCGAATCCCGGGCTCGCGTCGCTGCGGCGCGTGCGTGCGCGGATCCTCCTGCAACGCGGCGAGGCCGACGAGGCGCTCGCAGAGCTCGAGCGTGCCCGCGAGCTCGCGCGCTCGCACCTCGGGCTCGCCGCCGACGAGGCGCTGTTCAATGCGGTGCTGCGGCGCGAGGCGAGCGGGGTGGCCAGTGTCGCGGATCAGCTGCTCGAGCAAGGCGATGCGCTGCCCGCCCGCGATCGCTACGACACGCTGCTCGCGCGCGGCGTCGTGCACGTGCGCAGCGGCGAGCTCGAGGCCGGGCTCGCGCGCATCGAAGAGGCCTGGGAAGGCCTGCCGCGCTGGGACCGGCTCGCGGTGCGGCTGGCGATCGAGACCGCGCTCGAGGCCAACGCGCCGGCGCTGGCCGAGGCCTGGCTCGACGCCGCCGATCTGCCCGAGCCCGAGCTCGCGATCGATCGCGCGTGGGCGGTGCTGGATCGCGGCGAGGTGATGGCCGCGCTCGCGAAGCTCGCGGAGCTGCCGCAGGAATCGCCGCGCGTCGCGTACCTGCAGGCGCTCGCGCTCGTCGAGCAGGGACGATGGGCGGAGGCCGAGCCGTGGATCCGCCGCACCGAGGAGCTCTTGCCCGGACGCATCGAGATCGAGGTCGCGCGCGCGCGCGTGGAGCTGCGGCTCGCCGACAAGACGGTCGCGCTGCGCAAGCTGAGGGCGCTCGCGGAGGAGGAGCCCTACGCACCGCGGGCGTGGACGGGGCTCGGCGAGGCCGAGCTCGCCACGGCCGATGCGGACGCGAGCGACGATCTCCGCCGCGCACGCGTGGCGCTCGAGCGTGCCGTCGATCGCGAGCCCCATGCCGCCGAGGCGATGCTGCTGCTCGCCGACGTGTGGAACCGTCGTCGCAAGATCGATCCCGAGGGCGCACGCACGGCCCAGGACCTGCTCGAGCGTGCGGTCGAGACCAACCCGCACCTGCCGCGGTACCGCGAGCAGCTCGCGTACTTCCTGGCCGACACCGCCCGCCCGCTGCGCGCGCGCAAGCTGCTCGCGGAGCTGATCGACGAGAAGGGCATCGCCGGTGCCACGGTGATCCGCTACGTGCAGCTCTCGGCCGACGCCGGCGATCGCAAGCTCGACTACGAGGCGTTGCTCGGCAAGGCCAAGGAGCTCGGCGTCGATCCGCGGCAGCTCGAGCGCGAGCGGGCCCGCATCGCGCTGTTCACCCGCGGCGAGCGCGACGACGTCGCGAAGGCGCAGCGGCTGCTCGCGACGCTCGTGCAGCAGCAGCCCGCCGACGTCGAGTCGCGGGTGCTGCTCGCCGAGACGTGGGCGCGCCAGTACGACCGCAAGGAGGCCGAGCTCGTCATCCGCCGCGGCTTCCCGGTGACCCCCGAGGCGCAGCACGGTCGCTTGTATCTGGCGTGGGCCGACGTCGAGTCGCGCATGGGCAAGCCCCGCATCGCGGCCCCGCGCGCGCGCTCGGCCTGGCTGCGCATGCTCGACGAGGATCGCCCGGCCGCGGAGCTGCTCACCGCGGCCGATCTCGCGACCAAGCTGTGGATCCGCCAGGACAACGAGCGCATCGCGCTGGCGATCGCGCAGCAGCTCACGGCCCGACTGCCGCTGCACACCGAGTCGTGGACGATCCGCGCGAAGGTCGAGCTCTCGGCGAACGAGACCGCCTCGGCGCGCTCGAGCGCCGACCGTGCCCTCGATCTGGATCCCGACAACCCGCGCGCCCACGAGATCCGCGGCCACTGCCTGCTGCGCTTCGGGCAGAAGGACAAGGCCCGGCAGGCCTACGAGCGCGCGGTCGAGCTGGTCAAGGGCACCCGCGCCGAGAAGGACTACCGAGAGAACCTCCGCAGGCTCTAGCTCTGGTCGCGCCGTCCGGCGCTCTTCCTGGTGCGCGCAGCCATGCTCGCTGTCCGCCGTGGCAAAGCCACGGCGGGCTCGTGTGCATGCTGTCTGGCGGCCCTACGCGCCCTTCTGGGCGCGGGCTCGAACCGAGCGCGGGCCCGTGTCACTCCATGGGGGTCATGGCCTCCCCCCTCGCGATGCGCGTGCGTCTGCTCTCCTCCTTCGTCGGCCTCACCCTCGCGGCGATGCCGATCGCCGGCTGCACGCCCGGCAAGCGCGGCACGAGGACGCCGGGCAACCTGCCGAGCGTCGCCGACGAGACCGGTCAGACGAAGTGCAAGGTCAGCGCGAGCTCGAACAAGCCGCTCGTCGTCGAGTGGCCGGCCGCCGATCGCACACAGGTCGAGGCCGGTGCGCGCCGCGGCATCGTGGCCGTGCGCTACGTCGGCTGCGAGATGGAGCTCTTGCCGGCCTGCGTGCTGCCCGGCACCTACGGCTACATCGCGACGACGGCGAAGCGCGAGAACGTGAAGGTCACGTCGCAGGACGAGCTCTATGCACACATGCCGGTGGGCGCGTTCAAGCTCGAGGCGCAGCTCGAGCGCGAGGGCGAGCTCAACGTCGACATGATGATCGTCGGGCGCAAGGACGCCGACAAGACCGACTTCACCTCGGCGGATCTCACCGGCCAGTGCGCACGCGCGACGCACGTCGTCAGCGGGCTCACCGTCGGCGCGTTCGAGTTCTATGCGGGGCGCGGGCTGAAGGCCGGCGCCGACGTGGGCATCGGCAACGCCGGCGGCGGAGCCTCGACTGCGCGCGATCGATCGCTGCTCACCTCCGATGGCGATCTCGCCTCGTGCACCGCAGCCACCGCGAACGACACGGTGCCGCCCGGGCAGTGCGCCGCGCTCCTGCGCGTCGAGGTGGTGCCGATCGCGATCGCGACCATGCCGGCCGGCGGTGGCGGTGCAGTGCCGCCGCCCTCGACGGACGGCAACGTGGTGACGCCGGACGTGGGGCCGAGCAGCCCCGTGGTCGGCCGCGGCACGGTGAACGAGATCATCCGCAACGACCCCGAGCTCTATCGCCGCTACAAGCGGGCGCGCAGCGTCATCACGGGTGGCGCAGTGCTGACCGGCATCGGTGGCGTCGGGTTGATTGCGGGGGGCGTGATCGTGGGCACCGGTGGCGGTGGCGAGGCTGCGCCCGCGATCTTCGGGGTCTTCGGTGCGGCGGCGCTCACCGGCATCGTGCTGCTCGCCATCGGTGTGCCCGTGCGCGGCAAGGTGCGCCGCGACGCGGAGAGCCGCGCGCGCGGGGTCGCGCGCGTCGGGTTCGAAGTGGCACCCGGTGGCTTCGGTCTGCGCTTCTGATCGTGCCCGCCCACGGGGTATGATCCCCGCTGCATGGCTTCCCCCGCGAAACGGATGTTCGCGGATGCGCCGCAGGTGCTCGCGAGCACCGCGACGCAGACGATCGTGGGTTGGCGCTGCTTCCTGATCGTCGTCGTCAGCAAGCCGCCGACGGTGCCCGACGTCGAGGCCATGCTCGCCGAGGTCGCGCGCCTCCAAGTCGCCGGCGTGCCCCACGTCGCGCTCGTGCACGTGCCGCGCTCGACCCCGAAGCTCGACCCGCCGCCCGAAGCCGTACGCGCCGTCTATCGCCGGCTGATGAACGACAAGAGCACGATCGTGCGCGGCTCGGCGGTGATCGTCGAGCAAGAGGGCTTCTTCGGCTCGGTGGTGCGATCGGTGGTCACGTCGTTGTCGTTGCTCGCGCGTCCGGTGTACCCGACGCGTGCGTTGCCCACGAAGGCGACGGCGGCGCAGTGGCTGCTCGAGCAGCTCGCGGAGCACGAGCAGGGTGCGCCCGCGGTCGCGACCGCCAGCGAGCTCGTCGCGGTCGTGGAAGCGGCGATCGAGCTGGCCGACGCGAGCGAGCCTGCGTGATACGCTGCTCGCCGTGATCCTCGTCTCCGGCACCAAGCGCAGCGGCACGTCGATGTGGATGCAGGTGCTGGCGGCCGCGGGCCTGCCGGTGCTGGGCAAGCAGTTCCCCCGCAACTGGGAGCAGACGATCAAGCAGGCCAATCCCGACGGCTTCTACGAGTCGATGCTGCGCCACGGCATCTACTACCGCACGAATCCCCATCCGGTGACCGGCAAGTACTTCCTGCCCGAGCACGTCGCCGGCTACGCGGTGAAGGTGTTCGTGCCGGGCGTCGTGCGATCCGAGCGCTCGTACATCGAGCGGCTGGTCGCGAACATCCGCGAGTGGCGGGAGTACGAGGCCTCGATCAATCGCCTCTACGGGCTCGAGCGCGCGAAACAGCTCGAGCAGCAGCCCGACGCGCCCGAGCCGGTGGTGTTCCCGCCCGCGTTCGAGTGGTGGATGGAGAACTTCGCGCTGTGCCGCGACATCAGCCTGCGCAGGTATCCGGCGCGGCTGCAGAGCTACGACCAGGTGGTCGGCCAGCCGGAGACGGTGATCCCGAAGACGCTCGAGTGGCTCGGCTACGGCGATCCGGTCGCCGCGGTCGCGGCGGTGAAGCCGGAGAACCGCACCGTGGTGCGGCCCGAGTCGGACAGCATCGATCCGAAGTTCGCGAAGGTGTTCGACGATCTCTACGGTGCGATCGCGAGCGGCGAGGGGCTCACCGGGCCGCTGCTCTCGACGATGAATGCGACCAACAAGGCGCTCCTGCCGATGCTCATCGAGCTGCAGACCGCGGTCGCGAAGTTCCAGATGAGCCAGCCGTCCTCCGCGAAGCCCGAGGACGTCTTCGGGCTGCCGGACTAGCCGCCGGTCAGCTCGGGCGGCGAGTGGCCGCCGCACACGTCGACGAAGGCCATCGCTTCGCTCGGGCACGGCTCGTCCATCAGGTCCGCGCAGGGCGCCGCGACCACGCACGTGTAGTAGTCCTCGGCCGCCGCGCCGCACTCGGTGGTGAAGATCGCGGCGAAGAACACCCCGCACACGCAGTCGTGCACATACGCGTCGAGCATGTCGGCCTGATCGGGGAAGCACTCGATCGCGAAGTGGTTGCCGTAGTCCGCACAGAGCGTCGGCGTCGGCGCGCCGTCGCACTGGTCGCCGACCGTCTCCGTCGCCGAGCTCGAGCTCGAGTCCGAGGGCGGGAAGCTGGTCGCGGGGTCGGGGCCCGTGCTGCTCGTGTCGATCCCGCTCGACTCGCCGCTCGCCGTGGAGGTCGACGCCGTCGTGGTGGTGCCGCCCTCGGTGGTCGCGGCCGTCGTCGCGTCGTCGTCGTCGCCGGGACAGCCGGCGAGCGGCAGCGCGACGAGCACGATGAGCATCGACGTTATTCGTGGCCGCATGCGACGATCGTCGCAGCGCGCCGCATGGGGCGCAAGCGATCAGCGGTGCGCCGACGTGGCGAGACGGACGTCCAGCTCGGCCATCAGCGCGCTCGCCGAGCGCTCGACGGCTGCGTGCGCATCGTCGAGCCAGCGCCGCAACGGCGCGCGGTCTGAGGGCGCGAGCGCGAGCCTCGGACGGCGCGCGAGGATCCGTTCGAGCCGCGGCGCGAGCTCGTCGAGCTCCGCGTACCAGCGTGGCGCACCGGCCTCGGCCAGGCGCGCGCGCACGCCGGTGATGATGCGGTGGTGCTCGGGCTCGGCCAGCTCGAGCTCCACCGCGAGCGCGCGCTGGTAGGCGGCGACCAGCGCGTCGTCCTCGGCGAGCACGGCGTCGAGCAACAGCTCGATCGCGAGGTGCCCGAGCGCGAGCGCAGGGCCGCGACCGACCCCTGCGGCCTGCAGCGCGTCGGTGCCTTCGTGGGTGAGCCGGACGAAGCTCGGCGCGCCGTGGAACGCCTCGTCGGTGCGGTGGTGGAACGCGACCCCGGCGATCGCGACCTCGTCGATCGGCGCGATGCGTCGCACACCACCCATGTGCGCGAAGTCGGGCAGCATCGCGCCGAGCACGAAGCGCGGGTCGTCGCTCGTCCAGCGCGCCGCCGCTGCGTGCCCGAGGAAGTTCATGCGGCTACGGATCGGACAGCACGACCGAGATCACGTCGTCGCCACCCGAGGCCACGAGCACGTCCGGCGCACCATCGCCGTCGAAGTCGCCGACCGCGATCGCGTTCGGGGCATTGCCGACGCCCAGCGCGTCGCCGGCCACGAATGCGCCCGTGCCGTCGCCGAGCAGCACGCTGACCTCGCCGTCGCCGCCGGCCACCACCAGCAGATCGAGATCGTCGTCGGCATCGATGTCGACGACCGCGATCGCGTTCGGCTGATCGCCGACGACGTACGGCACGCCAGCGCCGAACGTACCCACGCCGTTGCCGAGCCCGATGGTGACCGTGTCGGTGCTGTCGGTGACGGCGACGACGTCGAGATCGCCGTCGTCGTTGACGTCGGCGAGCGCGACCGCGGAGCCGTTGCCACCGACGACGTACGACGACGGACCCCCGAACATGCCCGAGCCGTTGCCACCGTTCAGCACGACGTCGCCGCCCACCACGCTCGCGACGTCGAGGTTGTTGTCGCCGTTGACGTCGCCGACCGCGATCGCGACCGGCCCGTTGCCGACCGCGAACGTGGACTGGCCACCGAAGCCGGCCCCGTCGCCGAGCAGCAGGCTGATGTCGTCGGTGCCGTTGTTGACCACCGCGGCGTCGAGCAGCAGGTCCTCGTCGAAGTCGGCGAGCACGAGCCCGCGCGGGAGGTTGCCGACGTCGAACACGACCTGGGCCGCGAACGCACCGCCGCCCGTGCCGGTCAGGAGCCCCACGTTGCCGGCGGTCTCGTTGATCACCACGAGGTCAATCTCGTCGTCGTCGTTCACGTCGGCGATGGTCAGCGCCGCGGGGTTGTTGCCGACCGGATAGACGGTCTCGAGCCCGACGCCACCGCTGCCGTCGCCGAGATACACGCTCGCGTCGTCGCTGCCGCCGTTGACCGCGACCAGATCGAGATCGCCGTCGCCGTTCAGATCCGCGAGCGCGACCCCGCGCGGGCCCATGCCCACGAGCACGTCGGTGCCGGGCACGAAGCAGACATCGCCGGCGTCGACGGAGCCGTCGCCGCAGCCGCCGCTGCCACCGCTCGAGCTCGACTCGCTGCTCGCCGCGGTCGAGTCGCTCGACCCCGTACCCGTGTCGCTGGTGTCCAGCGTGCCGCTCTCGCTCGTGCCGACGGTGGTCGCGGTCATCGTCGTCGCGGTGCTGCTCGACGCCGAGCTGTCGTCGGTGCCGCTGCTCTCGGTCGTAGTGGGCAGCTCGGTGCCCTCGACGAGCCCGTACGAGTAGGACAGCGAGGGATCGGGCGCGGTGACCGTGCTGGCGGCCGCATCGCGCACCTGCATCGCCAGCGGCGCGTAGTAGGACCCGGACTCGACGCCGAGCGCGAGCCGCGAGCGATCGTACGTGCCCGTGTCGGTGGTGCCGAAGAAGTAGGTGACGCTGGCCGGGACCGCGAGCGGCATGTTCGGCTGCACGCGGTAGGCCTCGCCGATGCTCGGCGGATGCGAGGTCGAACGCGCGATGCTCACCTCGACCGCGGCCGTGAGCGCACCGGCCGGGATCGCGATGCGCAGGTTGCCGTCGGTCGACTGGATCTCGCCGCCCTCGGGACCGATCACCTTGACCGAGGCCTCGGGCGAGTTGTCGATCGGCTCGTCACCGGGCGTGCAGCCCAGCGCGGCGGCCGGGGCGGACAACGCGAGAAACCATGCCAGTCGTCGGGCGCGCACGCATCTAAGCTACCACGGCGTCGCCTCGCCGCGCCCACCGCCGGCGCCGAACGGGATCCTCGCCGGAGCTCGATCGGAGATCGACAGTCATCGAGCCCGCCGTGGCTTCGCCACGGCGGACAGCGAGCACGACGGCGCGCGCCAGGAAGAGCGCCGGACGGCGCGACCATGGCTCAGCTGGGGTCCGGCCCGGGCGTCGTGGGGCCGTTCTCGGGGAGCTGCGGCTCGGCGATGTAGTCGCGGGGGATGTCGCCGCGCAGCGCACCGAGGAACGCGACGAGCAGTCGCGTCTCCTCGGCGGTGAGCTTGCCGCGCGAGGTCTGGTGCTCGGACATGAGCTGGACCATGCGCTCGAGCGAGGTGACCGAGCCGTCGTGCAGCCAGGGGCCCGTCTCGGTGATGTTGCGCAGGGTCGGCACCTTGAAGAAGTAGCGATCGGCGGCGGCGCCGGTGTGCTTCTCCCGCCCCGTGTCGGTGAGCGGATCGGGCCACGGCTTCACGCTGCCGAGCTTCTGGAACTGCGTGCCGCCGACCGACGGGCCGGTGTGGCACTGCGTGCAGCCGGCGTCGAGGAACAGCTTGAGGCCGCGCAGCTGATCGTCGTCGAGCGCGGCGGTGTCACCCTTCATGAAGCGATCGAAGGGCGCGACCGTGACGAGCTTGCGCTCGAACGCGCCGATGGCCTTGCCGATGTTCGCGAACGTGATCGGATCGGAGTCGTCGGGGAACGCGGCCTGGAAGAGCGGCAGGTAGCCGGGGATCGACTTCATCACCGTGATCACGCTCGCGGGATCGGCCATCGCCATCTCGACGGGGTTCGTGATCGGCATCTGCGCCTGCGTCTCGACGTCGGGCGCGCGGCCGTCCCAGAACTGCGCGAGCGCGAACGCAGCGTGGTAGACGGTGGGGCTGTTGCGCTCGCCGAACTGCTTCTTGTGACCCTCGGAGGTGCGGGCGCGGCCGCCGTCGCGCTCGCGCGTGTCGATGCCGTAGTGCGCGAGCACGTGGCAGCTGTTGCACGAGAAGGTCTGGCCCTTGGACAGCCGCGGGTCGTAGTAGAGCTTGCGGCCGAGATCGATCTTCGCGTCGGTGAGCTCGTTCGCCGGGTTCTCGGCGACGAGCGCCGTCGCGCCCAGCAACGGTCGCGCGCGATCGATCAGCGCGGCCGCGGAAATCGCTTCCTTCGGCGCCGCGGCAGTACCAGCCTCGAACGCCTTGGCCTCCTCGGCCTGTCGCTCCGCACGCGGCTTGCCCTTGTGCACCGCGGGCTCGGCCGGTTCGTCGCAGGCGAGCCCGGCGAACGCGAGCACGGCGAGGGTGGGGCGGAGGCTGCGCGGCATTCGGATGCGAGGCATGTGCAGTCGTGGCGCCGACGATGGGCGGCCAGCGATGGTTACCACCGGCGCGCTGCGCTGCAAACGCGCGATTTGCAGCGGCGCAAGGGGTGCGGCTTGAAGCGTCGCACCGTGGCTGTCAGGCTTTCCCGCGATGTCCCGCGCGCCGACGATCATCCTCGCGAACATGCTGCTCGCCCTGTGTGGGTTCGGGGGGCTCGCCGCGTGCGGTAGCTCCGATGCCTCGCCGACCGAGCGCCTGTGGATCTCGGGCGTGCCGAGCAAGGCCACCGAGCCCATGAGCGCGTTCGTCACGACGCGCACCGGCGAGGGCAAGTACATCGGTGCGTTCTTCCAGGGCTCCGCGTATCGGGGCACGCACGACGTGTTCGAGTGGCGCTCCGACGGCAAGGACGCGGCGAAGCTCAAGTTCCTGCAAGACGGCAGCTCGATGCGCGTGCGCTTCGGCAGCTGCGAGCCGAAGCGCGGGTTCGACTTCTGTCTGTCGGTGAAGGGCGACAAGGGCGGCGAGCAGCGCTACTACTCGCGCAAGCGGTGGAACGTCCGCCGCCCCGGCAAGAAGAAGGAGCTCCTGGCGATCGACGTGCCGAACGTGATGGCCGAGCTCGCCGAGGACGACGAGGAGCTGCAGGTGGCGCTCGAGCTGCCCGCGGCGGACGCCCCGTGAGCACGGCTCCGGGCGCGACGGCGACGGACGAGCTGCTGGCACGCCTGGTCGGGCAGTTCGCTTCGCCCTACGACTTCCTGCGCGAGCTCGTGCAGAACTCGATGGACGCGGGCAGCGATCGCGTCGACGTGACGCTGCGCGTGCATCCGATCGGCGGCGACGACATCGTGCTGGAGCTCGAGGTCACGGACAGCGGCAGCGGCATGGACGAGGCGATCCTCGACGGCGAGCTGACGCGGCTGTTCGCGTCCGCGAAGACGGGGGACCGCACGATGGCCGGTGGCTTCGGGATCGGCTTCGTCAGCGTCTTCGCGTGGGAGCCCGAGGCCGTGCTGCTGCACACCGGCCGGGGCGGCGAGTCGTGGGAGCTGCTGTTCGGCGCCGATCGACGCTTCGAGAAGCACCGTGCCGACGAGCGGTTCGAGGGCACGACGGTGCGGCTGTTCAAGCGCGCGCACGCGGCCGAGCGCGCCGGCGTGGCCGAGGCCGTGCGCGACAGCCTGTGGCGTTGGTGTCGCTTCTGCCCGGTCGAGATCGCGTTCGACGACGAGGGCGGCGACGGACGCGAGCTCATCCACGACACGCCGGTGCCGGGCGACGAGGTGCTGCTCGTGGTGCACGAGCAGGGGCCCACGCGGCTGCGCGTCGCGTTCGCCGTGCCGCCACACGCCGTGCTCCTGCGCAACGGGCTCGTGCTCGCCGAAGGTGGCCCGGGCGAGCTGTTGCCCCACGCCGGCCGCAGCATCTCCGCGTCGTTCGATCACCTGCGCGTGTGGGCCGACTCTCCGTCGCTGCGCACCGACATCGGTCGTGATCACGTCGTCGACGATGCCGGTCGCACGGCGATCGAGCGCACCATCGTCGGCCTGGTGACCAAGCTGCGCGAGGAGCTGGTGGCGCGGCTCGCTGCGCTCGCCGGCAGCGTAGAGCCGTGGAGCGCCGATCTGCACCGGCAGTACACCTACCTGCACGCGCACGTGCGCTGCGAGCTGGATGCGGTGGGCAAGCAGCTCGCGAAGGCGCCGATCATCCGGCGCTGCCACGGGCAGGCCTGCTCGATCGACGCGCTCGCGCGCGCCGCGATGCACGGCGTGGTCGCGTGCGTCGAGCCCGATCGCAGCGACGTGCTCGAGCTCGCGATGGCGGCCGAGCACGCGGGCGTTCCGGCCGTGGTCGCGACCGCCGAGGATGCTGCGGGCTGGCTCGGTGAGTGGCTCGCCGCGCACGGTCGACGCGCGCTGCCGATCGCGCGACTGGTGCGACGCGTCGAGCACGGCGATCCCCACGCCGAGAGCCTGGTCGCGCTGCTGGGCCACGCACTGGGCAAGCTGCGTCGTGCATCCGCGGTGCGGCTGGGTCGCTTCGAGGGCGAGCCCGACGAGCTGTGGGGTCGCGAGATCTCGCGCACGCCCGAGCTCGTGCTGACCGCCGCCACCGTCGACGGCGCGGGCGAGCCCGGCACGCTGTGGCTCGACGATCGCCACGTGCTCGTGCGCGCGGCGGTGGTGCACCACCCGGTGCAGCCGCTGCTCGCGATGGCGACGCTGCTGTTCGCGATCCTGGCCAGCTGGCCGGCTCCACGACCGGAGCTCGGCGACGTGCTCGATCTGCTCGACGAGCTGCGGCGCTCGGCTGCGGAGGCGCCGAGGTGAACGACCGAGCGCGCGCGCAGGACGACGCGGTCACGGCGATCGTCGCCACGCGTCGGCTCGTGAAGGGCGGGGGCCCGCGGCACAGCTTCACCGTCGAGCACACCGAGGCGCGGTTGCGGCTGCGCGATCGCCCGGGGCGTCGCCCGTGGGACTGGTCGCTCGTGCTGGTGCGGGGGTTGCTCGCGCTCGTCGACACCGCGGAGGTCGAGGGCACGAGTCGCAGCGCCGACGGGCTCGAGGTGCTCGAGCTGCGGATCCGCGTCGAGGCGGCGGCGCTCGACGGCTTCGACCCGGGCCTGTTGTTCGACGTCGCGCTCGAGCCGGACCCCGGTCCCGGCGATGGCTCCCCTGCGCATCGTCGGCTGCGACTGCGGCGGCTGTGCGCACGCGCGCTCAACGAGTGTCTCGCAGAATCACCGGTGCGCGCAGAGCTCGTCACGCCGGCGGGCACGCGCGTGCTCGCACGCAGTGAGCGCGCGTCGGGAGATCCGTATGCGGAGTCGAGCTCGCCCGCGAGGTGCGAGCCCGGCACGCTGATCGTGCGCGTCGCGTACGAGCGCGGGTTCACGCGCTGGGTCGAGGGCGTGTTGGCGGGCGGCGAGCGCTTGTTCGGTGTGATGATGGCGGCCTGGCTCGCGCGCGTGCCGAGCCTGGAGCGGCGCAAGGGCGGCGCGACGCTGCGCGCCGTGCCGGCCGGCCACTTCATCCCGCTCGGCCGACATGCGCGGCTGTGGCCCGCACTCGAGCGCGGCCCGCTGCAGCTGTTGCGCGACGGCGTCGCGATCCTCCGCCTCGACGCGGTGCTCGCCGAGGCGGGGATCGCCGTGCTCGAGCTCGCCGGCCACGTCGAGTGTCCGCGCCTGCGACTCACCGTCGACGAGAGCAACGTGGTGCGCGACGAAGCGCTGGCGCTGCTGCTGGCCTGGCTGCGCGACGCGCTCGACCGTGGGAGCGGTGAGCCGCTGCAGCTCGTCGAGTGGCCGGCGCGGCTCGACACCGTGACGACCGCGTCGGGTGCGACGATCGACGTCGCGTCGTTGGCCGCCAGCGATCGCGAGCTGCCCTACGTGTTGCGCGAGCAGGCCACCGAGCTGCCGCTCTCTGCTCGCGCCCACGTGCTCGCGCTGTCGCCGAGCGAGCTCGAGCTGCTGCAGCGCCAGCACCCGCAGCTCTTGCTGGTGGCCGCCAATGCGATCGCGGGCGTGCGCCGCGGTGATCCGTTCGATGTCGGTGCGCTCGCGCAGGGCAGCTTCCCTCCGTTCGCGCTCGTGATCCCGGCGTGGGCGCCCGGCGGTGCCGAGGCGCCGGCGCTCGACGTCGCCTGTTACGTCCACCGCCACGGCGTCGCGACCCGCGGGGCGGTGATGCTGGTCGCCCGCGACCGCCTGCTCGCGAAGGGCGGGGAGCTCGATCGTGGGCTCGCGGGCGTGACCCTCGTCGCGCGGCTCTCCGTCGCGGATGCGACGGCGATCGCGGAGCCGCAGCGACAGCAGGAGCTGCTGCAGTGGCTCGCGGGCCAGGCGCTCGCGCGACGCGACGACCTCCTCGCCCAGGCCGTCGCGATGCACGTCGACATCGACGCGGACGTCCGTACCCCGATGCTGCGCGCCGCGATCGACGGGCTCGACGCCCGCGCGCTCGAGCTGCGTTACGAGCTCTCCGCGAGCGGCGCGTGCCTGGTGTGGCGCGAGCACCCGCTGCTCGTCGTCGCGGTCGCGCGCACCCGCGACGGTGCTCCGCGCACGCTCGGGGCCGCGCTCGTGCGCGCGCGCGACACGGGCGGCATCGTGATCGGCGAGGCCGCACGGCGCTGGCACGTGCTCGAGGACGAGGACCCCGCGCACGAGACCTGGGTGCCCAGTGCGCGCGGGCACGAGCTGCTCGAGCGCGTGCTCGGGCGCGGCACGCTCTGGGAGCTGCCCACCGTGGCGCAGAGCCATGCGCACGTCGCCGCCGCCGCCCAGCAGCGCGCGCTCGTGCTCGACCGCGACGAGGTCGCGCGCTTGCTCGGACGCAGCGGCGACGTGCGTGCACGCGAGGCCCTGCTCGCGCACCTGCTGGTCGCGCGCGGCACCGGTGGCGACGAGCTGGGGCTGCGCGACGTGCCGCTGCTCACCGGCTTCGATCCCGAGGCGGTCCAGCCGTCACGGCTGGTCTCGCTCGCCGCGATGCTCTCCGACGAGCGCGTGCATGCGGTGGTGCCGAACGGCACCGCGACGCGCGAGCTGCCGGGCCCCGTCGTCGAGGCCTCGCCGGGTCTCGCATCCCTGTTGCACGAGGTCGCACGCGTGCCCGTGCAGCCGGTCGCTGCGCAGCGGCGGCGCTCTGCGGCCGCGGGTGGTGCGACGCGCACGAACGCGACGCGTGCGTCGGTCGAGCCGGTGCTGCGGCATCCGATCGCCGATGCGCTCGGGGCCGGCGCGCTGCAGCTCTTGCCCGGCGCCGAGCGCCGCGGCGTCGATCTGTGGGCACGGGGGCTGCGCATCGGCGAGCTCGAGCTGCCGTCGCCGCTCTCCGACGTGGGCGGACGACTGTGGCTCACCGACGCGGGCGTGCGCGCGGGTCGACCGGCGATCGAGACGATGCTGCTGAAGCACGCGCGTGCGCTGGTGATGTCGGCGCGGCGCCAGGCCGAGCTGGCTCCGCCGGGTGGTGCGCGTCGCCGCGTGCTCGAGCGCTTCGTCGCGCACTGCCAGGCGACCGCGACCGCGGGCGACGACCGCCTCGGGCTCGCGTCGGCGTTCGCAACGGCGCGCGGCTCCGCCGTGTTGGCGGCGAGCGCAGCGACGGCGGCACGGCTGCCCCCGCTGCGTCGACTGTGGCTCGGCGCGCTCGTGCGGCACGCGCTCGGCCATGCGGCGAAGGTCGAGACCGCGTGGCTGTCGTGGAAGCTCGCCGAGCTCGAGGACGCGACGAAGCCCGTGTGGCAGCTCGAGCTCGGCGGCCGGCACAGGTGGATCAACCGCGCCGAGCGAGACGAGTCCACCACGCTCGACGTGCAGCTCACGGCGCTCGCGGTCGCGGCCGAGGTCCTCGGGGCCGCAGGCGCACCGTCCGTGGCGGTCTGCGCGGCGATGCTGCGCGTGATCGCCACCGCCCACGTCGGCCCGCGCACGTGAGATGCTCCCCGCCGTGCTGCACCGCGAGTGGCTCGCCGAGCGCCCCTTCACGCTCGTGCTGTCCGCGGGCTTCTTCGGGTTCTTCTCGCACACGGGACTGCTCGCGGCGCTCGAGCGCGAAGGGCTCGTGCCGACGCGGGTCGTCGGCGTGTCCGCGGGCGCGCTGGCGGGCGGGCTGTGGGCCGGTGGGCTCGATGCCGAGACGATCGCGCGCGAGCTCGTCGCGCTGCGGCGCGGCGACTTCTGGGATCCGGGGCTGCCGCTCGGCGGCCTGCTGCGCGGGCGCAAGTTCGCCGCCGAGCTCGAGCGCGTGCTCGCACCGGCAGGGGTGCGCACGATCGAAGCGTGTCGGGTGCCGTTCGCCGCGATCGTGCACGACGTGCTGCGGCGGCGACCGGTGGCGCTCGAGCGCGGCGCGCTCGTACCGGCGATCCGCGCGTCCTGCACGGTGCCGCTCATGTTCCGCCCGCTCTGGGAAGACGGCCGCCTGCTCGTCGACGGCGGCGTCTCGGATCGCATCGGCCGCGTCGCGCTGCGCGAGGGAGAGCGCGCGCTGGTGCACTACCTGCCGTCGCGTCGACGCTGGCGACGCGAGCAGGTCCCGACCGCGATCGCCGGCGTCGACGCCAAGGTGATGGTCACGCCCGACGTGCCCGCGCTCGGCCCGTTCGCGCTCGAGCGCGGGGCCGAGGCCTTCGAGGTCACGCGACGGCACGCCGCGGCCTGGCTCGCCCAGCGGAGCTGATCAGCCGACCGGCACGGTGCTGGGGTGGTCGGTGCCCTCGCAACCCCACGAGAAGTTGTCGATGAACACGTAGCTGTCGAGGATCGAGTCCGACAGATCGAAGATCGCGAACACCACCGTGATCTGCTCGCCCGGCGTCACCGGTGCGGTCGTCGAGAGCCACTTCGTGCCGGCGTGGCGGGCCATGCAGGTGCCCGCGAACTCGGGCCGCCCACCGCCGTCGTCGCGGAAGTCGAGGAAGCCCGCATTGAGCGAGATGGGGTTGCCCATCTCGTCGAACGAGATGTTGCCGGTCCAGCTCTCCGACTCCAGCCAGCCGACGTACATGTCGTTGAACTCGCTGTTGTAGTAGAACGGATACTCGACCGAGAAGAACGCGAAGTCGTACGAGATCGAGTTCGTGGTCGACGGCACCGTGCCCACGATGCGCATCTCGGTGTAGTCGTTCGCCGAGCCGCCCTGCGTGAACTGGCCGTTGATCGTGTTCGAGCAGTCGCCAGTGCCGAGCAGGCCCTCGTCCATCACGCAGTCGCCGGTGACGTTGTTCGTGCGCAGCGGGGCCGGCAGCATGCCGCCCGGGTCGTAGCCGGGACCGAGGTCGTCGTTGCAGTGCGTCGGGCTGACGTCGAGATCCCCGTTCGGCGTCGGGAGGTCGAGATCCGAGACGAGCCCGCTGCCGAGCACGGCGAACTTGGTGCCCTCGCGCGGTGCCCACTGCATCGTCGAGCCGAAGCCGGTGCGCATGCCGATCGCGAGCGGGTTGCCGTCGACGGTGCCGGTCACCGGCGACTCACCCGCGCAGTTGAGCCCGATCGCGTTGGTGATGTCGGTCGAGCTCTCGTCGCACGGCACGTGCTCCATCAGGTCGCACTCGTCGCAGACCTCGCCCTCCTGGCACTCGATCGCGCCGCCGGTCCCACCGACGTCGAGCTTCTCGTCGTCGTCGTCGTCGTCGCCGGACGGATCGATGCCGCTCTCGGCCATCGGGTCGCTGAGCGAGCCGCTGAGCGAGATGCTGCCGGGAGCGCTGGACGCATCCTCTTCTTCTTCGCGATCGGCCGCGCATGCCGGCAGCACGCTGGAGCACGCGAGGGAGCCGAGGAGGAGGCAATGTAGGCGCATCACAGCCACGCTAGCAGGGGTTTTCGAGACATCCAAGGGGAGCGGCCTCCGACGCTTCGTGCGCTCGCGACACCTGCTCGCAGCGGTGGTGTCGGTACCGAGCCGATCGCTCGGACGTCGGCGCAGCGGTGGAGGAGATCAGTTGCTCGTCGATGCTCGCGGGTTCCCGAGCCTCGCGCAGAACCGGTAGGACGCCGTACGCGTCGCGCGTGATCGCAGCCCTGCAGCGCTTGGCGAGTTGCACGAGCAAGATGCACACGCGCGTCGGCGTCGGCGTGGTATGCCGCGGGACATGATGCACGACGACGAATCCGCGCCGACCGACGAGGATGCGGGGCGTACGCCGCCCGCGGCGCCCCTCATGCCGACGTTGCCCGAGCTGGGTCCGCGGTTCGAGGCCTTCGTCGCCGGCCTGGAGCGACCGCTCGTGTTCTTCGACATCGAGGCCACCGGTGCCGATCCGATCGCCGACCGCATCATCGAGCTCTCCGCGGTGCGCGTCGGTCGAGACGGCATCGAGCCTGCCCGCACGTGGCGCATCGATCCGGGCGTGAAGATCCCGAGCGAGGCGAGCGACATCCACGGGATCTACAACCGCGATCTCGCCGGTGCGCCGAGCTTCGCCGCGGTCGCCGAGGAGATCGCCGAGCTGTTCTCGGGGGCCGACCTCGCCGGGTTCAGCATCACGCGCTTCGACGTGCGCATCCTGCAGGCCGAGTTCGTCCGTGCGGGCCGCATGGTGGACTTCTCGCGCACGCGCATCGTCGACGCGCAGGTCATCTATCACCAACGCGAGCCCCGCAACCTCGCGGCCGCGCTCCGCTTCTACCGCGATCGCGACCTGCACGACGCGCACGGGGCCCAGGCCGACACCGTCGCTTCGCTCGAGGTGTTCGCCGGCCAGCTCGCGCGCTACGACGATCTCGAGCTCGGCATCGACGCGTTGCATGCGATCTCGAGCCTGCACAACGACGCGTACTGCGACGTCGCGCGGCGGTTCGCGTGGCGCGACCGCGAGCCGGTGTTCAACTTCGGGCGGCTGCGCGGCAAGAGCCTGCGCTGGGTCGCCGGCGATCCCAACGAGCGCAACTACCTGCGCTGGTTCATCGACGGCAACTTCGACGAGGACGCGAAGGACATCGTGCGCGAAGCGATGCGTGGCCGCATCCGTCGACGCGCCGAAGTCGGACGGGCCTGAGGCGGGCTCGTCGGTCACCCGCTGACGAAGCGCAGCGACGGCTTGTCGAGCATCACGCGCGTGCCGGGCGGCACGCTGTGCGTGAGCCACACGTTGCCGCCGATCACCGAGCGCGCGCCGATCACCGTGTCGCCACCCAGGATCGTGGCGCCGGCGTAGATCGTCACGTGGTCCTCGATCGTGGGGTGACGCTTCTGGCCGTGCCCGCTCTCGCGGTCGGAGACCGAGAGCGCGCCGAGCGTGACGCCCTGGTAGAGCTTCACGTTGTCGCCGATGACGGCGGTCTCGCCGATGACGACGCCGGTGCCGTGATCGATGAAGAAGCGCTTGCCGATGCTCGCGCCCGGATGGATGTCGATCCCGGTCTGGCGATGCACGAGCTCGGACATCATGCGCGGGATGAGCGGCACCGCGCGGCGGTGCAGGCAGCTCGCGATGCGATGCACGACGATCGCCTCGATGCCCGGGTAGCTCATGATGATCTCCGACGCGCTCGCCGCGGCCGGGTCGCCGGCGAGCGCGGCCTGCACGTCGCCGTCGAGCACCTCGCGGATCGCCGGGATCTCGCGGATCACGTCGATCGCGAGCTGGTTCGCGCGCTCGCCCTGGGCCGTCGACGAACCCGCGGCACCTTCGGCCGAGAAGGCGCGAGCGGCCACGCGCTCGAGCCCGCGGAGCGCGCGGGCACAGCGCTCACCGACGAAGTAGCGGCAGGTCAGCGCGTCGACCTCTTCCTCGACGAAGTAGCCGGGGAACACGATCGACACGAGATCTTCGAGCAGCGTCGAGACCAGCGCCCGCGAGGGCAGGTTGGCGCCGTCGAGGTGGTTGATGTTGCCGTGCAGCGCGTAGGAGTCGACGATGTCGTCGATCGCACGCGCGAGCACGCGTTGGTCGGGCGCATCGGCCATGGTTGCGGCGAACCATAGCACCGCGCTTCCGCCTTCCCCCGCCCACGCCGTGGGTTTCGAGCGCGCAATTACGCCGCGGACGCGGGGTTCGGGTTATGCTCGGTGCATCGCGACCGACCCGCTGATGCTGCTGGTGCGCGAGCTGCTGCTCGCACGGACGGAGGGCCTCGACCCTCCGCAACTCGCCGCGTTCGTCTCGGGCTGGACGAGCGTGCTCGAGCTGTTGGCGCGCACCGATCTCACGCTGCCCGATGCGGAGGACGGTGTGCGGGACGCGGTCGCCCGGGTCGTGGGACGCATCGAGCACGCTCAGCGCGACGTGCTCGGCGAAGACGACCCGGGCCCCGTCGACGAAGGACGGGACTGACCGACGTCGCTACGACGCGTCGTGGACGGTCAGCGGCGCGGCATCGGCGGCGCGGGGTTCACGCTCCTCATCCCCCGCGGGCACGTCGATCCGGTGCTTGATCATCCGACGCTTCAGCGCGTGACGGGTGATGCCCAGCAGCTGCGCTGCTTCGACGATGCTGCCGCCCTTCTCGAGGGCCTGCAGGCACAGGAGGCGTTCGGCTTTGCGGAGGTTGAGGTCTTCCAGGAGAATCGCCATTGGCCCATCCTACGTGAAATCGAGCTGGTGGAAAAGCCTTTTCTTGTAAGAACAACTACGCGCGCAACATGCTCAGTAGGCGCGAAATAGCCCACACGGAACTGCTGGTGGAGTGCGAACTCGTTCCGCATGTCACGGAATGTGCAGTACCGCGCCGATTCACCATGTCACGTAGGCCATTCTGAACGTGTTCAGCTGCAGACGCGGCGATGACGGCTACCCGAACTGCGCGAAGACGCGAGAACCAGGGCGAGTTCGCCCGAATGGTGGATCGACAATATTGCCCATCCGATCCGTCCCGATCTGGGCTCGCTTCCGCACGTCGATCGCGCACGTGGCAACGGAGTTGGCGATCGTCGGTGCCCCGCGGCGGTGCGGTCCCAGGGAGGCCGGCCGATCGAAGCGTGGGCCGGCCGACCCTTCGAGCGCGCGCAGGCCGTGGCGCACGCGCCCCGGTTTTCTTCGGAGCTGCGGCCCCGCGCCAGTACCATGCATCGAGCAGTGCCGGATCACGGTCGAGCGGCCGCGAAAGCCGTCATGCGCGTGTTGATCGTCGACGACGAGGTCAACGTGCGCTTCGCCATCGAGCGAGCGTTGCGCAAGGTCGGCATGGAGACCGGCTCTGCGACGACGGTGCGCCACGCGATCGATCGCCTGCGCAACGAGGCCTACGACGCGGTCGTCACCGACCTCCGCTTGCCCGGCGGTGACGGCACGCAGCTCGTGCAGTGGATCGGTAGCTACTCGCCGTCGACCCGCGTCGTCATCGCGTCGGCGAACGTGCCCGACGAGGTCCGCGCGAACTACAGCCGAGCGGACGGCATCAAGGTGGTCGACAAGCCCGTCGACTCCGACACGTTGGTGGCGCTGCTCGAGGAGTTCGGTCCACGCCGTGGCTACTACGGCAACGCGATCGAGGTCGAGCTGTTCGACTACGTGCAGATGATCGCGCTGTCCGGGCGCGACAAGCTGATCGAGGTGCTGACCAGCAACGGCAAGGGCCTCATCTGGTTCGAGCACGGCGACATCGTGCATTGCGAGTTCGACCAGTACCGGGGCGAGCTCGCGTTCTACAAGCTGCTCGCGCTGAACCGCGGCACGTTCAAGGAAGCGTTCTTCAGCCGCCCGCCGCGACGCACGGTGCAGCGCTCGAGCACGCACTTGCTCATCGAAGCCGCGCGCCAGGCCGACGAGGGCATCCTCGGCGAGGTCGACGTCGGAGCGCCGCACGCCGTGCGCGACGAGGGCTCGATGAGCGCGGCCGCGTTCACGCCCGCGATCGAGGAGGAGCCCGCAGCGCAGACGCCCGCGACGGCGGCGCTGCCCTCGGGCGACGAGCTCGAGAGCGCGTTCGAGGAGTACGAGGACCTGCTCGAGATCGAGGACGATGCGCCGACCGCCGAGTCGCCCGCGCGGACCTTCACCGAGCCCATGCCTGCGGCCGCGCCCGTCGCTGCGCCCGCAGCCGCCTCGTCTGCGCCATCGGCCGCTCCCTCCGCGCCCACGCCCGCGCCCGCGCCCGGGCTGGACGAGCCGACCCATCGCTTCCCGCTGCGCGGCCGCACGCAGCCCCGCGTCGCACCCGCGCCGATCGTCGGCAGCGCGCCCTTGCCGAGCAACGTGATCGCCGCGCTCGACTCCGAGTCGTCGATGCCCTCGGCCGAGGACTCGGCGGCGATGAGCACCGCGGCCGGCCACGCGATCTTCGACGACGCCGAGACGCGCAGCGTGATGCTCGACCAGTTCTGGCAGTTCGAGGGCATCAACGGCGTCGCGATCATCTCGAGCACGGGCAAGGTGCTCGCCGAAGACATGCGTGCGAACAGCTCGCTCGTCACGCTCGCCGGGTTCTACATGCGCGGCGCGGCCCGCATCGCACGCACGCTCGGCTTCAACGTGTTCGACGGCGTCGTCGCGCGGTCGGTGAACGGACAACAGATGGTGATGGTCAGCATGGGGGCCGCGTCCGCGGTGCTCTCGGTGGCGCCGGGCGCCGATCCCGAAGCGGTGCGCGACGCCGTGATGGGGGTCGAGTGAGCGACGGCACCCGCGAGCAGCTGCTCGATCTGCTCGAGGAGCTCGGCGCGATCCAGGGCGTCCGCGGAGCGTTGATCGCCACCGCCGACGGTGCGATGGCGGCCGGTGCACGCAGCGGTCTGCCCTCGGCGGTCGCGAACGACGTCGCGAAGACGGTGCGCCGCATGACGGTCGCCAGCGAGACGGTCGGTGTCCCGCTCAAGGAGCTGCTCATCAACTTCGGGCCGGCGCGCATGATGGTGATCCCGCTGACCGAGGACGCGACCGTCGTCGCGCTGCTCGAGCGCGACACCGCGGTCTCGCCGGTGCGCAGCCTCATCGAGATCCAGGTCGACGCGCTCCGCGATCTGCTCGCGGCGCACTCGGGCGCCGTCTTCGAGGCCCCGATGTCCGAGGAGACCGAGGACGAGATCTCCCGGATCATGTCCGGCGAGCTCGCGCCGGTGCTCGCGCGCATCCGTGATCAGTTCTCCGAGCAGTACATGCGCACCGGCCACGACGCGACGCGGGCCGACACGGTGATCCGCGAGCAGCTGCGCGAGTGGCTCTTGTGCTGCAACCCCTCGGCCTACACGCTGCCGCTCCTGGCCGACGGCCTGGGGCAGCTGCTCGACGAGTTCCCGGTCGAGCGCGGCGTCTTCATGGAGTCCGTGCACAACACGATCCGCATCGCCCAGGGCGACGGCAGCGGCGGCACGCTCGACGCCGACAAGGCCGCGCTCTGACATCCGCCGCCCCGCCGGCTTGACGTGGGGGAGGGGATCGCGTACGAACGTGCCCCCAACGCGCCCAGGTAGCTCAGTTGGTAGAGCAGCGGACTGAAAATCCGCGTGTCGCTGGTTCGATTCCGGCCCTGGGCACCGCCGATGTGGCGGTTGCGCGTCGGCGTCCGTGGCTCAACTTCCATCGGTGCCGCGCTCGCGCAAGCCGTCGGCCGCGCAGATCGACGAGGCCGTGCTCGACGTGCTCGAGCGTCGGGGCACCGCGACGGCGTGCCCCTCGGAGATCGCGCGCGCGCTCGATCCCGACGACTGGCGCCCGCTGATGGAACCCGTGCGCGCGGCCGCTGCTCGCTTGCAGCGACGCGGCGTGGTCGACGTGTACCAGCGTGGGCGCCCCGTCGTGCTCGCCGATGCGAAAGGTCCCATCCGGCTGCGCGCGAGCGCCGTGAAGGACGTCGACCACCGACGCGAGCCCGAGCGCTACCGCGTCGGCAGAGGCGAAGAAGGCGTGCTCACGGTGCAGCCGTACAAGGACGAGCTGCTCCCGCTGTGGCGCTTCGCGACCGTGGCGCAGGCGAAGGCCTCGGCATCGAGCATCTGGAAGAAGTTCGTCGAGTACGGGAAAGCCGGCGACTTCGTCGGCATGGACATGGCGCGGAAGTACCTGCAGATGGGCTTCACGCGCAGCCGCCGGTACGCCAACCATCGTGGCGGCAGGAAGTACGTCGCGGGCACGCGAACCGAGCGACCGCCGGTGGCGGACCCGGAGAAAGCCGCCGCGGCCGAGATCTTCCGTGCGTTCTGGCAGCGAGCGCTGCGGAACCGCCGCTACCTCGAGCTGCGCCGCCACCACGACGAGCTCGTCCGCTGACCGCGTGCGTTCGTCGTCTCTCGCCAGCGCCTCCGACTATCGCGGCGGCTCGGGGTGCTCGCGCAACCACGCCTTCAGCTGCGCGAGCGTCTCGGCGTCCGGTCGCTCGGCCGTCTCGAGCAGCGTCTCGCCTTCGCGCGCGAGCTCGACGGCGCGACGGCGATCGCCGCCGGACTCGACGAGCGCGCGCGCGAGGTGGAAGCGGACCCGGCCGCGGGCATCGGCGCCGGCGCGGCTCTCGTCGAGCACGGCCATCGCACGCTCCAGCGGATCGACGGCGGGCTTGCCCGCGGCGAGCAAGGTGCGGCCGAGCTCGAGCAGCAACGTCGCGTAGTCCTGATGCTGCTTGCCCACCGTCTTCTCGTAGATCGCGGCTGCACGCTCGAAGGACGCAATCGCCTCGGTGAAGCGGCCTTGGTCGTGCAGCACCATCGCGCTGCCGCCGAGCGCCGCAGCGAGCTCGACGTGCTCGGGGCCGACGGACTTCTCGTAGATCGCGAGCGCGCGGTCGTAGCTCGCGCGCGCCGCCTCGAGGTCGCCGAGCTGCCGCTGCGTGTCGCCGAGATTCGTGTACGCCCGACCGATCTGCGGGTGGTCGGCGGGCAGCCGCGCGCGCAGGATCGTGAGCGCCCGCTGCAGCAGCTGCAGCGCGCCGTCGCGGTCCCCGAGGTCGCGCACGATGATCGCGAGGTTGCCCAGCGACACGCCGACCTGCGGGTGGTCGGTACCCAGCGCCGCTTCCTGGATCGCCAACGATCGCTCCATCGCGGTGCGCGCGGCCGCGAGCTCGCCGCGCTGCCAGTGGATCTTCGCGATGTTGTTGAGCGGCAGCGCGTTGTCGGGATGATCGCGCCCGAGCGCCGACTCGGCGATCGCCAGCGCGCGCTCGTAGAAGCCGATCGCCTCGTCGCCGTGCCCGAGCTTCGAGTGGACCGATCCGACGTTGTTGAGATACGTACCGACCCGCGCATGCTCCGCGTCGAGTCGCTCACCGAGCTCGAGCGCGAGCATGTGCTCGCGCAACGCACCATCGAAGTCGCCGCGGGCATCGGCGATGAGGCCCAGATGGTTGTGGAGCTCGGCCGCCCGCCGACCCGAACCCTCGCCCGCGCGCTCGAGCAGCGTCTCGGCCCAGCGACCCCACAGCTCGCCCTCTGCGTGACGTGACTGTCGCACGGCGACGACGAGCGCGACGCGGATCGCCGCATCGGCCGCGTGCTCGTCGGCACCGGCGCGCGTGAGCTCCAGCGCGGCGTCGCCGAGGACGCGCTCCGCCTCCGGATACGCGGCTTTCTCCTCGAGCAGCGCCCCTTCGAGGTAGCCGATCCTGCCGGCGAGGACGGGCATGCCGAGCGCGACCGCTTCGTCGCTCGCGCCCTCGAGCGTCGCGAGCGCGCCCTCGACCTCCCCGCGCACGTGCTGGGCGATCGCGATCGTGTGCCGCTGCTTCAGGGCGCGCGCGGCCTCTGCCTGCACGGGATCGTCGGGCGGACGCTCGCGCTGCTCCAGCCGGCGACGATCGCTGCAATCGGTGATCGGGGTCAGCTCGGAGGCGTCCGTCACCGCCGAGCGAACGGTCTTGCTGGTCGCGTGGGTGTGCTTGGCGACGATGTTCTCGAGCTCGGCCGCGCGGTCGTCGAGACACTCGAGCGTCTGCACCGCGAGCGCGTCGTCGTGGAAGGCTTGGGCCTCGCACGCCTCGCGTCGCGCGGTGGCCCAGTCCTGCGCGTAGGCATCCAGCCAAGGTCGCGTCTTGGCGACGGCCGTCGCCGAGAACGGTAGGCCGGTGGCGAGCATCGCCTCCTCCATCGCCGTCGAGGCATCCTCGTTCCACACCGATGCGATCGTGTCGCCGTCGGCGCGGCAGCGCAGCCGCGTGGCACGGACGTCGAGCGCCTGTACGCTCAGCGCCGCGCCACCCAGCGCGAGCACGCCCACGCCCATCGCGATCCATCGCCGCGTGCGTGCGGGGTTGCGGCGGAGCTCGACGAGCAGCTCCTGCATCGAGGGGTAGCGCGCCGCGGGATCGAGCTGCAGGCCGCGATCGAGCAGCCGGCGCAGGTGCGCCGGGACGCGGGCATCGGACCGCACCGGCTCGCGGGCCCCGGTGGTCACCGCGATGGCGAGCGCCTGCATCGACGTCGCGCGGAACGGACGCTCGCCGTTCAGCGCCTCCCACAGCGTCACGCAGAAGCTGAACTGGTCGCTCGCCTGGGACACCGGATGGCCGAGGTACTGCTCGGGGGACATGTACGCCGGCGTGCCCATCAGAGCGCCGGCGCGGGTGAGCGTCATCCCCAGCGCATCACGGGTGGGTCGGAGATCGCCGACGTCCTCGGTCGCTTCGTCGCTCCGCACGAGCCCGAAGTCCATCACGCGGGCGCGACCCAGCCGATCGATCATCACGTTGTCGGGCTTGAAGTCGCGGTGGACGAGGCCGCTCGCGTGCGCCGACGCGAGGCCGCACCCAGCCTGGTACATCACGTCCACGATCGCGGCCAGCGACCGCGGCTGTTCGCGCAGCCACGCGCCGAGGGTCGAGCCGTCGACGTACTCCATCGCGATGAAGACGGCGCCGGCGTGCTCGCCCGCATCGTGCACGGTCACGACGTTGGGGTGGTTGATCCGGGCGGCCGCCTGCGCCTCGCGCAGCAGCCGGCCCTGCTCGAGGTCGGGGACGGGCGTGGGCTGGTCGTCGCCGAAGAGCACGTGCAGGAGATTCGCTCTGACCTCGCTCTCGGTCTGCGTCGGTGCGCGGGCAGGATGGAGCAGCTTCAGCGCGATCTTGCGGTCGAGCTCGGGGTCGTAGGCGGCGTAGACGACTCCCATGCCGCCCGCCGCGAGTCGGTCGATCACGACGTACCGGCCGACCTTCCCGCCGCCGACGATCGACGGCGCGGGCGCACGCGCAGCACCCGAGCGGCTGCCTTCGAGCGTGTCGTCGGTCCCCGACGTCATCGCTGGCATCTTAGCCCATCCGCGATCCTGCGCCCGCCGACCGCGAGTGGCATGCTCGGGCGACGCGAACCATGCTCAACCGTACCGCGCTGCTCCTCACCCTCGCGCTCGTCCTCGGCGCGGCGTGTCGACGATCGACACCGTCGGCGAATACGCCGTCGACCGCGACTGCGGAGCGCGCCGCTCCGACGCGCGACCCGGAGCGCGCGGACGCTCCGGTGGCCGATGCCGCGGTCGCCAGCCCTGCGTCGGCATTCCACACCGTCGTCACGTACGACGACTGGCTCGATCTCTTCCCGCTCGGTGGCGACACGATGATGATCGCCGCCGGTCCGCGTCTCGTCCGTGTCGACGGCGACGGAGTGTTGCACGACGACCCTGCGCTCGCGGTGGGGATCGAGCTGCCGTGGAGCGACTTCTTCGACGTCTCCGACGAGGACCGCAACGCGTATCTCGGCGACGCCGAGGGCTGGTGGACGTTGCAGGTCGGGGGCACGTGGCCGAGCGCGACCTTCCTGACCTTGGCGACGCCGGGCCTGCCGCGCGCACCGGACGTCTATCGCTGGGCGGGCGACCGCTGGCGGGCAGTGAAGGCACGCGGCGATCGACACGTCGCCTATCCGCGCGCAGTTCGTCCGTACTCCCAGGGCTCTTGGATCTCCTGGCGTGGCCTCTTCGCACGGGCGCTCTTCCTCGACGATAAATGCTCGGACTGCCCCGACGAGGTCTACGAGACGCCCGAGTATCGCGCGGCCGAGCGGGCGGTGAAGGCCGCCAAGCTGCTCGCGGTGCTGGCGGGTCCCGCGAAGGCGCCGGCCGTGCGGGGCCAGGACGTCGTCGCCTTCGACGCGTTGGAGAGCGGAGAGGTCTTCCTCGCGTCGCGCGACGGATCGCTGAGCGTCATCGCTCCCGGCGCGTCACCGCGCAAGACGAAGCCGGCGCACGCGGAGATCCTGGGGATCGTCGCGCGCGGACCGACCGAGGTCGCGGTGTTCGGCGGCATCGAAGGTCGGCCTTTTCTCGCCGAGCTCGACGGTGAGGCACTCGTCGCCGTCGACTTCCCCGACTGTGGCGCGCCGATCGCCTCGCTCTCGATCCACGGTGCTTCGTGGTGGGCGAGCTGCGGTGAGCCGGCGCCCCGTTCGTACGAAGCGCTCAACTCGCCCGGCGACCTGCCGAGCTCGTTGTGGCGTCGCGAAGGCAGCGGGGCGTGGATGCCGATCGCGCTCGCGCCGGGCCTCGCACCTCGCTTCGTCCACGTGCGAGGCGCGGACGACGTCTGGGTCGGTGCGATCGGTCGCGGGAACGCGGTCATCCTGCACAGCCGCGAGCCGCAGGGCGTGCTCGTGCTGGGCTCGACCCTCGAGAACCTGAAGCGCTTCGACACCGCGCGTCCGAAGCGGTGAGCGG
>CAZFKC010000119.1:0-2435 GCA_964519175.1 uncultured Nannocystaceae bacterium
GCCTCCACCGACGCGGGCGCCCGGCACCCCGAGCGCGGTCGGGCGCGAGGCCAGCAAGCCGATCGCGGTCCCGACCCCGGTGCCGCGCGAGCCCACCCGACAGCTCGGCTCCCGTGTCGCGCCGCCGCCTCCGATCGCCGGCAGCCCGCGTCCGGGCGTCCCTGCTCCACCGCCGCTCGGCGGACGGCCCACGGCGATCACCAAGCCCGACACGACGAAGCCGATCAGCACGACGCGATCGCCGGTCGCCGGTGGTGCGCCGCAGCGGACGTCGGCGCCGTCGGCCTCGCGGGCCCCGGCCCCGGCCGCGCCCGCGAAGCCCGAGCGCAGCCGCTTCCGCGCGCTGCACCGGCTGTGGAAGCACCCGCTCGGCGAGGTCAGCGGTGGCACCGATGCCACGACGGGCGCACGGATCTCGGTGACCGCGCTGCATCCCGGCAGCGTGATGACCGACGCGATGATCGAAGCGGCCCGCGCGGCGGCCCGGGTCGCGGCCGGGCTCTCGTCGTCGGCGGTGATCCGTCCGATCGACGTGCAGCGCATGCCCGACGGACGCGTCGCGATCGCGACCGAGCCGTTCGAAGGCACGCCGCTCACCAACGTCTCGCGCAACCAGCCGATGCCGGTCGTGCGCACGATCGCGATCCTGCGCCAGGCGTGCAAGGTGCTGGCGGTCGCGCACGAGGTCGGGCTCGTGCACCGCGCGCTGTCGCTCGGCTCGGTCATCCTGCGCGCGCGCACGGACAAGCCCGACACGGTCGCGATCACCGACTTCGCGCTCGGTCCGTTGCTCGACGGCGAGCTCGCGGTGCTGAAAGAAGACGCGTCGCTGCAGCCGGTCTCGCCCGAGCGCATCTCGGGGCAGCAGCCGGACACGCGCGAGGACATCTATCTGCTCGGGTGCATCGCGTACACGCTCATCACCGGCGGCCCGCCGTTTCGCACCGGCACGCCCGACGCGGTGAAGCGCCGCCACGCGATCGAGGATCCGATGCCGATCCTCGACCGCCTGCGTGGCGCCCGCAACGTGCCCGCCGGGCTCGCGACGTGGGTACATCGCTGTCTCGCGAAGGAGCCCGACGATCGCTACGCCGACGTCGCCGACGCCGAGGCTGCGCTGTGCCTGGCGCAGATCGAGGCGAACATCCAGACCCCGTGGGACGACCTGCCGCCGCCCGACGTCGATCGCGTGACGGCCGAGCGGATCTCGTCGGCGCTGTTGCCCAAGGCCCCGCTGCCGCCGGAGCTCGACGACGAGGTCACGGTGCTGCGTGCACCGGGGCACGACTACGATCCCACGGTGCTGCGGCACTCGCCGCAGGACGCCGATCCGACCGTCGCGCGCACGCGACCGGCCAGCGATGCGCGGCCGAGCGCGCCGCAGCCGGCGGCATCGCCGAAGCCCGCGGCCGCGCCTCCGAAGCCGGCGGCCGCGGCAGCCCCGGCGCCGGAGCGCGACGAGCACATCGAGCCCATCGAAGACGCGCCGTCGACCTCGATCGTGCTCGAGACGATGGGCGACGTCGAGATCGATCGCAGCCCCACGGTGGTGACGCGCCACGAGGAGACGCAGGCGCGCGCCGATCCGTTCGGCGACGATTCGAGCTTCACCGAGGACGACGAGCCCGAGCCCGACGTGGCGCGCGAGCGCGAGGAGACGAGCGTCGGTGGGCTGCCGAGCGAGGAGACCGTGAGTGGCCATGCGCCCGACGGGCTGCCCTCGCACGACGTCACGATCCGCGGGCCTGCGCCGCTGCCGGATCGGGGACGCAACGAGGAGACGTTCGCCGGGCCGGCGCCGGAGGATCCGTTCGAGGCGGTCGATCGCACTGCGGTCGCCCCGATCCCTGCGCCGGTCGTCGCGGCGCCTGCCGTCGCTGCGCCCGTGGCCGCGACGCCTGCGGTCGCGCCCGCGTCGATCCCGGATCTCGGCGAGCTCGAGAGGCCCGATCCGATCGATCGCACCGCGGTCGCGCCGATCGTCCTGCCCGTCGAAGCGCCCGATCCGATCGATCGCACGCTGGTCGCACCGGTGCAGTCGCCGGCGTCGACGGTCGACCCGCACGATCGCACCGCGGTCGGGCCCGCGCCGACGGCCGCCGGTTTCGAGGACATCGCGACGATCCCCGCGGGTCTGCCCCACGTGGCCGCGCCGTTGCCCTCGAGCACCTCGACGTTGCCCGGTGCAGGTGAAGGCGAGCCGCCCTCGAGCACGCCGACGCTCCCCGGTGCAGGCGATGCTGCGGCGGCATCGAGCGAGCCTGCGATCGCGGCGGCGCCGAGCGTCGCTGCGCCGCAAGCCGAGCCCGTCGCCGCTCCGCCCGCTCCCGCGCCGCAACCCGTCGTGGCGCCGCCGCCAGAACCGGTCGCCGCTCCGCCCGCGCCGCAGCCCGTCGCAGCTCCGCCTGCTCCACCGCCGCAGCCCGTCGCGGCTC
>CAZFKC010000119.1:2535-27619 GCA_964519175.1 uncultured Nannocystaceae bacterium
CCGCTCCGCCACCGCAGCCCGTCGCGGCTCCCGCTCCGCCACCGCAGCCCGTCGCGGCTCCCGCTCCGCCACCGCAGCCCGTCGCCGCGCCGCAGCCGATCGCAGCGCAGGCCCCTGCGCCGCCGCCGAGCGCTGCGCTGCAGGCTGCGGCCGGGGCATCGCCCTTCGCTGCGCCCGTCGGTGGCACGCTGGCACCTCCGCCGATCCTCCCGGCCCACGCGGCACCGCCGTGGCCGTCGAATCCGAGCGGGCTCACGGGTCAGTATCCGTCGACGTCGTCGGGCTTCTCGTCGAGTGACTTCGACGGCTCGATGATCGCGTCGCTCGGCCACGGCCGCCGCAACCTGTGGATCGCGGTGATCGTGATCGGCGTCGCCGGCATCGTCGTCGCGGTGGTGATGTCGCTGCGACCGACCGAAACGGCGAAGCCGGTCGCGACGGCGGACACCACGACGACCGCGCCGACGACGATCCGCGCGGAGACGAAGACGACCTCCGATCCGGCCGCGGATCCGGCTGCGACGGCGAGCGACCTCGCGGCCTCGGGCGACAAGGCGCGCGCGGAGGGCCGCGCGGCGGATGCCGAGTCGCTCTACCAGCGCGCGATCGTCCGCGAGCCGCAGCACGTCGGTGCGCTGCTCGGGCTCGGCGAGCTCAAGCGTACCGCCGGCGATCTGCCGAAGGCGGCGGGCTACTTCCGTCGCGCGGTGGGAGCCGCCCCGAAGAGCGGCGCCGCCCGCATCGCGCTCGGCGACGTGCTCGTGGCGCAGGGCGAGCTCGCCGAGGCCAAGAAGCAGTACCGCAAGGCGAAGTCGCTCGGGCACCCCGAGGCGAACGCGCGGCTCGCTTCGATGTGATCAGCACGCCGGCGCGCGTCGTGGCACCCTACGCGCCATGTCGCTGCGCCTCGTCATCGCGAACAAGAACTACTCGTCGTGGTCGATGCGCCCGTGGGTGGCGCTGCACGCCGCGCGGATTCCCTTCGAAGAGGTGAAGCTCGACCTGGCCGCGCCGCACTGGGAGGCGCGCGACAAGGGCCTGACGCCGGCCGGGCGCGTGCCGGTGCTGTGGATCGACGGGCATGCCGTGTGGGACTCGCTCGCGATCCTCGAGACGATCGCCGAGCTGCACCCGGAGGCCGCGCTGTGGCCGGAGGACCGCCGCGATCGGATGCATGCGCGCGCGCTGGCGGCCGAGATGCACTCGGGCTTCGCCGAGCTGCGCAAGCACATGCCGATGAACATCCGCGCGTCGCTGCCCGGCCGGGGGATGACGGATGCGGTGCGCCGCGACATCGATCGGATCTGCGCGGCGTGGAGCGAGTGCCTCGCGAAGGGCGGCCCGTTCCTGTTCGGCGAGCTCGGCAACGTCGACGCGATGTTCGCCCCGGTCGCGCTGCGCTTCGCGACCTACGGCGTGCAGCTGCCCGAGCCGGCCGCGCGTTATGCCGCGGCGCTGCGCCAGCATCGCTCGGTGCGCGCGTGGATCGAGGACGCGCTCACCGAGACGAGCGTGCTGCCCGAGGACGAGCCGTACGCCGGCGCGCCGTGATGCAGGCTACTCGGCCGCGGCGCAGTCCCAGATCGCTTGCATGCCGCGCATGGCGTCGTCGGGCCGTGCGACCTCTCCCGGCACCTGGACGAAGTGTTCGAGGGTGCACGTGTCGGGGTGGAACGTCTCGCACGTGGTGGTCACCCCACGGCACTCGGGCTCTCGCTGAAAGCAGTCCACGTACTCGGCGACTCCATCCAGCAAGCAAGAGTAGATCGGCTCGACCCGCTTCAGGCGCTTGCGTGAGTGCTCGACGTAGTCGAGCGCGCATGCGCGCTCGCGCTCACGGCTCTCTTTCGCCGCCGCGATGCACTGCTCGATCGCGTCCCCGTCGTCAGTGGAGCATTGGCAATCGTGCTGCTCCTGGTCCGCACGGAGGTCGTAGTACTCGTAGGCAGACGACTCCGCGCAAGCCGCCAAGAGGAGCGGGAGAATGAATGGGATCGCTCGCGTCGTCACAATGATTCCTGCTAGTCGAGGAGCGGGGGATTGACGTCGATGAACTCCGCCCCGAGGCATCCCACGCGCTCCATCGCGTGCTTGACCGTTTCCGAAACGATGAGCGCGATCTCCCACCCTTTGATGCGGAAGAAGTGGGCGTCGGGGGGTACGGCGTCGGCGTCCAAGACGAGCTTGGTGACCTGCCGATACGAGCCTGCGAGATCGGCGCGATGGTCCTCCTTCGTCCACTTCATGAACTCGGAGCTCGCTTCGTCCAGACATTTGATCAGCCTAACCGCGTTGAGGGCGACCATCTCGGGATGGCCGTGGATCTCGATAGGGACGATCTGCAGGTCAGGTCCAGCGATCCGAGCGACCTCAGCGGCGATCTCCGACGTCGCCACCGGCACTGCGAAGCTCGTCAGACTGAAATCCAACACCCGACCGGCATGAGTCACCGGCACGACCAGGTGCGGCACGGGGTGAAGGCGAAGCCCGTCCCACAGTTGTGGCTCGCTTCCATCGTCGCCCGTAGCTAGGCCTAGATGCCATCGATTCGCGACCGTCATGTCATCGAACAACTTGAAGTACCTCATTGGGGACACCTACCCGTCGTTCGCCTGCGAAAGAGTGCCGATTCAAGTCTGGTGGTCGATAGCCCGCGACGCATTGCCGTCGCTGACGAGCGCGAGTTCGTCGCCCGGTCGGCACGAATGGCTGCGAGCTGGGCGCGCGCGCATGGTCGCGCGGCGGTGCAGAGGCGTCTATCACCCCCCCCGCGCGCGGCTGCTCGGCGTATGCACGAGCCTGCCGCGTCGGAAAGGTTCGACCACGACGCCTGCGACAGTGTCCGAGCTGGGTCCTGGCCGCTCGACTACCGTCGCACCCTCGGCGCCCGCAGCATCGCCGTGAAGGTCGCCGCGCCCGCGAGGGATACGGCGAGCAGCACCGCGAACCACGTCGTGAAGTCGCGGTGCGGCGTGCCGTGCACGGTGTACCAGCGCGTCGGTTCCGCGGGCGTCGACGCATCGTCGAGCCGGAACTCCTCGTCGAAGTCGCTCGCGCACAGGAACTCGTAGCGTACGTGCCCGGCGATGTCGGTCGCGGGCACGTGGCACTCGCCCATCGTCTGGTGGATGCCGGTCGACACGTGGCGCGCCGGATCGAACACCGCGCCCAGGGTCGTCAGCGTCGCGAAGTGGATCAGCACCGCGATCCACAGCCGCCGGTCCGCCGTCGCCGTCGTCGTCGTGCTCTCCGCACGCCGCCGCCGCAGCCCTGCGATCGTCACGCCCACCAGCGCCGCGAGCAGCACCGCCAGCCCGCGTACGCCCGGCAGCCCACCGTCCAGCTGCTGCAGCGGCGCCATCGTGATCATCATCAGCGGCGTGCTGCCCACCGCGACCAGCCCCAGCGTCGCCGCGAAGCGCCGCCCCGAGATCGCCGCCTTCGCGCCGGTGCCCCGCTCGAGCAGCCACGCATACGCAGCCGCCAGCAGGATCACGAACATCGTGCTCCCTATCGGCGAGCCGACGATGCGCGCCGCGATCGGTAGATCCGTGTCGTGCCACGTCCACCACAGGAACTTCGCGCCGATGATGTCGTACGGTGCATAGAAGAGGATCGCGGCCAACCCCGTCGCCGCCGGCGCGGCCCAGCGGGGCAGCCCCAGCCGCCACACCGCGACCGTGGGGATGTAGAGGAAGCAGACGTAGACGCACGGGATGTAGAGCGGCAGCCGCCCCGTGATCATGATCGTCGCCTGCGCCTGCCAGAAGTTGTCGACCAGCGGCAGCGCCATGAAGAACACGTCGTTCGCCGTGCCGGCCACCACACCGGCGATCCACGCGAGCACGTGCCGCCGACCGCTCGCGCGCGCGTGCAACAGCGCCACGATCGCGACCACGATGAACATGTACTCGCCGACGAGGAACGTCGGCTGCGCCGCCCACTGCTGCGCCCAGCCGGTGAAGTGGCGCCACGGCAGCTGCTCGGGCATCGTCGCTCAGTACCGCACGAAGCGACCGCGCTCGGTGGCCGCCGCGTCGGGCTCGCCCTTGCCGCCGAACACGGTCTCGCCATAGCGACGATCGACGCGGCGCAGCGTGCCGTGCAGGCGATCCCACAGCATCAGGTGCTGGCCGAAGTTGCAGTGGAAGTGGACGTGGTGATCGTCGTGATAGGTGCTCGGACCCTGCCAGGGCCACAGCGAGCGCAGCTTCACGCCGCTGTGGTCGATGATGTTGAACACCAGCACGTAGACGAACACCGCGATCACCGACGCGTAGTGGAACGGCAGCACGAACAGCGGCAGGAACGTCACCGCCTGGAACACCAGGAACTCCACCGGGTGCATGGCCGTGACCACGAACGGCGTGGTCGCGACGTAGCGGTGGTGCCAGCGGTGCACGTGGCGGAACACCAGCTTCGCGTGCAGGGCCCGGTGGGCGTAGTACGCGAGCCCGTCGACCAGCACGAACAGCAGCAGGGTGCTGCCCAGCGTCCACGCCCAGCCGTACTCGGCGACCTCGAAATAGATCGGGGTGTCGAGCCCGTTCACGAGGCCCCAGATGAACGTGCCCGAGATGATCCCGCCGATCGTCAGGTTGAGCGTGCTGAGCAGCATCGCCTGGCGCTGCTGCTCGGGGCGCAGGAAGCGGGCCGGCTGGCACTTCCAGCTCGCCGGGTCCGCGCGCCGACGCACGTAGTAGCGCAGGTGGTACCAGCCACCGACGATCCACAGGATCGCGACTCCGCCGAGCACGGACAGCAGCACGATGCCGAGCCAGCTCGCCATCGCTACACCGTGCGATCGAGCGGGAACAGCCGCTGCATCCGCATCGCCAGCCGCACCGGCCCGCGCAGGCGGCCACGACCGGTGGAGAAGGCGAGCGCACCATTGAGCTCGCCGTTGATCATGCTGAGGTAGTCGTCACTCGACATCTCGATCGTGATCGTCGGCGTCGCGTGTGTGCCCTCGGCGGTCGCGATGCGCCCGCTCTTCACCTCGGCGTAGTGCTCGCGCGGACGCTCGCCGGTGATCCGCCACTGGAACACCGCGTCGAGCTCGCCCGCAGCGTCGGCGTCGAAGCGATGCGCGAGCGTCTCGAAGTACGCGTCGACCGAGGCGAACCGCGGACCCTTCGCAGCCACAGCGGTGCGCGGATCGACCGCGGTCCCCCCGGCGGTCTCCGGATCCTCGAGCTCGTCGGGCTCGGCGGCGCGGCCCGGCACCAGCGAGCGCCGCAGCTCGACGAGCACGCGTCGCGAGCCGGCGAGCAGCTTCTGCACACGCGCCATCGCGGGCGACAGCTCGACCGACGGCGCCGCGGCGGTCGTCGCCGCATTCGTCCGCACGTAGAACTGCCGCGCCCACTTGCGATAGGTGCCGATCGGCCCGTCGCCACCGGCGAGCAGCGGCTTCTCGAGGTACGCCTTGTTCTCCCAGATCGGGAAGTCGCACGCGAAGTCGCGCACGAACGCCTCCCAGAAGATCTGGTCGATCTCGGCGGTGTAGTCCGGATCGGGCATCTCGCGCGTGTTGGCGACCGCGAAGATCGCGATGCGCTCGCCGTCGATCGGCGTGGGGTGGATGCGCTGCCGCGTGAACAGCCCCGCAGTGAGCACGTGGGTCTGCGACATCACGATGCCGAGCCCGTGCAGCGACACGTCGAGCTCGACGTCGTTGACCTCGTCGGGCATGCCGATCGAGTAGCCGCTCGCGACGAGCTCGAGCACCACGCGCATGCGCTCGCCCTCCTGCTCGACCGAACGCACCTTCGTCGAGGCGACGTGGTGCACCGGCCCGAGGTGCGCGCAGTCGACCGTGTTCTCGGCGACCTCCTGCGGGTGCGAGCGCAGCTCCCAGCGGATCGTGCGGTTCGGGGTCCAGCCCTGCATCTCCAGCTCGGGCGGCGTCCAGCCCGGCGCACCGCCTTCGGCGTCGAACCACACGTGGATGACGCCGTTCTTCTCGACCACCGGCCACGTACCGACGCGTGCACGCGGCGGGATCTTCGGGGCGTAGGGCACCTCGACGCACTGCCCTTCGGCATCGAACTTCCAGCCGTGGAACGGACAGCGCAGGCAGTCGCCGACCACGCTGCCGCCGCCGAGATGCGCACCGAGATGCGGGCAGGTCTTGTCGACCGCAGCGACCGCGCCACCCTCACCGCGGTAGAGCACGATGTCGCGGTCGAAGTAGTGCAGCGTCTTCACTTCGCCCGGCGCGAGCTCGGGCGAGAACGCGATGACGTACCAGCCGCGCGGAAACGACGGGAATGGAAACCTCGCCGCCACGATCGCACGGTAGCGGCGGGCGGGGCCGGCGGTCAAGCGACGCCGAGGTAACCCTTGCACAGCACCGCGAGCTCCCGGGCCAGCGTTCCGTCGGCCAATGTCTCCGGCCGTTCGAAGATCGCCGTGTGCACGGCGGCCTCGATCGCGCTGCCGAGGATCAAGGCCGCGAGCGCAGGCTCGATGTGGGCAGGTAGCTCCGCTCTGCGCTCGGCCAGCACGTCGCGAAACACGGCCCGACCCTGGGCCGCGATCGCGCGGATCTTCGGGTGCTGACCGAGGGCAGGCACGTAGGTGAGCATCCAGCGATAGAGCGCAGGATTGCGCGCGTGTCGGTCGACGAGCTCGACCACGGACCGGTCGATCGTGTGTGCGAGGGGCTTCCCGCGTTCGGCGTGGAGCACCGCCGCGACGGCCTCGAGGTCGGCCCGGGCCTCGCGCTCGATCAGCGCGGCGAGCAGCGCCTCCTTGCCGGGGAAGTACTGGTAGAGCGAGCCGATGCTCACGCCGGCGAGCTCGGCGATGCGATTGGTGGTCGCGCGGTCGAGCCCGACCTGGCCGACGATGCGAGCCGTGGCCTCGAGGATCGCGTCGATGGTGACCCGAGAGCGCTCTTGTTTCGCGGACTTGCGGGGCTCGACGGCCATGGGGCGATGCGAGTGACGCCGTGGCGCCGGCGGCATCATACCTGTCGACATGACGGAGCACGTACTGGTCGTGGGCGGCGGAATCGGAGGGCTCGTGCTCGCGCGCGCGTTGGCGCGGCTCGGCGTGGGCGTCGACGTGGTCGAGCGGGCGCCCACGCTGCGGGCGGTGGGGGCCGGCATCACGCTGGGCGCGAACGCGATGCGGGTGCTCGGCGAGCTCGGGATCGGCGATGCCGTCGCGGCGCGTGGCATGGTGATGCACGCGGGTGCGATCACCGACGCGCGTGGACGCGCGCTGTCGGAGCAGAGCTTCGACGAGCTCGAGGCGCGCTGGGGTCATGCGTATGCGATCCACCGCGGTGCGCTGCACGAGGTGCTCGCCGACGGGCTCGAGCGCGTGGGCGCCGGCGTGCGCATCGTCTGCGACGCCACGGTCGCGCAGCTGCGCGAGCACGAAGGCATCGGCGTGGAAGCGACGCTCGCGGACGGCGAGCGGAGGCTCTACCGCGCGGTGATCGGTGCCGATGGTGCGCGCTCGACGGTCCGGCAGCTCGTGTTCGGCGACAACCCGCCGCGGTACGCCGGGTACACGTGCTGGCGCTGGACCGGTGCGCTCGACGGGCTCGAGCGCGGCGTGGAGATGTGGGGCCGCGGCGCGCGGACCGGGCTGGTGTCGATCGCACCCGGCCTCGTGTATGCGTTCTTCGTCGCGAACGCGCCGCAGGGCACCCCCGCGGATCCTCGCAACGGCCGCGTCGCGTGCGTGCGCGCGCGTTTCGCGGGCTTCGGCGGCGACATCCCGCGGGTGCTCGCCGCGATGGGCGACGACGATGCGCCGCTGCTCCACCACGACATCGAGGAGATCGAGCAGCGCCCATGGGTGCGGGGCTCGATCGCGCTGCTCGGCGACGCGGCGCACGCGATGACGCCGAACTTCGGACAGGGCGCCGCGATGGCGATCGAGGACGCGATCGTGCTCGCGCGCGAGCTGGTCGCGCACCGCGACGCACGCACGGCGCTCGTCGCCTACGAGGGGCGCAGGCGCCCGCGCGTCGAGGACATCCAACGCGGCGCACGACGGCTCGGCGTGATCGGACAGTGGCAATCTCCGGTCGCCGCGTGGGCGCGCGATCTCGCGATTCGCCTCTCGCCGGCGTCGACGGCGATGCGCACGCTCGAGCGCATCGTGTCGTACGTGCCGTGAGCCGGGGTGCTCGGGACCCGGGACCCGCGGGGCGGCGCTGCGAGCGTTGCGGGGCCTCGGCGGGCGTGGGCGCGCACGCCCATGCACCCGCGCCATGGACTGCAGTCGATGGCAGCGTTGCGGACCGCCGCACCGCGACGGCGTGGGCGTGGCGAAGCGCGCTGGCACGGATGGTGCGATGCAGGTGGGCATGACCCACCCGAGCCTTCGTTCCGTGTCCGTGTTGCTCGCTTGTGCGCTCGTGCCCGCGTGCGAGCTCGAGACCGTCGGCGCCACCGAGCTGCGCATGGCGGTCGACGACGTCGTCGCCACTGGCCAGGCCAACAGCCTCGAGGACGGCATCGTCGAGATCACCACGAGCTTCACGATCGGCGACGGGCTGCTGCAGGTCGCGCAGACCGTGCGCAGCTTCGTCGAGAGCCAGATCCCCTGCTCGACCGTGTCGTCGCCGGACGAGCACACGCTCGTGATCGACTTCGGGACGCTCGACGATGCCTGCACGTTCGACGGCCGCACCTACGCGGGCGTCGTCACCGTCGCGTTCGAGCCCGGCGCCGACTCGGTGGTGATCCACCACGAGTACGACGGCGTCACCGACGGCCGCGCAACACTCGACGGCACGGCCGAGGTGACCTGGACCGAGGGCTCGCGCCACATCGTGACGAGCTTCGACTTCACCGGCCCGCGCGGATCGTTCAGCGCGACCAGCGATCGCACGCAGACCCGCATCGGTGCGATCGGCGAGGGCATCACCGTCGAGGGCGAGCGCGACTGGCACGGCCCCAACGGCGATCTGCACCTCGACATCGAGGACGTGGAGATCCGCGCCGTGGATCCGGTCCCGCAGGACGGCAGCTACGCGCTCACCCTGCCGAGCGGCAAGCAGCTCACGATGACCTTCGAGCGCATCGACGCGGACACGATCGAGGTCCGTGTCGAAGGCGGCCGCCGCGATCGCATCTTCCGCGTGAGCTCGAGCGGCGAGGTCGACGAGGCGTGACGCGGGCGAGCGCGCGAGGCGAGGGCGGCCCCACCAGGCCCGTCGAGGGCAGCCGACCGCAGCTTGATTGGGCGCTCTTCCGTGCGTGAGTGCGCTGCCCGACGCAGCCACGTTCCAGCGCGATCGTCCACGGTTGCTGGGCGACGCCGAACCACTCCGCCGTGCTAAGCGGCATCGCGGGCACGGTCCACGCCCCAGGCGTCGGCGATGACCGGCCAGCGAGCATGCGGCGCTCGGTCACGGGGCTCGTCCTCACGCCTGCGCGCGACGGACGGCTCCAGCTCCACCGCGGGAGTCGTCGCCCGGGCCTCGACCTCCGCGTTCCCACGGGGTGGACGCCGACCGCCGGGGACCTCGTCGACCGCAACGAGCCCATGCCGTCGCCAGCCCTCGGCGAGCAACCACGTGGTCGGCGGCGACGTGCCGCAATCGGACGCACGCCCCTCGATGCGAGGCTGCGTCGCCCACCCGTCGAACGTGGCAGCGGAGCTGTAGGGATCGATCCAGTGCCGCGCGAGCGTGCGTCCGAGCTCCGCGGCGTGCTTGCGCGCATTGAGCAGCACGTACGCGAGCGCCGCCCGAGCCTCGCGCGGCGTCGCGATGGCGCGCGCGTGATAGCGATCCGCGAAGAGCTCGCCGCTTCGATCGAAGCACCGGTTGATGCGCTTGGCGAGCCGAGTGCCCAGCGACCGCATCCCGTGCTCGAGCGCAGCGGCATCCTCGGCTTCGACCAGGAGGTGCAGGTGATTCGTCTGCACCGAGACCTGCACGATGCGAAAGCCTGCACGACGACGCACCGCGAGCAGCACACCGACGACGACACTCCACACCGCTTGCTGTCGCAGCGAAGGGATGCCCTCGTGCAAGCGCAGTGTCACGTGATGCACGCTGCCCGCACGGAACTCCTCACGCGGCACGTGCGGCACACAGTCGCGCGGCCCCTCGCGCTTGCGCCCCGCACCATCGCGCGCACCACCGTGCGTGGGCATGTGGAGCTCGAGCTGCACCGCACGCTTCTTCATCGCGACACCTCCGACGAGCGCGGGGATGTAGCACCGCGATTGGTGGCGGCAAGCGAAAGTCGACGGCTCATCCATCGAAATCGTCGGCCGCCGCCAAGCCAACGAAGCAACACACCGGAGCCGATCTTGATTCGGCACTCTTTCGCTCGCGGAGCACAGTCGCGCGACGCCGATGGGCGAACACGGCGATCGGAGCTCCGCACCGTCACCGCCCGATACTGGATCGCGCTCCGACTCGCATCGGCACTCGTCCAGCACGACGCCATCCGATTGAGATGCACCATCGCGACCGAAGGCGGCTCGGCCTCGACGCGCACGAGCACGCAGCTAGCCTGGCCCAGCTCGAAGCCGACCACCCCACCCGCGACGCACCCGCGCTCGACGGCGCCGCGACGCCGCTCAGTTCGGCCCGTAGGCGCTCGGCTTCGCCAGCCGATCGAGGCAGCCTTCGACGAACTCGGAGGGCGGGAAGAAGCGCACGCCATCGTCGTCCACCTCGACCGGGAGCGCGAGCAGCAGGCCGTCGCGCCACCAGTAGAGCGTGGGCGACAGCGAGCCCGGGCCTTCGGCGTGGCGGCGCTGCGCGAGGATGGCCATCGCCTGCAGCGTGTCCACCACCGTGAGATCGACGATCGGTGCGTAGAGCATCGTGTGGCGATTCGGCACCGCCACGAGCGCGCCCATCGGCGTGATCGGATCGAGGTGTTGCTCGAGCACCAGCAACCGCGACGTCACGAAGAACGAGTCGCCCACCATCACGTGGAAGCGCGTGCCGTCGTCGAGCTCGAGCGTCTCGTTGTCGACCTCGTCCTGCTCGAGCACGTTGGCCAGCGCGATCTCGAAGATCTTGTCGAGCGGCACCGGCCACTGCTTCGGGGCGTCGGTGGGCACGGTGGCGACCGCGTCGGGCAGATCGTAGACGAGCACCGCGACGAGGTCCTCGCCGAGCGCGCGATGGATCGTGCTCTCGGTGAGATCGCCGAGCGACTCGCGGGCGTAGAGCCGCACCTTCACGATCTTGCGCACCTGATCGAAGTCGCGTCCGATCGCCTCGAGATCGTGGGTGTGCGTGCTGACGATCACCCGGTCGAAGTGCTCGCGCACGAGCGCATCCCACTGCTCGTGGTCGACCTGATTGCAGAGCTGGGCGAGGTTCTGCAGCCCGAGCCGGTGCTGACCACCGCCCTCGATCTCCAGCTCCGCGACGCCGTCCTCGATCGAGATCTCACCGCGCCGCGCGAGGTCGTCCTCGACCACGCGCATGAACGACTCGTACTCGTCCTCATCGAAGAAGCTCGCCCAAGTCGGAACGCCGCTGCTGCCCACCTCGCGCCTCAGCCGGTCGGCACCGTTGCACCAACGATGGCAATCTGCAAGCGTCAAGACCCGAGGTGGGGCAAGGTGACGCCGACGAGACCTCGGCACGCGGCGCTGGCGGCTCGACGCGGGTCGTGCTCGGCGACGAGACGCTCGTGCACGGCGCCGGTGCGGAGGCGGAGATCGACGCGCCCGCGCAGATCGGCCGCTATCGCGTGCTCCGCGAGCTGGGCAAGGGCGGGATGGGCGTGGTCTACGAGGCGCACGATCCGGTGCTCGATCGCGCCGTCGCGATCAAGCTCGTGCGTGCGGGCCGGCACCTACGCGGCACGAAGGCCCGCGCGAGACTGATCCGCGAGGCGCAGACGATCGCGCAGCTCTCCCATCCGAACGTAGTCGCGGTCTTCGAGGTCGGCACGCACGGCGACGAGCTCTTCATCGCGATGGAGCTCGTCGACGGGCTGAGCCTGCGCGCCTGGCTGACGAAGGCGCCGCGCACACCGAAAGAGATCCTCGCCGTGCTCGAGCAGGCCGGGCTCGGGCTCGCCGCTGCACACGAGAGTGGCGTCGTGCACCGCGACTTCAAGCCCGACAACGTCATGGTCACGCCCGCGCGGCGAGGCGTGCCGTTGCGCGTCCGCGTGCTCGATTTCGGGCTCGCGCGTGCGGGCGATCTCGCGTCGAGCGAGGCCAGCGAGCACATGCACGGCACGAGCGCGGGCGATGCACCGCTCACGCAGACCGGCTTCGCGATGGGCACGCCTGCGTACATGGCCCCCGAGCAATTCGTCGGCACGCGCGTGAGTCCGGCGAGCGATCAGTTCGCGTTCTGCGTGGTCGCGATCGAGGCGCTCGCCGGCAAGCGGCCGTTCACGGGCGGCACGCTCGACGAGCTCGCGAGGCAGACGCACAAGGGCGAGCTCGATGCCGCCGCGATGCGCGGTCTTCCGCAGCGACTCGCGGGCGCGCTGCGCCGCGGGCTCGCGCGGGAGCCCGCGCAGCGCTGGCCCGACATGCCGACGTTGCTCTCCGCATTGCGGGATGACGGCCGCAGGTGGAGGCGTGCGCTCGCGATCGGAGCGGTGGTGTCGGCGACCGCCGGCCTGGCGCTCGCCGAGCTGCGTGCACCGACGTGCCCGAGCGAGGCGGAGCTGCGTGCGGGTCTGTGGGACGCGCATGCGCACGCGGAGCTGCGCGCGGTGTTCGACGCGATCGGCACGCGCGCGGCCGCGAGTACGTGGGCGGCGGTGCAAGGCGAGCTCGATCGCCGTGCGGACGCGTGGATCGCCGCGAGCATCTCGGGCTGTCGCAGTGCGAGCGCGCAAGGCGAGTGCCTGGCCGAGCGTCGCGCCGAGCTCGAGACCGCGATCGAGACGCTGCACGCGACGACGCGCGCCGAGCTGCACAACGCGCTGCACGTGCTCGAGGCGCTGCCGGAGCCGACGGCGTGCGACACGGCGGAGACGACCTCCCCTGCCCTGCTCGAGGCGCGCCGGCGACTGTCGAGCGCGCAGGCCCTCGCGGCGCTGGGCAAGGACCGCGCCGCGGAGGCGGAGCTCGAGCGCGTGAGCGTGCCGGGGAGCGCCGATCCCGGCGCGGCCGCGGTGGAGGCCGAACGCGAGCGATTGCGCGGACGATTGCTCGCGCGCAAGGGCGACGAGCAGGCCGCGATCGCGGCCCTCGAAGCGGCCTACTTCGCCGCGCTGCGGAGCCATCGCGATCCGCTCGCGGTCGTCGCGGCGGCGGATCTTGCCGCCGCTGGTGCGGTGGGCTATCGGGAGCGTTGGCAGTGGGCGCACCACGCTGCGGCTGCGCTCGCGCGCACCGACCTCCGCGATGCGGCCGCGGCATACGACCGCGCAATGTGTCGATTGCAGCGCGACTCGGGCGCGCTCGACGAGGCCGCGGACCACTGCGCGCGCGCGTTGGCGGCGAGCGAGGGCAGCGGCTTGGTCGACGAGCACATCGCGGCGCTGCTCGAGCTGGCCGACCTGCACACGGCCGCGGATCGATTGCAGGCGGCGCACGAGCTGTACACCGAGGCCTTGGCGCTCGCGGAGCGCAGCTGGGACGCGGAGCATCCCGGCATCGCGGATGCGCTCGACCAGCTCGCGCATGCGGAGCTGCGGCTCGATCGCCCGGAGCGGGCGCGCGCGTTGGCGGAGCGCGCGTTGGATCTGCGCGAGCGGAGCGGTGACGACAGCGATCCGTTGCGGGCGAAGACGTTGCACGTGATCGCGAGCATCGAGCTGTGGGAGAAGCACGGCGAGGCCGCGAGGGTCGCAGCGGCGCGGGCGTTGGCGCTGCGGCGTGCGGCGTTGGGCGAGCAGCACCGCGAGGTGGCGCTGTCGTGGTACCAGCTCGCGCTCGCGGAAGAGGAGCTGGGCCGCACGGGCGATGCGCTGGTGTCGATGTCGCGTTGTGCGGAGATCGAGGAGGAACTGCACCCGCTCGACATCACGCGAATCCCCACACTGCGCGAGCTGGCGCGGATGGCGTATACATTCGGCGCGGGCCCGAAGGCGGGGCTGGAGCATCTCGAACGAGCGTGGGCGATCGTGCACGAGAGCGGCGTGCCGATGACGCATCCGCTCGTGAAGGATCTGGATCACGGATACGGCGAGACATTGTTGGCACTCGGACGGGCGGACGAAGGCGTGCCGTATCTCGAGCGCTTCGTGGCGGACGAGCGCCCGAGTCCGATTCTCGCGCACGTGCAGTTCGTGCTGGCGCGCGCGTTGTGGATGCGCGACAAAAGTGGCGATCGTGGGCGCGCGGTGGAGATGGTCGAGCGGGCGATCGTCGAGATTGGGTCGCCGCGGCGGGAGTTCGACGTGGATCAGCTGGCGGCGATGCGGGCGTGGTTGGGGGATCCGCAAATGCGGGATCACTGGCGCGAGGGCGTGAACTGGCGGGGGGATTGAGGCGTCGACGGCCGGCGTGCTGAACGCGGGCACAGTGGCCGAAAGGGCCAGCTTGCGCGCAGCGACGCGACGCGTCAGCGTGATCGAGCCAGGATGGCGCGCTCAGTCGAGCTCGGCGATCGCAGTGGACGACGATGGACTCTCGTCGAGCGCTCCGCCGTAGTGCGGCTCGACGAAGCCGACGCTCGCGAGCTCTTCGCCGAGCTGCTGCTCGAGCCGGACGGCGAGGCGATCCTGCGCACGACCGCGTCCGCGTACGGCGTTCTCGCCGAGGGGTTGCCCGAGGTCGTCGTCGAGCGGCTCGTCGTCGCGTTCGCGCGCGGCGATCTCCTCGTCGTCGACGCGTCGCATCGTCACGGGACCGAGCTCGCACCGATCGGAGTCCACGGTTTCCCCAGCGCCGAGGACTGGACGGAGTACGTGCCGATCTCGGAGCTGTTGCCGCCCGAACCCATCGCGCCGGCCGAGACGCGACCGACCTTGCTGCGGCTCGAGCTGGGTGCCCTCGGATTCGCGGATGAGTGCGTCCTGCTCTTGCCGCGCCCTGGCTCCGGCCGGTGGCACCCGTGGGCCGCGCTCACGACGGTCGCGCGTCATCTCCACGAGAACCCGGGAGACACGCTGGTCGCCGTCGGCCATCGCGAGAGCGCCGAGCCCGACGAGCACGGTCGATTGCGCGCGGCAGCACTCGTGCACTTCGTCATGGCCGAGCGCAACGCGTGGGTAGCGATCGCAGCGAAGTGGGGCCGCGTGCGTGACACGCAGGAGTACCTCGCGTACCTGCGACACGCGCGAGGCTGGCCGCTACCGACGGTGCCGATCCACGGCGACGCCGACGGCGCGACGGCGGCGGCCGTGCTCGCGTTCCAGCGGGCCTACAACGTGCGCTCCGAGTGCACCGGCGCGATCTTCGAGGATGGGGTGATCGGCGAACAGACGTTGGGTGCGCTCTTCGACGTCGCGCGCTACGAGCTGCGGCAGTGGCTCGGCTTGCAGCGCGTCGACCTCGATTCGTGGGTGTGGCACGACACCGCACGAGCAGCGATCGACGCCGGCGACGGATTCAAGCCCTATCGCACGATGCCAGCCCTGCCCGTGCAACACCGCGGGCGGATGCTCGACCTGGTGATCGTGCCCGCCGAGGAGATCGGGAAGGTCGATCTCGGCATGGGAGCCGCGGGGGTGTACGACGTCGCTGCGATCGAGACGTTGCCGCTCGGCGGCGTGGTGGCGCCCCGGACGGGGATGTGCGTCGAGATCGTGCTGCGAGACGAGCTGGGCGCGGCGATCGGAGATGCCGCCTACGAAGTCGAGCTCCCCGGTGGCGCCATCGCGCGGGGCCATCTCGACGCGCGCGGCGAAGCACGCTTAGAGGACCTCGTCGAGGGCTGGTGCAGGGTCCGATTCCCGGATCTTCCGGGAGGGTGCGAGGTGCTCGAGCTCGGTGCACTCGCCGACGGCGGAACTTCGTGACGGGGTGATGCGCATGGCAGTCGTGGGCCCGAACATCATGAACACGATCGACGTCGCGAGGCGGTTGCCGCTCGTGCGATCGAGATCGGACGCGAAGCACTTCACGGAGAGCCCGGGGTTCCACGCGCTGTTCTTGCCGACGAATCTCGGCGGTCGGCTGCGCATCGGTTTCGCGGACACCAAGCAGGACGCGAAGAAGAAGCGTCTCGGGGTCGTGGACCCGCACGGCAACGTCCATACGCGCGACGAGAGCGGCGAGGTGCGCATCGACATCGAGGTCCTGCGCCGCGGCAACGGCCTGTTCCAGATCGCGGTGTACGACGAGACGCAGGACTACCGGCTCTACGCGATGTTCGAGGAGAGCGGTACGGCCAGGCAGGCCGACAAGAAGCCGCTCATCCCGTGGAACTTCTGGTACTTCCCGTTCGCGGCGTCACGCAAGGACGAGTCGGCGTGGGGTGGCACCGAGCTGCAACCGTTGCAGAAGTACGAGCGCGCGTTCAAGGAGACGGGAGTGCTCGCGTGGGAGAAGGCTCACCACGGCGATCCGACGAAGAGTCGACCCGAATGGCAAGGTCACTGCCATCTGGCGGCGCCGGCCAGCGTGATGTTCGTGAACCCGCCGGCAGAGGGGCTCGAGTACAACGGCGTGGAGTTCCTTGCCGAAGAGCTGAAGTTCTACGCAGCGGAATTCGTGGGCCGCTTCGGTCGGTTCGAGAAAGTGTACGAGCTCCCGACCAAGGACGGCCACCGCGGCGGGGTGCTCCAGGAGAAGAAACCGAGTGAATCGCCAGAGGTCTTCGGAGCGGCACGCGATGGCATCGTAGAACTCCTGCGCATGCTCCGACGCGAGCTGCAGGTGAAAGGTCGAGCTCTCATCATGGACTTGCGCGATGCAACTGGTCTCGACCCCACGGAAGTATGGAACCACGCCGTGTACCGCTACGTGACGCGCTACTGGCAACCCGACGTGGCCGACCCCACCCTGACCGACGGCTCGTGCGCGGTATTCGCGAACGGAGACTTCTACAGCGGCATCGTGAGCTCGGGCATGCCAGCTCGAACGACGACCCGGGACGGAGAGGCTGTCATCGACCACCTCGAGAGCCACGAGAAGCGCGTCAGCGAGTTCACGGTGCGCTTCACGGCTGATGGTGAACACGACGCCAATGCGGCGGAGAACCGATGGAAGGCCACGAGGAGTCCGATTGCCGACACGTTCGCGCCCCGGTTCGCGGTTGCGGTAAGCAAGCCGGCCAACTCAGTCGTGGAGCCGTTCGGTAATCCGCGCATCGATCCGAAACACGTTCTCGAGCTGCTCCAACTACGGCCCGAATTCCTATGAGGATGATCGCACTCATTCTGCTCGCCTCGTGCGCGCCCGCGCCCGCGCCGGAGCCCGCGCCGACACCCACGCCACCGCCTGCGGAGAATCAGACGCACGACATGACGAATGATCAGTACCTCGTGCCTGCATGGAACGTGGGAGACACCTGGACCGTCCGATTTCGCATGCGTGCACCCAACCCGGTGAAGGCGCCCGACCCACCACCTCGCTTCGAGACCAAGGACTGGTTCTACACAGTCGTCGGGCGTGACGCCCACACCGTGAAGCTGCTGGCATACAGCGACGAGCACTGGTACTGGCACTTCGACTTCACGCCGCGAGGTCGGCTACTCCGCCGGCAGAATCCTTGGAGCGAGCCACCGTTCGAGCCCGTCGATGACCGTCCCATCTTCGGACTCGGCACGTCGGGGCAGCATGAAGGCGCGGAGGCCTGGCCTCGCTTCCCGCTGGAAGAGGACTTCGAGCTCGAGGGCGAGCGCGAGGGCTTGCAGCAAAGCTCCCGTGCGATTGGTAGCGAGATGGAGGTCGTCATCCGCAGCGCCGGCTTCGACGCCGGCATGAACGTGGTGAGGACCGCCACGCAGCGCTGGCGTCCGGGGCGCCCGTGGTGGTCGGTCATGCGCATCGAGGTGGAGAATACGGACGACGAAGGAACCGCCACGTTCGTGCAGATCGAAGGCGAGGTGATCGCGTGGCCGGCAGGCACACCGTAGCGGCCGGAGACTGGATCGGTGCGATCGCCGACGCGTACGGCCTGCCGCACTGGGCGAAGATCTGGGACCACGCGAGCAACGCGGCTCTCCGCGCCCTGCGATCGAGTCCCGACATGTTGATGGTCGGCGACGAGGTCCATGTCCCCGGCCTCGGCGACGAGGCGGGCGTCGAGGTGCCGACCGGTCAGCGCGCGGTGTTCGTGGCGCGGCGACCGACGGATCTGCTGCGGCTGCGGGTCACGGGCGTGGGGGCGTTCGTCGCCGCGATCGGTCCCATCGCGTTCGAGCTCGAGATCGGTTCGGAACGCATCGTCGGGACGATCGAGACCGAAGGCCAGGTCATCGAGGCACCGTTGCATCCGTCGACGCGCACGTGCGTGCTCACGCTCGGCGGAACTCGACGGATGGAGTACGCGATCGGAGGCATCGGGCCCGTCGGTGAGGAACGAGGCGCGCATGCGAGGCTCGTGAACCTCGGCTTCGACGCGGAGCCCGGGCCCGCGGTGACCACGTACCAACGCATCCACGGGCTCGCAGCGAGCGGCGTCGCCGACGAGCCGACGCGCCTGCGAATCCTGCAGCAGTACGGCGGGTGAACGCGCGCGAGCTCGGTCGTCCGCGTGAGGCCGGATCCGGACGCGGGCCCGTTGCCACGTCTCCCGTGTGAGCCCGGCCGACGCTGCTCGCGCGAGCGCGGCGTCGCGGAAAATCGTGCTCGAATCGGCGGAGCTCGACTCGCGCTCTCCACTTGATTCGGCACTCTTCGCGGCGTTCTTGGGCCCCTACTACCCACCGGACGTGCGGGGCTAATTCGAGAGCCCGTCCACAGGGATGCCCGCGTCGCGCATCATCTGGTGCCAGCTCGGCGGCACGACGGAGACGATCGCGACGGCGTCGCGCACCGCGTTCGCCACCTGGGCTTCGGTGAGCGCACCGGCTTGGCGCAGCGCGGCGACGAACACGGGCAGCCCGAGGATCGCCCCACGCAGGCCACCACGGATCGCGACGAGCATCGAGGCGAGCACAGCGTCGCCGTGGGGTCCGAGGTGACCGCGCGTGGCGAGCTCGAAGCCACCGAGCGCGAGCAGGTGGTGGTTCACGACGTCGACGTCCGAGCTACCGAAGAGCTCGGACCACGACTGCTCGAGCGCGGGCTTGCCGAGCAGCTGCAGCACGGCGACGAGGAGCGTGTGCGCGGCGGCGGGGAGATGATCGCTGCCTTCGGTCGCGAAGCTCAGCTTGGAGACGGCGAGGCTCGGAGTGCCGCCGGTCTCGGTGTCGCGCAGCTCGAAGAGACGCGCGCCGTGCAGGTGTGCCCGACCGGAGAGCACGACGAACGAGATGAAGAGGCCCCAGCGCGCGGAGAACTGCGTGAGGAGCTCGTGGACCTGCGCGTCGCTCGGCGCGAACGCGGTGATGCCTTCTCGCTCGCCTTCGGGTGGGGGGAGCGTGACGAGTAGGCCGGGGATGCCGTGGTTTGCGAGGCGGCGGCCGAGCCACGCCTGGATGCCGACCAGGCGGATGTCGAGGCCCTCGCCGTCGGACACGAGCGGCTGGAAGACGAGGATCCTGCCGGGGGTGGGCATGGGAGCGCAGCTTCGATCATGGCACGGAAGGTCGCGAGCGTGCCGGCCCGCCACGCTGGACGCTCTTGGTACGCCGCGCGAAGCTGTCGTGATGAGCAAGGCCAGCAAGGCGTTCGTCGAGTCGCTCGTGCAGGTCGTCGGCGAAACGCACCGAGCGTCGCTCGAGGCCGTCGGCGCCGACTCGCGGCGGGACCAACTTCGTGCGGTGCAGATCGAGCACGAGCTCGACCTGCGCCGCGCGGGCGGGCTCGCGAAGCTACGACGGGTGCACGCGGCTCGCTTCGGCTCGGGGCTCCCGAAGCGGTTGGAAGACATGGTGGCGGCGCTCGACGAGCGATCGCTCGAGCTTGCTGCCGTGCTCGTCGAGGACAGCAAGAGTGCCGACGACCTCACGTCGCGTTTCGATGTCCTGGAGCGCGCGTGCATCGAGGAGCGGCGCAGAGGTGCGGGGACCGTGCTGTCTCGAATGCTCGAGCGGCGCTTCGGGCTGAAGATGGAGTACGACTTCCGCGACGTGTGCCGCGTGGCCAATGCGTACGATCTCGACGGGTGCTTCGCGCGGCTCGAGTCGGCGACGTCGCTGGACGACGTGATCGGTCCGCTGCTGCGGCGGTTGGACGATCGGATCGCCGATCTCGGTGTCACTGCCGACGCGATCGCGGACGACTGAGCTGGGCACGAATTGTCGTCTCGGCGATCGCGATCACGATCACGCGACTCGGGCGAGCGCGCGTCTTCGAATACCCGCGCTGTCGAGAGAGCGCTCGCTTCCGCGCAGGCCACTCGCTCTGCTGCGACGGCGGCACCTGCATCGGCCAGCACCTTTCCTGCGACGACGACTTCTGCCGCCTGCATCCGTGATCGACGAACGTGCGACGATCAGCCCTCGAGTTCGGTCTTGGCCGGGAAGTCGCAGAGCGTCAGCTTGGTCATGGGGTTACCCCGACTACACGCCGGCCGGATGCGATCCCGTGCTCTGCGGGTCGTTCCAGGTCGCCGACTTCGCCGCCGCAGGTCTCCGTGATCGCGCGACCTTCGGGTCGCGACGATCGCCCGCGCCGCGGTCAGTCGTTGCGCGCGTACGCGCTCTGCCACGCCGCGAAGATCGCCATGCCGGTCAGCATCGCGCCGGTGAACACGAGCGCTCCGGTGCCGAACGTCATCGTCCCCGCGATCGCCGGTCCCGGGCAGTAGCCGCTCAGGCCCCAGCCGATGCCGAACAACGTCGCGCCCCCGATCAAGCGGGCGTCGACGTCTCCGCGCTCGGGTACGAACCACCTGCGCTCGAGCACCGGCGCGCTGCGCCCCCGCGTCCACCGCACGACCGGGGCGAGCACGAGCAGCGCGCCGCCCATCACGAACATCAGCGTGGGATCCCACGCGCCGCCGACGTCGAGGAACGCGAGCACCTTGCGCGGGTCGGTCATGCCGCCCAGCGCGAGCCCCACCGCGAACACGAAGCCCGACACCAACGCGACGACCTGCTTCATCGCATCACCGCCACCGTCACCATCGCGGTGAGCATGAAGACGCCGGTCGCGACGAGCGAGCGCGGGCTGAACCTGGCGATGCCGCACACGCCGTGACCGCTGGTGCAGCCGCCGCCGAGCCGCGTGCCGATACCGACCAACAACCCCGCGACGGCGAGCCCGGGCACCGACAACGGCGAGCCCGTGCCGAACGCTGCCGGCGCGACCGCGAAGCAGACCAAGCCGCCCAGCGCGAGCCCCACGAGGAACGTGCTCCGCCAGCGGCGATCATCGGCCGGTCCGTCGAACGCGCTCGCGACGATGCCGCTGATCCCCGCGATGCGCCCGTTGCCCACGAGCATCGCGGCGGCGGCGAGGCCGATCAGCAGCCCGCCGCAGAGCGCGATCATCAGGTCCATCACCCGAGCCTACGCGATCGGCCGGGCCGAAGCCCGGCCGCGATCGGCGCGCGTCACCAGCCGCACTTGCGGCCGGCGTTCTGCTCCTCCAGGTGCTTCATCAGCGGCGCGAAGTACTCCATCAGCGCGGCCGCATCCATTTCACGGCTACCCGTGAGGGCTTCCAGCGCGTCCGGCCACGGCTTCGTCGCGCCCATCGCGAGCATCGCCTTCAGCTTCGCGCCGGCCTCCTTGCTGTCGTAGATCGAGCACGTGTGCAGCGGTCCGGTGTGGCCGGCCGCATCGCACATCGCCTTGTGGAACTGGAACTGCAGGATGTGCGCGAGGAAGTAGCGCGCGTACGGAGTGTTGCCCGGGATGTGGTACTTCGCGCCCGGATCGAAGAACTCCTCGCTGCGCGGGCTCGCCGGCGCGACGCCCTGGTACTTGAGCTTCAGATCCCACCACGCGGCGTTGTAGCGATCGGGCGTGGTCTTGCCCGCGAACACGTCCCAACGCCACTGATCGATGAGCTTGCCGAACGGCAGGAACGCGATCTTGCCGAGCGCGTCCTGCATCTGCTTGTTGATGACGCCCTTGTCGTTGTCGGAGATCTCGGTGAGCAGCCCGATCTTCTTCAGGTACTCCGGCGTGATCGACAGCGCGATCGCATCGCCGATCGCCTCGTGGAACCCGTCGTTCGCGCCGCTCTGGTACAGCACGGGCTCCTTGTAGTAGTTCATGTAGTAGTAGTCGTGGCCGAGCTCGTGGTGGATGGTCACCAGATCTTCGTGGTTGATCTTGATGCACATCTTGATGCGCAGATCGTTGTTGAGCTCGACGTCCCACGCGCTCGCGTGACACACGACGTCCTTGCCCGCGGGCTTCGTGAACATCGACCGCTCCCAGAACGTGGCGGGTAGCGGATCGAGCCCGAGCGAGGTGAAGAAGCCCTCGGCGGTCTTCACCATCTTCAGCTCGTCGTACTTCGCGGTCTTCAGCGCCTCGGTGACGTCGAGGCTCGGCTCGTCGGGGAACGGCTCGAGCATCGGGTAGAGGTTCTGCCAGTCCTGCGCCCACATGTTGCCGAGCAGGTGCGCGGGAATCGGGCCCTCGGCCGGCGCATCGTCGCCGTACTTGTCGTGCAGCTTCGCGCGCACGTGGCAGTGCAGCGCCGTGTAGAGCGGCTGCACCTGGCCCCACAGCCGCTCGATCTCCTGCTCGAACGCCTCGGGCGCCATGTCGTAGCGCGAGCGCCACAGGACGCCCATGTCCGCGAAGCCGATGTTCTTCGCGCCCTCGTTGCCGAGCTCGACGAAGCGCGAGTACAGCGGCCGCATCGGCTTGGCGACGTCGTGCCAGCCCTGCCACGCGTCGAGCTGCTCGCCGTACTTGCTCTTCGGATTCGCGAGCACGTCCTCGAGCTGACCGAGGTCGCGGCACTCTTCCTTCTTGCCGCGGCCCTTGCAGTACTTGCCCTTGCCGTACATGCCCTCGAGCTTCGCCATGATCTCGGCGAGCTCCTTGCGCTTCGCGTCGTCGTTCGGCGCGGGCAACGTGCTGGTGAGCTGCAGCAGCTTGATCTGCCGCTCGACGTCGGGATCGCCCTTGTAGCTGCTGAACTTCGTCGACGCCGCGATCGCCTCGGTCTCGTACTTCATCGTCGCGGCGTTGGCCTTCGCCGCCGCGGCTTCGGTCTCGTCGGTGATGTTGGTGGCCTTCGCCCACTCGGCCTTCGCACCCTCGACCCAGTAGGTGCGCAGCTGCTTGTCGACGTCGGTGATGAACGCCTTCGCCTCGGCGTCCGCCTTCGGATCGCCGGCCGGCTTCTCGGCATCCGGCGCCTTCGCATCCGCCTTCGCGTCGGTCTTCGCGTCCGCCTTCGTCGGGGCCGCCTTGGGATCCTTCTTCGCATCGGCCTTGGCGGCGCCCTTGGTCGGCGCCTCCGGTTCGGTCTTGGTGCACGCGGGCGCGAGCGCGACGAGTCCGAGCAATGCGACGAGGGTGGAGGAAGTCGAGCGGAGCGACATGGCGCGGCGACGGTATTCCGGCCCCGCGGGCTTGGCAACCGCGTAACCGCGCGCGGGCGCGGTGAAACCTTTGGCACCGGCGCCGTGTCAGCCGCGCAATTGCTCGAGCAGTTGCTCGAGCTCGAACGGCCGCGCGAGGTAGCCCGTCGCACCCGCCGCGAGGCAGCTCACCACGTGCGTGCGCGTCGGCTGCGACGCCACGACGATCGTGTGGGTCGGTCGCGGCTCGCGGTTGCGCAACACGGCGAGCGCCGGCAAGCCCCCCGACGCGCACGCATCCGCGTCGATGATCACGATCTCGATGTCGCGGTCGCGGAGCGCGACGATGAGCTGGTGCGGATCGCCGACGAACGAAGGCTCGACGCCCGAGTCGACGAAGTCGGCGGTCCACTGCTGGCGATCCTCGAGTCGCGAGACCACCACCACGTTGCCCGGACCGCCGGTGCCGGCGCGGGTGGCCTCCCGGATCGCCGCGAGCTCCTCGGGGCTCAGCTCGACGCCGCGCGCGTGCGCATCGGCGTCCGGCGCTGGGTCGTCGCCGGGCTGCTCGGGATCGAAGAGGCCTGCCACGTCACGCTCGCATCGTCCGTTGGGCGCGCAGGCTGAGCACCGAGACGGGCCACCGTCGGGAAACGCTATCCTCGCCGGCATGCCCCGCTCCCTGGTCTCCGGCGTCCCGCACCGGGCCTGCGACGTCGCGTGCAGCCACCCGGAGCCGTGGGGCTGCGGATGAGCGCCGGGCCCCCCGAAGATCCGGTCGAGGTGCCGACCGCCGTCGCCGCGATCATCGACGCGAGGCCGTCGCGCATCGTGTGGAGGAACGAGCACGGCGGGCTCACCTTCGAGCTTCTCGACGAGCCCCGCACGTTCGTGAAGTGGACGCCAGCCACGAGCGAATTCGATGCCGACCGCGAGCGTGCGCGCCTGCAGTGGGCCGCTGCGTACACCGCCGTGCCTCGCGTGCTCGAGCACGGCCGCGACGACGAGGGCACCTGGATCGTCACGCTCGCGCTGCCCGGCCACAACGCCGTCGACCCGCGCTGGATCGCCGAGCCCGCGCGCGCGGTCGCGGCGATCGGCAGCGGACTGCGCCGGTTCCACGACGCGCTGCCGGTGGTCGGTTGCCCGTTCGACTGGTCGAACACCGACCGCATCGCCGATGCACGACGGCGCGCGGCGGCGGGGCGGATCGATCCGTCGCGCTGGCACGAGCAGCATCGTGGGCTCGGGCTCGACGAGGCGCTCGCGCGCATCGCCACGCCGCCACCCGTCGATCGGCTCGTGGTCTGCCACGGTGACACGTGCGCACCGAACACCTTGATCGACGACGATGGCCGCTGCTGCGGTCACGTCGATCTCGGCGCACTGGGTGTCGCCGATCGCTGGGCGGATCTCGCAATCGCGACGTGGAGCACGACCTGGAACTACGGCGACGGCTGGGAGAACGCGCTGCTCGACGCGTACGGCATTGCACCGGAGCCCGAGCTCACCGCGTACTACCGCCTCCTCTACGAGCTCGGGCCGTGAGTGTCGAGCGCGGCGATCGCTCCGCTATCCTCGCGGTCGAGAAATGACGGAGGGCGCCACACCGGAGCCGATCGGTGCACCCGCGGCGGACGACCTCGAGGCCGAGCTCGTGCGCGCGCGCGTCGAGGCCCGGCTGCG
>CAZFKC010000119.1:27719-30452 GCA_964519175.1 uncultured Nannocystaceae bacterium
CGGCGGACGACCTCGAGGCCGAGCTCGTGCGCGCGCGCGTCGAGGCCCGGCTGCGCGGAGCGCCGGATCCGGCGACCCACATCGGCCGCTTCGTCGTGCTCGAGCGCCTCGGCGCCGGCGGCATGGGCGTGGTGTTCTCCGCGTTCGATCCCCAGCTCGATCGCAAGGTCGCGATCAAGCTGCTCTTCGACCGGCGCGCCGACCTGCGCGAGCGCGCACGGCTGCTCGCCGAGGCCAAGGCCATGGCCAAGCTCGCCCACCCGAACGTCGTCGGCGTCTACGAGGTCGGCGAGCACGCGGGCCGCGTCTTCATCGCGATGGAGCTCGTGCACGGACGCACCCTGCGCGGGTGGATCGAGGAGCGGCCGCGGACGTGGCGCGAGCTCCTGGCGATGTACCTGCAGGCCGGTCGCGGGCTCGCGGCGGCGCACGCCGCCGGCATCGTGCACCGCGACTTCAAGCCCGACAACGTGCTGGTCGGCGAGGACGGACGCGCGCGCGTGCTGGACTTCGGGCTCGCTCGCCTCGTCGCGCAACCGAGCAGCGACGACGTCGACGCGTCGACGTCGGCGAGCGATGCGAGCATCACCAAGCTGACGCGCACGGGGGCCGTGCTCGGCACGCCGGCGTACATGTCCCCCGAACAGATCGAGGGCGGCGAGGTCGACGAGCTCTCCGACGAGTTCGCGTTCTGCATCGCGATGTGGGAAGCGTTCGCGGGCGAGCGTCCGTTCGCGGGCACGAGCGTGCAGGCGCTCTTCGGCAACGTCCGGCGCGGCGAGCTGCGCAAGCCGAGACGTGCGGGCCTGCCCGGCTGGATCGAGGCGGTGCTGCGTCGCGGGCTCGCGGCGGATCGCGGGCGTCGTCACCCGTCGATGGCGGCGCTGCTCGCCGCGCTCGAGCGGGGCGCGGCGCGGCGTCGCACGCTCGTCGTGGTCGGGGTGCTCGGGGCCGTCACGCTCGTCGGCGTCGGCACGGCCGCTGCGATGGAGGGGCTGCGCCGGCACGAGCGCGGGCAGGCGATCGCCGCGTGCGAGCAGGCCGGCGCCGGCATCGACGAGCTGTGGAACGACGACGCGCGCACGCGACTCCGCGGGGCGCTCGTGGCCACGGGCGCGAGCTTTGCCGAGACGACGGTGGGCAAGGTGATGCCGTGGATCGACGCGCAGGCGGAGGCCTGGCGAGCTGCGCGAGTCGATGCCTGCCTCGACGCCACCGTGCTCGGCGTGTGGGACACCGACACGCTCGACCGCTCGCTGTGGTGCCTCGACGACCGACGCCTCGAGCTCGAGGCGACGCTCGCGGTGTTGCTCGCGGCGGACTCGAACGTCGTCGAGAAAGCCGTCACGGCGGCCGCCGAGCTCACCAAGGTCGATGCCTGCCGCGATCCCGATCTGCTCGCGCGGCTGTCACCGCCCGCGCCCGAGCACCGCGACGAAATCCGCAGCGTCCGCGCCGAGCTCGCGCGTGTCGTCGCGCTCGAGCACGCGGGCAAGTTCGAGGCCGCGCGGGCGGCCGTGGTCGACGCGATCGCCCACGCCGAGGCGCTCGGGTGGGGTCCGCTCACCGCCCGTCTGCGGCTGCGCCAGGCCAGCCTCCACGAACGGCTCGCCGAGCACGACGCCGCCGAGACCGAGCTCTCCGCCGCCTACTTCGAAGGTGCACGCATCGGCGCGTGGGACGTCGCTGCCGAGGCCGCCACCGATCTCGTCTTCGTCGTCGGCGAGCGCGGGCATCGACTCGGCGAGGCCATCGCGTGGAGCCGACACGCCGAGCTCGCGCTCGAATACGAAGGCGATCGCACCGGCATCAAGGAAGCCCACCGCAAGAACGGCCTCGCGGTCTCGTACGCCGCGGCCGGCGACTTCGCGCGCGCACGTGCGCTGCACGAAGAGACGCTCGCGCTCGAGGAGGCCGCACACGGACACGATCACCCGAACGTCGCGGTCAGCCTGCACAACCTCGGCAACGTGCTCGTCGACGTCGGTGAGCTCACCGCGGCGGAGCCGCTGTACCAGCGCGCGCTGGGGATCTTCGAGGCCAGCCTCGGGCCCGACCACCCGGACGTCGGCTCCGTCTACAACGCGCTCGGCGTCATCGCGTTCCAAAAGGGCGATGCCGAGCGCGCGCGGACGCTGCACGAGCGCGGCATCGCCATCATCGAGCAGGCGCTCGGGCGCGACCACCCCTCGGTCGCCGGCCACCTCTACAACTTCTCGAACGTGCTCGCGGCGCTCGGCGACTACGCGCGCGCCCGCGAGCTGCAAGAGCGCGCGCTGCACGTGTTCGAGACCTCGCTCGGACCCGAGCATCCCAACGTCGCCGCGGCGCTGAGCGGCCTCGCCACGACGCTGTGGGAAACGGGCGAGCACGAGCTCGCACGCGCCGCGCTCGAGCGTGCGTTCGCGATCAACGAGAAGGTGCTCGGCCCCGACCATCCCGCGCTCGCACTGAGCCTCGACAACCTCGCCCAGGCCTACACCGGCACCGGCGATCGCGAGGGCGCGGTCGCGCTGTGGGAACGCGCGCTGACGATCTACGAGCTGCAGCCCGGCGTGCAGAACGGCGAGCTCGAGTCGCGCTTCGGGCTCGCGAAGAACCTCGCGAAGCTCGGCCGCGAGCCGGCCCGCGCGCGCGCGCTCGCCGAGTCCGCACGCGATGGCTGGAAGGCCGAGGGCCCCGGCAAGGCCGAGCTACTGGCCGAGGTCGAGGCCTGGTTGAAGGAGCACTAGC
>CAZFKC010000120.1:0-30118 GCA_964519175.1 uncultured Nannocystaceae bacterium
CGGCTCGACAGAGACACTCGAGAACATGTCCTCGGCGCATCCGGCCGCGCACAGGCCTGCGAGCGCGACGAGCCTTCGCACGGAGGCGCGTGAAGCAAGTCCTCGGCCGGCCGCACGCGCCCGGCATCTCGCAGCCTTCGGTCGCCACGGGCCTCGCGGGCGCCAACCGGGTTGGCGAACAGGCGGCCGCATCTTCGCCGGCGTTGCAAACGTCCGCCGAATCGAGATGGGCCTATGGTTGGTGAGATCGGCTCGACGCTCGTCGACGCACCGAATGCAACGGCGGCTAGCAGGCGCACCCTGGCGGCTTCGTGCACTGCGAGCTCGCGGCGATGCACGAGTCCCCGCACGGCTTGCCCGTCGTGCAGGTTCTGCAGCAGCCCGGGTCGCCGCCACTGCTCCCTGCGGACTGGGCAGCACGCGAGGTTGGCCCGGTTCGCTCGAGCACCAATCGAGGCCGGGGTCACAAACGCATTGCCCCGGTTCCCCCGCCGAGACCGTCTGACCGCAACCGTCTGCGCGGAACAAGCAGACGCCCTGAAGGCTCGCCTTTAGTGGCCCGTGATCCTGAGACCCGCTCGTTCCAAACGTCCGCCGAATCAAGAGAGTCGCGCGCGAGTCGTGCAACGTGAACCGACCGCGATATGTCGATCTTCGCAGTCACTTTCGCATTGCCGCGACACGCGACGGTGCTACATCGCGCCGATGCCGAAGCCTCGACAGCTCGAGTTGCATCTTCCGACGCACGGTGGAAAGCGCAAAGGCGCGGGCCGTCCGCGCGAGGCACCGCGCCCGAACGTCGCGCACGTTCGGCGTCCCGCATTCTCCTCGGACGAGCCGCTCCAGATCACGTTGCGCATCGTGCCCGGGCTCCCGAGTCTGCGCGAACGAGCGCCGTGGGCCGTCATCGTTCGTGTGCTCCGTTCGATCCGCGGTCTCGCGGGGTTCCGGGTCGTCGAGTACTCGGTGCTCTCGAACCACCTGCACCTCGTCGTCGAAGCCGCCGACGCGCTGTCGCTCACCGCAGGCATGCGCAGCCTCACCGGCCGGCTCGCGCTTCGCCTCAACAAGGTGTTCGCACGCTCGGGTCCGCTGTTCGACGATCGCTACCATGCGCGTCCGCTCGGCTCGCCGCGCGAGGTCTGGCTCGCGCTGCAGTACGTGCTCCTCAACCATCGCAAGCACGAGGCGAAGCACGGGCGCACGCTCGCGCCGCACTGGATCGATCCGCGGACTGGCGCGTGATTGTGCAGCGTCTTTCCGCTCGTCGCTGCCGAGTGCGAGCGCGGGCCGAGCTGCTATCCGCGCCCGCCGAGCCCCCGCCGCGGCCACCGAGCCCGGTCGCTGACGTCAGCGACCCGGGTGATCCGGGTGCGGGTCCTGCTGGCCCGGCGCGCGCGGAGGTGCGCCCTGCAGCGGATCGTTCGCCGGTGGTGCGGTCGCGCCGGGATCCCTCGGTCCGTCCGCTTCGGGGTGCCGCGTCTCGCTCTTCTGCTCTCCCGGCGTCCGCGGGGTCTCGTGTCCGCGATCGCACGCGACCGGGCCCACGAGCAGTACAGCGACCGCGAAGAACGTGCGCATGACGGAAGGTGCACCGCGAGCCCGCCGTTGCAAGCGGCCGCCGCACGCGCTCGACAAATGCCCGAGCACCCGAGACCATCCCGCGCGATGCCGCGGGTCGGGCTCGTCACGTTCAACGCGTGGGCGCTCGACGGCTACCAGAAGGTGTTCTGGTACGAGACCGGCGTCGCGAGCCTGTGGCCACAGCTGCTCGTGCTCACGGTGATCGCGGCCGTGCTCTATGCGATCGCGCGCCGACTCGCACGGCGCTGGGACGTCAGCTGACCGCGCGCGCGTCGGCGACGCGTCGCTCGATCTGCTCCACGAAGTGTCGCAGTCGCGCGCGCAACGACCCGAGCACGCTGCGCTCCGCGAGCTCGTGACGCGCGTCCTCGCGGCGAACGATGCCGGGATCGAGCGTCGGGTTCGCGAAGCTCCAGGGTGGTGCGGCCATCTCGCGCACAGCCTGGCAGCGGCGGACCGCCGTGCAACGGCTCCGTTCACGCACGTTTCATGGGCGGGGCTCGCGGCGGGGTGGCATGCTCGCCGCGTGACGCCCACGCGACGTTCTGCCCTGCACCTGGCGCTCTTCGGCGCGCTGTCGACCGCCTGCAAATCCGACACACCCGCGTCGAGCGAAACTCCGGCCGCTCCGGCCGATCCCACGCCGGACGGCAAGGCTGGCGAGGGCCCACGGCCGCCGGTCACCGTGCCCGACGAGCCGCTCGCGAAGCTGCGCAGCGGCGCCCATCCCCCCAAGGCGCTCGATCCGATCGCCGGCAAGCTCGTGCGCCACTTCGTCGACGGCGCGGAGTACTTCGAGCTCGAGCTCGACGTGCCCAATGGCGACGTCGGCGGCATCGGCGACACCACGCATGCACGCATCGACGGCATGGACGATGCGATCGTGGCGCTGCGTCGCGACGGCACCCGCCTCTCCGTGCTGGTGCGCCGCCCGAGCGCGTCGCCGACCACCGCGCTCGCGGGCAGCGTTTGGTTCAACGGCTGGATGCGCAACTCGTGGAGCGTCGCGAAGTTCACCGCCACCGGTACGCCCAAGGAGGATCGCGAGCTACCGCGCGCGTTCGTCGACGCGTTCGCGCTGCAGCTGCGCAGCGCCACGCCGGGCATCGTCGGCACCTCGCCGTTCCATCAGTTCGCCGCCGGCCGGATCTACGCCGCGGTGCTCGGCGCCGCTGCGACGCCCACCCCCGGCACGGGTGCGCCGGAGCTGTGGCGCCCGCGTGGCGAGCTGTCCGAGCTGATGTACACGACGACCGCCGCGACCTCGATGCAGGAGGCGCTGCAGTTCGAGAAGGGACTCGGCGTGCGCACCGACGACGGTGCGCGCACGGTCCCGCTCGCCGAGCTGCAGAAGCCCGCACTCGCCGATCATCCCTTCGCCGAGATGCAGAAGGCGTTGCCCGCCGGTGCGAAAGCGGAGGAGCCGCTCGCGGCCGCCACCCCTGCCGAGTTCTGGTACCTGCGCTTCTCCGACATCCGCGAGATGTTGCGCGTGCTCGACGAGGCCGACGCCTGGATCACCCCCGTCGCGCACGCGCTCGAGGAGCGTCCGCTCGTGCGCGATCTGGCCGATCGCTACCAGCGCGAGCTCGGGCTCGGACGCAGCGGGCTCGCGAAGACGCTCGGTCACACCGCCGTGTCGCGGCTCGCGGTGATGGGCAGCGATCCGTACCTGCGCGAGGGCAGCGACGTGACGATGGTGTTCGAGGTCGCGTCGCAGACGGTGTTCGATGCCGAGCTCGCGAAGCACCTCGAGACGTGGCGGAGTCGCGTCCCCGACGTGGCGCAGAGCGAGCTGGTGCACGAGGGTCACACGATCACCGTACACCGCGATCCGCAGGGGCTCGTGCGTCGGCACCAGGCGCAGATCGGCGCGCTCGCGGTGGTCTCGAACAGCGAGCACGCGATCAAGCGCGTGCTCGATGCGATCGACGGCAAGCGCCCGCGGCTGTCCGAGCAGGCCGATCTCCAGTACATGCTCGCGCGCGATCCCGGCGAGCACGATGCCTTCGCGTTCATCGGCGACCGCTTCGTCGCAGAGGTCGTGGGCCCGGCGCAGAAGGTGCAGCAGGCGCGGCGCATGCAGGCGCTCGCCGAGCTGTCGGTGCCCGGCCACGCCGCGCTGCTGTACGGCTGGCTCAACAACCGCGCGCCCGCAGACACCGCCGCGCTGACCGCGAGCGGCGTGCTGACGACCGCCGAGCTCGTGCACACCGGCGGCGACGCGATCGAGTTCACCCCCGGTAGCCCTGCGCGCTCGTCGTGGGGGCGTGTCGACGGGCTCACGCCGCTCATCGATCTGCCCCCCGTCGAGCTCGTCACCGACGCCGAGCGCATCGCGTACGACGGGTTCTCGCGCGGATACCAGGACTACTGGCGCCAGTTCATCGACCCGATCGCGATCCGCCTCGATGTCGACGGGGACGTCGCGAAGGTCGACGTGCGCGTGCTGCCGCTGATCGCGGGCACGAACTACAAGGAGTACGAGGAGATCGTCGGCACGCAGCGGATCGAAGTGCCCGCGATCGACGACGGGCTGCAGGCGGTGTGGGCCGTGGGCCAGGACACCGAGCTGCGCCGCGAGATCGATCGCACGGCGAGCATGATCTCCGGCAAGTCCGACCTCGGGCTCGGCTGGCTCGGCGACTGGGTGATGGTCGGTACGCTCGACCGTGCACCGCTGCTCGACGCGCTGGCCCACTTCGACGACCAGGTGCAGGTGCCGCTGCCCGAGGCGGCCGATCGCGACGCGCGCGAGCTCGAGATGTTCCGGAAGCTCGGCAAGCTGCCGGTGTTCGCCGCCGCCGACGTGCGCAACCCGGCGGGCCTCGTGGCGACGCTCGCCGCCGGCAAGGCAATGCTCAACGAGGTCGCGCCCGGCATCGTCACCTGGGAGAACTTCTCGACCCACGGCGACATCCCGATCGTGCGGATCGGGATCTCGAAGACCGCACCGAACCCCGAGGCGGCCCGCTACGCCGACGTGGCCGCGCTCTACTACGCGCAGGTCGGCGGTGCGCTCGTCGTCGCGATCGACCAGGACGTGCTGAAGGGGCTCATCGATCGGCTGAACGACGAGACGCGACGGCCGAAGGGCGTCGAGAAGGCCGGCACGCAGTTCGCGATCGAGGCCCGCATCGCGCCGCAGCACGCGGGCTGGCACGCGCTCTTGTGGGCGCTGCAGGGGCAGTCGCTGCGCGGGCAGCCCAACGCGCGTCGCTTCGCCGAGGCGATCCTGCGCGGCGATCCGAGCACGGCCGGCGACGCCGACAAGTTCCGCGTGCTCGCGAACGCGTACCTCGGCGGCGTGCCGGTCACGCCCGAGGGTCGATCCGACTGGTCGCTCGGCGAGGACGGCGTGCGCGACCCGATCCACGGCAGCGACGTGTCGCCGATCTTCCCGGAGCTTCCGATCGAGGGTGCCACGCCGATCGGGGCGCTGATGGACCGCGTCACGTCGCTGCGCGCGTCGCTGTCGTTCGACGACGAGCCGCTCGCCCGCGAGCCCAAGCTGCGCAGCCTGCACACGACGTTCGAGCTGGGGCTCGGCGAAGCGAAGGAGTGACGCGGCGCGTCAGGTGCCGCAGTCGACGTTGCGCTTCTGCAGCGCGATCGCCTCGGCGTCCTCGACGAGCTCCGCTTCGCGCAGCAGCCAGCGGAACATCTGGTGGGCATGCGTGCGCTGCTTGCGGTCGTTCCACAGCCAGGCCGCGAGCGCGCACGCTGGGCCGTGCACCGCCTCGAAGGCGAGCCGACGCAAGCGCATGCCGGTGAGCGCCACCGCTCGCTCGTAGGCACCGCGCAGCGCGAGCCACTCGCGCCACTCCTCGTGCACCGCGAGCGCGCGACGGGACTTCACGCGGACCTGCAGCGTGTCGGCCGCGACCTCGAGCTCGTCGAGCAAGCGCTGGTGCAGCCGGCCGCGCAGCCGCCCGAGCGTGTCGTCGCGGCGCAGCTCGTCCTCGCCCATCGCGACGTCGCCGGCACAGACGACGTCGAGCAGGTCACGATCGACGCGCTCCTTCAGCTTCGCGAGCGCGTCGACGCTGGTGCCGAGCGCAGCGGCACGCGCCCGCACCTTCGCGGCGAAGCCAGGGTCGCGCAGCAGGCGATCCCACGCCGCCGTGACGCGATCGATCGCGGCGAAGCGCACCGCGCTGGGCTCGGTCGCGAGCAGCCGTGCGTGCAGCTGCAGCGCGACCTCGTGCGCCGAGCCCTCGGGCACGAGCGGTATGGGTGGGGCCTCGATCGTCTCGCTGGCCGGCACGCGCGGCTCGGCCGGAGTGGCGAGCGCGCGCTCGAGCAGCGGCCCGAGCCCCCGGGGCAACCCCCGCGCGCCCTTTCGGAGCTCGGCATCGGTCGGCACCGGCGCGCGCCCTTCGAGCCGCGCGGCCACGGCCCCGAGGAACCGCGTCGCCCGGTTCGCGTCGCGATCGCCCGCCCACTTCGCGATCGAGCTCCACGCCCCGCGGCTCGCCGCATCCGCAGCGCACCACTGGAGCGCGAGGGTTCGCGCCATCCGGGGCGCGACCTTGCCCTCGAACTCGCACAAGCTCGCGATCCATCGCCGCGCCGCGTCGAGATCGCCGCGCGCCTGCGCGAGCAACCCGGTCGCGAGCAGGCTCGCGGGCCCGGCATCGCCGCGCTCGCACAGACGCTCGACGAACGCGGTCGCGCGTGCACGATCGCGGGCGCGGAGCGAGGCCCATGCCGCGGCCACGGTCGCGCCACCTTGGTTGTCGTCGTACCAGGTCCACGCGGCCGCGCGCGTCAGGAAGAACGCCAGGCGCCAGTGCCCGCCCGGGATCGCGAAGCGCACGACGATGGGCCAGGGAAACAGAGAGATCGCGACGAACGGCAGCACGAGGATGCCGAGCAGCTCGCCGCGCATCGCCATCATCCACGCCGCGAAGCCGCAGCTACCCAGCACGATCCACTGCGCGAGCAGGAAGAAGCCCGGTCGGCTGTCCTCCTTGTTCGCGAGCCCGAACAGCCGCGCGAGCGCGAGCCCGGCCGCGAAGAACACGAGCCGCGAGATCACCGCGTCCCCCAGCCGAGCACACGAAGCGCATCGAACGGCTCGGGGCCGTCGTCGAGCGCGGGCTCCTCGACCTCGGTCGCGACCTCGGCCGCGGGCGCGCCGATCCACAGCTCGTGCACGATGCGGCGATCCGGATCGCGCAGCTCGGCCATGGCCGCGCGCACGGACTCGGGCGTGCGCGCGCGCGGGCCCAGCGGCGTCGGGTAGATCGCCGCGGTGCGCAGGCCCAGCTCGAGCATCGCGAGCAGCTTCTGGCCCGCGCGCTCGATCTCCGCGCGCGACGCATCGGGCGCGAGCTCGAGCACGAGCAGCGGGTTCTCGGCCCAGCGCTCGGCGGCCTCGCTCATCGCACCCCCGAGTCGTAGCTCTTGCCGCGCGCGGCCGGGTCGTGGGGCAAGAGCTTCCACAGCCGCTCGGTGATGCGGCGCAGCGCGACCGCGTCGTCCTGGGCGCGCGCCGCCCTGCCCTCGCGCACGAGCGCGTGCGCGCGCGGCAGATCACTCGCGGAATCGATGCGGCTCGCCGCATCTTCGAACAGATCGGGCCACGTGTCGGGGTCGCGGTACCACGCGGTCTCGCCGAGCTGGTTCGCGAGCCGGAGCTGCCGCTGCAGCTCGCGCACGTTGCGTTCCGTCCGCGCGTGATCGACCGCCTTGCCGACCTCGTCGAAGAGCGAGCGCTCGCGCTCGGTCCCGAGGTGCGAGATCCAGCTGCTCGCCCACGTCATCGTTCGCACCGCGCGTTGCTCGAGCTCCGGCCACTGCTTGCTCTGCTCGACCTCGTCGAGCTTCGCGTCGATCTCGATGAGGTTGCGGCGCGCGCGTTGGCCGGCGTCCTCGTTGCCGCCCTCGGCAGCGCCGAGATCGCGCGAGACCTGACCGAGCTCGTCCTCGGCGTGGGCGAGCGCAGTGACGAGCTGCGGCATGCCGTGGCGGAACGCGTCGGCGCGCAGATCGTCGACGCGCTTGCGCAGCGTCGCGAGGCTGGCGGACAGCACCGGGAGATCCGCAGCGGGCACCAGCAGCTGCGCGACGTGCTCGAACACCTGGTCGAGCGCGGGCACGAGCGCACGCGCAGCGAGCCGGCCCCCACGATCGAGCTCGATGGTGAGCTCGACGTCGGAGCCTGCCGGCAGCGAGCGCGACAGCGCGTGGCCGGGGATCTCGAGCGTGCCGACGAGCCGACAGAGGTGCGCGCGGTCGTGCTCACCTTGCACGATCGGGATCTTCAGCACCGTCTCGCTCGAGCCCTTCGCGACGCTCTCCACCGTCGTCTGCGTGAACGTGCGCCGCGCCGGCAGCGGTGCGCCGCGCTCGAAGTAGACCTGCACGTGATCGCTGACGAGCGCGACGCCGATCGAGCGCGCGAGCGGCGGGTCGTTGATCGTGAGGCCCTGCACGATGGTGATCGCGCGTGGATCCACCGGCACGGCATTGCCGCTGCCGTCGTCGGCCTCGATCGTGAACGCATTGGAGCGCCGCGCGACGAGCTCGACCATCGTCGCGAACGCGCGCTCGTCGTCGAGCACCGCGGGCTCCGAGCTCCAGCAGTCGTCGCGGACGAGCCGCACGCGCGCCGGCATCGGTCCGCCTTCGCCTTCGACCACGCGACCCACGACGTGCGGCGTGAGATCGGAGGAGACCGCGGGGTACTGCAGCCACAGCCGACAGCCGCGCCGCACGATCGGCCCCGCGGGTCGGCCGTCGAGCGCGGTGGTGGCCGCGTAGATCGCCGCGCCCTGGGCGACGAGCGTCATCGGGTCGAGCCCGTCGGCGATCGGTGCGCCCAGCGCTTCACCGACGCGCTGCCGCAGCAGCGGGGTCACGGTCGGGCCTCCGACGAAGACGATGCGCGCGAGCCGACCCGCGTCCGTGCCGTGCTCGGCCAGCAAGCGGCGACACACGTCGATCGATCGCTCGATGACGGGGGCGACCAGCGACTCGAGCGTGCCGCGAGCGAGCACCAGCTCGGGCTCGATCGACGCACCGGCGATCGCGAGCGGTGCGGGCAGCACGAGCGTCGCGTCCTCGGTGCGGCTGAGCTGGATCTTCGCATCCTCGGCGGCCAGCTTGAGCTGAGCGATCGCGGTGGCGTGCGCTGGATTGGAGCGCGCGAGCTCGACCCCGTGCTCGCGCTGGATCTCGCCGATCGCCCAGTCGACGATCGCCCAGTCGAAGTCGCGGCCGCCGAGGAAGTTGTCGCCGTCGTGGCCGACCACGCGCAGGAACCCGGCGTCGGTCTCGAGCAGCGAGACGTCGAACGTACCGCCGCCGAGATCGTAGACGAGCCAGCGACCGTCGCCGGCGTCGGCGCTCCAGCCGGCCGCGAGCGCGGAGGCGATCGGCTCCTGCAACAGCTCCACCTTGTCGAAGCCGGCGAGCTTCGCCGCCTCGGCCGTCGCGGCGCTCTGCGGCAGCTCGAACAGCGCGGGCACGGAGATCACGGCTGCGACCGGCAGCGCACCGAGCTGATCCTGCACGTCGGTGCGGAGCGCCTTCAGGATCTCGGCGGCGAGCTCCTGTGGCCGCGCCGAGCGACCGGCGGCGGGGAACTCGAGCGCGCGGTCGGTGCCCATCAGCCGTTTGAATTCGCTCTTGGTGTTGTCGCCGTCGCGCTCGAGGAACCGCCTCGCCGCGGCGCCCACGGTGACCCGGCCCTTCGCATCGATGCGCACGACCGAGGGCGTGAGGTTCGCGCCCTGGGCATTGCGTACGACGTGGGTGGTGTCGCCGTCGAACACCGCGACGGCCGAGTTCGTGGTGCCGAGATCGATGCCGACGTGGAGCGGCCGCTGCGCCATGCCGCGAGCATACCTGGGAACGCACGAGGGGCGCGGCGTGGGCGAGCCCACCGCCCGTGCATCGCCCGAGTGCGACAGCGCGGGGCCTTGCTGCGCGGACGAGCGACAGCTAGCGTCCGCGGTTCCAACCGACTTGGACTGGAGACTTCGTACGATGCCGACTTCGATGCGCACTCACTTGGTGGTCATGCTCTCGCTCGCGCTCGGCGCCTGCGGCGGTGACGGTTCCGACACCGGCACCTCCAGCGACACGGAGAACGACGAGGACAGCAACTCCAACAGCAACAGCACGACGCTCGGCGTCACGCTCGGCAACACGATGTCGACCACCGAGGGCGACACGGAGCCGACGACGACCGCCCCGACGACGACGGATCCGACGACCACGACGGACCCGACGACGACGACGGATCCCGACAGCTCCGGCACGACCACGACGGGCGACACGGAGCCGACGACCGAGAGCAGCGGCAGCGAGAGCGGCAGCACGGGCGACGACGGCGGCGCGACGATCTACGACATCCAGATGGGGGTGATCGCGGAGGACACCGACGTCGAGCTGTTCAGCGTGGTGGTGACCGGCGTCGGCGATCCAGCCACGCGTTTCTGGGCGCAGGAACCGGGGGGCGGCGAGTACAGCGGCGTCCTCGTCTTCGCGGGCAATGCGGGAGACGCCCTCGGTATCGCCGATCTCGAAATCGGCGACATCGTCGACATCACCGGCACGGTGCTCGAGTACCAGGACGTCACCGAGATCGACATCTCGGGCGCGACCGGCACGCTCAATGTCACCGGCAGCGGGCCGGGCCTCGCGCCGGACGTCGTCGACATCTCCGTGTTCAACGCGCCGCTCACCGCCGAGCCCTGGGAATCGACGCTCGTGCGCATCGAAGGCACGTTCACGGTCGTCGAGCCCGGCGTCAACGCCTTCAACGAGTTCCCCGTGAGCGACGGCACCGACCAGGTCTTCGTCGACGACTTCATCTACGACGTCGTGGAGAACGATGACTTCCCGATGCTCGGCGTGGGCGCGAGCTTCACCGCGATCCAGGGCCCCGTGAACTTCTTCATCGACGACTGGAAGATCATGCCGCGCTCCGCGGACGAGCTCGAAGGCTACGAGGCCCCCTAGCTCGCCGCGCGGCTGACTATCATTCCGCGGATAGCTGACAATTCGCTTGCGCTCCTCGTGCCGGGGGCGCAAGCTCGATCGCGGTGGCGCATGGACGCGGTGGGTCGTGCTGGCCGGGGTCGCGGGCCTCGCGGGCTGTCTCGGACCCGCGATCGTCGACGACGACGCCGCAGACACGACCGGCGACGGTGACACCGGCCCGACGACGTTCGGCACCGGCTCGAGCTCGAGCTCGAGCGGCAGCACCACGACGGAGCCCGATCCCTCGACCACGCTGACCGGCACGACGGTGGCGCCCGACACCGGCGAGGGCGAAGCGGGCACCTGGGACGAAGGCTGCGGATTCCTCTGCGTGCCCGACGGTGGCACCGAGCCATTCGAGTGCGATCCATGGGCGCAGGACTGTCCGGTCGGCGAGAAGTGCATGCCGTGGGCGAACGACGGCGGGAGCTCGTGGAACGCGACGCGGTGCTCCCCGGTCGACGCGAGCCCGAATCAGATCGGCGATCCGTGCCACGTCGAGGGCTCGGGCGTCTCGGGCATCGACGACTGCGCGCTCGGTGCGATGTGCTTCGACGTCGATCCGGAGACCAACACCGGCACCTGCTACGAGATGTGCCACGGCAGCGAAGCGAACCCGCAGTGCTTCGACCCGAGCAGCACGTGCATCTTCGGCGGTGACGGCGTGCTGATCCTCTGCTACCCGATGTGCAACCCGCTCGACTTCGACTGCGGCGAAGGTCGCGGCTGTTACCCCGGGTGGGACACGTTCATCTGCTCGTACGACGCGAGCGGTGACGCGGGCGCCTTCGGCGATGCGTGCGACTACACGAACGACTGCGACGCGGGCCTGTTCTGCGGCGAGCCCGAGCAGCTGCCCGAGTGCGCCGGCACGAACTGCTGCAACGCGTTCTGCGATCTCGGCCTCGCGGATCCGGATGCGACGTGCCCGGGCTTCGCGGACGGCCAGACCTGCCTGCCGTACTACGAGGACGGCCAGGCGCCCTCGGGGCTCGAGACGCTCGGCTACTGCAGCAGCTGATCCGAGCGGCGAGGTTCACCGCAGCGCGCGCGGGAGCTCATCCGCGGAAACTCGAGGCGTCCGCGTTCGGACGGCCTCGGGGAGCTCCGACTTTCCGCATGCGGGAAAACGGCGGCCTCCGAGAGCCTCGGCGGCCGTCGGCTTCCACGCTGGGGAATCTCGACCGCCCCGAGCTCCGCGCGGGGTCGTCCGAGGCCGCGAGTTTCCCCGCCGTGGAAGCTCGAGCCCTCCGCGCTCGCACGGGGCGCTCGAGTTTCCCCAGGGCGGAAGCTCGCGCGCTTCGAGCTCGCTCACTTCGCCTCGGTGATCTCCACCGCCTCGTAGCGCTCGGTCACCTGCATCTCGCCGCTCGCGAAGCGCACGGTCTGCTCGCGACGCGCCGGCCAGCCGTCGGCGTCGAGCAGCAGCGTCGCTTCGCCGACCGGCTGCCCCGCGACGTCGATGTCGAAGTGCAGCGCATCGGTGCCCTCGAGCGCCGCGCGGCCGTGGTTCTTCATGACCACCCACTCCGCCACGCCGCCCTCGCCGTGATCCGGCGGACGTGCCGACCACGCGAGCGCGAGGTTGTGCAGCACGCCCATGCGCACGAGCCCGATCAGCACCGCGGCATCGAGCTCCGCCGGACGCTCGAGCTCGAAGCGCTTCGCGCCGCTCGTGCCGCGCACCATCCGTGCATCCGCCGACAGCGAGACCTCGCCGGCCTCGCCCGCGAAGCTCCCGCTCGCATCGAGCTTCACGACCCGCCCCTTCTCGACCACGAGCAAGCCGCGCAGCTCCGCTTGCATCGCACCGCGCGCGGTCACCTCGAAGGTCAGCTGCACGCGCTGCGCAGCGAGCAGGCGCTGCTCGAGCCGCGCGAGCTCCTCCACCGGATCCGCGGCGGGCGGCTCGGGCGCCACCGCAGCCGCGCCCGACATCGCATCGCCGCCGGAGGGCGGCGGTATCGTCGTGCGCTCCGGTCCGCACGCGAGCACGACGAGCACGAGCGAGGCCGACCACCGATGCATGCGCGCGATGCTACCCGACGCGCGGAACCTCGGCGCATCGCCGTTGTCTCGCTCGCCCGGAGGTCGCATGACCGAAGATCCCTCGCTCGAGGACGACGACGTCGCCCTCGCGCTCCGTCGTCCGCGCCCGATCGGGCTCGTGATCGGGTGCTTCCTGCTCGGCGGTGCCGGGGCCGCGATGTACGCCCTGCGTGCGCAGGAGCTGGTGCAGGCGCCCACGGGCGCGGAGCCGCTCGAGCCCGACGTGCACTTCCTCGAGCTGCGCGTGCCCGACGAAGAGCCGCCGCCGGCCGACGAGCTCGGCTCGGGCCAGCGCCACAAGGGCGAGGAAGGCCAGATGGGCCGCCCGACGAGCAAGAACAAGTCGGGCCACTATGCGATGGAGGGCCCGAGAGATGCGATCCCGCAGCTGGCCCGCAGCTTCGATCCCGATGCCCCCGCCGTCGAGCCGCCGAACATCGCCGGCGAAGGCTATGCCGAGGTCGCGGAGCAGGACTTCGTGCAGACCCGCGTCGACACCCGCTCGACCTTCTCGATCGACGTCGACACGGCGTCCTACAGCAACGTGCGCCGGATGATCCGCGCAGGCACGCTGCCGCCCCCCGAAGCCGTGCGCATCGAGGAGCTGGTCAACTACTTCGACTACGACTATCCGCAGCCCGAGGGTGACGCGCCGTTCTCCGTCGTCGCCGAGGTCGGCCCCGCACCGTGGAACACGGCGCACCGCCTCGTGCACATCGGCGTCCAGGGCCAGCGCGTCGAGCAGACCGAGGTGCCGCCGCGCAACCTCGTGTTCCTCGTCGACGTGTCCGGCTCGATGAACAGCGAGGACAAGCTGCCGCTCTTGCGGCAGTCGCTGGCGCTGCTCGTGCCGCAGCTGCGCGCCGAGGATCGCGTCGGCATCGTGGTCTACGCCGGCGCCTCGGGCATCGTGCTCGACTCGACCCCCGGCGACGCGCAGGGCGCGATCACGAGCGCGCTCGCGCAGCTCGAGAGCGGCGGCAGCACGAACGGCGGCGCCGGCATCGAGCTGGCCTACCGCGTCGCGGAGAAGGGCTTCATCCCCGGCGGCATCAACCGCGTGCTGCTCGCGACCGACGGAGACTTCAACGTCGGGCTCACCTCGGAAGCGCAGCTGCACGAGCTCGTCGAAGCCAAGCGCAAGAGCGGCGTGTTCCTGTCGGTGCTCGGGTTCGGCACCGGCAACCTGCAGGACGCGACGATGGAGCTGCTCGCCGACGAGGGCAACGGCAACTACGCGTACATCGACACGTTCGCCGAGGCGCGCAAGGTGCTGGTCGAGGAGTCCGGCAGCACGCTGATGACGATCGCGAAGGACGTGAAGATCCAGGTCGAGGTCGATCCGACGCGTGTGAGCTCGTTCCGGCTGGTGGGCTACGACAACCGCCGGCTCGCGCATGCGGACTTCACCGACGATCGCAAGGACGCCGGCGAGATCGGAGCCGGCCACTCGGTGACCGCGATCTACGAGGTCGTACCCGTCGCGGGTCGCGAGGGCGGCGAGCTCATGCGCGTCAAGCTGCGCTACAAGCTGCCCGACGGCGACACCAGCACCGAGCTGCAGACCACGATCGCCGACGCCGAGCGCCGGCTCGCCGACACCTCCGACGACTACCGCTTCGCCGCGGCGGTGGCCGAGGCCGGGCTCCTGCTCCGGCACTCCACGCATCGACAGCGCGCGAGCTGGAGCGGCGTCGTCGAGCTGGCCGCTGGTGCACGCGGACACGATCGCGGCTGCTGGCGCGCGGGCTTCGTCGAGCTCGCGATCGATGCCGCGCACCTCGCCGGCGCGGTCGTCGATCCGGTCCAGCTCGGCTGCGCCACGTAGCCGCTACGGCGTCTTCGCCTTGATCGAGACCACGCGCCAGCTGTTGTAGCCGTGGTTGTGCACGTGGAAGACCACCGGCGTGCCGGCCGGGATCAGCACGTCGGGATACCACTGGCCCTCGAGCAGACCATACGGCTGCGGGATGTCGACGTAGGCCTCGTAGATGATGCGCCCGCCGATCGCGAGCGCGATGTGGCCCTGCGCCGGCTCGGGCGCGACGAGATCGTCGTGGGTGAACACCGACTCGACGAGATCGCCGGGCCCGATGTCGACCGCAGTGAGCTGCGAGAACACGCCGTAGTTGCAGAGGCCGGTGTCGACCTCGAACACGCCGAACTCGTCCTTGAAGCCGATCGCGCAGTCGACCTCGGCGGGTGCGTGCATCGGCAGCGGATCGAGCGTCGGATCCCACACCCACGTCTCGGGCCGCACCATGTCGACCGGGAGCTCGTGACCCGAGCCCGAGTCCGCCGCCGCGGTGCTGCTGTCCTCGCCGTCGTCGAGCGTGCCGGCGTTGCCCTGGCAGCCGAGCGCGAGCCAAGCGGTGACGATCGCCGCTGCCCCTGCCCTCACGCGCTCGGATGCGTTGCTCATGTCGGTGCGCCGAGGATGATACCAAGGCACATCTCGTCCGTCGTGCTTTCGCCCCACGTGACGTCCGCGGGCGTGATCTGCACCCCGTCGACGTAGGGCTGGTTCGCCGCGCTGTTGTCGTAGTGGCACTCGAGCCGCAGCTCGTCGCCCTCGCCGAGCTGCACCGGCTCGCGCAGCGTGTACGAGCCCTGCCAGTGGAAGTCCCACGCATCGATGGCCAGCAGGCACTCGCTCGTGCCGTCGGCGCGCTCGACCGAGAGCTTCGCGCGCTGCCCGAGCAGGTGCATGTGCAGCGCCGCCGAGTACACGGTCGTCGGCCCGCCGGTGATCTGCCCCAGCTCGTACTGGAACTCGTGCATCACGTCGGGCTCGCCCGCCGGGATGAGCATCCCGCCGCCGCCGAGCCACATCGGGTTCGCGAACGGCTGCACCTTCGCGATCCGCTCGACCGCGTCGTCGAGCTTCAGCTCGATCGCCGTCGCGTCGGGCGCGGGATCGGTGGACAGCGTGTTGTAGTGCACCTGCAGGATCACCTGCGAGCCGGGCTCGACCGCGAGCCCGAGCCCCTCGGGCATGTCGTTGCCCGCACCACCGGGCGCCCAGCCCCCGAGCCACGTGCGCGCGGGTCCGCCGGTGCCGCCGAAGCACGTGTAGCCCGGTCCGTCCTCGGCGGCGTCGAGCTCCTCGTAGGTCGCCTTCTGCTCCGGCGTCGCGAGGAACGCGATCACGTGGTGCACGATCGCGTCGTTGCCCGGCACCGCGCGGAAGCCGGTCACGTACTTCGTCGTGGTGTGCTCCGCGGGCCAGTCGACGAGGAAGCAGCGGTAGTCGTCCGGCGAGTTGCCGGGCGTGTACGCCTCGGGCATCGCGAGCGAGAGATCGACGCGCGAGAGCCCGGGCTCGACATCCGTGAGCGGTGCGCCTTCGGCCGCGGGATCGCCCATCGGGGTGTCGTCGGCGACCCACGCATCGATCGCGGCGATCTGCTCCTCGCTGAGCTCGCGATTGCCGAGGTACTCGTTGCAGTCGTCCGCGGGTGGCCACGGCGGCATCGTGCCGGCATGGATCGCGGCCTGCCCGGACAGCGCCCACGTCGCGGCGTCCTCGTACGTCGCGAGCGAGAACGGTGCGATGCCGCCTTCGCGATGACACGAGGTGCAGCGCGCGTCGAGGATCGGCTTGACGTGCTCGTAGTACCCGGCCGCCGCCGCCGTGCCGGACTCCTCGCCCGCGCTCGTGCCCGTCTCGCCCGCGCCCGTGCTGGTGCCCGCATCGCTGCCCGGGCCCGTGTCCGCGTCATCGTCGGAGGCCGTGGGGTCACCGCATGCGACGGCGAGGGCGAGGGATGCGAGGGTGGCGAGCCTGGGCGTGCGCGGCGGGTGCATGGGCGAGCCCGGGTGCAGTTGTCGGTCCGCAGGCGACGTGGCGGCATCCTGCGGAGTTACACGCGCACGTCGGGTCGCGACCATGGACGACTGTCGAGGGGGCCCGCGCGCATCGTCCTGCTATCCTCCCGCGACGACGATGCGCGCGCTGCTCTTCGCTGCGACGCTCTCGGGTTGCACCGCGGAGACGCTCGACATCGTGGTGACGATCGACGGCGGCGCGTGCATGCCCGAGGACTTCGCACGCGTGTCCGTGCTCGCGGTCGCGGTCTACGGCGAGCAGGACGGCGAGCGCTGTGCGATCGGCCGGCGCTGTGTGTACGGCGTCGACGGGATCACCGATGCCGACGACATCACCGCCGCGCTGCGCAGCGCGGACCAGCCGCTCGTCGAGGCCGAGGTCGAGGGCGCCGAGACGATCGAGATCGTCGGCCGCGAGGGCCCCGACTGCTACGACGCGGAGCCGTTGCCCGGCGAGACGCTGCCGGACAACCCGACCTGCGGCGCGAACGACTTCGCGGAAGCCGAGGACGGCGACGTCACCGTCACCATGCGCTGCGCGCCCGGCTGCACGAGGGAGCGGGTGCCGCTGTGCCTGTGAGCGCGCCGACGGATCGCGCCGCCATGGACGGCGACGCCGCCATGGACGGCGATGCCATGGATCGCAAGCAAGGGGGCCGCTCTCGCACCGCGCCGATGCTGGGCTCGCGCCTCGACGCGCGCTGGAACGCCGCGTGCAGCTACGCTGGGACCGTGGGGATCCGGCCACGCAGCTCGCTCCGCGGCGTCGCGCTCGCGCTCGCATTCGCGCTGGGCTGCGACACCGGCGACGGCGAGGACACCGAGCTGCGGCGGCTCGACGCGGTCGTCGCCGCCCGCAGTGCCCGCGCGGTGGGCAACAAGACGAACCTCGCCGGGCTCGCCGAGCTGCTGTTCTCCGCGACGCCGGCGCTCGTCGGACAGAGCCGCGAGGCCGCGCGCGCGACCGCGGTGGCCGAGCTCGTGAGCCGACTGGGCGGCATCAACTTCAAGGAGTGCACGCCGCAGATCACGAGCGATCCGATCGCGGGCAGCGTCGACGCGGTCTTCGAGGGCTGCCGTGCGGGTCCGTTCCGCGTCGAGGGCGACGCGCACGCGACCGTCGAGATCGAGACGACCCCCTGCCCCACCGGCGAGTGTGCGAGCGCGCTCTCGTGGACGCTGCACGACTTCGACGTGCTCGTCGGGCCCGACGACGCGCGCCCGCACTTCACCGGCGACGTCGTGCTGCGCGACGAGATCCGTCCGGCCGGCCAGCCGCAGGCGCCGATGAGCTGGACGACGCAGCCCGGCTTCGCGATCACGAACCCGCTCGGCGTGTTCGAGACGATCTCGCACGCGTCGTGGACGGTCGATGCCGACCGCTGCGTCGACATGCGCATGGAGTCCCGGCTCGAGCGCATCGACGTCGACGCCGAGGATCCCCATCGCCGGATCCGCACGATCGTCGTCGCGGTCGACGGGCTGCGTCGCTGTCCGCTCCGCTGTCCCGAGGCCGGCGACGTGCAGATCTCGTTCGGCGCCGGTGCGCTGCTCGAGTGGAGCTACGCGAACACCGACGAGGTCGAGGTCGCCGCACCGGGCGGGCGCACGTTCGTGCAGCCGCTCCTCTGCTTCGAGTGATCAGCGCACCGTGATCTCGAAGCGGTCGGCCGGGCGCGCGCGCAGGCCGAGCCCGAGCCCGAGCCCGACCGCGAGCCCGACGCCCGCGACGATCGAGGTCCAGAACCACCACTTCTTCACGAGCGGTCGCTTGGGCGGCGGCGCGGCGTCGACGACGGGCCTCGTCGGGCCCGGGGCCGCGCGCAGGTGCCCGCGATCGTCGATCTGCGCGAGCGCAGCCTCGACCGCATCGCCGAGCGCATCGCGGCGCACGACCGCACCCGTGGCCGCGCCGGCGAGCGCACGCGCGGCGAAGCGATCGCCCTCGCGGATCACGACGACGACTGCAGCGAGGTCGCGCGCCGCCGCGGCCTCGACCAGCGCGCGGCGCCCCGATGCGGTCATGGGCAGCTCGCCGTCCGCGGTGGTGAGCCCGAGCCGGCGCACCGGATCGGGCTCGTCGTGGGCGCCGAGCACCACGTCCTCGCGACCGTCCGCCGGCACCTCGAATAGCTCGGCGTGCACGCGGTAGCCGGGCGCACGCGCGTGCAGCACGTGCAGCCCGGGGCGCAGCTGCACGCGACCGTCGTCGGGCAGCGCGGCACAGTCGATCGAGATCTGCGCGTCGGTCGGCGTCGCGGTCACCCGGATCGGCCGGGCGACCTTCGCCGCCGCGGCATCGACCGCGACGAGGAATTCGGCGAGCACGTCGGGCCCGAACAGCTCGCGCGCGGGTCGGCGCTGCGGAGCGATCGCGAGCGCGAGCGCGAGCTTCTGCTGCGCACGCGCGGCGTCGCCATCCTGCTTGCGACCGCGGTAGGCCAGCGCGAGCCGCAGCTCGAGCTCCCACAGGCTGTCGCAGTGGCGGGGATCGGCGAGCTCGGCCAGGCGCTCCGACTCGAGCGCAGCGAGCCCGGCCCCCATCTGCTCCCACGCCTGCGCGAGGTAGTGCTCGCGGGCACGCGCGAGCCCCGACTCGATCTGCACGAGGCGGGCGTGCTCCTCGTGGCTGGCCTCGGCGCGCGCACGCTCGAGCTCGGCGACGAGCGCATCGGGAGCTACGAGCTCGAGCCGCGGGTGCTGCGTCGGCAGCTCGTCGGCCTGCGCCGGCGTCTGCGGCCACACCAGCACGCGCGGGCGCTCCGCCGGGGCCGGAGCGGTCGCGAGCGTGATCGCGAGCACCCAGGACAGCGCCTCTGCGAGCATCGACCTTCGCTACGCTACCATGGTGTCGATGAGCGTCGCCAGGCGGGGCAGCGCCGCGCTCGGCCGCTACGAGCTCCACGAGATCATCGGCACGGGTGGTGTCGCCGAGGCGTGGCGCGCGAGCTACGGCGACGAGCACTTCCGCAAGACGGTGGTGGTGAAGCGGGTCCGCCCCGAGCTGCAGGGCGAGCGCGAGCTGCACGAGGCGTTCGTCCGCGAGGCCCGGCTCGCGCAGCGGTTGCAGCACGGCAACATCGTGCAGGTGCTCGACCTCGGCAGCGACGAGGGCGTGCCCTACATCGTGCTCGAGCACGTCGACGGGTGCTCGCTGCAGACGCTGCTCGATCGCGAGGGCACGCTGTCCGTGCCGGTGGCGCTGCACGTTGCCGAGCAGGTCGCGATCGCGCTGCAGCACGCGCACGCGGCCGAGGACGAGACCGGCGCGCCGCTCGGGCTCGTGCACCGCGACGTGACGCCCGGCAACGTGCTGCTCGGCAAGGGCGGCGTCGTGAAGCTCGGCGACTTCGGCATCGCGCGCGTGCGCACCGGCGGCAGCGACACGCTGCCCGGCTTCATCAAGGGCACGCCGATCTATCTCGCGCCCGAGCAGGCCGCGGGTCGTCCGGTCGACGCCCGCGCCGACGTGTTCTCGCTCGGGCTCGTGCTGCGCCACATGTTGGTGGGCAGAGGTGGCGAGGGTGCGATCGATCCCGAGCTCGCGGCGATCGTCGATGCCGCGACAGAGCCGAGCATGCGCGATCGGCTGCCGTCGGCCGCGGCGTTGCTCGAGCGACTGCAGCGGTTCCGCAGCGCGCATGCGCTGGGCGGCGGCGCCGAGGGGCTCGCCGAGCTCGTGCGGGGGGCGAGCGGCGCACGAGCTCGGCGCGCGCGTGCGATCGATGGCGCGCTCGCCAACGAGCCGCCCGCGGGCACGCGTCAGCTGTCGCCCGCCGTCGCGCCCCCGCGCCGCGCGACGCGACGCCGGCTCGGCATTGCGCTCGCGATCGGGGCGGCGCTCGCGATCGGGGCCGCGATCGCGAGCGCGTGGGTCGCCTGGCCGGCGGCCGAGCCCCCGCGCGTCGCCGCCGTCCAACCGCCGGCGGACGTACCCGACGCTCCACCACCGCGCCCCGAGCCGACGCCCACGCGCGCGAGTGCGCCAGCGCCGGTGACGGCGCCCGCGACCCCGGAGCCCACGCCCGCGGCTCGCCCCGCGAAGCCGAAGCCGGCGCGCGGACGCCTGAAGGTCAACGTCATCCCGCACGCCGAGGTGCGCGTCGACGGCAAGGCCTTCGCGGGCGCGCCCTTCGATCTGCCGCTCGAGGCCGGCGCGCACACGGTCGCGCTGTACAATGCCGACGTCGGCACCGTCGTGCACGAGGTCACCATCCATCCCGGCAAGACGCACGAGATCACGAGCTGGGCGCAGACCGAGCGATGACGAGCGCTCCCCAACACACGGTGCAGATCGGCTCGGGCCACGAGGTCACCGCGCTGCGCCGCCGACAGCTCCGCGTCGAGGTCGTGCGCGGGCCCGACAAGAAGCTGCGCGGCGACTTCGACGGCGATCGCATCGTCGTCGGCACGCACGAGGGTGCCGATCTCGTGCTCACCGATCCCACCGTCTCTCGTCATCATCTGGAGATCGCGCTCGTGCCCGAGGGCTATCGCATCCGCGACCTCGACTCGCGAAACGGCACGTTCATGGACGGCCTGCGCATCCTCGACGTGATCGTCGAGGGCGGCGCGAGCGTGCGCATCGGCGAGACGCACCTCAAGACGACGCCGCTCTCCGACACCGTCGAGCTCGCGCTCTCGCCCGCGACGCGCATGGGCCCACTCGTCGGTCGCAGCGCGAAGATGCGGCGGATCTTCGCCATCGTCGGCAAGGTGGCGCCGACCGACACCACGGTGTTGCTCACCGGCGAGTCCGGCACGGGCAAGGAGGTCACGGCGCGCGCGATCCACGAGCACAGCCGTCGCGCCGACGGTCCGTTCGTGGTGGTCGACTGCGCCGCGCTGCCGCCGACGCTCATCGAGAGCGAGCTCTACGGGCACGAGCGCGGCGCGTTCACCGGTGCCGACCGCGCGCGCACGGGTGCGTTCGAGTCGGCGAAGGGCGGCACCCTGTTCCTCGACGAGATCGGCGAGCTGCCGCTCGAGCTCCAGACGCGGCTGCTCGGCGTGATCGAGCGCCGTCAGATCCAGGCGCTCGGCAGCAACCACCCGCGGGCGATCGACGTGCGGCTCGTGGCGGCGACCAACCGCGATCTGCGGCGCGAGGTCAACCGGGGCAGCTTCCGCGCAGATCTCTACTTCCGCATCGCGGTGGTGACGCTCGAGCTGCCCGCGCTGCGCGAGCGACCCGAGGACATCCCCCTCTACGTCGAGGCGTTCCTCGCCGAGCACGCTGCGGCCGGGCATCCGTTGGAGCTGGGCGCGCACACCATCGCAGAGCTGTCCGGGCGGCCGTGGCCGGGCAACGTCCGCGAGCTCCGCAACGCGCTCGAGCGTGCGGCCGCACTCGGTGAGGTCGAGCCCGACGGCGAGCCCGTCGCACGCGCGACCGAGCGCGACGCCGACGCACCCGCGCCCCCCGGCATCGCGCTCGGCGACGCCGATCCGGCGGTCCCGTTCAAGACCAGCAAGGCGATGCTGATCGACCGCTTCGAGCGCGCCTACGTCGAGGCGCTGATGCAGCGGCACGGGGGGAACATCACCCAGGCCGCCCGCAGCGCGGAGATCGATCGCGTCTACCTGCTCCGGCTGCTCGACAAGTTCGGCATGCGCGCGACCAAGCAGAAGTAGCCCGCCCGGCCGACCGCCGGCAGGCGCCACCTTCGCCCGCGCCCCTTCGCGGACGGTCCCCATGCGAGTCATGGTCGGCGGCGTGGTCCGCCTTCGCGCGCACCGACGGAATGGGCGAACGTGAGATCGCGCCCGCGCACGACGCCGCGGTCGCACCGACTCGCGCTGCGTTTTCCCGCGCGCGTTCGCGAAGGCCGGCTATCATCCAGGCCATGCGTCTCACCCTGCGTTGTGTTGCACCGATGTTGCTCGTGTCCGTCGCCGCGTGCGGCGACGATACTGCTGCGGATGCGTCGACCGTGACCGACCCCTCGTCGTCGACGGGCAGCGAGTCGTCGAGCACCGCTGCGCCCGAGGAGTCGAGCACGGCGCAGCCGGAGGAGAGCAGCAGCAGCGAGGGTGGCACCACCGTCGCCGACACGAGCAGCGAGAGCGGCACGACCGGCGTCACGCCGTGCGGTGCGGGCGGCTCGGTCTGCGGCGACGGCTTCGTGTGCGGCAACGAGGAGTGCGACTGCGGCGGGGTCGAGTGCACGCCGCAGTCGTTCGGCGAGATCACCTGCATCGACGTCAGCGATCCTTCGCTGCCGGGCCCGATCACGGGCGGTGTGCTCGGCTGCAACCCGGCGAGCTGCCGCTTCGACACCTCGCTCTGCACCTTCTGCGGCGACGGTGAGGTCAACGGCAACGAGCAGTGCGAGGCCGGCGAGCCGGTGCAGGCGACCTGCGCCCAGCTCGGCGCGGGCGTGGCCGGCGACGTCGAGTGCAACAACGCGTGCGAGATCGACACCACGCAGTGCACCGAGTGCGCGTTCGAGTTCGAGTTCGAGTCCGACACGTGCCCCGACGGCTTCAGCACCGCATCGCTCATGGGTGGCGCCGGCGCCTCCAGCTGGGCGTGCGGTGACCCGTCGGTCTACGGCCTCGGCCCCGGCGCCGCGGCGCCGACCAGCTTCGGCACCAACCTCACCGGCCCGTACAACGCCAACGAGATCAGCGCGCTCATCTCGCCCGAGATCGACATGTCGGTGTGCAGCGACGACGGCATCATCATGACGATGCGGCACTGGCACAACTTCGAGGGCGGCGATCTGAACTCGGACGGCGGCATCGTGCAGGTCAGCGAGGACGGCGTCGTGTGGACGACCGTGTCGCCGACCGACGGCGATCTGTACGACGACATGGCGGTGCTCGATGCCACGTATCCGCCCGTCGACGGCGTGAACGGCTTCAGCGGCGGTCAGGACGAGAACTCGTGGGGCAACTCCGAGTTCGATCTGTCGGCATACGCGGGCAGCAGCTCGCTGCAGATCCGCTTCGTCTTCGGCAGCAACAGCTCCGTGCAGCAAGGTGGCTGGTACATCGACTCGATGTCGGTGCTCGGCTCCGGCGCCGGCATCTGAGCGCCGCGCGACGAATTCGAACGTCGACTGCGCGCCCACGTCGCAGGTCGCGGGAACCCGCGGATCCGCACGTGGGCGCCCTTGCGAGCTGGTCGTACAACTATGTAGGATCGGGCGGGGGCGGACGTGCACCAAAGACGGTGCCGCCGCATTCGAAGCCATGCGCAGCTCCTTGACCCACCTTCCTTACGTCTTCGGCATCGCCATCGTCGCGGGCTGTCCCGCGAAGAGCGAAGAGAACCCCACGACCACCGCGGAGACGAGCGGCGAAGGCAGCTCGAGCGGCGGTACGACGCAGACGACGACGACTGCGACGACGGCTCCGTCGGAGGAGAGCACGTCGGACACGCCCGAGGAGAGCTCGTCGTCCGGCGGTGCCGAGGTCACGACCGGCGAGACCGGCGATCCCGAGTGCGGGCCCGGCATCGACTGCGGCATCGCTGCACCGGATGGCTGGTTCGGGCCGATGATCATCTCGCGCAGCAGCGGCAGCGACGAGGTGCCGGCCTGCCCCGAGGGCTACGAAGAGGGACCGGTGGTGCTCGAGGGCTTCATCGATCCCGGCCCCGCGGTGTGCGAGTGCGAGTGCGAGTCGGCGGGGGCCAACTGCACCGCGTACGCGTACACGCACGCGAACGCGTCGTGCAACACGTACACCTATACGAACGTCACCGAGACCTGCACGAACCTCGCGGGCCCGTTCCAGTACGCGCAGTTCTACATGTACGCGAACGGCGTGGGCAGCTGCACGGCGTCGACCGTCGAGACGTTCGCGCCGGCGCAGTGGGAGTCCACGATCCACTCGTGCAAGCTCGCCGAGGGTGCCCAGAGCTGCAACGGCGACGGCGTGTGCCAGCCGATCCCGCCGGGCGACTTCGAGGCCACCGCGTGCATCTACCAGCAGGGCGACGTCGGTTGTCCCGCGGGCGCGTACAACACCAAGCACCTCTACTCCACCGGCGTCGACGACACCCGTGACTGTGGCACCTGCACCTGCGCCTCGCCGGCGCAGAGCTGCAACGGCAACATGATGGTGTTCGACGAGGCCGACTGCGCCGGCGAGCCCTCCTCGCTCGTCGCCTCGGGTGGCTCCTGCGCGTCCGCACCCGGCACGGCAATCGCGTTCGACCTCGGTGCCGACGGCGGTTGCCCGGTCGCGAACCAGCCGCAGCCCCAGGGCTCGGTCGCACCGGTCGGCGCGTTCACGTTCTGCTGCCAGGGCAGCTGATCGCGCTCGCGCTCGCGACGACGGGCGTCTGCTCGCTGCGTGCGAGCAGGCGCCTGTTCGCGTTCAGGCGCCCGTGCCGATCGGGCAGCTGACGCCGGTCCCACCGAGCCCGCAGTAGCCGTTGGGGTTCTTGCCCAGGTACTGCTGGTGGTAGTCCTCGGCGTAGTAGAACTCGGGCGCGCTCGTGATCTCGGTCGTGATGTCGCCGAAGCCCTTGGCGCGCAGCCGCTCCGCGAACGCATCGCGCGTGCTGTTCGCGATCCGCAGCTGGTCGTCGTCGTACGCGTAGATCGCCGAGCGGTACTGCGTACCGGTGTCGTTGCCCTGCCGCATGCCCTGCGTCGGATCGTGGTTCTCCCAGAACACGCGCACGAGCGCGCCGTAGTCGGTCGCGCGCGGATCGAACACGACGCGCACGACCTCGGTGTGGCCCGTGCGTCCGCTGCAGACTTCCTCGTAGGTCGGGTTCGGCGTGAAGCCGCCCGCGTAGCCGACCATCGTCGAGACCACGCCGGGCGCCTGCCACAGCTTGCGCTCGGCGCCCCAGAAGCAGCCCATGCCGAACATCGCGAGCGCGTGCGCAGGATCGAACGGCGGCACCGTGCGCGCGCCGTTCACGAAGTGCACGGGGCTCACCCGGATCGGATCGGCGCGACCGGGCAGCGCCTCGGCGGCGGTCGGCATGCGGAGCTTGCGTGACTCGAAGATCGCCATGGGCGACGAGAATCCACCAAAGCCACCACGGTTGCACGAGACCGCCGTTCTGCAGCGCGTGCGAGCCACTTTACGGGCAACACAGCGGGGGCCGAATCACCCGGCGGGCGTAGCGGCAGTTGCGCCTTTTTGGATCGCACCGCGAGCACACTCTCTTGCACGATCTTCGGCGCTTTCGTCCTCGCGTGCGCGCGCGGACACCAATCGCTCGTCCTTTTCCGTCGGGTGGAGCTGAGGCCAATGGCACTCGGGGTCGGCAGGTCGAGGAACGTCCGCGCGCGTGCGCAGGGGATCGCGCGCGCGGACGATCCCGAGCTGTACACGACGTCCGCCAGCGAACGGGGGTTGCAGATGAGGCGCTCGCAAACGATGGCGGTGCTGCTCGGCGCCGTGGTGCTCGCGGCATGCGACGGCGACGACGGTCCCGCACGGCCGGGCTTCGGCGACGACGGCTCGACGACGCCGCAGACGACGGCACCCGCCGACGACGACGGTGGACCGGCGGACGACAGCGGCGACGACGACTCGGGCGGCACGCCGGACGAGGACGACACGCCCGCCGAGCTCAGCGTCGACCAGGCGCGCTTCTACCTGACCCGCATCGCGCCGCTCGTCGCGTCGCGCTCGCTCACCTGGGACGAGAACCAGCTCATCGACGAGGTCGGTGCGGCCGCGATCGCGCCGATCCTCGACGGCTGGACCGCGGAGCCCGGCTTCGCCGAGGCGATCCGCTTCATGATCCAGGACCAGCTGCACGTGAGCGGCGCCCGCGATGGCGTCGACTTCGAGCTGCCCGGCAACCTCGCCGCCGAGATCGCGGCGGAGAGCCTGCCGTGGTCGACGCTGCTGACCGCCGACTACTGCGTCGACGCGGGCGGCCGCCACATCGAGTGCGACACGGGTGCGCCCTACGAGTCGGGTGTGCTCGCGACGCGTGCGTACCTCATCGCGAACAAGGGCCGCTTCAACCTCACGCGTGCGAAGCGGATGCTCGAGACCTTCGCCTGCCGCATCTACCCGATGGAGCAGCAGATCCAGATCCCGCTGGAGAAGCCGCAGCTCATCCCGATGTTCCAGGCCGAGAACCCCGACGAGCAGACCGTCGACGAGGCCAAGGGCGGGTTCGGCAACGGCGTCGCCTGCTACAACTGCCACTCGCAGTTCGGCGCGCACGCGCAGCTCTACGTGAAGTTCGATCAGGACGGGCTCTGGCAGGGCGCGGCCGACGGGCGGCAGGATCCCGAGGGCGAGCTCGGCCGCTCGACGCTCGGGCTCTACACGTCGCACATGAACGATCCGGTGGCCGCGATGTCCGAGGCCTCGCAGATGTTCGGAGAGCCGGTCGAGAACCTGCGCGATGCGATGTCGGTGCTGACCGGCAGCGTGCTCTTCCAGGAGTGCACGGTGAAGAACATCATCGGCCGCGCATTCGGGCTGCCCTCCGGTGCGAGCCCCGACATCGAGCCGGAGCTGATCTCCGAGCTGGCCCAGCGAGTCACGGCGGACTCCGACGATCCCACGATCCGCCAGTATGTCCTGACCGTGTTCAGCGAGCGCCGGGTGATCGACGCAGTGCTCGCGACGATGGAGGAGCAGCAATGAGACGCAAGCCCCGCATCGAGGACGTCGCGCCGGTTCGCCGCCGCGACTTCATGCGCTTCGTCGCGACCGTGATGGCCGCGCCGGCGATCCCGGCCGCGGTGCGCTTCGCGGTCAACGAGCAGCTGTTCGGCGAGGCCCATGCCCACGGGGCCGAGTCGTCGCTGCCGACCTACTTCATCGAGATGAACCTGCGCGACCAGTGGGACTTCGGGCACGTGTTCGTGCCGCCCGGCATCGCGCAGAACGTCGGCAGCCTCGTGCGCGGCGGTTCCTCCGACGCGCTCAGCCTGTTCTTCACGGCCGATCAGATCACGAGCCACGGCAACAACTTCTACCTGACGCCGGAGTCGCAGGTGCTGGTGCCCCACCTCGACAACATCGCGGTCGTCGAGACGAACCAGCTCTGCGCGGGCTCGATCCACGGCCACGAGTCGTGCAACCCGATGCGCTCGCCGGGTCGCAGCGTGACGCAGGATCCGGGCAAGCAGGCGGTGTGGACGAACGAGCCCGGCTACGAGCAGCAGGGCAACGACTACTGGTACTCCTCCACGCCCACGCCGGCGACGCTGCACAACTACTGGCAGCGGCAGATCACGCCCGACGTGCACACCGGCATCACGATGAAGTTCATCAGCCGGTTCCACACGATCAGCCACTACGGCGCCGGCCTGGCCAACGCCGAGCTGATGCGCATCCAGAGCGTGCAGGCGCTGTTCGACGAGTTCCCGGACACGGCCGAGGAGCTCGCGCTCGCGACGCTCGAGGAGTCCGAGGTGTTCGGCAAGGCGCTGCAGCGCGCCGACGCCGGCTTCTTCAAGCGCCACGGCTACGACGCGACCGCGAGGCAGACCCACGACGACCGCCTCGCGCTGGCCGCGGGCCGCTGGTACCACATCCCCAAGATCGTCAGCATGCCGTTCACGGAGGACGAGATCGCATACTGGCAGACCGGCGTGCCCGATCAGGTCGGCGACAACAAGAAGGCCAACATCTGGGAGCAGGCCGGCTGGGCGTTCAAGCTGCTCTCCAACGACGTCACGCGCTCGGTGTCGCTCGAGTTCGACTACCTCGACGTGCACGACACGCGCGAGCAATCGGTGATGTCGACGATGGCGGCGCAGTCGGCGATTCCGCTCGCAAGGCTCATCGAGAGCATCAAGGCGATCCCCGGCATGTGGGACCGCACCGTCATCGCGGTCTACAGCGCGGACGGTGGGCGCTCGCCCTCGGCGAACTCGTACGGCAACGAGGGCAAGGCCAGCTTCGTGATCGCCGGCGGCATGGTGAAGGGCGGTTACTTCGGCGACGTGCGCGTCGCGAGCAACACCGCGAGCGGCCACACGTGGTCGTATCACTCGCCCGACGAGAGCGGCGCGCCGAGCATCGCGGTGGGCGGCGACGGCAGTGGTCGGCTCGACGGCTCCCGCACGTGGCGCACGGTGATGCGCGCGCTGCAGATCCCCGACGATCTGGTGGCGCAGTTCCCCGACGTCGCCGGCGCACAACCCCTGGACTTCATGCTCGCGTGAGGAGCTCGGCGATGAACCACACAGGCACATCCCTTCGCATCCTCGGCGGGCTCGCGCTCTTCGGGCTCATGGGCTGCTACACGGGCACCGACAAGCTCGGCGGCGGCGGAGCGCCCACGCGCGACTCCGGTGCCGCCGGCGCGGACGGTGGCGGTGGCAGTGCGGGCGATGACGACGGCACCGATCCGACGACGCCCGACGATCCCGAGCCCGACAGCCCGTTCGAGGTGCCCAAGGACGAGGTGCGGCTCCTGCCCTTCCACGTGCGCATGGCGAACCTCGTCGCGGTCGTGGGCGTGCCGGAGGAGCACGCGATGTTCGACGAGCTCCGCGCGAAGCGCTACCAGCTCGGCGACCACGACTATGCGAACGGCGTGGCGCCCGATCTCGACTGGAACGCCGACCGCATGGAGACGTGGGTGAAGGCGATCAAGCCGGTCTGCAACGATCCGCAGTTCCAGGCCCGCTATCCCACGCTGGCCACCGACGTCGTGCCGCTGGCGCGCGCCGCCTTCGGTCGCGATCCCACGGCCGACGAGATCGGCGCCTTCGACGACGTGAAGCTGGGCCAGCAGGACGGTGCCGGGCAGTACCGCATGGTGTGCCTCGCGGTGCTGACGTCGCTCGAGTTCGTCGCGGACTAGCCGCGGCGTGACCACGCGGCCGCGCCGTCGAGCCCCAGCTCGTCGAGCGCGGGCAGGATCTCCTGCTCGATCGTCGCGTAGAAGATCATCGCGTACTGCAGGTCCGTCAGCGTGCCGAGGTTCGGCGCGCCGCGGACGATCTCCAGCTCCTTGCCGCTCACCTGCTCGACGCCGATGCCACACGCCGTGGTCGCCTGCAGCCCCGCGAACGCGTGCGCGATGCAGGCCTGCAGCGACGTCCGAGCCGCGTCGTCCAGCCGCGGCAGCAGCCAGCCCAGCGCCTCCCAGCCGAAGGTCGCGTGCAGGTGCTCGTCGCGCAGGATCTGCCGCGCGCACGCCTCGGCGACCGGACACGTCGTGACGACCGCGATCGCCTCGAGCATCGGGCGCGAGAGCGTCTCGCCGAGACAGCACGCGACCGCGATCGCCTCGGCGGCCCAGCGCTCGATCGCCGCCGCGCCTTCGCTCGGCGGTGCGCGCCACGGTGCCGTCGGCGGTGGCCAGCCGAACACCGGATCGCCGGCCGCGAGGCCCTCGGGCCAGCACGCATGCGCCATCTCTGCGCACAGCTCGGCGTGACGCACCTCGTCGGTGACGAGCCGTGCGATCGCACCGAGTAGGTGCAGCGGCGCGCAGGCATTCGCGAGCGCGTGGCCGATCTGCGTGAACTGGTGCACGCTGCCGTGCTCGGCGCGGGCGCGGCCGGCCCACTGCACCGCGGCCGCGCGCCGCATCGGCTCGTCGTATGCGGCGCGATCGAAGGCCGCGAAGTCCGGCCAGGGATCGCGGTGCACCTGCGCGTGATGGATGTTGCCGAGCCGCGTGCCGACGCCCGCGAGCATGCGCGACGTGCCGCGCTCGTCGCCCGTCACGTCAGCCCTTGGGCCCCGTGTTCACGTGCTTCGGCTC
>CAZFKC010000121.1:0-12354 GCA_964519175.1 uncultured Nannocystaceae bacterium
TCCGGCGCTCTTCCTGGTGCGCGCGGTCGTGCTCGCTGTCCGCCGTGGCGAAGCCCCGTCGTGCTCGAGTGGCCCGGGGCCCGGGCCGGCGCATTTCGATCCGGTGCGGGCACGCGCGACCAGCTGGGCGACGAAAGGGTGCTAGGGTCGTGATCGTGCACCCCTGTGCGCTCGCGTTGGTGTTGCTGGTCGGGGCGCCGCCGTGGCAGCCCGAAGGCAAGCCGCCGCACGAGGGCGACACGGCGACGCGGCTGCGCCTGCACTTCGACATCGAGGCGCTGCACTGGCTCGGCGCGATCACGTATCCGGGCAGCCTCGCACCGGCGCAGGTGCACCACGAGGCCGTCGGCGCCTTCGGCTACAAGCGCTTCGCGCTCGGGATGGGGCTCGGCTGGGGGCTCGGCGAGTACGTCGTGATCGGTGGCCGCTTCGATCTCGCGGTGTTCCCCGATCGCACCGCGGCCGGCAGCCGCCAGATGAGTCGCGGCGGATCGTTCTCGCCGTACGTCGAGGTGCTGTTCTCGCGGCAGCGGCACGTGCGTCCATTCGCGCTCCTGCGCGGGGGCGTCGGGGTCATGTCGAGCTACGGCTACGCGGACGGCAGCTTCGAGGCGAAGCCGACCCGCGTGCTGGTGCCGTCCATCGGCGTCGGACTCGGCACCCACGCGTTCATCAACGAGGACCTGTCCTTCGACATCGCGCTCACCCTCGATCATCGCTGGAACCTGCGCCCGCGCGGGGCGTCGGCCGAAGAAGGGTTCGCGATGAGGGACAGCAAGCTCGTCGCAGCCCTGTCCGTCGGCTTCTCACGCTGGTTCTGAGCGCGTGGCCTCGGGTGCTGCGTCGCGCTCGAGCTTCACGTCGCGCACAGGCACGGCGAGCCGGCAGCCGGCGCGCTCGATCGCCGCCATCACGCCGAGCAGCACGTCCTGTCGGATCACCGCGAAGTCGTCGGCGTCGGTCTTGAACCACGCCGTGACCTCGAGATCGAGCGACGACTCGCCGAAGCCGGCGAGCGCGACGGTCATGGAGTCGGACCAGATCCGCGGATGCTCGCGCAGCAGCGCCTCGGTCGCGGCCACGACCGCCTTCACCTGCGCGACCGTCGTGTCGCTGCCGAGCCGCACGAACGTGTGTAGCCGGATGCGATCGCGGGCCGCATAGGTCTCGAGCCGCGACTCCGCGAGCTTGCCGTTGGGGATCGTGATGAGCGTGCGCTCCGGCGTGCGGAACCGGGTCGAGCGCAGGCCGATCGTCTCGACCGTGCCGAGGAAGTCGTCGACCTTCACGAAGTCGCCCTCGCGGAACGGCTGATCCGCGCCCAGCGAGAACGCGCCGAACAGGTTCTCCACGGTCTTCTGGGCCGCGAGCGCGAGCGCGAGCCCGCCGATGCCGAGCCCCGCCACGAGGCTCGTCACGGGGAAGCCGAGCTCCGAGAAGAACGCCACGATCGCGATCGCGACGATCGCCGCCTTCGCGACGCGGTTGCCCAGCCGCACGAGCGAGCGCGTCGACGCGTGCTCGGCCGCCCAGCGCGAGCCGACGATGAGCTGCCCCGCGATGTCGCCCATGCGCAGGAGCGCCCAGAACAGCGCGAGCAGCAGGCCCGCGCGATCGAGCCGCACGCCGAGCTCCGCCGCATCCGGCGGCAAGCCCAGCCAGGCGAAGAGCGGGCGCCAGAGCGCGAGCGTCCACGCGAGCACGAGCGGGCCGCCGAGGTGGCGCAGCGCGTGGGCATCCCAGCGCGGTCCGGCGTGGTGGAGCGTTCGCAGCAGCACCCAGCGGCTCAGCCGTCCGAGCACGAGCCCGAGCACCCAGGCGGCGACGAACGTGACCGGCAGCGCGAACCACTGCCACCACGGCACCTCGAACGGGCCGGGGCGCAGCGTCCACTTGGGCAGGTGATCGAGCAGCCAGCGGTTGGGCAGGCGCGCGTACCACTCGTCGATGCGCGCGACGGTCGTGCGCGCGAAGACCCAGACCAGCGGCTTGCCGCGCCGACTCATGCGCACCTGCTCGGTGCTGCCCTCGGCGCCGGGGATCGTGCCGACGATCTCGACCGTGCGTCGCTCGCCGTCGTCGAGCTCGCCCGCGGACTCGCCCGACAGCGTCTCGAGCTCGCCCGCGACGTAGCGATCGAGCACCGCACACAGTCGACGCGCGAGCTCGGGTGCGTGCTCGGCATCTTCGCGCGGCACGTCGAGCCAGCGCGCGGCCTGGTCGAACCGTTGCGCTCGACAGTCCTCGAGCAGCTGGCTCACCGCGGCGCGGGGGGAGTCCGGCGCGACCGGGACCGGCTCCGGCTCCTCCGGGGGCGTGGCCGTCGCGGCGGGCGCGGGCGGAACGGCGCGCGGTACTGCGGCCGCGGCGAGCGGCGCGACGAGCACGGACGCGAGCACGAGCACGAGCGGCAGCAGGCCGCGGCGCATCCGCTCGCGCACGCGCTCACGCATCGTCCGAGTCCTCGCGCGTCAGCTCGGCGGAGAGCGCCTCGAGCACGTCGCGGGCCGCGACGATGCGCGCGCGCGGCAACGTCGCGAGCGTCCGTCGCACCGCGGCCTCGACGGTGCCCGCGGTCTCCTTGTCGTAGCGACGCCCCGCAGCGGTGAGCTCGAGCTGCGCGCGGCGACCATCGTCCGGATCCGGCGTGCGCCGCACGAGCCCGCGCTGCACGAGTCGCTCGAGGATCCCCGAGAGCGTGCCGCGATCGATGTGCAGCTGCGCGGCGAGCTCGGAGGGCGCAGTGCCGGGCCGACGTCCGATGAGTCGCAGGCACAGTCGCTGCGGACCGGTGACGCCGATCGTGTGGTGCATCTGCTTCGAGCGCGAGCGCAGCCCGTGATCGACGGCCCACAGCAGCTGCATGAACGCGAGCGTGTCGGGCAGCTCGGCGGCTCTCGGCGTGGTCGCGCGCTGGCGCGCGGAACGTGGGGCTCGGGGCGTCTCGGCTGGCTTGGCTCGCGTCATCTCGGTCGGCGCCGCGGAGTATGCGACAGGCGCGAGGGCGGCTGGAATCGGGCGCGGTGCGGGGCGTGAAACCGCGGCCGCCCCCGCGGGGTCGACCACCGGCGACGCGCCGGCAGGGCGCACGTGCCGCGCTCGGCCAGATCGCCGAAAACCGTCTCATCTCGTTTGCGAGAAGCGGCCAACGTGGCAGACCATGCAGCTCGCTCAGTGAGACGGAGGACCCATCGCATGACCTACAGACACGCTTCACTCGCAATGCTCGGCCTGCTCGCGATCACCGGATGCCCAGGCGACGACGCGTCGGCCTCCGGCGATACCGACACGGACGCCAGCTCGAGTGAATCGGGCACGAGCCCGACCACCACCACCGCGACGACCGCGGACACCAGCACCAGCGTCACGACCGCCGACACCAGCTCGTCGGAATCCGAGAGCGGCACGACGCCGCCGGAGTCGTCGAGCAGCGAGGACAGCGGCCCGCCGCCGATGCCGGCCGAGTTCCTCGTGCACATCGAGAACATCTCCGCCAACAGCGTCCTGCCGACGTCGATCTCGGCGGGCCTGTGGATCGAGCAGGAGCTCGGCACCGAGCCCGTGTTCACGCAAGACTTCCCGGATCGCGGCGAAGGCCTCGTGGCGCTCGCCGAGGACGGCGATCCCTCCGAGCTCGAGACCTCCGTCATGGCGGTGCCCGAGGCGGTGCAGTGGGGCACGTGGCCCGACGCGATCGGGCCCGGCGAGTCGACCGAGTTCACGTTCACGGCCGATCCGGGCGACCGCCTGTCGCTGCTCGCCGGGCTCGGGGCCGGCAACGATCACTTCATCGGCACCGGCTCGGTCGGCGTCGCGCTGTTCGCCAACAACGGCTCGCCGATGGACGAGCGCGACATCAGCGACGTCCTGCGGATCTGGGAGGTCGGCAGCGAGTACACGCAGGCGCCGGGGCAGGGCGGCGATCAGCTCGCCACGCAGGCCGCCGCGGGCGACGGCATGGACGAGAGCGGCAACGTGCAGGCGTTCAACACGTCCACGCGCGCGCTGCCGCAGGCCGCCCAGGTGGTCACGGTCGACGTCACCAACGACGCGAAGAACCCCGAGACGCTCATCATCACGATCCACAACGTCGGTGGCACCGTGGCCTCCGATCTCTCGGATCTGGTGTGGGCGCTCCACGAGGACACCGTCTCGGTGTTCTCGGCGGGCGGAGCCGCGAGCGACACGGCCGGGCTCGAGGAGCTCGCCGAGGACGGCGAGGCCGCGACGCTCGAGGCCACGCTGACCGGCATCACCGGCGTCGGCATGGCCGCGACGGTCACGGGCGTCGAGGCGGGTGGCGACTTCGTCATCACCGTCACGCCGGATCAGGACAACCGCATGCTGTCGTTCGTCACGTCGATCGTCGCGAGCAACGACGCGATCATCGCGCCCGTGCCCGGCGGCATCGCGCTGCTCGAGGAAGACGGCTCGGCCCGCACCAACGCGCAGATCGAGGAGGACTTCGTCCGCAACCTCGTCACGTGGGATGTCGGCACCGAGGCCAACGAGGTCCCGGGCGTCGGCAACAACACGCAGTCCGAGCAGGCGCTGCCCGACATCGGCAGCGTCGATCCCGACGACACCATCCGTCCCTACTCCGACGCGCTGAACGATCTGGGCGGCCCGAGTGCCGGCGGCACGTTCACCGTGACGGTCGAGGCGGGTGCGGGTCCGGGCGAGCTCGACATCACCGTCGAGAACACCTCGGGTGGCACGTCGTACCCGGCGCTGTTCTCCCCCGTGCTGTGGGCGTCGCACGACGACAGCATCTCGGCGTTCACGGCCGGCATGCCGGCGTCGGCCTCGCTCGAGATCCTCGCCGAGGACGCGGACCCGTCGGGTCTGCTCGGCGATCTCGAGGGCGATGCGGGCGTGGCCGCGTCCGGCGTCGACGACATGCCGCTCGGCACCGGCTCGACGTTCACGTTCACGGTGACGCCGGACTCCGACGCGCCGAACCTGAGCATCATCGCGATGGTGATCCCGTCGAACGACACGTTCGTCGCGATCGACTCGCTGCCGCTCGTCGACGATGCGGGCGAGCTGCTCGACATCGCCGAGATCCAGGACGCGCTCGACGCGGCCGTCGGCGCATGGGAAGCGGGCACCGAGGCCAACCAGGCCGGTGCGATCGGTCGCGATCAGTACCCGCGCCAGGCGGCGGACAACACGGGTGTGAACGAGGGCAACGGCCTCGTGCGCAGCACCGAGGACGATCCGATCTGGGCGTGGCCGAGCGCGGACCAGCTGGTGCTGGTCACGATCGCGCCCACCGGGAACTAGCCTTCGCGCTGGGCGACGACCCACGGGCCGTCGTCCCAGCCGATCTCCAGCGTGCAGGGCCGGCAGCAGACGTCACAGTCGTGGGTCTGCGTGCCGGCGTTGTCGCGCTCGCACCAGACCTCGATCGCTTCGCCGCACCAGGGGCACTCGACGGTGACGCTCTCGCCCATTGCAGGCGACAGGCTAGCTCGGATCACGGATCCCGCTGCTGCCGACCATACCGATCGAGAGCCCCCATGCCGTTGCCCACCGAGCCCCGCGATTCGCAGTGGCCCTCACGCTGGGATCGGCGGGTGTTCCGTGGCGCCGATGGGGCGCGCGCTGCGATGGCCGCCGCCGATGCTGCCGCCGGTCGGGTGGGACGCCTCGCCCATGCCCGCCACTGCGCAGAACTTGAAGCCGGCGGGCTTTCGTCGCATGTAGAGCACGACCTCGGCGCGGGCCTGTCCCGCTGGGCCGCGGTCGGTGGAGTCGTCGCGTGACACCCGAGGTGATCTGCCTGGCCATCGTGCTCGGGGCGTCGTCTGGCGCGCCCAGCAAGCGCCCGAGCGCCCCGACCGAGATCGCAGCGATGCAGGTGTCGGCGCGCCTGCGCGAGCTGCTCGCCGATCGCTCGCCGTCCGCGGCGGCCGCCCTGCGCGAGCGCGTGCAGGCCGGCGCGCCCCCGGCCGCGCTCGTCGCGATGCTCGACGCCTATCGCGTGCGCCCGCGGCCCGAGTTGCTCGACGTCGTGCAGGAGCTCGCGCAGTACCGGCGCAGCGACGTGCGCGCGCGGGCGTTGCTCGCGTGGGCCGAGACCAGCGCGCACGAGTCCGACCTCGCGATCGCGGCGGCGGCCGACGACGTCGATCCCGGCATCCGCAGGCTCGCGCTCGTGATCGCGGCGCAGCACCCGAGCCCCGCCGCCGACGTGCGCATCGCCGAGCTGCTCGATCACGATCCGGCGCTCGCCGAAGAGGTCGCCGCGCGCGGGGCCGAAGCCGACACCGAGGCCGGCGACGAGATCGAGCTGCTCGAGGATCCCGCGCCGTGATTCGCACGCTCGCGATCGGGCTCTTCGCGCTCGGCAGCGCCGCCTGTGGCCCGCGCATGCTCGCCGCCCACGGCCGCGAGCACGGCAGCCTGCTCGCGCACGCCGAGGACACCGAGCTGCGCCAGGACCAGTATCCCGATCGCGGCGACGTCGCTCCGCTGGTCGTGCTCGTCGAGCGCACGCGCGTGGTCGCGGTCGATCCGATCGCCGCGAAGACGCGCTGGAGTCTCCCGTTGCACGTGACCGGCCACCCCGTCGCGAGCGGCGAGGCGATCTACCTGCCCGTGCGTGGGCATCGCATCGTCGCCGTCGATCGCAAGACCGGTCGCGAGCTCTACACCATCACGCTGCCCGGCGAGGCGCTCACCGGGCTCGCCGTGTCCGAGCCGTGGCTGGTCGCGACGGTGCTCGACGAGGGCAAGGGCGTGCGTGCACGCGTGCTCGGCTACGACACGAACGAGGGCGAGCCGCGCTGGGCCCGGGCCTCGGCGACGCCGCTCGGGATCCCCACCGTCGCCGGCAAGGTCGCGGTGGTGCCCACCGGCGATCAGGTCGTGGCGCTGCGGGCCCGCAGCGGTCGCGAGCTGGCCCGCATCGATCTCTCGTCGGCGCGCGAGGGCGGCATCGCGCTCGAGCGCGTCGTCGAGCACGACGGGGCCTGGTTCGTCGGTGGTGGCACGCGCTGGGTCGGGCTCGGCGTGCGGGGCTCCGGCGGCGATGCGCGCGAGCTGATGGCCGGCTACGCCGAGCTGCTGCCGGCCGTGCGCGCGATGGATGTCGGCCACGGCGACGAGGAGCGCCTGCAGCTGTGGCTGCGGTTCTCCGACCGCGACGCCACGCCGCGCGACGCGATCCTGCTCGCACGCCGCACGGTGATCGCGATGCGCCTCGACGCCGAGGGGCTGCCGGTGCGCGCACGCTGGGTCTACGAGGAGCCCGGACGCGAGCTCGTGGCGATGGAGGTCACCGGCGATCGCGTGGTGCTGGTGCGCGAGGACGGCGGCATCGTCACCTTGTCCGACGACGACGGGCGCGTGCTCGATCGCATCGCCGGCGGAGAGCCGGTGCGGGGCGCGTTGATCGTGGGCCCACCGGCCAACGGGCGCGGCACCGCACATCGACGCGACGATCCCGAGGCGATCGCGGATCTGCAGCGGCTGCTGCTGACCGACGACCCGCGGCTCATGCCCGCGCAACAGCTCGCGAGCCTGCTCCTGTGGCGCAACGACGACGTGCGCGTGCGTCGGTTCGTCGTCGCGCTGCGCGAGGGCGAGCTGCGCGACGACGGCTCCGCGGAGACCGAGCTCCTGCGTGCGCACGCCGGCACCTTGGCCGCGCGGCGCTGGGGCAGCGGCTCGTCGGCCGACGTCGACGCCGTGTGGAAGTCGCTGCACCGGCGCCCGGGGTTCGGCCGCCACGCGGCGACCGAGCTCGCGCCCACGATCCGCGATGCCGTGCGCTCGGCGAAGCCCGAGGTCGTCGACGAGCTCGGCGCGCTGCTGCTGCATCCGGGCACGAAGAGCGAGGACCTGCTGGAGATCGTCGCGGCGCTCGATCAGCTCGACGACGTGCGGGCGGTGCCGGCGCTCGCGAAATTCGTGCAGCGCTACCACGCCGACGAGGTCGTCGCCGCCGATCCGGCGGTGCGCAGCGCGGCCGGGCTGCTCGCCCGCCATGCCGCGCGCGACGATGCGGCCGGCCAGGTGGCGCGCCAGGCGGTGCAGGCGGTCGTCGACGATCCGCTGTGCGAGCCGCGGCTGCGCGCGACGATCGTGGCCGGCTCCGCGCGACCGCAGTGACCCGATCGGGCTGCTATGCTCCGGGCATGGCTGGCTTTCGATACGCACTGACACTGGGTGGCTCGCTCGTCTTCGCGCTCGCGTGCCCGTCGGACGACGGCAGCGACGACGCCGCGGACGACAGCAGCACGAGCGCGACGCAGACGACCACCGCGTCCACCACCGACTCCACGACGGCGTCGACCACGGCGTCGACCAGCGCGTCGACGACGGAGTCGCCGACAACGTCGACCACGGACCCGACGGTCTCGACGACCGCGACGTCGACCGACACGGATCCCACCGACACCGATCCGACCGACACGACCACCGACACGGGGGGCGGTTGCGAGTCTTGCGACGCCGGCGAGTACTGCGACTGGGCGCTGAACGGCTGCGGCACCTCGCGCTTCGACGAGGTGGTGTGCACGCCGATCCCCGACGGCTGTCCCGCCGTCGAGGAGGATCCCGTGTGTGGCTGCGACGGCGTCGTCTACAGCGGCGCGTGTGCGGCCGCGCTGCTCGGCGTCGATGTCGACGTCGAGGGCGACTGCACCGCGCCGGCGGGAACGTTCCAGTGCGGCTACAGCTTCTGCGATCCCACGACCAGCTACTGCCAGCGCTCGGTGTCCGACATCGGTGGCTACCCCGACGGCTGGAGCTGCGTCGATCTGCCCGCGGGCTGCAGCGAGACCCCGGATTGCGCGTGTCTGGCCGACGAGCCCTGCGCGTTCGACTGCTCGGAAACGAAAGACGGCGGGCTCTTGCTGACGTGCCCGGGCGGATGATCGTTCGCGCGCATCGAGGCGGCCGCTTGACAGGCTGCGGCTGCCTCGTGCGACCATGTTCGCACTTTGATCGACGAACCCGCGAGCCGGACGCTCACGGTGATCGCCCAGGATCCGGGCGTGAAGGTGGGGGGCGTCATCCTGACTGCGAAAGTCGCAGTGCCGGCCGAGCGCCTGACGCCCGGTCCCGGTGGCCACCGCGTGCAGGTGGTCGACTACGACGCGACCACGAACACGCTCTACCGCCCCGCGCCCGTGGAGCTCGAGCGCGACCTGTTCGAGGGCATCGACCCCGACGACCTCGTCCGTGATCCGCAGTTCCACCAGCAGAACGTGTATGCGCTCGTCGCGTCCACGCTCGCGCGCTTCGAGCACGCGCTCGGTCGCCGCGTCGCGTGGGCGTTCAAGACCCCCGGGCACCAGCTCAAGGTCGCGCCGCATGCGTTCGCCGAGGCCAACGCCTACTACTCGCGCGACGACCAGGCGCTGCTGTTCGGCTACTTCCACGGCAAGGGCGGACGCACGATCTACTCGTGTCTGTCGAGCGACGTGGTGGTGCACGAGACCACGCACGCGCTGGTCGACTCGCTGCGCCCGCGCTATGTGACGAACTCGTCGCTCGACCAGGTCGCGTTCCACGAGGGCTTCGCCGACGCGGTCGCGATCCTGTCCACGTTCGCGATGCCCGAGGTGCTGGGCTTCGCGATCACGCGGCTCGGGCGCAAGAAGGGCGAGCGCCGCCGCACCGGCACCGAGACGATTCCCCGCCGGCTGCTCGTGCCCGAGCGCCTGCGCAAGGACGCGCTGTTCCTGCTGGCCGAGGAGTTCGGCAGCGAGCTGGAGGGCGCGCGCGGCATGCCGGCCCTGCGCGCGTCCGTGCGGCTCGACGCGTCGCCGAAGTACCTGACCGACCCCGAGTTCCAGGTGCCGCACAAGCGCGGCGAGATCTTCGTCGCGGCGCTGTTGCACGCGTTCGTCGAGACCTGGAGCGCGCGGCTGCTGCCGCGCTCGGTGCGGCTGCGCGAGCTCGACCCGCGCCACGTGATCGACGAGGGCGCCGATGCGGCCGCCTACCTGCTCACGATGATCATCCGCGCGCTCGACTACGCGCCGCCCATCGATCTGCAGTTCTCCGACTTCCTCTCCGCGATCATCACCAGCGATCGCCGCATGCACCCCGACGACGCGCGCTACGACTATCGCCGACGGCTGCGCGAGAGCTTCGCCGCGTTCGGCATCCGGCCCGAGTCCGACGCGCGCGAGGAAGAAGGGCTGTGGCAGCGGCCCAAGACCGAGCTGCGCTACGATCGCAGCCGTCACGCGGGCATGCGTCGCGACTGCGACGAGATGTTCCGGTTCATCTGGGAGAACGCCGAGGCGCTCGAGCTCGACACCGAGGCCTATACCTGGGTGCAGTCCGTGCGCCCGTGCATGCGCGTCGGCGCCGACGGCTTCGTGCTCGAGGAGACGGTGGTCGAGTACCTGCAGACGCTCGATGCCCGCGCCGACGAGCTCGAGGGCTACGGGGTGAAGCGGCCGAAGGGCATGTCGGACATCTACAACGTCAGCCTCTACGGCGGCGGAGTGCTGATCTTCGACGAGTTCGGCCGCGTCGCGTACCACATCAACAAGCGGGTGCGCAGCAACCGGCAGAGCCGACGCGTCGCCTACGAGTACGCCCGACGGCAGCTCCAGGCCACCGATCGCGAGGGCCGCCACGACGGCGCGTTTGCGGGGCTGCACGAGGAGCGCGCGCGCGACGTGCCACCGTGGCGCAAGCAGGGGAGCCGGCGATGACCACGACGACCGCACCGAAGAAGCTGGTGCTGCGCGCCTACCAGGTCGGGTTCGGCGACTGCTTCCTGCTGCGCTTCGAGTACGCGCGCGGCCGGCCGCGGCACATGCTGATCGACTTCGGCAGCACGAAGGGCAGCAAGCCGCCCGCCGACATCGCGAACGACATCGCGGAGGTCTGCGAGGGCAAGCTCGACGTCGTGGTGGCGACGCACCGCCACAAGGACCACATCAGCGGCTTCGCCACGAATGCGCGCGGCACCGGCTCCGGCGACATCATCCGCGCGCTCGAGCCGGACGTCGTCATCCAGCCCTGGACCGAGCATCCCGATGCGAAGAAGAACGCGAGCAGCGCGCCCAGCCCGTCGCTCGCCCGCATGCGCGCGTTCGTGCAGGCGCTCGACGGCGTGCACGCGGCCGCCGCGGTCGCCGGCGCCGTGGCCAGCGGCTTCAAGCACGCGCACAGCCTCGACCGCTCGCTGCTCGCCGAGCTCGCCTTCATCGGCGACGACAACCTCGCGAACCTCTCCGCGGTCGAGAACCTGATGGAGATGGCGGTGCGGCGCCAGCTCTACGTCAGCCACTCGAAGAAGAAGCTCGCGCTCTCCCGCGAGCTGCCCGGCATCGGCGTGCAGGTGCTGGGCCCGCCGACGCTCGAGCAGACCGATACGATCTCGAAGCAGCGCAGCAAGGATGCCGACGAGTTCTGGCACCTGCTGCAGGCCGGGCCGTTCACGCCCGAGCTCGAGGACGGGGCGCTGGCGCCACTCTTCCCCGACTTCGTGCTGAAGACCGATCCGCCGTGGGCCCGCTGGACCCGTCGACGCATGCGCAAGCTCAGCGTCGAACGCGTGCTGTCGATCGTGCGCGTGCTCGACAAGGCGATGAACAACACCAGCGTCGTGCTGCTGCTGCAGGCCGGCAAGAAGAAGCTGCTGTTCCCCGGCGACGCGCAGATCGAGAACTGGGAGTACGCGCTCGAGCAGGCCTGGGTGAAGAAGGCGCTGGCCGGCGTCGATCTCTACAAGGTCGGCCACCACGGCAGCCTCAACGCCACGCCGGTGTCGCTGTTCGAGCTGTTCGAGAAGAAGGCCTCGCTGCTCGACGACCCCGAGGCGTGCATGACCTCGGTGATGTCGACCAAGACCGGCGTCCACGGCAGCACGAGCCGCAACACCGAGGTGCCGCGCCGCACGCTCGCCGACTCGCTCGAGGCCGAGACCCACCTTCATCGCACCGATCGGCTGGGGAAGAAGGACCTCTGCGAGATCATCGAGCTCGACCTGCGTTGAGCGGCGTGGACGGCATGGGCGTCGTGCTCGGTCTCGCGGTCGTCGCAGCGCTGGGCTGGATCGCGCTCATCGTCGGGCGCCGGGTGGTGGCGGACGATCGCAGACGGGCGGCTGCGGACGCGCTCGCGAGCGCCGAACGCCTCCGTGCGGGCGGTGCGGCCGCGCGCCCGGTCGAGGTCGAGTCGCCGGCGCAGATCGAGCCGAGGGTCGAGCGCGAGCCGTGCCTGCGCTGCGGCGGGCGGATGCACGTCGACGCGCACGAGGTCGACGACCGCGGCCCCGAGCTCTTGCGCCGCGTCGTCGCGGTGTGCGGCGGCTGTGGGGCGCGCGGCACCACGTGGTTCCGCGTGCGCGTGCCGCTGACTCACTGAAGCGGCGGACGG
>CAZFKC010000121.1:12454-29436 GCA_964519175.1 uncultured Nannocystaceae bacterium
CGGGCTCGTCTGACCGCGTGCTTTGCTATCCTGTCGTCGTGGACTCTTCCCGTCGCCCGCGCCTGACGCTCCCGCGCCTCTTCGCCGTGTCGGCGCTCGGGTTCATGGCCGCGTGCCCGGACGAGGGTGGCGACGACGGGACGCTCGGCCCGGTGTGCGCGATGGAGGACGAGGAGCCCGGCTGCGGCAGCGTCGAGGGCTGCCTGTGGGATCCGGATCACGAGCAGTGCATCGTCGACTGCGCCTCGATCGACGAGCGCACCGCGTGTCTCGCCGAAGACGCCTGCTACTGGAACGTCGGCTGCCACTACGGCGCGATATGATAGCGACGTGGGCGGCCCGGTCGGGCCGCGGGTAGCGGGGGGCGGGAGAACGAGATCGAAACAGTCGCGCGGGCGCGGCTTGACGGGCCGCGCTTCGCCGCGTATATAACCAAAAGGTTATGCAAAGCGAATCCGCCCGGCTGGACGCCACCTTCGCGGCCCTCGCCGATCCGACGCGCAGGGCGATCCTCGCGCGGCTCGCCGCCGGCGAGGCTTCGGTCGGCGAGCTCGCGGCCCCGTTCGAGATGAGCCAGCCCGCGATCTCGAAGCACCTGCGCGTGCTCGAGCGCGCGGGGCTCGTCTCGCGCGGTCAGGATGCGCAGCGACGACCGCGGCGGTTCGAGCCGCTCGCGCTCGCGCCCGCGGCCGAGTGGCTGGCCACCTACGAGCGCTTCTGGGCACCGAGGTTCGAGCAGCTCGACGGGCTGCTCGAGGAGATGAAGGCGAGAGAGCAGAACGAGGAGACGCCGCCCGCGAGGGCGCGCGCGACGAAACGAAAGGAAGAAGGACGATGAGCAACGAGCTGAAGGTACGTGCCGAGGGCGATCGTGAAATCGTGATGACCCGCGGGTTCGCGGCGCCGCGCCGGCTGGTGTACGAGGCCTACACGAAGCCCGAGCTGCTGGTGCGCTGGCTCGGCGTGACCGGGGGATGGACGCTGGCGGTGTGCGAGGTCGATCTACGCGAGGGCGGCGAGTACCGCTGGGTCTGGCGCCATCCCGAGCACGGCGAGATGGGCATGCGCGGGGTCTACCGCGAGCTCGAGGCCCCGGGCCGCATCGTCTGCACCGAGGTGTTCGACGAGGCGTGGTATCCGGGCGAGGGGCTGGTCACCGTCGTGTTCGTCGAGCAGGCCGGCGTCAGCAGCATGACCGTCACGCTGCGCTACGAGTCGCGCGAGGCCCGTGACGGCGTGCTGCGCTCGCCGATGGAGAGCGGCGTCGCGAAGAGCTACGACAACCTCGCCGCGCTGGTCGCGACGATGCTCTGACCGCTCACTCGGGCTTCGCCCAGTGCAGCGGGCCCTGCAACGGGCCGTAGCGATCGCCGCCCTTCGCCACGAGCACCTCGCCGGTCGGAGTCAGCGCGAGCGGCTGGCCCGTGACGAAGCCACGGGTGACCTCGGTCGCGAGATCGAACACCACGGCGCGGCGATCGTCGGCCATCAATGCGACCAGCGAGCCCTTGGTCGCATGCGTGCTGTCGCCGTCCGTGGGGATCGAGAGCCGGTGCTTCTTGCCGGTCGCGAGGTCGTACCAGAACGCGCCCTCGGCCGGTACGTACAGCACGCGATCCTCGAAGAACGCATACGGCGGTCCGCTGATCGAGCGCCCGATCGTGCCGGTCGTGACGTTCACGTACTGGTCGGACGCGAGCAGCAACGGATCGCCCTGCCTCCACTCGTCGGTCGGCCCCACCTGGATGACGAGCTTCGTGTCGTCGTGGCCGTCGCGCCCGAAGCGATGCAGCGGCGCGAGCGAGAAGTCGAGCATGTCGGGCTTCGCGCTCGACATGCACGCGACCCAGATCGAGCGCTGGCCTTCGTCGCTGTGCACCACGCGACCGGCACAGCTCGCCGGCACGAGCTCGTGCTCGCCGTCCGGCCCGCGCCGCACGATGGACTTGTCGGGCTTGCGGAACACGAGCTCGCCGCCGAGCACCCCGAGCGCGTCGAGCTGCTCGGGCACGGCGCCTGCGCGCACCGGCGCGACCGCGAGCACCGCGGTGTCCCCGTTCCAGCCGTAGTGACCCGAGACCGAGACCGGACCGCGGCAGAAGCGATCGCCGAGCGACGTGCGCGCGTGCGGGAGCTCGAGCGTGCCGTCCTTGTCGGTGTCGGACGTGACCGACCAGATCCACAGCCACTGTCCCGACGCGTCGAGATCGAAGCGCCACAGCAGCCCCGCGCCGGCGTCGATGCGCAGCTCGCTGCCTTCGTCGAGATCGCGCACGACGATGCGCGAGCGCTGGTCCTTGCCGAGCTCGCTCCACGCCGCGCGGTGGCCCGCGTCGAACGACACCGCGCGATGGGGACCGTACGGATTGGGATCGTCCTTCGCGTCCGCGCCGGCGATGGGGTGCTCGTGGTTCGTCCAGGTGTCGACGAGCCGCATGGTGCCACCGCTCACGACCGCGAGGTGGCGGCCGGTCTCGTCGTAGCCGACGAACGCGTCCACCTCCTCGCCCGCCCCGGGCTCGCGCACGAGGTACGGCTTCATCTCGTCGCCGAAGAGATCGCCGTGACGGCCGATGCCGATCTCGACCCTGCCGTCGCGCGTGGTGTCCGTGCGGGCCTGGCAGATCGCGACCCACTGGCCGTCCCTCGCGATGCCCTGGAGCGTCAGCGGATGCGCCGTGCCCAGCTCGCCCTCGAGGGCCGGGGGCCCGGCCACGGGCGGGCGCGGCAGAGCTCGCTTGGACGGCGTCGGTACGTCGGCGCCGCGCTCGGTGGCCTCGTCCGCGGCGGTCGTCGCCGCGACCTCCGATCGCGGCGCGCAGGCACATGCCTGCAGCAAAGCGAGCAACGGCAAGACGCGTGGGCGCGACATGGATCGCTGCTGACGCACGAGGGGGTGGGGAAGTTCCACCCACGAGCGGCGATCAGCCCCAGCAGACGTCGCGACCGCCGTCGCAGACGTCGCCGCCGCCCGTGCGTTTCGGACGCGAGACCTTGCAGTCCGGCGTGCTCGCACCGAACGTGTTGCCGGCGCTGAAGTCCGGCCCGGCGTCGTCGGTCCAGCCGCTCACGATCACGGTGGTCCCGGCGATCGCGTCGAGCTCGACGTCGCCGATGAACACGTCGTCGGGCCCGTGATCGTCCTCGCCCTGACCTTCGATGATGATCGCCGCGTCGTTGTCGCCCGGGCCGCAGCCGAAGCTCGAGTAGCCGCTTTCGCCACCGGCGTACTCGATGCGCGCGTGGTGGATGCCGTTGCCGGAGCCCGGCGTATGGCGGAAGAACAGCCCTTGCCAGTCGCCGGGCGCGGGCGTGGGCATGCCCGAGGTCAGCAGGATCGGTGCATCTTCGGTGCCGTCGGCCACGAGCACGCCCTGGCGCGCTTCGGTGGAGCCGACGACGATGCCGGCGCCGACGCTGGTCTCGAACGCAACGGTGACGCCCGGCTCGATGGTCAGCGTCACGGGGGCGCCGTCCTCGTAGGGCGCGACGTAGAGCGCACCGAGCACGTGGTACGGCGCGTCGCGATCGACGAACGTGTCGTCCACCATGAACGTCTTCGAGGTCTCGATCAGGATCTCGTCGCGCAGGTTGTCGGTGAGCGCGAGGCCCTGCGGCAGCGTGTGGGCGACGCCCGGCTCGATGCGCAAGGGATAGGGCCGCGCTTCGCTGCCGGAGCCCTCGATCCACACCTGCGTGGAGTCGTCGGTGAACGCACCGTAGGCGTCGAGGTTGATCCCGAAGCTCGCGGAGTCGGCCACGAGCACGCGATCGAGCCGGCCGTTCTGCACGAGCTCGCCCGTGTTCGTGCCGCCGGCGAGGCCCTGCAGCACGAGCGCGCCCGGGGCGTTCACCGGCGTGTCGCCGCCGTGCAAGAGCGCGGCGATCGACAGGTCGACGTGGCCGCCGGCCTGCACGAGGATCTGCCCCCAGCGCGCGGACGGGTCGAGGCGATCGAACACCACGGGACGCACGTCGACGTCACCGCCGCCCTTCGTGCTCACCTCGCCGTGCGCGACGATCGCTCCCGCCGCATCGGTGTCGCCGACGGACACGTAGACCTGCGCGCCGATCTGCACGACCGCGCACGGCTCGATGGTGACGGTGGCGAGCACGTCGAGGGTCGAGGGGATCCGGTGCGGCGACGCGTCGGCGGTCCAGGTCTCGTCGGCGGTGATCGTGCCCGTGTGATCGGTGCCCGCGCCCGTCGGCTCGGCACAGGAGCCCCGACCCGCCAGCAGCTCCGGCGTGACGTCCCCGCCCGGCATGCCGGTGTCGCCGCTGCTCTCGTCACCGCTCTCGTCGCCGGAGGATCCGGTCGTGTCGTCGGAGGACGGCGACGTGCAGGCGGAGAGCGAGAGGCCGAGTGCGAGGAGGCGGCGGTGGGCTTGCGTCATGCGGTCGAGCGCCATGGGACCCGGTATGTGGGAGCCGCGGGGGCAAAGCGTCATCGCGGCTGCGATCCACCGCACAGCGGCGCCCGGGAGCTCGCGCGGGCCGCGGGGTGGGGGCCTCGCGGCGATCGCGGGCCGAGGTCACGAGCTCGCGGCGGCGCGGGATTGCGCATGCTCGCGGCGCGCGGCCAGTACCCGCGGCAGCTGCTTCGCGAGCATGCGGCCCTTCCAGCCGCGCCGCATCATCTCGGACAGCAACACGCCGCGCAGGCCGACGAAGCCGGTGTGCTCGAGCACGAGGTCGGTACCCGTGCCGCGCTCCGTCAGCGTCCAGGTGACCACGGTGTCGAGCTTCGTCCGCGCGTTGCCCCACGTATAGACGAGACGTCGTGGCGGCTCGAGCTCGCGCACCTCGCAGTCGATCGTTCCGTCCCAGCCCGGCATCGGCTTCGTGCGGAACTGGAAGCGGTGGCCGATGCGCGGCTCGAAGTCGTTGTCCATGAGCCAGCCCGCGAGCGCCTCGCGATCGGTGAGGGCGGCCCAGACTTCGGTGATCGGTACGTCGTAGAACGCTTCGAGTCGGATGTCTCGCTTCATCGCTTTCGTCTCCGGAGGTGATCGCCGAGCGCATCGAGGCGGTCGGCCCAGAAGCGCTCGAAGTAGCGGACCCAGTCGAGCACGGGTGCGAGCGGCTCGGCCCGCAGCGCGTAGTAACGGTGGCGATGCTCGGTGCGCACGTGCACGAGCCCCGCGTCGCGCAGCACTTTGAGGTGCTTCGAGACCGCCGGCTGTGGCAGCCCGCATCGCTGCACGAGCTCACCGACCGAGCGCTCACCGTCGGCGAGCTCGCGGAGGATCGACCGCCGCACGTCGTCGGAGATCGCCGTGAACACGTCGCTCGTGGAAGCCACTCGTGCTCTCATATTCTATTTTTAGAATATGATCAAGAGGTGGGTGTGTCGGCCCTGCGCGGCGGTTCGCCATGGCTGTGCGCGCGGGTGGTCGCAGTCGACAGACCCGCGCACGCGCGACTGGACGACGATCGTGGATCGCCCGATCGATCGCGTCGTCGATCGCGTGGGCGCTCCCACGCTCCGCATCGCGTCGCGCGGTGCACGTCGACAGCAATGCGAGAGTGGCCGAGTTGCCGTGCAGCGATCCGTGTCATCGGTGCTTGCCGATCGTGCACGCGCAGATCAAGCTCACCTCTTCTCTCGAGCTCGCGCGACGAAACGATCGCGCGCGGGCGGCGGAGCACGCGTGGTGCCGAAAGATCGCATTGCACGGCGTCGGCGACTGGGTGCGCTACTGGGCGCAGGCCTGGGCTCGTTCGCCGTCGCCGTGATGCTGTGGCCCGGGCAACAGCGCCTGCGCACGCCCGGCCCGATGAACGTCGGCCACGGCGAGCTCGACTGTGCGAGCTGTCATCGCGCCGCACCGGGCACGACGCGGCAGCAGCTGCAGGCCAACGCACGCAGCGCGCTGGGGCTGCGGGCCGCCTCCGTCGACTTCGGGCTGTCGCGCGTGAGCAACGAGGCCTGCCGCGCCTGCCACGATCGTCCGGACGATCGCCATCCGGTCTACCGCTTCCTCGAGCCGCGCTTCGCCGACGCGCGTGCTGCCCTCGCGCCGCACGAGTGCACATCGTGTCACGGCGAGCACGCCGGTCGCCGCGCCACGGTCGAGCCCGACGCATGCCGCCACTGCCACGGCGAGCTCGCGCTGGAGCACGATCCGATCTCGACGCCCCATGCGGAGCTGGTCGCGACCGGCGCATGGTCGACGTGCCTCGGCTGCCACGACTTCCACGGCAACCATGCGAGCGAGCCGCCCACTGCGCTGGCCGACGCGCTCGCACCTGCGGACATCCGCGACTACCTGGCGGGCGGGCCGTCGCCGTATGGGGCGGTGCGGCACCCCGCGACCCGCGAAGACGGTACCGCGGTGGAGGCGGCCAGATGATCAAGGCGCTCGTCCTGCTCGTGCTGCTCGCAGCGTTCGGCTGCCTCGGCGTGTACCTGTTCGTGAACGCACCGCCGCCGCTGGGCGAGCGCGAGGCCAACGCGGAGCGCATCCCGATCGAGCAGGTGTTCGAGATCGTCGCGCAGGAGAATGCGACGGCCCGCGCGCTCTACACGAAGGAGATCGTGCAGGCCGGCATGGCCCGGGGCCTGCGCTTCTCGGAGGGCTGGCAGGATCCGGCGAGCGGCACCGGCCCGCTGCCTGCGCTCTTCCTGCGCGAGACCGGTGCACGCCTCGAGCAGAGCTCGATCGAGCTGCGGCTGTTCCTCGGCTCCGATCTGCCGCTGCGCAGCTCGAACCGCTTCACCGGCGAGCAGGCGCTGGCGTTCGAGCAGCTGCGCTCGAGCGGCGCGCAGGTGATGCTCTTCGCCGCGGACACGCAGCTGCACACCGCGCTCTTCCCCGACATCGCAGTCACGCAGGCGTGCGTCGATTGCCACAACGCGGACACCGAGAGCCCGAAGCACGACTGGCGCGTCGGCGACATCATGGGCGCGACCACCTGGTCGTTCCCGCGCGACAGCGTGACGCCCGAGGAGCTGCTCACGATCGTCGCCGTGCTGCGCGGCGCGTTCGCGGACACGTATGCCGCGTACCTCGAGCAGACCCGGAGCTTCGCCGAGCCGCCGCCGGTGGGGAACAGCTGGCCGCGCGACGCCTACGCGCTGCCGAGCGTCGAGGTGTTCGCGGCGGAGCACGCTCGGCTCGCCTCCACCAACACGCTCGCGAGCCTGCTCGCGGTGGCCGGGGCGCCATGAATCCGCGTCGCCACCCCACCTTCGTCATCGGCTTCGGCCTCGTCGCGCTGCTGGTCGTGCAGGACGTCTACGGGCTGAAGATCCCGGCGGTGGAGCGCCTGCAGCAGGACGCGACGTGGAAGGTCGCGACCGGCAGCGTGCTGGTGGCGTTCCTCGCCTATCAGTGGGTGCTCGCCGCGCTGCGCGTGCGCGGCTCGAAGCGCGCGGGCAAGCACCTGCGTTGGCACCGCTGCGTCGGTTCGTGTGGCCCGCTGCTCTTCTACGCGCACGCGAGCAGCTTCGGCTACGCGTACCTCACCGCGCTGTCGGGCGTGTTCCTCGGCAACCTGCTGCTCGGCGCGGCCGCACCGTTGCTGCAGCGCATCCACGTGCAGCCGATCCGCATCGGCTGGCCGGTGCTGCACATCGCAGCCTCGGTGCTCACGCTCGTGCTCACCGCGATCCACACGGTGGTCGCGGCCTACTACGAGTGATCATCGGTCGCGACGGCCGCGGGGGCCCACGGGTCCTGGAACTCGAAGGGCACCTCGAGCTCGACCGGCGCGTCGCCCTGCGGCGGATCGAACACGAGGCCGCGCGCGCGATCGAGGATGCAGTCGCGCAGCATGGGATCGTCGAGCTCGGAGATCGGGTCGAACTCGGCCCGCGAGACCACCCCGCGTCCGTCTCGACGTACGATCTCGAGCTCCAACAGCAGCTGACCCGACGCGACGACGCCGCTCGAGACGACGAACGCCTCGTAGCACAGGCGTGCGTAGCCGATCAGCTGGATGTCGAGCGTGCGACGGAGCGCTGCGGGGTCGAGGCCGCTCGCGGGCGGTGAGCTCGGCGTCGTGATCGCGAGCGCCACCGACGACGGGGGCGCGGGGGGCACGGGCGGGGCCGGGCGCAGCAGCCACAGCAAGAGCAGGGCCGCGGCCGCGGCGATGCCGACGATGCCGAGCGACGCGGTCGCGCGCGGCCGCGGGCGAGGCAAGGTGCGCATCGGCGAGATGGGCTCGCGACCGTCGTCGGCATCGATCGGCATCGCGTCGTCCGTGCTCGGCCCGGCCTCGTCGAGCCGCGCGAGCACGCGATCCGCGAAGTCGTCGGGCAGCTCGGCCACGCGCCAGGTCTCCAGCTCCGCCGTGGTGGGTCGTTCAGCCATCGTTCACCTCTGCGAGCGCGCGCTGCAGCGCCGCGCGTGCGCGCCACAGCCGTGACTTCACCGTTCCGATGTCGATGTCGAGCGAGCGCGCGATCTCGGCGTACTCGAAGCCGTGGTACTCGCGCAGCACGAACGCCGCGCGATGCGGCGGCGGCAGGCGCCCGACCGCCTCCGCGATCGCAGCGCCGAGTCGCGCGCGATCGGGCGCGAGCTCGTCGGGCGCGACGCAGGCCTCACCGGCGTCGTCGTCGAAGCTGGTCGACGGCACACGGCGCCGTTCGATCGCTTGCAGCGCGAGTCGGGTGGCGATCGTGAGCAACCACGTGGAAAGGCGTGCCGGCCCGTCGGGATCGAAGCGCCCGAGCGCCGCGAAGGCGCGCAGGAACGTCTCCTGCGCGAGGTCCTCCGTCGACGCATCGAGGCCCGATCCCGCGAGGATGCGGCGCAGGAGCGAGCCGACGGCGCGTTGGTGACGGAGGATCAGCGCGCGGCAGGCCGCGCGGTCACCCGCCTGCGCGCGCACGAGCTCGTCGCGTTCCGCGGAGGCCGCGGCGTCGGAGGCGAGCGACGAGGTCACGACGGGTTGCATCGCGTCGGGGCTCCGATGTTCCCGGGACACTCGGACTCGTCACGGTGGCCGTTCGTCACGGTAGCCGCTCGTCACGGTAGCAGAAGCCCTGCGCGCCCTCGGGCAGGTCCGCGGGGTCGGGGCACAGCGCGCCTTCGGGGCAGTCGTCGGTCGAGCCGCAGAGCAGGATGCACCTCCCCAGCTCCATCCCGCACGCCGCGTCGGCACCGGTGCCCGGATCGGGGCAGTCGTCGCTCGTCGTGCACGCGGGCGCGCAGATGCACCACGGCCCACCGTCGAGCTCGAGCTCGTCGGGTCCGCAGGATCCGCACGCGCCGTACGGCGAGGGCATCTGCGAGGTCTCGCTCGAGCCCGAGGCCTCGGCGCTGCTCTCGGAGCTGGCGACCTCGGTGCTGCTGCTGCTGCTGGTGTCCCCGCTGAGTGTCGTCGCGTCCGTCGTGGTGGCCGTGTCAGCGGTGGACGAGCTCGACGTCTCGCTCGCCCCGGCGCCGCTGCTGCTCGCCTCGGCCGACGTGCTGGTGGAGCTGCCGCCGCTCGGGCCGCCGTCGGAAGGGGCGGGACCGCAGGCGAGGGCGCCGGCGGCGAGCAAGACGGAGGCACGGGCGAGGCGCACGGGCTGGACGGGCATGTCCCCTGGCATCGCCGAGGCGGCGGGATGTTCCCGGCCGGCGTGATCGAAAAATACATTGCGCGCAATTCAATCGCGCGCTAGACATAGCGCAGAGGAACGAATGATGACCGCGAAGCAGCTCGACAAGCGTCTCTACACCGCCAGCGCCACCGCCACCGGAGCCGGTCGCGACGGGCATGTCCGCACCGACGACGGCCGCATCGACGTCGCGCTCGCGATGCCGCCGGGGCTCGGCGGCAGCGGGCAGGGCGCCAACCCGGAGCAGCTCTTCGCGGCCGGCTACGCGGCCTGCTTCTCGAGCGCCGTGCAGCACGTCGCGCGCATGCGCAAGCTGACGACCGGCGCCGTGTCGGTGCAGGCCAACGTCACGATCGGGCCCGTGGGCGGGACGTTCGGGCTCGAGGTCGAGCTGGTCGTCGCCCTGCCCGAGCTCGCGCCGGAGCAGGCCGAGGCGCTCGTGCACGCCGCCCACGAGGTCTGTCCCTACTCGAACGCGACGCGCGGCAACATCCCGGTCGCGCTCCGCGTGGCGTGACCATGACCCACTGCATCGACATCCGGCGCGGCGCCTCGGCGCGACGCGCCGCCGCGAGCTGAGGTGCGACCGTGACCGCGCGTTCGTCCCTGCGCATCGACGACCAGCTCTGCTTCGCGCTCTACAGCGCGTCGCGGGCGATGACCCGCGCCTACGGGCCGCTGCTCGAGCCGCTCGGGCTCACCTATCCGCAGTACGTCACGATGCTCGTGTTGTGGGAGCAGGACGACGTCTCGGTGACCGAGATCGGCGAGCGGCTCGCGCTCGACTCGGGCACGCTGACGCCGTTGCTCAAGCGGCTCGAGCAACAGGGCTTCGTGCAGCGCACCCGCAGCGACGCGGACGAGCGCGTCGTGCGGGTGCGGCTGACGGCGAAGGGCAGGGCGCTGCAGAAGAAGGCGCTCGGTGTCCCCGCCGAGCTGGCGTGCCGCGCGGGCTTCGACGTCGACGACGGGAAAGAGCGGGCGGCGCTCCTGGCCCTGAAGGCCGAGCTCACTGCGCTCGCCGAGCGGCTGCGCGAGGACGAGTAGCGGGGCGGGCGGGCTTGACCGCCCGCGACATTTCGACTATTGTGGAAGTGTCCATGGGCGCCAAGCTCGAGCGACATGCGGAGCAGCTCGCTGCGCTCGGCAGTCCGGTGCGGCTCGCGATCCTGCGCCTGGTCGTGCAGGGCGACCCGGAGGGCACCATCGTCGGCGACCTGCAGGCGAAGCTGGAGATCCCCTGGTCGACGCTGAGCCACCACCTCGAGCGCCTGTCGTCGGCGGGCATGCTCGAGTCGCGCGCGGAGGGCCGCTTCGTCTACTACCGGGCCGACTACAAGGCGCTGCGCGCCCTGACCGACTACCTCTGGGAAGACTGCTGCAAGGGCGGCAAGTCCGGCAGCCGCTGCTGCTGACTTTTTTTGCCACGACGTTTCGACGCAAATAGAAATGACTACGCCTTCCATTCGCATCCCCATCGTCCTGGCGTCGCTGCTCGCGTGTGCGCCCGCGCCGACGCCTCCCTCGCGCACGCCGACGCCGACGCCCGACGCTCCCGCAGCACCGCAGGCCGCCATGTACCCCGCGCTCGTCCAGACCCTCGAGTCGCTCGAACCCGAGCGCGACCAGATCCCGGCCGAGCGCAGGAAGTCGCTCGATCGCATCGCCGAGTTCGTGGCGAGCCACCGCGGCGCCGATGCACCCGCCCGCCTGACCTTCATCTGCACGGGCAACTCGCGGCGCAGTCACATGGGCCAGCTCTGGGCGGCCGCGGCCGCGCGCTACTACGGTGTCGACGGTGTCGAGAGCTACTCCGGCGGGACGGAGCCGAGCGCGTTCAACCCGCGCACGATCGCGGCGCTCGAGCGCGCGGGCTTCGTGGTGGAGCCACCGGCCGAGCCGGGCGACAACCCACACTATCGCGTGCGCTACGGCGAGGACGCGGCCCCGATCGCATCGTTTTCCAAGCGCTACGACGATCCCGGCAATCCCAGCGCGGACTTCGTGGCCGTCATGACCTGCAGCGAGGCCGACCAGGACTGTCCGCTCGTGCCCGGTGCGGCGCTGCGGGTGTCGCTGCCGTACGACGATCCCAAGGTCGCCGACGGCACCCCGGAGGAGGCCGCGCGCTACGACGAGCGCTCGCGCCAGATCGCGACCGAGATGCTCTACCTCTTCTCCCGGGTGGCCGCACGATGAGCGTCGACGCCACGGCGCGGCTGTCGTTCCTCGATCGCTGGCTGACGCTGTGGATCTTCCTGGCGATGGTCCTCGGCGTCGCGATCGGCTATCTCGTGCCGTCGACGCCGGAGCTGCTGCATCGCTTCGACGTGGGCACCACCAACGTCCCGATCGCGATCGGCCTGGTGCTGATGATGTACCCGCCGCTCGCGAAGGTCCGCTACGAGCGACTCGGCGAGGTGTTCCGCGACCGCCGGATCCTGGTGCTCTCGCTCGTCCAGAACTGGGTCGTCGGGCCGCTGCTCATGTTCGGGCTGGCCGCGATCTTCCTGCGCGACCAGCCCGAGTACATGGCCGGGCTGATCCTCGTCGGCATCGCGCGCTGCATCGCGATGGTGCTGGTCTGGAACGACCTCGCCCGCGGCTCGAGCGAGTACGCGGCGGGCCTCGTCGCGTTCAACAGCGTGTTCCAGGTGTTGTTCTACAGCGTCTACGCCTGGATCTTCGTCACCGCGCTGCCGCCGCTCTTCGGCCTGCCCGCCGTCGCCGTCGACGTCGGGATCGGCGAGATCTTCCAGAGCGTCATGATCTACCTCGGCATCCCGTTCGCGGCGGGCTTCCTGACCCGCCGGGTGCTGCGCGGGCGCAAGGGCGACGCGTGGTACACCGAGCGGTTCCTGCCGCGCATCGGCAAGCTCACCCTCGTGGCGTTGCTCGCGACGATCGTCGTGATGTTCAGCATCAAGGGCGAGGCGATCGTCCGGCTGCCGCTGGACGTGTTGCGGATCGCGATCCCGCTCTGCATCTACTTCGCAGTGATGTTCCTCGTCAGCTTCTGGATGGCCGCGAAGCTGGGGGCCGACTACCCGCGCACCGCGACCTTGGCCTTCACCGCGGCGGGCAATAACTTCGAGCTCGCCATCGCGGTGGCGATCGCGGTGTTCGGGCTCGGCTCGGGCGCCGCGTTCGCGGCGGTGATCGGCCCGCTCGTCGAGGTGCCCGCGCTCGTCGTGCTCGTGCGGGTGTCGCTGTGGCTGCGGGGCCGCGCGGGCGCGTTCGCCCGGGTGCCGACGGCGGCGTGATCGACGAGCGCGACTGGCCTGCGTCCTTTTCCACGGGTGCGCGTCTTCGGGGACAGGAGACTTCGAACGATGAACGAGTCGAGCCATGACGAAGTGCGCGCCGCGGTGCGCGAGCAGTACGGGGCGGTCGCGCGCGCGACCGGGAACGTCGGATGCATGCCGGGGTGCTGTGGTGCGCCCAGCGACGCCGGGCTCGCGCTCGGCTACTCCGCCGAGGAGCTCGCCGCGGTGCCCGAGGGCGCGAACATGGGGCTCGGCTGCGGCAACCCGCAGGCGATCGCCGCGCTCGTCGAGGGCGAGACCGTGCTGGATCTCGGATCCGGTGGCGGCTTCGACTGCTTCCTCGCCGCGCGCCAGGTCGGCCCGCGTGGCCGCGTGATCGGGGTCGACATGACCCCGGACATGGTCGCGAAGGCGCGTGCGAACGCGCGCAAGCTGGATGCGAAGAACGTCGAGTTCCGGCTCGGCGAGATCGAGCGGCTGCCCGTCGCGGACGGCAGCGTCGACGTCATCCTGTCGAACTGCGTGATCAACCTGAGCCCCGACAAGGCGGCGGTGTTCGCCGAGGCCTTCCGCGTGCTCCGGCCCGGCGGACGGCTCGCGATCTCCGACGTCGTCACGATCGCGGAGCTGCCCGCAGCGCTCGCGAACGACATCGCGGCGTACACCGGCTGCGTGGCGGGGGCGGCGAGCGCCGACACCGTCCGCGCGCTGCTGCAGACGGCGGGGTTCGAGGCGATCCGCGTCGAGCCGAAGCCGGAGAGCCGCGCGGTGATCGGGGAGTGGATGCCGGGCTCGGGGGTGGAAAACTACGTGGCGTCGGCGACGATCGAGGCGACGAAGCCGGGTGGCGCTCGCTCGTGCTGTGGTCCCGCCTGCTGTGCGGAGCCCTCGGCATGATCGAGGCCGCGGCGCGCGGTGCATGGCGCGACCTCGAGTCGAAGCTGCGGCCGTTCGTCGCGCGCCGGGTGGCCCGCGAGGTCGACGTGGACGACGTCGTGCAGGAGGTCTTCCTGCGGATGCAGCGCGGCCTCGCGGGGCTGCGCGACGAAGAGCGCTTCGGGCCGTGGGTGTACCGCGTGGCCCGGAGCGCGATCGTCGATCATCGCCGCCGCGCCGAGAAGCACCGCATCGTCGACCGCGAGGGCGACGAGGAGCCGGCGGAGCTCGTCGAGGACGGGGACGACGTGCAGGCGCTGCTCGCGGGCTACATCGCGCCCTTCGTCGCGATGATGCCTTCGCCGTATCGCGAGGCGCTGACGCTGACGGAGCTCGAGGGCCTCACGCAGCGACAGGCGGCCGAGCTGCTCGGCATCTCGCTCTCGGGCATGAAGTCCCGCGTGCAGCGCGGGCGCGTGCAGCTGCGCGAGCTGCTCGAGCAGTGCTGCAACATCGCGGTCGACGTGCGCGGTCACGTGGTGGACTGCGAGCCGCGGCCCGACGGGCGGCTGCCGAGCTGCCGCTGCCGCTGAGGCGGACGAGCGGCGCTCCCGGTGCCGTCCATGCCCGCGGCGACCCGGGTCGGCCGTCGATCAGAGCGCCTCGACGTGTGCGGGCGTCTCGTCGTAGCGGCCGTCCTTGCCGTTGATGTAGCGCACCGGCAGCGCGACGAGCTCGGACTCGGTGAGCTCGAGCGTCGGCACGGAGACGGCGTGGAACGTGCCGCCGAGCGCCTCGAGCTCGCCGCGCGCGAAGGTCCGCACGCCGCAGTGCCCACAGAACGCGAAGCTGAGCGACGGGTGGGGCTGGCCCGGCGGGGTCCAGCGGTAGTCCGTGAGCGGTCCGGCCTCGAGCACGCGGAAGCGCTCGGCGCCCTTGGCGAACGCGAACCACGCCCGCGCCTTGCGGCAGTACGAGCAGTTGCAGCGGTTCGAGCCCTCGTCGAGATCGAGGTCGGCCTCGTAGCGGACGCGGCCGCAGTGACAGCTCCCGGTGAACGTCTTCAGTGCCATGGTGCGCTCCTGGTGAGTGATTGCATATTGCAACCGGTTGCAACGTAGCAAGACCGATGCGATAATGCAACCAGTCGAGATGCGCGACGCCGGCCCGCGGTCCTACTGCCCGATCAATCTCTCGCTGGAGATCTTCGGCGACGCGTGGACGCTGCTCGTGCTGCGCGACATGATGTTCGGAGGCAAGCGGCACTTCCGCGAGTTCCTGCACTCCGACGAGGGCATCTCGTCGAACATCCTGGCCGACCGACTCGCGCGCCTCGTGGACGCCGAGGTGCTGACCAAGGTCGACGATCCGACCCACAAGCAGAAGGCGATCTACAGCCTCACCGAGAAGGGCATCGCGCTCCTGCCGATCGTGGTGCAGATCGGCGCATGGGGCTCGCGCTGGGTGCCCGACGCGAAGAAGCTCGACCTGCGCGCGCGCCGAGAGGTGCGCGCACTGCAGGAGGGCGGGCCCACGGCGTGGGCGGAGCTGATGGAGCAGCTACGGGCGACGCATCTGCGGTGAAGCGGGCGGGTGGTGATCACTCGCCGCGGTACTCGTTGTCGATCACGCGCTTGCGCTGCTGGTACTCGCTCTTGTCGATCGCGCCCTTTTGGTAGAGCGCCTTGATCTCCTCGATCTTCCCCGCGCGTCGCACCTTGAGCTTGCGCACCGCCTGATCGTAGGCGTCGCGGTCGATCTTTCCGGCCTGGTAGTCGGACTTCGCGTCCGCCACGTTGTCGTAGGGCAGCGAGCTCTTCGGCGGGGAGGTCGGCGCTGCGGGGGTCGCTGGCGGCTCCGCGGGCGCGCTCCCACTCGCGGTCGTCGGCTTGGGCTTGCGCGTCGCGTCCTTCGCCGGCGCCGTGCCGGATGCGGGCGCGGACGCGTCGCTCGGACTGGCCGGAAGGGCGCCGCCCGTCGCAGCCGCCCCGCCCTCCATGGGCGTCAGCGTGACGACGACGGTGGGCTCGCTGTCCGGACCGACCGTGACCTCGCGCGCCACGTAGCCGTCGGCCTCGACCATCAACGAGGTCTGCGTCTTGAACTTGAGCACGTACGGCGTCGTGCCGAGCTCGGCGCCCTGCAGCACGACCTTCGCACCCGTCGGCGCGGACGCGATCGTCACCTCGTAGACCTGCGGTGCGCTCGGGGCGGCCACCACCTGCGGAGCCGGTGCGCTCGCCGGCGGAGGTGGTGGTGGCGGCTCGCACGTGCACCCGGCGAGCACCAAGGCAGAGGTGGCGAGCATGCGAGCGCGCGACATCGAGGCCGAGCCTACCACTGGTCGGCAGTCACGTGCCTTGCGGTCACGACAGCCACAGCGACGCGAGCGCCCAGGCGGGTGCATACAGCGCGAGCTCGAAATCGACGAGCTCGAGCAGCAGCTCGTACTGATCCGGTCGACGCACGCACGCGCGGAAGATCGCGTATCCGAGGGCGACGGGAACGAGCAGGCCCAGCATGGCGGCCGGGACGACCTCCAGACCCACGAGCACGAGCAGACCGGCCGCCGAGATCCAGTGCACCGCCTCGAGCACGCGCAGCGTGCCGCGCCGGCCCCAGAGCTGCGGCAGCGTGCGGATGCCGGCCTCCGCATCGTCGTCCACGTCGCGCAGATCGCCGAGGTTCGCCGAGATGAAGCATCGCGCGTACGCGAACGCTGCGAAGCCGATCACCGCCGGTGTCACGTGCTGCCCGCCATGACTCAGCGACACGGCGACGAGCTCGATCCAGCACGCCGTCACATAGAAGGCCTTGAGGTAGGGCACGTCCTTCAGGCGACGAATGGCGCCACGGTTGCGCAGCGGGAGCACGTAGACGAGGCCGAGCAGCGGAAACGCGACCGTCCACGCGAACGCAGCCGCCGACACCCACGCGCCGAGCACGACGACGAGCAGCGCGGCGACGAGGACCGACACCCGCAGCACCGCATGCCAGCGCTGCATGGCCGCTCGGCGCTCGGGCGTGCTGCGGCCCTCGGCCGGCGATCGATCGGCGAGCCGATCGAAGTTGTAGACCGCGAACACGGAGGCGAACGCGACGACGACCCCGGAGGCCGACGGCGTCGCTCCGGCGGCGAACGCCGCGGTGGCCGCGATGCTGGCCCCGCCACACGCGAGCAGCAGGTTGAGCTGCATCGCCCGACGCGCACCCGCGAACGCCTTCGCAACCCAGGTCACGCCGAGGAAGTGCCCGGCCACGGGGGTTGTGACGACGATCCT
>CAZFKC010000122.1:0-29382 GCA_964519175.1 uncultured Nannocystaceae bacterium
GCCAGGAAGAGCGCCGGACGGCGCGACCAGAGCTAGACCTCGACGAGCCGGAGCTGCCGCTTCTGCGCCAGCCGCTCGGGCTTCACCGGGTAGTTCCCGGTGAAGCACGCGTCGCAGTACCCGAAGCCCTCGCGCTGCCGCACCGCACGCCGCAGCCCCTCGGGGCTGAGGTACCCGAGCGAGTCGGCCTCGATCGATCGGGCGATCTGCTCGACGGTGTGCTCGGACGCGACGAGCTCGGCCGAGGTCGGCGTGTCGATCCCGTAGTGGCACGGCCCGTCGATCGGCGGCGACGAGACCCGCACGTGCACCTCGGTCGCGCCGGCGCTGCGCACGAGCTGCACGATCTTGCGCGAGGTCGTGCCGCGCACGATCGAGTCGTCGACCACCACCACCCGCTTGCCGCGCAGGATGTGCGGCACCGCGTTCAGCTTGAGGCGCACGCCGAAGTGGCGGATGGAGTCCATCGGCTCGATGAACGTGCGCCCCACGTAGTGGTTGCGGATGAGCCCCATCTCGAAGGCGATGCCGCTCTTGCGCGAGTAGCCGAGCGCCGCGACGACGCCGGAGTCGGGCACCGGGATGACGACGTCGGCCTCGCAGGGATGCTCGACCGCGAGCTGCTCGCCCATCGCGATGCGGGCCTCGTAGACGCTGACGCCGTCGAGCACGCTGTCGGGCCGGGCGAAGTACACGTGCTCGAACACGCAGAACTTCCGCGGGGCCTTGGGCACCTGGGTGCTGTGCAGACCGTCGCGGTCGATGACGAGGATCTCGCCCGGCGCGATGTCGCGGACGACCTCGGCCTCGATCAGATCGAACGCGCACGTCTCGGACGCGACGACCCAGCCGCCCTTGCCCGACTGCCCGCGCAGTCGCCCGAGCACGAGCGGGCGGAAGCCGTGGGGGTCGCGCACCGCGACGAGCTTGTCCTCGGTGGTGAACACCAGGCTGTAGGCGCCCTGCACCCGCGCGAGCGCATCGCCGATCTGATCGACGATCTGCGCCGCGCCGCTGCGCGCCATCAGCTGCAGCACGACCTCGGTGTCCGACGACGTCGCGAAGATGGCCCCGCCGAGCTCGAGCTCCTCGCGCAGCGCGTCCTCGTTCACGAGGTTGCCGTTGTGGGCGATCGCGATGGAGCGGCCGCGGTACTGGGCGAACAGCGGCTGGATGTTCTTCGACAGCGAGCCGCCCGAGGTGGTGTAGCGGACGTGGCCGATCGCGATGCGACCGGGCAGCCGATCGAGCACGTCGCGCGTGAAGATCTTGCGCACGTGCCCCATCGCGCGATGGTGGTGCAGCGTGCCGTCTTGGTTGGAGACGACGCCGGCGGACTCCTGCCCGCGGTGCTGCAGTGCGTGCAGCCCGAGGTAGGTCAGGTTCGCCGCTTCGGGATGCTCGTAGATGCCGAAGACGCCGCACATGCGACGCCGGGTTAGCACATCAGACCAGGTGGCGCACGACGACCTGCAGCACCGTGAGCGCGAAGGCCGCCCACAGTGCCGAGCGGCGCCGATCGAACTCGATGCCCGAGACGACGCGCGTGCCGACCGCGAGCAGGATCGCGTTCACGAAGCCCTGCACGATGAACGTGCCGAGCGGGCCGAGCAACGCGATCGGCAGGAACATCAGCGTCAGCAGCACGATGAGCACCTTGCCGAGGAAGACGCTGAGCACGCCGCACACGAGCCCTACCTTGAGCGCCTCGGTGGTGCCCTTCACCCGCATGCCGGGGATGACGGCGGGCAGCAGCAGCAGACCGAGCGCGAAACCGAGAACCGAGGCGATGAGCTGGGGCATTGGGGATCCTGCGGCGGAGCGAGTGCGGAGGTTAGCGCACGGCGACCGACGGGGCCCGTCGCCCATTCCCGGCGCCGCGGCCGGCTCGCGGGCTCACGCGACGCCGAGGTTCTTCGCGAGCCGCGGCTCGGGCGGCGTCAGATCCGGCACGAACGGACGCCCGGTGAGCACCTCGGCGATTTCCATGTATCGCCGCGAGGCCTCGATGCGGACCTCGTCGGAGAGCGGCGGCGGCGTGCCTTCGCCGCGATAGCCCTGCTCGACCAGCCAGCGGCGCACGAACTCCTTGTCGAGCGCGCGCGGGTCCTCGCCCTTGGCGAGCGCGGGCTCGTACGCGTCGAGGTACCAGTAGCGCGAGCTGTCGGGCGTGTGGATCTCGTCGATGAGCAGGATGCGACCGTCGGGCGCGCGTCCGATCTCGTACTTCGTGTCGACGAGCAAGAGCCCGCGCTTCGCGGCCTCGGCCTGGCCGAACGCGAACAGCTCGAGCGCGCGACGCTCGAGGTCCTCGAACGTCGCGGGATCGACGAGCCCACGGCGATAGAGCTCGTCCTTGCTGACGCTCTCGTCGTGGTCGCCCTTCGCCGCCTTCGTCGACGGCGTGACGATGTTCTCGGGCAGCTTCTGGTGCTTGTGCATGCCCTCGGGCAGCGCGTGGCCGCAGAACGTCCGCTCGCCGCGCTCGTAGGCGCGCCAGATGCTCGTGCTCGTGACGCCGGTGAGGTAGCCGCGCACGACGATCTCGACCGGCACCGGCTCGCACTCCACCGCGAGCACCGCCTGCGGGTCGGGGATCGACTTCAGGTGGTTCGGGAAGCGCGACTCGGACAGCTCGAACCAGTGCGTCGCGATCGCGTTGAGCACCTGGCCCTTGAACGGGATCGTGCCGAGCACGACGTCGAACGCCGAGACGCGATCGGTGACGACGATGATGCGCTCGTCGCCGCGCGTGAAGTTCTCGCGCACCTTGCCGCTGTAGCGCGTGCCCAGGCGATCGAACTGGGGTCCGAGCTCGTCGAGCGTACGGTTGGCGTCGAGGGCGTCGCGGATGATCTGGGCGTCGACCGGCATCGCCGCGGAATGTACCAGCAACTTCCGGCGCCGCTCACTCCGTCTGCGGAGGCGCCGCTTCAGCCGTGCGCGAGGCTCAGACAGCAGCGGAAGCCGGTCGTGGGCGAGCGCGTCCCGGCCGCGGGCTTGTTCCGCGTGTCGCACGACGCGCCCCGCGTCGCGGAATCGCCACCCAGCACGGCGCCCTCGTCGACCCACTCGGCGACGTTGCCTTCGAGATCGAAGACGCCGGCCTCGGTGACGCACGCGTCGCGTGCCCCGGAGCGACTGAGATCCTGGATCGCGCCCGACGGCGACGCGCCGTTGCACCGGTCGAGCTCGGCGCGCGCGCCGTAGGGATGCCGCCAGTTGCTGGGACCCTTGCACGCGCGCCGCCACTCCTGCGTCGAGCACAGCCGCGCGCCTCGTTCCGCACAGGCGGTGCGCGCCTCTTCGAGCGCGACCTGGGTGCGCGGGATCTCGGCGAGGCCGGGGAACTCGCCGCGATCGATGCACGCCGTCGCGTCGATCGGGCGCATCGCGTCGGGGCACGTCGTGGGCACGACCGGCGCAGGCTCGGGCTTCGGCGGCTCCGGCTTCGGCGGGGTGGGCTCGACGGGCATGACCGCGGCCTCGCTCGTGGGCTCGGCGGCGGGCGGCGGGCTCGCGCCGCCGGCGAGCAGCTGCGAGATGCCGCCGCGGTGCTTCGCGAGCGCGAGCGTCGCTGCGATCGCGAGCGCGCCCGTGATCGCCACGAAGCCGAGCGCGAGCCCGGTGCCACGCCGCGCTCGCACCGGACGCTCCAGCTTCGGCGCCGTCGTCTTCGCGACCACGGCCGGCTTCGGCACCGCAACCGGCTTCGCCACCGCCGCCGGCTTCGCCACCGCCACCACGACGGGCGCGGCGGTGGCCGAGCGCTCCGGGGCGACGACCGGCACCGGCTTTGTCGTGCGGCCCGCGGGCAACGGCACGTCGTCGCGCACCTTCGGCGGTGCTGCGAGCGGGAGCTCGAGCGAAGCGGAGCGCGCGACGACGACCGCGGGCGCGTCGACGGGCGCCTGCTTCGTCGCCGGCGACCGCGGCGAGTGGGGAGCCGCGTGCGACTCCGCGGGTGCACCCGGCTCGGGGCTCAGCCACGCGAGCGGCGTGGGATGGGCCGGCGTGTCGTCGTCGGCGCCGAGCTTGTGCGTCGGTGGTGGCGTCGCGGTCGCGGGCCAGGTGGCGCCGCGCGGATCGACCGGTGCCGTCTCGCCCGAGGGCCAGTCGATGTCGACCTCGTCGTCGTCTTCGTCTTCGTCGTCCTCGCCGACGCGGCGCGGACCGTCGGGCCCGTCGAGATCGTAGACGGCGGCGTCGGGATCGTCCCACGGCTCGTCCTCGTCGCTGCCGAGCGGCAGCTCCGGCGCGTCGTCGGCGAACGGCGGGGGCTCGCGTGGCTCGGGCTCGGGCTCGTCCGCCATCTCGAACGTGCCGCTCGCCGAGCTCGCATCGGTCTGCACCGGACGTTGGGGACCGGTACGCACGCGCGTGCGGATGAGCGCGACGCGGCCGAGCGCACCGCGACGATCGCCGCCGCCCGGCGGGGGCACGACGAGCTCCTGCACCGGCAGCGCGTCGACCTCCTCGCGCGTCGGCGGATGCTCCGAGAGGTACTGCACGGCGAGGTCGCGCCACGAGTCGTCGCTGCCGCCCTGCCCCGCCGGCACCGCGACGGGAGCACCCGAGGGCGGCGGTGGTGGCCCGGGGGGCTGCTGCGCGACGGAGACCTCGTCGAGCTGATCGTCGGGACCGAGCACGAGCAGCTCGACGATCGACGCGTCGCGCGTCGACGCGAGCGCATCGGGCTTCGCACCGCGCTCGGGCGGCGGCGGCGGTGGACGCTTCGTCGGCGGGCTCGGCTCGGGATCACCGGGCAGCCCGAAGCGCGAGCCCGACGACGTCGAGGTCGCAGCATCGCCGTCGTTGAGATCGGCGAAGCTGGCCTCCATCGAGTCCGACGGCGCGAGCTCGGGCGGCACCGCGCTCTGCAGTCGCACGAGCAGCTGCGCGCCGTCGCGAGGGCGCAGCTCGGGCATCGCCTCGAGGCACGCGCGCACGAGCGCGAAGAGCGGATCGCCGTGCTCTTCCTCGAGCACGAGGTTGATCGCTTCGCTGCCGGTGGCGCCGGTCAGCAGGCACGCGACGACGGCCCCCCAGCCGAACACGTCGGCCGCGGGCGAGACTCCGGCACCGGCGCGCAGCTCGGGCGCGACCGGATCACCCCCGAGCGGGCGCAGCCGCGGCGCGAGCCGATCGGGCACGCACATGCCCGCGATGCCGTGCTGCCACGTCCACCAGGTCGAGCCGGCCCGCAGCACGGTGCTCGAGGTGACGAGGCCGTGCACGAAGCCGCGGCGGTGCAGCTCGGCGAGCGTGCGCGCGAGCGCGACGGCGAGCTGCGCCGCGGCCTCGGGATCGGGACCCTGCTCGGCGAGCTGCCCGACCGTGATCCCGTCTTCGATCGCGCGGTAGCCGACGACGCAGAAGTCGGCCTCGCGATCGACGAGCACGAGCGGCACCGCGCCGGGCACCGGCAGCCGCGCGAGCTCGCCGACGCCGGCCATGAAGCGCGAGACGTCGGCGCTCTTGGGCAAGAGCGTGCGCTCGATCGTCGAGAGCCACAGCTTCGGCTCCGCCGGCGTGCGGGCGATGTGGATCGGCCCGAGCGCGCGCGCGCCGAAGTTCATGGGACCGATCGCCTCGATCACCACGTCGGCGCAGATCGTGTCGCCTCGGCTCGGCCCCATCGCGGTTGGTCTCGGCGAACGACCCGATCCCGAGGTCCCGCCCGTTCGCGAGAATATCAGGCGTTCGCGAGGATAGCAGGCTCACACACGCGGCAGCTGCCGCGCTTCAGCGGCCGGTGCTGCCGAAGCCGCCCTCGCCGCGCGTGGACGGCTCGGCCCAGCCTGCGTCGGAGGCGTCCACGGTCTCGAAGGCCACCTCGACGACGGGCGCGATCACGAGCTGCGCGATTCGATCGCCGTGCTCGATGCGCAAGGTCGCGTCACCGAGGTTCACCAGCAGGACCACGAGCTCGCCGCGGTAGTCCGCATCGATGGTCCCGGGCGCGTTCAACACGGTCACGCCGTGCCGCGCCGCGAGGCCCGAGCGGGGCCGCACCTGCCCCTCGAAGCCCGGCGGAATCGCCAGCTTCAGCCCGGTCGGGACGCGTGCGCGCGCCCCGGCCGCGAGCTCGATCGAGCTGCCCGCCCCGAGGCACGCCGCGAGGTCGTACCCCGCGGCCTGCTCGCTCATGCGCGAGGGCAACGTGGCCTCGGGGTGACAACGCGCGATCCGTACGGTCGGCATCGCTCACCCCGTGGTCTGCGGCCCTGCCCCGAGCTAGCCGCGCATGTTGAGGACCTCGCTCGGGTCGACCCCGAACGCGGCCTTGCGCGACAGCCGGATCTTGCCGGTCGGATCGATGTTCAGCACCTTCACGACCACCTCGTCGCCCTCCTTGAGGACGTCGGTGACCGCCTGCACGCGGCGGTTCTCGAGCTCCGAGATGTGCACGAGGCCGTCGGTGCCGGGGAGGATCTCCACGAACGCACCGAAGTCGGTCGTGCGCGTGACCACGCCCTGGTAGTAGGCGCCGATCTCCGCCTCGGCCGTGATGCCGTCGATGATCCGCTTGGCCTTCTCGATCGCCTCGGGGTTGTCCGACGCGATGGTGACGAGGCCGTGATCGTCGATGTTGATCTGCGCGCCGGTCTGCTCGACGATGGCGCGGATCATCTTGCCGCCGGGACCGATGATGTCGCGGATGCGGTCGACCTTGACCTGCACCGTGACGATGCGCGGCGCGTAGCGGCTGATGTCCGAGCGGCTCTGCGGCAGCGTCTCGAGCATCTTGCCGAGGATCGAGAGGCGGGCGTCCTTGGCCTGCGAGAGCGCGTCCTCGAGGATCTTGCGGGTGAGCCCCGCGACCTTGATGTCCATCTGCAGCGCGGTGATGCCCGTCTGCGTGCCGGTCACCTTGAAGTCCATGTCGCCGAGGTGATCCTCGTCGCCGAGGATGTCGGTGAGCACGGCGATCTTGTCGCCTTCCTGCATGAGCCCCATCGCGATGCCGGCGACCGGCGCCTTGATCGGGATGCCAGCGTCCATCATCGCGAGGCAGCCGCCACACACCGACGCCATCGACGACGAGCCGTTGCTCTCCATCGTGTCGCTCACGATGCGGATGACGTAGGGGAACTCCTTCTGGTCGGGGATCACGTACCGCAGCGCGCGCTCGGCCAGCGCGCCGTGGCCGATCTCGCGGCGCGAGCTGCCGCGCAGCGGCTTCACCTCGCCCGTCGAGTAGGGCGGGAAGTTGTAGTGCAGCATGAACGTGCGCTTCACGTCGCCGCGCAGGGTGTCGAGCCGCTGCGCGTCGTACTCGGTGCCGAGCGTGCACGTGGCGTAGGCCTGGGTCTCGCCGCGCTGGAACAGCGCCGAGCCGTGCGGACGCTCGTAGGGATGCACCTCGATGTGCAGCGGACGGATGTCGCGGGTGCCACGACCGTCGATGCGCACGCCCTTTTCGATCACGTTCTTGCGGACGATCTTCTTCTCGAGCTTCGAGAGCGCCGAGGAAATCTCCTCGCCGCGCAGCGGATGCGCCTCGAGGAACTTCGTGGCGGTCTCCTTCTCGATCGCCGCGATGCGGTCGCGCCGCTCGTGCTTGCCCTTGATGCTGAAGGCCTCTTTCATCGCGGCCTCGGCCGCGCCCATGACCTCGCCGAGGAAGGCCTCGTCGACGGCGGGCGGCACGAAGGCGCGCTTGGGCTTGCCGGCGCGCTCGCGCAGCCGGTCCTGCAGCTCGATGAGCGGCTTCGCCGACTCCTGCGCGAACATCAGCGCGTCGAGCATCTCGGTCTCGGTGACCTGGTTGCCGCCGCCCTCGACCATCACGATCGAGTCGCGGTTCACCCCGACGACGAGCGTGATGTCGGCCGCGTGGATCTGCTCCCACGTGGGGAACGCGATCAGCTTGCCGCCGACCCGCGCGACGCGGACACCGGCGATCGGGCCGTCCCACGGCGCCTCGGAGATCGTCAGCGCCGCGGAGGCGCCGGTGATCGCGAGCACGTCGGGCTCGTTCACCTTGTCGTGCGAGAGCACGTGGCCGATGATCTGCGTGTCGTAGCGATAGCCCTTGGGGAAGAGCGGTCGCACGGGGCGATCGATGACGCGGCAGGTGAGGATCTCGGCCTCGGTGGGCCGACCTTCGCGCTTGAAGTAGCCGCCGGGGATCTTGCCGCCGGCGAACGCGTTCTCGCGGTACTCGACGGTCATCGGCAGAAACGGCAGCGCCTTGGGCTCGGCCGAGGTGCCGGCGGTGACGAGCACCGCGGTGTCGCCGAGCGACACGATGACGGAGTTCGATTGCTTGGCCATCCGACCGGTCTCGATCGAGATGCGGGCCTCGCCGATCTGACAGCTCTCTGTGACGACGTTCATGGGGGACTCCTGGAATTTTCGGTGAGCAAGCGCCACGCGCGTGCGCCCGCGAGCACGCAATCGCGCGCTCGCGGGTGCGACGGGCTCGGCGACGGACGGCGGTGGCGACCGACGATCGCCGAGAGACGAGCTACTTGCGGATGTTGAGCGCGGTGATCACCACGCGATAGCGCTCGAGATCCTGATCGCGCAGGTAGTCGAGCAGGCGTCGGCGACGGCCGACGAGCTTCAGCAGACCACGCCGCGAGTGGAAGTCCTTGCGGTGGGTGCGGAAGTGATCGGTGAGGTAGGCGATGCGCTGGCTGAGCAACGCGATCTGGACCTCGGGCGTGCCCGTGTCATTGGGGCTGCGCCGGAACTTGCCGATGGTCTCGGCCTTGCGATCGTTGGAAAGCATGATTCGGAGCGTCCTGGCGTCGGCCGGCACGGCCGACGGATCTTCTGGTTTCGCTTGTCTTGGCGCGGAGAATCGTCGCCGCTACCCCGGTTGTCAAGCGCCGGGGAGGTCCGCGTCCGGGGCCTCGGCGAGCCGCAGCAAGCGGCTCGGGACCACCCGCAGCCCCTCGCCCTGGGGCTCGAGGCGCACCAGCACGAGCCGCTGCCCGGCCGGGTCGGTGATCGCGCCGGGCCCGGGCAGGGCCTCCTCGGACACCCCGACGGTGCCCGCCCACTGCGGCAGCCCCTGGCAGAGTCGCTCGAACCGCGCGGGATCGGGGGCAATGGCGCGGGTCCAGCCCGGCGGCAGGGCGTCCATCGGCGCGATCATGGCCGCGCGCAGCCGCTCCCCCGCGCGCTCGCGGTCCTCGGCGCCGGCGAGCTCGATGCGGGCGCGCGGCTTGCCGGCGCCGGTCGAGGACGACACGACCGCGAGCCCACGGACCGTCCGGGGATCGTCGAGCCGCAGGGATCCGCTCGCGACGCGGTGCAGGCGCGCGAGGTGGGCCGGCACGCCGATCGCCTCGCCGAGCGCGACCGCCCACGAGCGCACGTAGGTGCCCTTGCCCACCGCGAGCTCGACGTCGATGCGACCCGGCGCGCTGCCGAGCACGTGCACCTCGTGGATCGTCATCGTGCGCGGCGCGAGCTCGACGGCCTCGCCCCGACGCGCGCGCACGTGGGCCGCCACGCCGTCCTGCTTGATCGCAGAGAATGCCGGCGGGGGCAGCGACAGCGCACCGCGGAGCTCGGTGGCCGCAACGCAGGCGCGGCGCGTGGCGTCGTCCCGCGCGGCGTCGTCGAGCTCGACGCGTGCGATCGGCTCGCCTTCCGCATCGCCGGTGGTGGTCGCGAGCCCGAGCGCGATCGTGGCGAGGTAGCGCTTGTCGTCGGCGTGCAGCACCTCGACGAGCTTCGTCGCCGCACCGACACACACGACGAGCACGCCGGTCGCCGCGGGATCGAGCGTGCCGCAGTGACCGACGCTCTTCTCCCGCAGCGCCCAGCGCACGTATTGCACGACGTCGTGCGACGTCGCCCCCGCGGGCTTGTCGACGACGAGCACGCCGTGGTCGTGGGCTGGCACTGCCCGTACACTAGCCTGGCGCATGCGTCGTCGCCGGTTCGTCGGTCTCACCTCGGGCGCGGTGCTCGCCTCGGCCTGTGGATCGGCGGTGGACCGGGCGATCGACCTGCCGCCGATCGAGCCGCCCGAGCCCGCGCCCAGCACGTCGGCGAAGGCGAGCGGGGTCTCGACGAAGGGGCCGGCGCAGCCGCTCGCTCCGGTGTTCGTGCACGGGGTCGCGAGCGGTGATCCGCTGGCCGATCGCGTGGTGCTGTGGACGCGGCTCGAGGCGACGACCGACACCGAGCTGGCCTGGATCGTCGCGGAGGATCCGGAGCTCGTGCGCGTGGTGGCGCGCGGGCAGGCGCCGTGTGTCGCTGCGCGCGATCACTGCTGCAAGGTCGACGTCGGCGGGCTCGCACCGGCGACGACCTACTTCTACGCGTTCGAGCACGGCGGGCAGCGCTCGGCCGTCGGACGCACGCGCACGCTGCCGGTCGGACCGACGGAGCGCATGCGGCTCGCGATGTGCTCGTGCGCGAACTACCCGTCGGGGTACTTCGGCGTGTACCAGGCGATGGCGCGCCGCGACGATCTCGATCTGGTCGTGCACCTCGGCGACTACGTCTACGAGTACGCGGAGGCGGAGTACGACGACGGCGCGCCGTTCGGGCGGCTGCTCGAGCCGGCGACGGAGTGCTTCACGCTGGCGGATTACCGCGCGCGGCACGGGCTCTACAAGCGCGACGCGCAGCTGCAGGCGCTGCACTCGCGGCATCCGATGATCGCGATCTGGGACGATCACGAGTTCGCCAACGACACGTGGCAAGGCGGTGCGAAGAACCACGACGAGCCCGAGGAGGGCCCGTGGCCGCCGCGCCGCGACGCCGCGGTGCAGGCGTGGCGCGAGTGGATGCCGGTGCGGGATCCAGAGGATGCGAGCACGCCGGAGGACGCGCTCCGGATCTGGCGCGCGTTCCGGCTCGGTGATCTCGCGGAGCTGACGATGCTCGACACGCGGCTGGTCGGTCGCGATCAGCAGCTGAAGGCGCGGGCGCAGGCGGAGATCGACAAGCCCGAGCGCTCGCTGCTCGGCGACGCGCAGGAGAAGTGGCTGTTCGAGCGGCTGAAGACGGCGCAGCACGAGGGCGTCGCGTGGAAGCTGATCGGCCAGCAGGTGCTGCTCTCGACCTTCCGCGGCAGGAACGGCGCACCGCTCGAGCTCGACAAGTGGGACGGCTATCCGGCGGCGCGCGAGCGACTGCTGGGAACGATTGCGCGCAAGAAGGTGAAGGACGTCATCGTGCTGACCGGCGACATCCACAGCAGCTTCGCGTTCGAGGTGCGCAGAGACCCGTTCGCCTCGCCGCGCCCCACCCCACGGCTGGCGGTCGAGCTGGTCGCCCCCGCGGTGAGCTCACCACCGCTGACGCGCATGCCCTCGGCGGAGATCCTGCTCGCCGCGAACCCGCAGCTGCGCTTCGCGGAGATCACGTCGCGCGGCTACGTGACGCTCGAGCTGACGCACGCCGAGGCGCGCGCGACCTGGCACCTCGCGAGCGACATCACGGTTCCGGAGATCGAGGTACCCGCGGTGAAGGCGTTCACGATCGAGCGCGGGAAATCGAAGCTGGTCGACGCGGCCGTGGGGTGAGCACCGGGAATGGTGTCGACCCTGCGCGTCGTCCACGAATCGACATTGCGAGCGACGCCGAACTCAGTGCCGTGCTGCTGGCGCGCCCGACCGGCTGCACCGCAAACGCCTTGCGCGCGTCACTGCTGACCCCTACCGTGATCGCATGGGCTCGAGCCGGTCGACCGTCCCCACCCTGCTCTTCGGCGCTGCCGTGCTCGCCTGCAAGGCCGCGGACGAAGACACGACTCCGCCCGTCCTGCGAGCTGCCGCCGCGGATGCGTCCTCGCTTCGGCTCACGTTCAGCGAGGCGATGGTGGTCGGACAGGCCGACCCGTCCGCGTTCCGGCTCAGCCTCGCGGTGAAGGACGAGGGCTCCACCGTCTACTACGCGCTCGCCTACGAAGGCCTCTCCTACGACACCGACGGACCGATCTCCGATGGGGATCCGAGCGCCGCATCCGTCGGTGGCAGCGCGAGCGCCAGCGCTACCGGCAGTGGCACGGCGACCGGCAGCAGCAGCGACAGCTACGATCCCACCTACACCACCAACGCGACCTACGGCCCCGACCCCGACAGCGGTGGCTACGAGGCCGGTGGCTACGAGGAAGGCGGGTACGCGCGCCCCGGCGTGCCGGACTCGCTCGCGCGGCCGATCCCCACCCGCTTCGTCTCCGACCTCGGCATCACCGCGGTGCGTGCGGTCGAGGGCGATGCGAAGCAGCTCGAGCTCGTGCTCGCCGGCCCGCTCGCGGGCACGCCGGCCTGTGACGCGCTCCCCGAGCTCGCCGCCGGCGGCGGCAAGGCCGGCATCTTCGTGCACCACCGCGAAGGCAGCGGCTCACCGACGGACGAAGCCGGCAACGCGCTGCCGAGCATCGGCGCGCACTGGGTCGACGCGGCCAGCAAGGCCTACGTCGAGCTGCAGGGCGACTTCCCGAACCTCGATCCGTATCTGCCGATCGCGTGCCCGTGACGCGCGGCCGAGCTCTACCAGCAGTCGCCGCCCTCGGGCTCGGACGAGTAGCTGTCGTAGTACCAGAAGCGGCGGCCCCCCGCCGACAGCACGCCGAGGTGGATCGTGATCCCGCCGAGCCCGACCGACATGTTCAGGCGCGGATCGAGGTCGCTGCCCGGCGCGATCCGTTCGGGCGGCACGATGTCCAGCTCCCAGTAGGTCTCGCACAGGAACCCCTGCGCGATCGCCCGCGTCGTCGGCGACGAGAAGTCGAGATCGATCGCGTCCGCGTCCGGGTGATCACCGGCCGGCTCGCCACCGACGGCGTCGTTGTAGCAGGGCGGCCGCCACCAGTTGCGCAGGAAGATCGGCTCGCCGACGAGCTCGGTCAGCGCGTCGGTGAAGAGCGCGAGCGCAGCCCCGTTCTCCCAGCGTTCCTGCTCGGGCAGGAGCAGATCGAGCCCGCACATCTCCGCGGCGGCCTCGTTGTAAGGCTCCGCCAGATCGGCCGCAGTGACGTGCTGGATGCCGACCGCGTCGAGGTACAGCTGGAAGCCGTCGAGGTCGTCCGCGAAGTCGAATGCGCTCACCGTCGGATCGCCGCCGAAGTGCGCGATGAGGAACTCGTGATCGATCTCGTCGACGTAGTCCTGGCCCGAGTCGAAGGCCGCGGGGATGCACACGTCCGCGAACGCGGACCCGTCGACACGCGCGAGCACGTCGCACGCGTAGCCGTCGCGGCAGCCCTCCGCGCCGGACAGCGCGTTGTCGCACTGCGAGAGACAGTGCCCGGCAGCGTCGAGTCCGACGTCCGCGCCATCGATGCAGAACGTCTCGGGCGCGCCGTCCAGATCGGGGCAGAGCGACGTGCAGGCCTGGCTGCACGTGCCGCAGGGAAAGCCCTGGTCCTCGCGCAGGCAGACGCCGCCGTCGTAGCTGCAGTCGCCGTCCTCCGTGCAGGGCGATCCGATCCACGCGCCCGACCACGCGGGCGAGCAATCGATCGGCACGCCGCCGCTCTCCGAGCTGCTGCCTTCGCTCGCCGGGCCCTCGTCGCCCGCGGTGCCGTCCTCGCTCGCGTCTGCGTCGGGACCCACGTCGCCGCTGCTCTCGGCGCCCGTCGACGAGGCCGGGACCACGTCGCCGCCTTCGCTCTCCTGCACGCCGCCGGTGCCGTCCGGCGACCACGCCGCGCCGCTCTCGTCCATGTGGCAGCCGAGCACGGCGCAGACGATCGCGAGCGAGAGCGACGTGCGGGTCAGGGAGAGCGCCACGTTCCTCCGAGGTTACGGCGTCGTGCATGCAGGTTCCCCGCGGATCACCGGGGCTACGCACTTCTACGCGGCCGACGCAGGAATCCGCGGAGCCCCGTCACATGTCCGCGGCCGCGGGGTCCCTGGCCCATTGGAGGTCTCGATGTCGATGTCACGGGGTTTCATCATCACGTCCGCCAGCGCCGCGATGTTGCTGGCGATCGGGCTCGCGCCCGCGTCCGCGCACGCCACCGAGCTGAGGGTCAACGACACCGCGGACGCGCACGACCGCGTCCCGGGCGACGGCGTGTGCGCGGCGACGCGTCCGCACGGCTGCACGCTGCGCGCCGCGATCGAGGAAGCCAACGCCCACGCCGGCACCGACGTGATCCGCGTGGACACGGCCGGGACGTACCTGCTCGAGCTCGGCGGTCTGCTCGTGAACGGGTCGGTGAACATCTACGGGAAGACGGGTGTCATCGTCGACGCCGACGGCGACTCGCGCGTGCTTCGGGTCCAGAGCGGAACGGTGCTCATCACCTCGCTCACGCTCACGGGCGGCTACCTCGACGACTCCGATCAAGGCGCTGGGCTGCGGGTCGACGTCGAGGCGAACGTGCACCTGAAGTGGTGCGTCGTCGAAGGCAACGTGGCCAACCAGCCGGGCTCCGGGATCGCGAACGCGGGCGACCTGCACCTCGAGAAGACGTCGGTGCGCGAGAACGAGAACTCGCAGACCTGGGACGACTTCGGTGGGGGCGTGACCTCGACGGGCGGCGGAATCCAGAACCGGCCGAACGCCACCTTGCTCGTCGAAGAGAGCGCGATCGTCGACAACGCCGCATTTCGCGGCGGCGGCTTGTCCAACGCAGGTGGGTTCGTGACGATCGTGAACTCGACGATCAGCGGAAATCTCGCGCGCAGTCACGGGGCCGGGATTCTCAACACCCCGGGCAACGCCGGCGAGATCGGCTTCATCGAGATCGAACGGAGCACGATCACCGAGAACGAGTTGCCCTTCACCGATACGGACGAGCTCGTCGGCGGCGCCGGGATCGCGAACGTCGAGTCGGTCGTCGACCTCCGCTCCACCATCGTCGCCGCGAACGTCTACGCCGACCTCGGGGACCCCGACGTGGTCAACGCGCCGGACTGCGCGGACTTCGACGCCGACATCGGCACACTCGTGAGCGAGGCCGGCAAGTACTACAGCAACGGCTACAACCTCATCGGAACGCTCGCGGGCTGCGGCGAATGGGCGACGGAGTACGGCGACGTCGCCGGGGCGGACGGCGAGGAACCCATCGATCCGCTGCTCGGGCCGCTCGCGCCGTGGACGGTCGGCGGGACCGAGCTCCACATCCCCAGCTCGGGCAGCCCCGCGATCGCGAGCGGTCCAGACTGCTGGCTCCTCCCGGACACGCCGCTGCCGCCCTGCCACGACGTCGATCAGCGCGGCTACGTGCGCTACGCGGTCGGCGGCAAGACCGACATCGGCGCGTACGAGATCGATGGCGCCCCCCCACCGCGCGACGGTGCGTGATCGATCACGGCGCAGGCAGTGCGCCGAGCTCCGCCGCGTAGACGTAGCGGGCGCCCTGCGCCTCGGAGAGGCTCCACAGCCAGCCCGCGCCGGCGTCGACCATCAGGTCTTCGGGCGAGTCGCTCCAGTCCGAGCTCGCGCTCGCGCCGGGCGTCGCACGGAAGAGCTCGCCCGCGCCGCCTGCGGGTGCGGAGGACGACAGATACGCGACGTCACCGTGCAGCGCTCCTCCCTGGATCTGCCGCTCGCCCATCAACCACGCGGCCGTCGGCCACACGCGATCGGCGAGCAAGCGATCGCCCGCCGGATCGAGCGGCCACCGGAAGAGCCGACCGGTGAGCGCTCCGTCGCACGAGGTGTCGCTGCAGTACTCTCCCGACACGAGCGCGAGCTCGTCGGCGCCGCGATCGAGCGCGACGAACGAGAAGCGGATGCCGCAATCCGAGTCGTGCTCGGCCTTGCCGATCTGCGGCACGACGTACTTGTACAGGCCCCCGCGGCAGGTGCCGCCCGTGCAACCGATCGCGTCCTCGTCGGTCGCGACCTGCATCATCCGCGACAGATCGAAGATCCGAAAGCCGTGGGAGGTGTCGGCGACCCACAGCCGATCGCCGAGCCACACGATCCCGCCGGCGTGGATCTGCACCGGTGCGAAGTCGGGCGCGTCGGGCGTGCCGGTGGGATCGACGAGCAGCGCCATGCGATAGCGCGGCGCGTCGGGATCGGTGACGTCGACCCACGAGATCCGCACGCCCTTCTCGCCGGTGCTGCCCGCGTGCTGCTCGATGTCGTAGTACCAGGAGACCGCGATCATGCGGCGCCCGGCGACGAGTCCGTCCTCGCTGGCATCGGCCGAGCCGCTGATGCCCTGCGGGATCCACCAGGCCTTGTCGTTCTCCTCGTCGTCCCACGCGAAGCCGTAGGCGAGCCCGTCGGGACCACCCGGTACCGAGCCCACCGGCTGCACGTCGCGGTTGAGATCGCCGACGATCGTGTCGAAGCCGACGACCGGCAGCTGCTGCGCGAGCGCGTCGATGATCGCGTCCTTGGCCGGATCGACCGAGACGTCGTCGAGCGGGAATCCGCAGCGCTCGAGCTCCACCAGCCCACCGTGCTCCGGCGCGCTGCCCTGCCCCGGACACGTGGGCGCCCGATCGGCACACGCGTCGACCGGCGGGGGCGTGCCGGTGGACTCGTCCGTCGCCGTGTCGGCCGCGCTGCTCGACGCGTCGGCGGAGCTGCTTCCCTCCTCGCCCGTCGTGGTCCCACCGGCGCTCGACGTCTCGTGCGCGCCCGACGTGCTCGGCGAGGTGCCCGTGCCCTCGCCGATCGTGCCGATGGTGCTCGCGTCGCTGGCGGCGGCGTCGTCGTCCGCAGCGCAACCGTGCGCGACGACGAGCACGATCCCGACGAGGCCACGAGCGAGGATGGGTGCGTGCATGCCCCAGGCGTACCGCGCCCGCGCGGGGCGAGTCAGCGAGCGCGCACCGCGACTACGCTGGACTACGGGTGACGGCTCAATCGTCCGCGAAGCGGCCGGTGTGGCGATGGATGCCGCCGTCCACCGAGTCGACGCGGAAGCGCACGTCGATGTCCTCGAAGCCGCCGTGGTACTCGAGCTGCCAGACGTGCAGCGAGGCGTGGCCGTAGATCGCGTCGAGGCTGCCGATCCACGAGTCGCCCTCGTCCCATCGCCACCATGCCCGGAAGCGCGCGGTGCCGTTGCAGATCGCGACGACGTCGTTGCCGAGGTTGCCCTCCTCACCGCGCACGTCGCTCATCGTGCGATCGTGCCAGCCCCAGAAGTCGGTGATGCACCACATCGAGGTCCCGAGCGGGTCCGCATCCCGCCAGCTCCGCACGTGCGAGCAGCGCTCGCTGTCGAACAGCGTCGCGCCGCCGGCGTTGCAGTAGTTGAACGTGAGCGCCGCGGGATCGAGCGAGCTCGCGAGCGCGTCCGGCATGCCCACGTCGTGGCTCTCGACGGCGCCGCGCTCGTCGATGCGCGCGCGCGTGCGCTGCACGCTCGGATCGCACGCGGCGGTCAGCGCCTCGGGGACCTCGACGTCGGGCGCAGCTCCGGGACCGTGTCGGCGTCTTGCCCGAGCTCCTGCTCGGGGGCGGCGGTCTCGTGGTCTTCGGGACCGTCGACTGCACACGCGAGACCGATGACGACGAGGGGCATGGCGAGGATACGTGGCGGCTGCATCGCCACATGGATCCGCCGAGGACGGTGGTTGTGACCGGGGACGCGAGACATTTCTGCTCGGGCTCGCCCCCGCACCCGCGCGGTGGGACGGCGGCGCCGCCGAGGATGCGGGTCGTGCTCGCGGGCGTCCGTGGGTAGCATCACCGCGGATGCCTGGCCTCCAGCCCTGCACGCAGGACTACCTGGCGCGCCTGCCCGAGGGGCTGGACTCGTATCCGCACTGCGTCGCGAAGGCTGCGCTCTTGCGCGACATCCTCGGCTCGCGGCCGCTCGATCCCGAGGGTGACGACGTGCCCGACGCGCTGCGCTCGCTCGTCGCGAGCCCGCCCCCCGTGAGCAGCTGGATCCCCGAGGTGCACTTCGTCGCGGTCTCGCTCGCGATCTATGGTCGGCACTTCGGCGGCGACGACGTGCAGGGCTTCGAGGACTGGGTGTGCGCGCGCAACTCGACGCTGTTCCGCAAGCCGCTCTATCGCGTGCTCATCGCGCTGATGTCCCCCGAGCGGCTCCTGGTCGGGGCCAGCAAGCGCTGGACGGCCTTCCACCGCGGTACGACGCTGACGCTGCTGCAGCACACGCCCGAGCACGCGCTCGTGCGGCTCGAGTTCCCCGCGCACCTGTTCGATCGCGTGCTCATGCACGGCTTCGCCGCGTCGATGCGGGCGGCGGCCGAGGTCGCCGGCGGCCACGACGTCGCGAGCGGGCTCGACACCGCGACGCCGACCTTTGCCGAGTACTGGGTCCGCTGGCGCTGAGCGCCGCGCCGTCACAACCCGGCGCCGCGCGGGTCTCCAGCTCGATGCGCCCCCTCGCCCGACTCGCCCTCGTGCCCGCGTTGCTCGTGCCCGCGATCGCCCAGGCCACGATCCCGACCATGCGCGTGCGTGGTCCCGACTTCGGCGGCGACGGCTACGCCGATCTCGCCGTGGGCGCGACGACGGGTCCCGCGGGCGATCGCAGCAGCGAGGTGCGCATGCTGTACGGCAGCGCGGCCGGGCTCGACCTCCCCGCCGGCTCGACCGAAGCGATCACGTCCGCGGGCATGCCCGGCGACGTCGAGGACGGCTTCTGGAGCCCGTTCCTGTTCGCGTGGGGTGACTTCGACGGGGACTGCATCGACGACCTGGTGGTCACGGATCCGTGCGACGCGTCGGACGGCGAGACGTCGTGGTGCCGTGGCGTCGCGTCGGTGCACTACGGCAGCGCGACGGGGCCGTCGGACACCTCCGATCTCGATCTCGACGGCGAGATGGTCGGTGGACAGCCGGGCGCTTCGGATGCGTTCGGGCTCCCGCCGGCCGTCGGGGACTTCGACGGCGACGGCTTCGACGACCTCGCGATCGCGGCGCCGCGCGTGCACGTGGGGCGTCACCCGCTCGGGGCCGTGCTCGTGCTCTACGGCGGCCCGGACGGGCTGCAGCCGCGGAGCTCGCAGGTCCTGTTCGACGAGACCCCGAGCCGCACGCCGCACGTCACGGGCTACGGAGCCGACCTCGCCGCGGGCGACTTCGACTGCGACGGTCACGACGACCTCGCGATCTACGAGGTCGGTGGGCTCGCGGTCGTGTACGGCGGCGCGAACGGTCTGAGTGCCATCGGCAGTCCGCCCGACGAGCACTTCACCAACGCCCAGCTCGGCAATCCCAGCATGGGGATGTTCACGGCCGGCAACTTCGACGGCAACGTCGACCTGGCGCCCGGCGGATTCGGGTTCCGCGGCTGCATGGATCTCGCGATCGGTGGCGACGGCGTCACGATCGTCTACGGCATGCCCAGCGACGACGTCGATCCCGGACTGCAGGTCACCACGAAGGCGCCCGACGAGTTCGTGGGGCCCGCGGGGTTCGGCAGGTGGCTGTCGATCGGCCGCTTCGACGCCAACGCCTACGACGATCTCGCAGTGGTGTACGACGGGGGCGCGCGCGTGCTGCTGGGCTCGTCCAGCGGTCTCGTCGAGCTCGGCGGCGTCGATGTCGAGCCCGACTCCGCGGGCCCGGCGACGTACGCCGCGATCGGGTTCGGCGACTTCACCGACGACGGCCGCGGCGACCTCGTGCTGGGCAACCCGCAGCACGAGGACGGCTGCGCGCCCTTCGACTGCGGCACGTTCGCGGTGGCCGACTTCGCGGCGGCGGGGCTCGCCGTCGTCATCGACGCCACCCTCGAGTGGTTCGTCGACGATCTTCCGGGCGCGCCGGCGCCCGACACCACGTCGCTCGGCTTCCGCGCGACGGCGGGTCGCTCCCGCTTCGAGCCCGCGTGCCTGGACCTCGATCCGCCGCCGTAGAGCTCGGCGTCACATCGTCGTGCGCGCGCGACTCGTTCGGCCCGCAATGACAACGCGTCGCAAGCTGATCACCACCGCACTCTGCCTGCTCACTCTGTCGTCCTCGGTCGTCGGCGATGCCGTCGCCGCGCCGAGGGTCAGCGGCATCGGTCGGGCGCCGACTGTGTCCAAGATTCCGTCGAGCGCGTTCAAGCTCGTGATGAACGGGAAGATCGAGGTCGACCCGGGCTGCGCGAGCGAGTTCCCGCACTGGACGCGCAAGCTGGAGTTCTACGACCGTCCGTCGCCGCTCTGCGTGCGCTGGATCGACAAGACCCCGACCGAGTGGGCGCGCTGGGAGCTCTTCAAGGACAACGGTACGTCCGAGGGCCAGTCGATCGCATCGGGTCTGCTCAGTGAGGGCTCGGTCGCCAACACCTCCAGCTCGTGGAAGATCCAGCTCGCGCAGTACCTGCCCGAGCACAACACCGGCAGCACCGCACAGAAGTACTACGTGCGCCTCACTGCGAAGAAGAAGGCGAGCGACGAATTCGTGCAGGCGGCGTCGAAGGCGACGCTCGTGCACCTACCCAAGGCGGGTGAGCCCCAGGTGCCGCCCGGCAACCCCTACGCGTGCTCGAGCAGCGCCGACAAGGCCCGCAAGGTGACGCTGTCGATCCCGACGATGAACGTGATCGGCACGTCGTCGACCACCGGCGACGGCGATCGCGACGAGCTCTACTTCGTCGTGCACACCGAAGGCCCGACCAACTCGGATCTCAAGACCGTGCGTCTGCCCGGCTACGACGACTACTACGAGGCCAAGAAGTACCAGACGGTCGGCCCCAACCAGTGGACGAACCAGGACGAGGAGCACGTCGCCAAGCCCACCATCTTCAACCGCACGATGAAGCACGGCGAGAAGATCACGCTGTCGCTCACCGCGATGGAGCAGGACAACTCGGATCTCGACAACATCAAGAGCGGGCTCATCGACGCGATGAAGGCGGTCATGGCGGTCGCGCTGGCCAGCAACAACGAGTACGGGGCGATCGTCGCGGCCGTCGCGGCGACCGTCGCGGGCACGACGGGCGCGTTCATGCCCAACACCGCCAACCACGACTACATCGGCTTCGTCGGCCTGCAGCTGGAGAACAAGTGCGGCTACGTCAAGATGGCGTGGGTGACGTTCTCGGAGAAGCAGATCCCCGGTGTCGGTACCGTGACCAACGAGTTCACCGACAGTGGCGCGCAGCTGCCCTTCGAGTCCCGGCTCGCCGTGCTGTCGGTCGAGAACCAGTTCTGGCCGAACGGCGTCGACTACGGCGAGTATGCCCACGTCGGCGCGAACGACAGCATCGTCTGGCGTGCGGCGGGCACGAGCAACGCCCAGTACGCGTTCGAGCTGACCGCGAAGGTCAGCAAGTAGTCGCAGGCGCCGTCACTCGCAGCTCTGCTCGTCGCCGAAGCTCACCACTTCGTCGGCGAGCGAGCGGGCGTGCCACGCGAAGTACTCCGGCCCGCGCGCGATGCCGGAGATCCGCACCTCGTCGATGCGGCCGTCGAACATGCGGCCCGTCATGCTCGAGTTCTCGCCGATCATCACCACTTCGTCGCTCGTGTCGAGCGGGCCGGCCAGCGCCTGCTCGGCGTCCTGCACCCCGTCGACGTAGATGCGCTTCGTCGTGCCGTCGAACACGATCGCCAGATGGTGCCAGTCGGCGTCGTCGATCGGCACGACCCCCGAGAGGCTGTCGTCGACCGTGCCGACCGTCGTGCCGAAGCCCACCGCCCTGCCCGTGCCCTGGCGGTGCATCCGCCACGCCGCGTCGCCCTTGGTCAGGATCGCCTGCCACTCGAGATCGAACGCGACGACCTGCACCAGCGCCTCGGCCGTGAACGCGTCGGTGAAGTCGTAGGCCGCTTCGCCGCCGAGCACGAGGTAGTCGTCCGCGCCGTCGAACAGCATCGCGCCGCCGACCTGGCCGTCGGTCGCAGTGGGGGGCGTGGGCGAGCCCGCGTCGTGGCCGTTGCCGGTCGCGTCGGCGAGCGCCTCGAGGTGGTGCACGCTGACGTAGTCGCCTGCCCACGTCGCCGCCGCGTCGGCGCTCGCGGAGGCGAGCGGGTTGCCGTAGTACATCGCGAGCTCGAGCGCGGGGCCACGCTCGGCGGGCACCTGCGGCACCCGCAGCCACAGCGTCGACGTGCCATCGGGGACCCAGCGCTCGACCTCGAACTGCAACGGCATGCCGTCCAGCACGAAGCGGAGATCGCCGGCCTTCGGGCGCGTCGCCGCGTAGTCGATGCGATCGGGATCGAGCCGCAGCATCACGACGCCGCCCTCGAGCGGCGCCGCGAGCCCGGGGCCTGCCACTGCGAGGAAGCGTCGCCGCGTCCACGCCGTGTCCCACCACTGCGGCTCGGCGCACGTGCCGGAGCCCGAGCCGAGCTCGTCGCTGCCGTGCTCGTCGCTGCCGCCCGTCGTGTCCGCGGTGCCGGTGCCCTCGCCGTGCCCCGTGACGGTGCCCTGGGTCTCGACCGGCCCCATCGTCGCGGAGCCCATGGTCGTGGCGCCGGTGGCATCGGCCCCCGACTCGCTGCTGCCGCCCAGCGCCGTGGAGCCGCTCGTGAGCCCGCCGTCGTCGAAGGCGCAGCCCAACGCCGCCGCGAGCGCCCACCCCGGCCGCCACGTCCGCACGCCCCAGGATACCCGCCTGGTGGGCAGATTGCCCAGCCATCCCGCCGTTTTGAACCGAGCGCGGTCGCGCAGCACTCATGCGTGGCCCCCTTCCATGCGACCCGCGACCCAGCCCCGAGCCGCCCTTTCGATCCTGCTCATGGGCGCGCTCGCGATCGCGGCGTGCAGCGACGACGGCAGCGACGACGCGCTCGAGGGGGGCAGCGGCGGCAAGGCCGACGACATCGCGCCCGCGGACTTCGCGTGCAAGAACGTGCAAGGCATCGGCCTCGACGCGCTCGCGCAGATCGACGATCCGATCGCGGAGCTGCTGATCAAGCGCGGCGAGGGCTGCCCGGCCGACTACCGCGCGATCGTCGAACGCCTGCGCGAGCTCGATCCCGCGGGCTGCACGGACGGCACCGAGCTCGTCACGCGCATCGTCTCCGACGACGCGCGCATCGATGCGAACCCCGACAACTACCGCACGGTCACGACGCGCGGCTGCGGCTCGCGCCCGCTGCACGCGCTGTTCTGGACGCTCTTGAACGTCCGGCAGAACGAGGACATCGGCAAGCGCACGTTCGTCGAGATGCAGGCGCTCGATCGCGCGAGCGGGCTCTACGACTACTGGGTGTTCAACGGCAACAGCTTCACGTTCCAGGGCAACTCGCTGCAGGCCGCCGCGGGCACGATCAGCTGCGGCAACTGTCACCGCGACGGCGGCGTGCTGATGAAGGAGCTCGACGAGCCGTGGATCCACTGGGAGAGCGCCGGCAAGCCGCTGCCCGGGGTGGACGCGCTGTTCGCCGCGCACGCGGAGATGTTCGGCAAGCGCGGTGACGGTCGCGAGCTCGAGCAGCTCGTGCGCACGGGCAACGATGCGATCGTGAAGGCGCGCATCGACGTGCAGGGCGACGCGAAGACCGGCGACGTCGCGAAGCTGCTGCGGCCGCTGTTCTGCGCGGAGCAGGTCAACCTCGACACCGCGGGCACCGAGATCGACGGGCCGGTGACCGCGCTGCCGGCCGATCTGCTGCTCGATCCGCGCTGGGCTGCGGACGGGATCGCGATCGATCCGCAGGCGTACGACGCCGCGGTGGCGGCCGCGGGCCAGGTGGTCCCGAACGTCGCGGGCCGCACGGACACCGAGCTCAAGCTCGTGTTCCCCGAGCGCGCGGGCTTCGACGACGCGTACCTGCAGGCGCTCGTGGCCCGTGGGATCATCGACGAGGACTTCCTGCTCGACGTGCTCGCGATCGACTTCACGCGACCGCTGTTCTCCGACGCGCGCTGTGGCCTGCTCGCGTTCGCGCCCGCTTACGGCGAACCGATGCCCGGGGGCACGAGCGGTGGCGACGACGGCAGCAGCAGCGAGGACGACGGCGGCAGCTCGAGCAGCGAGGACGGCTCGACCGGCAGCGAGGCCGAGCTCGGCGACTGCTGCATGGTCGGCACCGCCAAGGGCTGCAGCAACGACACGGTCGAGGCCTGCGTGTGCGCGACGGATGCGTTCTGCTGCGACAGCACGTGGGACATGACCTGCGTCGGCGAGGTGGGCTCGCTCGGCTGCGGCACGTGCCCGGCGGTGGGGCCGACGACGCCTCCGCCGGCGGCGGCTGGCGGGATCACGATCGCCCTTGCCGAGCCGGCGGCGATCCGCGAGGCCTTCGTGGCGGCGCTGCAGAAGGCCGCCCCGGCCGCCGGCACCCCGGCCGCCGAGCTGCTCGCGAGCCTGCAGGACACGGCCGACGCCGCCGCGCACCGCGAGCGCGTCGCGAGCTTCGTCGCGGCCTGCGACGCCCGCGGCGACCGCGAGCTGGTCGACGACGTGCTGAAGTTCGTGCAGCTCACCCGCGGCCTGGTGAAGACCAAGACCTCGCTGATCGAGCACGCCGAACAGCTCGCGGAGACCAACCTGCCCGTGGCGAGCTCGGCCCACCTCGATCCGGCGAGCTGCGTGCTGGTGGAGTAGCGCCGCCAGGACGGCGCGAGCAGAGCGTCAGACGCCGTCGAAGAAGTGGACCTTGCCGGTCTCGAGCTCGTACTCCGCACCGACGACCATCAGGCGCCGCTCCGCGATGCGCTGCTCGAGGATGCGGCTGCCGTGGCGGAGGTGGCTCGCCGAGCCGCGCACGTTCGCCCGCGTCGCCGCGCGCGACGTCGTCTCGTCGACCTCCCCGTCGCGCACGATCTCGGCGACGGATGGCGTGATGCGCTCGACGATGTCGCGGATGTTCTCGGAGGGCGACGGGGCTCCGCCGCGCAGCGCGTCGAGGGTGGCCGCGATGGCCCCGCAGCGCGTGTGCCCCATGACGACGACGAGCTCGGTGCCGAACGTCGCCGCGGCGAACTCGACGCTGCCGACGATCGAAGGCGCCACGACGTTGCCGGCGACGCGCACGACGAACAGGTCACCCAGTCCGCAGTCGAACACGATCTCGGAGGGGACGCGCGAGTCGGAGCACGACAGCACGATCGCGAAGGGCGCCTGACCGGCAACGAGCGAGACGCGCCGGGCCTGGGTCGCGAACGCCTCGAGGCTGCGGACGTTCTGGACGAAGCGCTCGTTGCCTTCGCGGAGTCGAGCGAGGGCTTCGTGACTGGGGACGGGGGTGGTGCTCAAGGGGTGCTCCTGGGTCGGCCTCCAGGGATATGCCGGTTCGATCGTGTCGACAATGACGAAATCACGACGCGTCATGTAACTTGTTCCGACATGACCGCCGAGCGCCTCGAGTGGCTCAACTACCACCACCTGCTGTACTTCTGGGTGGTCGCCCGCGAGGGCGGCCTCGTGCCCGCGGGCAGGGTGCTCGGCGTGACGCATCCGACCCTGAGCGCGCAGATCCACGCGCTCGAAGACCACCTCGGCGAGAAGCTGTTCGGCAAGACGGGCCGCAAGCTCGTCCTCACCGAGAGCGGACGGGTCGTGTTCCGCTATGCGGAGGAGATCTTCGGCCTCGGCCAGGAGCTGGTCGGCACGATCAAAGGCCGCGCGAGCGGGCAGTCGCGTCGCCTCGACGTCGGCATCGTCGACGTCGTGCCGAAGATCGTCGTGCGCAAGATGCTGCAGCCCGCGTTCGAGCTACCGGAGCGCGTCCGGCTCGCCTGCTACGAGGACTCGCTCGAGCAGCTGCTCGCCGACCTCGCCCTGCACTCGCTCGACATCGTGATCTCCGACGCCCCGGTGCCGTCGGGCAGCAGCGTGCGGGCGTTCAACCACCTGCTCGGGGACACCGGCACGACGTTCTTCGCGGCCAAGTCGCTCGCGGGCGCGTACGGGCGGGACTTCCCGCGCTCGCTCGACGGCGCGCCGATGCTGCTGCCGCTGGAGAACCTCGGGTTGCGGCGCGCGCTGAACCAGTGGTTCGATCGCCAGGGGCTCCAGCCGCGCGTCGTCGCCGAGTTCGAGGACAGCGCGCTCCTCAAGGTGTTCGGCGCCGACGGTGTCGGCGTGTTCCCGGGCCCGACCGTGGTCGAGAAGCAGATCGCCGCGCAGTACCGCGTGCAGGTGATCGGCCGCGTCGAGGACGTGCGCGAGCGTTTCTACGCGATTTCCGCCGAACGCCGCCTGAAGCACCCGGCGGTGGTCGCGATCTCCGACGCCGCCCGCCACGGGTTGTTCGCGCCGGTCGCCCGCGGCCACCACGTGGTGGCGTGAGCCGCGAGCTCGCGGCGCGTGGCAGCACGCGAGCACGATCGATCGGACAGGGGCATTCGACGGTGATCTTCGTTTGGGATGGTTCGCGGTCGCGACGTCACGACGTCGCGCGTGCGCGGCCACGGTGTGGGCGCTCGCGAGCTCGCGAGCGGACGAAGGAACACACCTGCATGAACAATCACCGCAGCCACCAAGCACTCCTGCTCCTCGCGACGCTGACCGCGGCGTGCGCCACCGCCGATGACAGCGACGCGCCACCCAGCAGCCGTCGCGCGCGCATCGTCTTCGACGGCGCCGAGCTGCAGCGCACCGGCGCGCCGGTCGCCACGATCGACGTGCGGCCGTCGGCGAACACCGACTACGTGTTCGACCAGAGCGTCGCCGCGATCGACTTCTCGCAGCTGGGATGGATCGCGCCAGGCGACGACGCACCGCAACCGCTCACCGAGGCCGCATCGTCGATCGACCTCGATCTCGAGCAGGATGCCTTCACGATCCGCTCGGGCGAGGCGCCGGACGACGAAGCGCGCGACGACGAGTTCCGCGTCGCGTGCGGGTCGTTCGGGGACAACCAACCCGATCTCGATTGCGAGGTCACCTGCTACTACTGGGGCTGCGACTACTGGTGCTGCAGCGGTGGCAATGGCCACCATCCCCGCGTGCAGTAGCCTCAGCGATCGTCGTCGTCGGGCTCGAGCCCCGGGCCCTCCGGGTCCGTGGGCTCGTCCTCGTCGACCGCCGTGACCTCGAGGTCCGTCGTGCTCTCGGCGGCCTTGCGCTCGGCGGCGAGCTCGAGCAACACCTGCTCGATCGAGCCGCCGCGCGCGATGCTGTCGTCCTTCTCGAAGCGCAGGCTCGGCGTGCGGCGCAGCTCGATGCGATCGCGCAGCGCGTGGTGCAGCACGCCCGCGCCGGCGTTCAGCCCCTTCAGCACGAGGTGGACGTCCTTGCGCTCGCCCATCACGTCGACGAACACCCGCGCGCTCGACAGATCGGGCGCCACCTTCACGCCCGTCACCGAGATCGCAGCGACGTTGCCGAGCCGCGGGTCCCGGAGCTCGCCGCGGATCAATGCTGCGGCGATCTCTCGCCGCAGCATCTCCTCGACCTTCGCGGTCCGCGTGCTCATCGACTACAAGGTAGGCGCGATCGCCTCGACCTCGAAGGCCTGGATCGTGTCGCCCTCGGCCACGCCGGGGTAGCCGTCGACCACGATGCCGCACTCGAAGCCGTCCTTCACTTCCTTCACGTCGTCCTTGAAGACGCGAAGGGAGCCGATGGTCCCGACATGCAGCACCTTGCCCTGCCGGACCACGCGGACGTGGCTGGTGCGCTGGATGATGCCGCGGGTGACGCGGCAGCCGGCGACCACACCGAGCCTCGGGATCGGGAACAGCGCGCGGACCTCCGCCTCGCCCTGCTCCTTCTCGCGGTACTCGGGCTCGAGCATCCCGATCATCAGCTCCTTGGCCTTGTCGGTCGCGTCGTAGATGACCCCGAACGTGTAGATGTCGACGTCCTCGGCCTCGGCGACCGGGGCCGCCTTGCCGGTGGTCTTCACGTTGAAGCCGAAGATCACCGCTTCGCCGGCGCGCGCGTACTTCACGTCGGTCTCGTTGATCTGACCGACCTCGGCCTTGATGACCTCGACCTTGACCTTGTCGCCGGAGAGGTCCTCGAGCGCCTGCTTGACCGCCTGCGCCGAGCCCTGCACGTCCGCCCGCAGCACGATCTTCAGCACTGCGTTCTTGCGGCGCTGGAGCAGCTCGTGGATCGACGGACCGGTGCGGACGCTCTCCTTGCGGCGCCGCTGCTCGCGACGGTGACCGACCAGCGTCTTCGCGTCGCGATCGTCGGCGACGACGTTCACCGGGTCGCCGGCCTCGGGCACCGTGTCGAGCCCGAGCACCTCGACCGGCGTGGACGGGCCGGCCTCGGTGAGCTTCTGGCCGCGGTCGTCGAAGAGCCCGCGCACCTTGCCGCTGGCCTCGTCGGCCACCAGCATGTCGCCGATCTTGAGCAGACCCGACGTGACGAGCACCGTCGCGATGGGGCCGCGGCCCTTGTCGACGCGGGCCTCGAGCACGACGCCCTGCGCACGTCCGACGACGGGCGCCTCGAGCTCGAGCACCTCGGCCTGCAGCGCGAGCTGCTCGAGCAGCTGCTCGATGCCCTTGCCGGTCTTGGCCGACACCTCGACGATCGGCGTCTCGCCGCCGAACTCCTCGCCGACGATGCCGTACTCCATCAGCGCCTGCTTGACGCGACCGGGGTTGGCCTCGGGCTTGTCGATCTTGTTGACCGCGACGACGATCGGCACCTCGGCCTCGTGCGCGTGCTTGATGGCCTCGATCGTGGTCGGCATGATGCCGTCGTCGGCCGCGACGACGAGCACGACCAGGTCGGTGACCTGGGCGCCGCGGCTGCGCATCGCGCTGAACGCCTCGTGGCCGGGCGTGTCGAGGAAGACCACGTCGCCCTTCGGCGTCTCGACCTTGTAGGCGCCGATGTGCTGCGTGATGCCGCCGGCCTCGCCGGCCGCGACGCGGGTCTCGCGGATCTTGTCGAGCAGCGACGTCTTGCCGTGATCGACGTGGCCCATGATCGTGACGATCGGAGCACGCGCGATCATCTCGCCCTCGGCGGACGTGACGATCGAGCCCTCCTTGAACGCGACGTTCTCGACCGTGTAGCCGAACTCGGAGGCCACGACCTCGGCGGTCTCGATGTCGATCGCGTGGTTGATCGTCAACCCGCGCAGGCCCATGCCCCAGAGCGCGCGCAGCACCACGGAGGCCTTCTGGCCCATCTGGTGCGCGAGGTCGGAGACCTGGATCGCCTCGTCGACGCGGATCCGCTTCTTCTCCTCGCTCATCTCCATGGTGGAGCCGCGCCCGCCGGGCACGCCCTTCCCCATGGGACCCTTGCGGGTCATCTTGCGACGGCGAGCCTGGGCCTGGATCCGCTCCTCACGCTGCTTCCGCTGCGTGGCGCGGCCCTGCTTGCCCTCCTCGGAGACGTCCGTGATGATGACTTGCTGCTTCTTGCGGCTCTGCGCGAGCGGGATGAAGCCGAGGATCTTCGGCTCCGATCGCTGCGACGCCGCACCCACGATCACGCCGTCCTCGTTGCGGACGACGCGACGGCCACCGCCGTCGGCGACCGGGGCCGCGCCCTCGGTCGTGGCCGGGGGCGTCGTCGCCGTGCCGGCAGGCACGGACGCGGTCGACAAGAGCGCGGACGACAGGGTGCTCGGCGCTGCGGCCTCGCGACCCGGCGCCAGGTGACGTGCCGGCGGTCCGCCGCTCGGCGTGGCGGCGGGGCGCGGCGGCGGGGTC
>CAZFKC010000123.1:0-29186 GCA_964519175.1 uncultured Nannocystaceae bacterium
CAGATCGATCGAGCGCGCGACGGTCTCGCGATCGGCCGCGAGCAACATGCCCGTCACCACCTCGATCTCGGCGAGCCGACGATCGAGGCAGGCGTTTCGGCGCTCGACCAGCAGCGGGGTCTGCTCGCCCGCGCGAGCGGCACGACACGCTTCGCCGCGCTGGGCGGCCCACTCGGTGGTCCACGCGTCGAGGCGCGCGGTGATCTCGGCGGCTGCGCGCTCGTGGATCGGCGAGCCGCTGCGCTCGAACGCGGCCGTCAGCTCCGTGTGTCGCTCGGGGCTCCACACCCGCAGCACCGCTCGTTCGCCACAGCCGAGCGCCTCGCCTTCCGGTCGAGCGAGCGACGAGCCGAGCCCGACCCCCACGACTGCGGTGAGCGCCACGACGCCTCCGACCAGCGCGAGGCGTCGCCGTCGCGCCGCGCTCGCGAGCCCACGCTCGAGTGCGGCGGCCAGCGCTGCGAGATCCGGGAAGCGTTCGCGGGGTTCGAGCTCGACCGCGCGCACGATCACCTCGGACAGCCACGTCGGCAATCGATCCGGTGGCCAGCGCAGATCGGTGGGCTTCGCGGACCAGGCGTCGCGCGCCGCGTACGGCCGGAACCCACACAGCGCCTCGAACAGGGACACGCCGAACGAGAACTGATCCGCGAGCGGACCGTCGACGTTCGGGCGCACCAGCTCCGGGGCCATGTAGCCGGCCGTGCCCTCGATGGTGCCGATGGACTCGACGGCCTCGTCGTCGCTGCGCGCGAGCCCGAAGTCGCCGACGCGCACGCGTCCGATCCCGTGCGCGCCTTGTCGCTCTCGTCCGATGAGCACGTTGTCCGGCTTGAAGTCGCGATGGACCAGCCCGGCCGCATGCGCGGCGTGGAGCCCCTGCGCCGCTTGGAGATACGCGGCGACGATCTCCGGCCAGCGCCGCTCCGGCTCGTTCTGCCAGCGCCGCAGCGTGCCGCCGTCGACGAACTCCATGGTGATGTAGACGAACTCGTGCCAGAGCCCGACCTCGTGCACCGCGAGCACGTTCGGGTGGGCGAGCCGGGCCATCGCGTGGGCTTCGCGCTCGGCACGATCCGCGGCAGCGGCCGAGTCGACAGCGACGAGCTTCACGGCGACCGCGCGACGCAACCGGCGATCGCGGGCGAGATACACCACGCCCTTGGCGCCCGCACCGAGTCGACGCATGACCTCGAGGTGATCACCGATGGTCGCGTCCGGCGGCAGCTCGGTGCGCTCGTCGTCGCGACGTCGAGGAAGCCGGAGATCGCGCACGAACGCAGCGATCCCCGAGTCGATCGTCGTGATCGACTCGTCCGCTCGTGCATCTACCTCGTCCGCCATCACCGACACCCTACCGGCGCCGACCTCGTCGGGGAGCCGACGAAACGGACTCGCCGCGCTCCGCCCGGCGCACCCTGTGTCGGCTCGATCCATCGAGCCCCGTGGAGGGCATTGGTCGCTGCTCGCCGAAACCGTGATCGTGCAATACTGGGAGGGATGGGGATGGAGATGGAAGGGACGCGGCCCGTGGAGCTCTCGCCGTTCGATCGCCAGGTCCGCGAGCTGCTCGAGCGCGAGGGCGCCACCGCGGCCGCGAGCCTCGTCGTGCGCACGCTCGGGCCCGAGGTGCTCGGATACCTGTGGGTCGCCGTCGAGTCGTGGGGCGACGGCGACGAGCTGTTCTCGCAGGTCTGCGAGCGCATCTGGAAGGCGCTACCAGATTTCCGCTTCGAGTGCTCGGTGCGTGCGTGGGTCCACATCATCGCTCGCAATCGTGTGCGCGCCGGCTACACGCGCGCGACTCGTCAGGCGCGCCTCGTGGTGCCCGCGGAGCTGGCCGAGGACATCGCGGCGGTGCGCACCACCACCGTCGAGGCGTTGCAGCCCGAGACGCGACACCGACTGGAGGAGCTGCGTCGCATCCTCGACGAAGACGATCGCACCCTGCTCGTCCTGCGCATCGATCGCGAGATGGCCTGGCGAGACATCGCGCAGGTGATGTGCGAGCACGACGAAGCGATCGATCGCGCCGCCTCGCGTCTGCGCAAGCGCTTCGAGCGAGTGAAGCAGCGCCTGCGCAACGAGCTCGTGCCGCGTACGGGCGGACCCGTCCGCGGCGCATGACGTCGTCGTGTGCTGGGCCCGCGCCCATGTGTGGATGACCCCGGCGCATGGAGCTTGTGACGCCGGACCGTGGGCCCCGGGGCCTTGGCGAGCGCGATCACTTGCACGTCTTGCCGCCGGAGCCCTCGGGCGCCGGTCGACTCGGGTCGGCGAAGAAGTCCGTGCAGTGCTCGTCCACGTCCGGCGCGGTGAACTCGTGGCAACAGCGTGCGACGTCGTCGTCCGCCGGACACTCGGCACCCTGCGGCAGGCAGCACTTGGGCTCGCCCGCGCGCAGTACGAAGCCACGACAATCCGCGGCGCAGTCGACGTTGCCGATCGCGGAGCTGCCACAGTCGATCACGGCGGCGCGGCGGTCGGGATCGGCCACCTCGCCGTCACACCACTCCGCCCGGCTCATGACGTTCGGATTCGCCTGCGTCGGAAGGGCGAGGTAGACCTCGCCTTCGACCCTGCCGTTGCCGCAGTAGCTGCACTCCGTGCGCGCCCACGTGCAATCGGCGAGACACTCCGTCGCCTGCCCCGCCGTGTACGGAGTGTCGACGTACGGCGACCGCAGCGGCGCGAGCTCCTCGCCGTCCTCGCCGATCCCGCCCGCGCAGGGTCGCGGCGCCGCGGTCTCGTTCCCCGGCTCGCACTCCTCGCCGGCGTCGAGCCGGTGGTTGCCGCAGATCGAGCACTCGCTGTCGTCGAACGTGCAACGTGTCGGATGACACTGGCCCTTGTCGTCGGGACAGATCGACTCGAACGCCTGCTCCGGGTCCTCGGGGTCGCACTCCTCGCCGGCCTCGTGATCGACATAGCCGTCGCCGCACGCGAGCCGATGGTCGAGCTCCACCAGGCACGAGCCCACGAGCCCGAGGCCGGCAGCGATCGCGAACAGCAGGGGCCAGCGCCCGCCCATGCTCCCACGCTAGCACGCCGCGCGCACGGCTCGAAGCCAGCATGGGATGGCCGCGATTTTCTGGTGCGGACGTGGCCGCCGCCCGCGGTTCTCTGCGCCCGGGCTAAGTGGCCAGCACCGTGCGCAGGCGGGCGAGGAGCTCCGTCGCCGCGTCGATCTCGGCCCTCTTGATCGAGACGCTCTCCACGTTGATGCCGATCGGAACGCCGAGCTCGCGCGCGTAGGGCCAGACCTCGCCCAGGATCTGCTCGCACACCGCGAGCGAGCGCGCGAGCGGATCGGCGGCGCGGCGCAGATCGTTGTCGAGCCAGCGCGGGAACGCGATCCCCAGCCACTGCATGAACGCGAGCGTGGTCGCCGATCCGCAGGGCGAGAAGGTGAGCACGAGCGGGGCCGCCGGCTCGTCACGCTCCGCGAGCGCGAGCGCGTAGTCGGAGATCAGCGACTTCGTCCAGGTGACGTCGTAGACCGCCTGGGTCACGAAGAACCGACACCCGGCCGCGGTCTTCGCGAGGATGCGCGTGTGCTCGTCGAGTCGTCGGGCATGCCGCTCGGCGATCGCGATGCCGCCGAGCTGCACCTCCGGCGCGTGCGCTCGCGCCAACGCGTAGGCCTCGTCGAGCGGCAAGCTGCCCCCTCGGCGCCCACTCGGCGCACCGACGAGCACCGCCAGCGGCGACGGCTGTCCCCGCAGCCGCGCGAGCCAGTCGACGAAGCTGGCGGCGGTGTCACCCGCGACGCAGCGGTAGACGATCTTCGGGACAGCGAGCGTCGCGAGCCGCTCGTGGGCCCAGCCCATCGGATCGAGCGTGGGCAGGAACGGGAACGGCCGCGGCTCCGCGCTGCGCTCGGCCTCGTCCTGCAGGTCGTAGACGATCACGCCGTCGACATCGAGCGCGGCGATGCGCTCGATCTGGCGCGCCGCGATCACAGCGGGCGCAGTCGCGGACGTCTTCGGCGGCGACAGCCCGTACACGACGATGCCGGGCGCACGCGCGGCGATCTTGGCGAGCAGGCCGGACACGCTCGGGGCCGAGCATACGCGCACGCATGTGCGATCGCCCTCGACCGCGACATCCACGTCGCACGCGCGCCGCAACGCGGGGCCTCGACGCCACACGCGGCGACGGGCGAGGCCGCCGCCACGCTGTCGCACTCGTGAGTTTCCCGGTGACCGCGCGCACTCGACGAAGGATGCCTCGACGCGCGACCATGGACGGCGACATGACACGCGCTGCGATCGTTTCGTTGGTCGTCCTTTCCCTCGCGGCCGTCAGCGGCTGCCAGAAGAAGTCGACGACGCCCCCCGACGAGGACACGGCATCCAGCCCGCCCGAGGAGGAGGACTTCTCCCCCGACGAGGAGGAAGTGGAGTCCGAAGAGGAAGAGGCCGCCCCTGGCCTCAGCGCTCGTGCGAGCTGCCGCGCCTGCTGATCTCCTGCGCAGGCCTCGGGTAGACATTCGGTGACATCGCGCCCGGATCCGCGCCCCTACGCGGGCCGGGCGCACCGCCATCGCAGGAGGCGACGCGGATCGTGGGGGTAGCAACGAGGTGGATCGGCGAGGGCGCCGGCTCTGTCACGATGGGCGATGGGCGGAGACCGGGCGCGCCGTTTCGTGCGTCCACGGGTCACCGCCGCCCGCGGATCCGCCCGATGCCCACCGCCACGCTCTCGATTCGATGGCTCCATGCGCTCACGCTCGTCGCCGTCTCGTGCACGCCGACGCCGGAGCGCGCTCCCGATCCTGCGAGTGCGGCCGCGAAGACCGCTGCGCCGCCCGCTGGACCGACGATCTTGCCAGCGCGATCGCTCGCGGTCGAAGAAGATCGCAGTGATCTCGCACCGCCCTTGTCGCTGACTGCCAGCGACGGCACCGGACTGCGCCTGGTCTCGCTGAAGGCCCGCGCCGTGATCGAAGGGCCGCTCGCATTCACCGAGCTCGAGCTCGAGTTCGAGAACCCGCTGCCGCGGCGCATCGAAGGTCGCTTCGAGATCGAGCTGCCGAGCCGGTCCGCGATCTCGCGCTTCGCGATGAAGATCGGCGATTCGTGGCAGGAGGGCGAGGTGGTCGAGCGCCAGGCCGCGCGGCGGGCCTACGAGGACTTCCTGCACCGCCGTCAGGACCCGGCGCTGCTCGAGCACGACGCCGGCAACAGCTTCGGCGCGCGGGTGTTCCCCATCGAGGCCAACGCGCGCAAGCAGCTCGTCGTTTCGTACTCGCAGGAGCTCGTGCACAGCGGCGAGCCCTATCGCCTGCCGCTGCGCGGGCTGCCGTCGATCGATTCGCTCGACGTCGCCGCGACGATCGCCGGCGCCGGCAAGGCCGAGCCTGCGCTCGCGTGGACCGAGCGCAACGTGACCCCCGACAAGGACTTCGAGGTCGCGCTCACCGTGGACAAGTCCGCGATCGCGATCCGCCACGAGGATCACGCGTTGGCCCGCGTGCCGGTCGTCGGGCCGAGCGAGCCCGTCGGCGTCGCCGAGCTCGTGGTGCTGTTCGACACGAGCGCATCGCGTGCGATCGGCTTCGATCGTCGCATCCGCCGGCTCGGCGGGGTGCTGCGTGCGCTCGAGGCCGACGTGGGCAGCGCGATCCCGCTGAAGATCATCGGCTTCGACCAGGGCGCGGTCGAGCTGTTCTCCGGCACCACTGCGACGCTCGACGACGCGGCGCTCGCCCGCATCGCGACCCGACGCGCGCTCGGGGCCTCGGATCTCGCCGCGGCGTTGCGCTCGATCGCGGAGGGCACCGGCGATCGCCGGGTGTTGATCGTGACCGACGGCGTCGCGACCACCGGCGCGACCGAGCTCGTCGGGCTCGAGCGCGCCGCGAGCGATCTGGCCGCGCTCGGCGTGACGCGCATCGATGCCATCGCCGACGGCTCGCGGGCGGACGACGTGCTCTCGGCCGTGACCACCGCGCCCGCGATGGCCCCGGGCGTCGTGATCGACGCGAAGAGCGACGACCGTGACACCGTGCACAAGCTGCGCACCGTCGCCTTCGAGGCGCTCGACGTGCACGTGCCCGGCGCGACGTGGGTGTGGCCCGAGCGCGTCGAAGGCGTGCAGCCCGGCGACGAGCTGCTGGTGTATGCCGAGCTGCCGGTCGGGACGACGATGCAGGTCGGGCTCGGCGGCGAGGATGCGCAGAGCACCGCGACCACCGAGGTGGTCGGACCGCTCCTGCGCCGCGCGTGGATGCGCGCCTACGTCGACCGGCTCGGTGACAAGCGCTCGCGCTTGCTGGAGACCGATCAGGCCGGTCGTGACGCGCTGCAACGCATCATCGTCGACGTCTCGGTGCGCGAGCGCGTGCTCTCCGAGTTCACCGCGCTGCTCGTGCTCGAGAGCGAGTCGGACTACGAGCGCTTCGGGATCGATCGGCGTGCGCTCGCGCAGATCCTCGCGGTCGGCAAGGACGGCGTCGAGCTCGTGCAGCGCGATGCCACGCCGAAGCCCATCGCCGTCGCGCCTGCGCTGCCCGAGGTGCCCGAGTGGCTGTTCGCCACGCGCCACTGGGACAAGCCCGAGAAGCTCGCGACCAAGGGCATCGGCCGCGGCGGCGGTGCCGATGGCGACTTCGGTGGCGTACCGGGTGGCGTACCGGGTGGAGTCGTCGGTGGCGCGCCGGCGGACGGTCTGCCGCCGACGATGGAGTCCGAGACGGTGCTGCGCGACGCGAAGGCATCCGACGACGCGCAGGATCCCGGCGACGCGCAGGGTGGCGCGGGCCAGCGGATGCGCGGCGAAGAGGGCCGGATGGCCGAGCCGACGCCGGCGGTCGCGGCCGTCGACGCACCGCCCCCGCCGCAGCCCGACGGCGACGACGGTCGCTTCGACCAGGAAGAATCGCGGCCGATGGAGGCACCGAAGCCGGCGTCGACGCGCCGCAAGGAGAGCGAGACCTCCGGCAAGAAGATGAAGCGACCGACGCACGGCGGCTGGGACGAGCCGGTCTCGCCGCCGCCCTTGCCCGAGCTCGAGAAGATCACGCTCGGCGCGGCGGCGATCGACGGTTCGCTCGTCGCGGCCGACGTCGCGAGCGAGCTGGCCACACGAACGCAACACCTCGGCTGGTGCGCGAAGCATGCGACGCCCGACAAGCCGATGACCGGCGGGACGCTCGAGCTCCGGCTCGCGCTCGACGAAGATGGTGCGGTCACCATCGCGCGGCTGCGTGATCGCGAGGCGCTCGACGTCCGGCTGGTGCACTGCGTCGAGCAGACCGCGGCGCGCTGGCACTTCGGCGCCAGCAAGGGCGCCGCACCGGTGCTCGTCGTCACGATCGGCGTCGGCGCGACGAAGCCCGCGGCCGCCGCGATGCTCGACGCGGGCGCGCTCACCGAGCTGCGCCGCGAGGCCGCGGCCATCGTGGCGGATCGACTCGCGATCGCCGAGGCGGCGCGCAAGCGTCAGCAAGCGATCGACGAGGCCGCGCGCGCCGAGCAGGCAGAGATCCAGCGCACCGCGGGCAGCCCCTACACCGGGAAGTTCTACGACGTGATGGGCCACCTCGCCGCCGGGCGCACCGCGGAGGCCACGGAGCTCGCGGCCGCGTGGCAGCTCGATCAGCCCGGCGACGTGCTCGCCCTCGTCGCGCTCGGCGAGGTCGCCGAGAAGGCCGGTGATCGCGAGACGGCCGCGCGCGCCTACGGCTCCATCATCGATCTGTTCCCGGGCCGCGCCGACCTGCGCCGCTACGCGACCTATCGACTCTCCCGGGTCGGCGGCGACGCGCTCGCGGTCGCGATCGACAGCGCACGCGAGGCCTTCGAGTCGCGCCCCGATCACCCCTCGTCCGCGCGCGCGCTCGCGTTCGCGCTGGTCGCCGGCGGCAAGCATCGCGAGGCCGCGCAGGCGCTCATCGCCGGACTCCACGAGGAGCACGTCGCGTGGGGTCGCTTCAGCGAGGTGCAGCGGATCCTCCGCGAGGATCTCGGGCTCGTCGCCGCCGCGTGGGTCGCCACCGACAGCAACGCCCGCGCGGAGATCGAGACGATGCTGCGCCCCGAGGGCGTGTCGATCTCGAGCTCGCCGTCGCTGCGCTTCGTGCTCACGTGGGAGACCGACGCCAACGACGTCGACTTCCACATCCACGACGGCAAGGGCGGGCATGCGTTCTTCAGCGACAAGGTGCTGCCGTCGGGCGGCTCGCTCTACGCCGACATCACCACGGGCTACGGTCCCGAGTGCTTCGCGATCGACGGGGTCGCCGCCGCGTTCCCCTACAACCTGCGCGCCCACTACTACAGCCGCGGGCCGATGGGCTACGGCATGGGCCGCGTGCAGGCGGTGCAGCACGACGGCAAGGGCACGCTCGTGCTGCGCGAGTATCCCTTCGTGGTCATGAAGGATCAGGAGTGGATCGACCTCGGCACGATCGCCGCGCCGTTGCTCTGATGCGCGCGGAGCCGTGCGCTTGACGAGAGGTGCATCGCGTCCCAGGATGGGGACGTGAGATCCGCGTGGTGGCTGGGGTTGGTGGTCGGGTGTGGCCCGGCCGTCGGGACGGACGGGGACGAGTCGTCCTCGTCCAGCACCACGTCCACCACGACGAGCACGAGCACCGCCACCACGACCACGGAGACGACCACCTCCGCGACGACGGGCACCTCCACGTCGTCGAGCACCGGCGTGGTCGACAGCAGCGAGGTCAGTGGGCTCTTCATCACCGAGCCCGACTTCGACGGCGCCGACGATCTGCAGATCACCTGCGACGTGTGGTTGCAGGACTGTCCGCGCGGCGAGAAGTGCATGCCGTGGGCGAACGACGGTGGCGATGCGTGGACCTCCACGCGCTGCTCGCCCGTCGACGTGCGACCCGCCGCGCCCGGCGAGGCGTGCACCGTCGAGGGCAGCGGCGTCAGCGGCATCGACACCTGCGAGCTCGGTGCGATGTGCTGGGGCGTCGATCCCGAGACGAACGCCGGCACCTGCGTGCCGCAGTGCACCGGCTCCGAGGCGAGCCCGATGTGCCTCGGCACGCTGGCCTGCTTCAGCGACTTCGAGGGCGCCGTGAACACGTGCCTGCCGCCCTGCGATCCGCTCGCGCCGACGTGCCTCGCCGGCCAGACCTGCGCGCACTCCAGCCAGGGCGAGCCCACCGACGCGCCGTTCGTGTGCCTGCCGCTGCCGCCGTTCCAGCGCTTCCCCTACGGCTCGCCGTGCGGTGGGCTCGACGTCTGCGATGAGGGGCTCGCGTGCATGTGGAGCGAGCACGTGCCCGGCTGCGGCGACACGCGCTGCTGCACGCAGCTCGGCGATGCGGCCGCGCCGCCCGAGTGCCCCGACGCGATGCAGACCTGCATCCCGTTCGAGGACGGCGCGATGGATGGGCTCTGCTACTGCGGCGTGCCGTGAGCACGGGCCACCTGCTAGGCTCGTGCTGGGATGCACCTCTTGCCGCCACTGCTCGCGGCGCTGTCCACGACGCCGTTCGAGCAAGAGCTGCCGCTGCAGGTCACGCCGATCGAGGCGCTCGACGTCGACGACGCGCGGCACACCGAGGTGCTGCAGGTCGTCCGTGACTTCGGTCGCCCCGAGGTGAACATCGCCGTCGACGCGTGGATGCCCGAGGGCGATGCAGCGCGCATCGACGCCGTGCGGCTGTGGTGGTCGGACGACGTGGACCGCTTCCCGTTCAACGACCGAGTGCTCCGTCACCTGGTCATCGACTACCGGCGCGTGCGGCCCGATCGCTGGAAGATCCGCGTCGCCGGCGATGGCATGGGCTTCACCTTCGTGGTCGCGCTGCACGAGGGCCGACCGGCGCTCTTCGCCGACGTCGTGCGCGACGACGGCCACGTGGTGAAGGCCTGCCGCGCAGACTCTGCGCTCCTGCGGGCGCGGCGGTTCCTCGGCATCCCGATCGGTCTCGACACGATGCTGGTGCGCTGCAGCGGGCCCGATGGCGTCGCCCATCGCGGTCGGCTGCACCTGGCCCAGCCCCGACGGCGCCGGCGCTAGGCCGTGCTATCGTCGCCGCTGCCCGTGCGAGCCCGCCTGATCGCGCTGTTCGTCGCATTCGCGGCCCTGCTCCCCGTCGAGAGCTGGGCGCGCCTCGCCGAGGCGTGCCACGAGCCCGATCAGTGCGCATGCCGTGGCGAGGAGGACGCCGACGCCTCGCACGCCGCGCTTCGGCGCGTCGATTGTTGCGCGACACCGTGCGACGGCGCGACGGCTCCGCATGCAGCCGCGACGCCGACCGGCGCCCACGCGAGCTCGCTCGCCGAGGCCGCGGTCGAGCTCGCGCCCGCGCCCACGGCCGCGATGCGCGACGATGGCACTCGCTCCGTCGTGCGTACCCGCGGGCCGCCGCTGCGGCGCTTCGCGGTCGTCGAGCACTGGCTGCTGTGAGCACCGCCGTCGCGTGATCCGTGCCGCTCGTGCGCCGATTCGGCGCGCGCGTCGACGACGACCTCGCTCCGGAGCAACTCCAGTGTCTCGACCTTCCGCCTTCCCGCTTCTCCTCGTGATCGCGCTCGTGGGCGCGTGCAAGACCCACCGACTGCCGCAGCTCCCACCCGAGCGCGATCCGGCCGACGAGCGCGCGCCGATCGTGCCCTATCGTGCACCGCCCGACGTGCTGACGACGGAGCTGTCGAAGGGCGAGCCCGGCGGTGGCCACGACCACCACCAGCACCACGCGCCGGCGAAGCCGACCGAGCCGCCACCGCAGCACGAGCACGGCAGCGGAGGCGAGCCGTGATGCGCAGCGTCGCGACGCTCGCGGGCCTGCTCGCGCTCGTCTGCTCCTGCGCGACGTCGCCGCGCGAGAGCCGGGCCCGCGCCGCCGAGCTCGCCTCCGAGCGGCTCGATCGCCGGGTGGTGTGGGACCAGGGCACGGAGGCCGACGCCGAGGTCGACGCGCGCGTGCGGCAGCTGCTCTCGCGCGAGCTGACCGCCGATGCCGCCGTCGAGATCGCGCTCGTGCGCAACGCCGACCTGCTCGCGCAGCTCGAGGATCTCGGCATCGCGCAGGCCGATCTCGTGCAAGCGGGGTTGCTGCGGAACCTGCACTTCGGTGGTGGCCCGCGCTTTCCGCTGCAGGGTGCGGCCGCCACCGCGTACGAGTTCGACGCATCGCTCAACTTCATCCAGGCGCTGCTCATCCCGCTGCGACGCAAGGCCGCGAAGGCGCACGTGCGCGAGACCGTGCTGCAGGTCGCGCATGCGGTGATCGAGCTCGACGTGCTGGTGCGCCAGGCCGTGTACGACGCGATCGCGACCGAGCGCATGCTCGAGCTGCGCCGTGCGATCGCCGAGCTCACCGAGGCCGCGGCCGAGCTCGCGCGCCGCCAGACCGCGGCCGGCGAGGCCGGGACGATGAACGAGCTCGAGCGCTCCGAGCTCGAGGCGGCCGAGGCCGAGGCCCGCATCGAGCTGCAGCAGACCCACGTCGCCGCGATAGAGACCCGCGAGCACCTCGTGCGGCTCATCGGCGGGTTCGGCAGCGACGCCGAGCTGCGCCTGCCGTCGATGCTGCCCAAGCTGCCCGAGGCCGAGCCGGAGCTCGGCGAGCTCGAGCGCATCGCCGTGCGTCAGCGGCTCGATCTGCAGGCCGAGCGCGCCGAGCTCGACGCGCTGGTCACGGCGGTCAAGCTCGCGCGCCGCAATCCCTTCATCGCGGTCGACGTCGGCGTGCTCGGCGAGCACGACCCCGGCGATCGCTCGACCTTGGGTCCGTTCTTCGAGCTGGAGATCCCGATCTTCGACTGGGGACAGGCCGAGATCGCCCGCGCCGAGGCCACGCTGCGCCAGGTCGAGCGCCGCCTCCGTGGTCTGGCCATCGTCGCGCGCTCCGACGTGCGAGTCGGACGCGCGCGCATGATCAGCGAGCGTCGCCTCGCCGAGTACGAGCGCGACCGGGTGATCCCGATGCGCACGCGCATGGTCGTGCTGGGCCAGGAGCGCTACGACGCGATGTTGATGGGGGTCTACGAGCTGATCGAGCTCAAGATCCACGAGCTCGAGGCGCGCGCCGAGCTCGTCGAGCACCTGCGCGACTACTTCATCGCGCGCGCCGAGCTCGAGCTCGCGATCGGCGGTCGACTGGAGTCGTCGATCACCCGCCATGCCCGCACCGAGAAAGCCGAGGACTGAGCATGCCCACCCGTCGAGACCTGTTGCGCAGCGGTGCCGCGATGATCGGGGGCGCGATGCTGCCGTGGCGACTGCACGCCGCGCCGAAGCCGTTGCCGATCATCGCGGGCAACGCGAGCCCCGGCCTGCCCGCGCACGCGACCCCGGTGATCGTGCCCAACGGCAGCAAGCTGCCGTTCACCATGGACGGCGGCGTGAAGGTGTTCCACCTCGTCGCCCAGAAGGTGAAACGCGAGTTCGCGCCGGGCATGGTGGTGGACTGCTGGGGCTACAACGGCGAGTGCCACGGTCCGATGATCGAGGCGGTCGAGGGCGATCGCGTGCGCATCCTCGTGACGAACGAGCTGCCCGAGCGCACGAGCGTGCACTGGCACGGCATCCTGCTGCCGAACGGCATGGACGGCGTCGCGGGGCTGAACCAGCCCCACATCGAGCCCGGCGAGACGTGGGTCTACGAGTTCACGCTGCGCCAGCACGGCACGCACATGTACCATCCGCACTCCGACGAGATGGTGCAGATGGCGATGGGCATGATGGGCTTCTTCATCATCCATCCCAAGCGACCGCGCCCGCGCAAGATCGATCGCGACTACGCGATCTTCCTGCAGGAGTGGTTCATCGATCCGGGCACGTCGACGCCCAACCCGATGGTGATGCTCGACTTCAACCTGTTCACCTTCAACGCGCGTGCGTGGCCGGGCACTGCACCGCTCGTGTGCAAGACCGGCGACCGACTGCGCATCCGCATCGCGAACCTGTCGATGGACAGCCACCCGATCCACATGCACGGCGTGCAGTTCAAGGTGGTCGCCACCGACGGCGGACAGATCCCCGTCGCCGGACAGTGGCCGGAGACGACGGTGAACGTGCACACCGGCTCCACGCGCGACGTCGAGATGATCGTCGACGAGCCCGGGGACTGGGCGCTGCACTGCCACAAGAGCCACCACACGATGAACCCGATGGGTCACGACGTGCCGAACATGATCGGCGTCGACCAAAAGGGCGTGGAGCAGAAGATCAAGAAGCACCTGCCCGGCTACATGGCGATGGGCACGACCGGCATGGGCAAGATGCACGAGATGGGTCGGCCGAAGAACACGCTGCCGATGATGACGGGGCAGGCGCAGTTCGGCGATGTGGAGATGGGCGGCATGTTCACGGTCGTGAAGGTCCGCGACACGCTGCCGAAGGGCTACGACGTCGACCCGGGCTGGTACGCGCAGCCGCCGGGCACGATGGCGCGCAAGCAGCCGTGAGAACGCGAGCGCTCCCGGCCCTTCGCATCGCGGCGCAATTCAACGTGGGCTAAGAGGCCGGGTCGCCGCCAGCGGGCGTGATCGAACGCCGACGGCTCGTCGTCGCCCAGCACAGCGCGGCGTCGCGGGCCGCCGCGACGTCGTCGACGCCGCGGGGCTTCGGCTCATCGACGTGCTCGTCGACGATGAAGCGATCGAATGCCGCGCGATCGAGCGCCTGCCATCCATCGCCGTGGAGCTCGTCGAGCACACGCAACGCCATGACCTGTGCGGCCATCGAGGGACTGGTGCCGTGGCCCGGCCCCGCACGCGTCGTCGCGGCAGCGACGAGCACGCTGCCGTGGCCGATCGTCTCGATCGCACGCACGACCGGCGACAGCCGTTGCGTGGCCCAGTCGGGCTCGGGCCACCGCGAGCCCCAGCCCACCTGCCAGGGATCGGCGACGCAGAGGTGAGCCAGCGCGCCCGAGGCCGGGCCTGCGCGAGCCGCATGTGGCCTCGCTCGCTCGCCTGCTGTCCGAGACCGCCAGGTCGTGAGCTGCGCAGGTCCGAGCAGCGCGCGTGCTAGCCCAGCTCACGCACGGGCGAGACGCCGACGATCGCCACGGTGCTGCCGAGACACGTCGTGCTCGCGCCGAACCGACCACGCAACCACTCGGCGATGTCGACGAGCGCACCGCGCTCGTCGGCGTGTCCATGGCTCGTGTGCTCGATCTGCTCGATGCACGCCGTTGCGGACCATCGGTAGGTCTCGCCGGCGCGCGTACGCGTCAACGTGACCATTGCGGACTGCCGCTCCCGCGTCGGGGAAACCAGGGTGAGCAGCATCTGCTTGGCGAATGTCTGCGATCCCATCGTGGTACCTGGCATCGACGCGGTCCTGTAGACCTTGCGTGCGCCTGACCCGTCGTGGCCGCCGCGACGGCCCACGAGCCGGACAGCCAGCGTGGATCGCGATCTGGAGGACGTGCCGTGTAACGCAGCGTTGCGCACCCCTACGGGAATTCGGCAGTGCAGCCCTCGGGCGATCGCTCGAGTCGTCAGGGTCTCCCCGATGCCGTCGGCCCGGGGCGGCTCGCATACGCGTCGATGCACGGCGCACGATGGCACACAAGCACGCCGTGAGCCGCGATCACGAGCGCGCGGCGCGGGTGCCGATGACGTCCTGCAGCTGCGCGATCCACCGCTCGATGCCGACCAGCAGGTTCTGGCTGTCGGTCGTGATCGGCAGCTGCTCCGCGAGCACCTTGCGCAACGCACCGAGGCTGAGGCGCAGGCGACTGCGTGCGGTGCTCTCGGGCACGTCCAGGAACGCGGCGAGCTCGGTGCCGGTGAGCTCTTCGAAGTAGTAGAGCTCGAGCACGACTTGCTTCTCGATCGGCACGCGCTGCAGCGCGTCGAGCAAGAGCCGCAGCTCCTCGTGTGCGGCCGCGACACTCGACGGACCTGCACCGAGATCGGCGACCGAGACGTCGCCGATGAGCTCGATGTTGTCCTGCACGCGCGTGCGGATGTGGGCACGCAAGACGTTGTGCGCGACACCGAAGACGAACGTGCGGAACGTGGAGGTGCCGCGGTAGTTCGTCGCGCACTCGGCGAGCAAGGCGAAGGTCTGCTGCACGAGGTCTTCGACCGCGGCCGCGTTGCTCACCTTGTTGACGAAGAAGCGGTGGACGGCGGGGAAGTAGCGCTGGAAGAGCGCGTTGCCGGCGACGCGGTCGTTACGACCCCAGCGTTCGAGCAGCTCAGCATCCGGCTCCACCGCAGAAACGGTAGCATGGGCTGCGGACGCTCGGGGGCCACCTCCGCGCCCGGGCCGCGCGCGAGATCGGGCCGCCGTCCTGGCGGCCCGATCCGGGCCGATCAGAGCGTGCAGTCGCCTACACGCCCGGCCGTCACGGGCGCGAGATCGTGACCTTCAACTTCTTGTCGGAGCTCCCCGTCGGCGTCAGCTGGAACGTCGACGACGCACCGGTCGCGGGCACCGAGTACGTGAACTTGGTCGACGTGCCGATGGTCGAGACGGTGCACGAGGTCTGGCCCGAGAGCAGCTGCATGCCCCACTGCGGATCGGTCGCGCCCGGCCAGTCGAGGGTGAGCACGGGCGGCTGCGTATCACCGAGCACGATCAGCACTTCGTCGATCGACGTGAACGTCGCGCCGTAGTCGAAGTAGATGCCGCGGTCTTGCGCCTGCAACGTGATGCTCGCAGGCGAGCTCGTCGGATAGAGATCGTAGTTGGTGTTGCCCGTGTTGGTGAGTTGGATGTGATGAGTCGGCATTGCCTTGGTGGTGTCGCGACGGCGAAAACCCGTCACCACCGAGGCCGCGCTGCGGTCGCGCTTTACCGTTCGTCACGCTGCGCACGCTCGACGCGCGCGCGCACCAGCGCGAGGTCGGCGAGCATCTCTGCGTCGTCGCCCGCGTCGGCACTCGCACGCTCGAGGTGCGGAATCGCGGAGAGACACTCACCGATGTCGCAGAACAGCTTCGCGATGTTGTGCTCTGCGCGCGCGCGCTGCAACGGAGTGTCGAGCCCCACCGCGAGCGTGCGCTCGTACAACGCGATCGCTTCGCGGCGATTGCCGGCGAGCATCTCGATGTTCGCGAGCCCTCCGAGACCGCTGGCGCGCTCGACGTGGGTCGGCGGGAAGCGGCTCTGGATCTCGACGGCTCGCCGAGCCGTCGCGCGCGCGGCGTCGAAATCGCGGAGCTCGAGGAAGCAGTCCGCGAGCAGACAGAGCGGCCCACTCAGCCGTGGCGCGCTCGGCCCGAACGCGCGCTCGAACATGCCGATCGCGCGCTGGAGGTGGACGATCGCGCGCGGAAAATCTTGCCGGTCCACTGCGAGGTAGCCGAGTGCGAACTCGAGATGCGCGACGTCGGGATGGTCCTCGCCCCAGCGCTCGCGCGTGACCTCGATGACGCGCTGGTAGAGCTCTTCCGCAGCATCGAAGCGGCGCTGGTCGGCGAGCACGTTCGCGAGCTTGCGCGTCGCGACGAGGGCTTCGGGCGCCTCGGGCTCGCCCGCGTCGGCGTACAGCTGCAGCGCGGCGCGGAACGAGCGCTCGCCGGCGGGGTAGTCCCCACGCAGCACCGCGAGCTGCCCCTCGGCGACGGAGTGGCTCGCGCGCGCCTTCGGCGGGTCACCGATGCGCGTGACCGCGCCCTGGAGGAGCGTGAGCCAGTGGCCCGCCGCACGCACGTCGCCGCGCGCGTGGTCGACCGCGAACAGCCCGGCCCACGCCTCGACGACGACGTCGTCGTGACGCGTGGCTTCCGCGAGCCGGACCGCCTCGAAGTACGCGGCCTCGGCATCGTCCCAGCGGTCCATCGAATCGAGCGCACGCGCGCGCACGACCTCCGCCTCCGCCCACACCCGCTGGGCATCGAGCGCGCGCGCCCGCTCCGTGGCGACCTCCGCGGCCGCGATCGCCGAGGCGCCGTGGCCGAGCGCGAGCTCGAGGCGGGCCTCGAGCACCAGATCGCGCACCGTACCTGCTTCGGGAGACTCGACATGCCGTGCCACTTCGCGCAGCTGCTCGTGCTCGAGGCACGCCGCGATGGGGGGCAGCGTAGCGACGGCGTCGCGGGCATGTGCGACATCGCCGGCATCCACCGCCGTGAGTCGCTCGATGACGTTGCCGAGCTCGACGAGTTGGCGGTCGAGGCACGCCATGCTGGCATCGTGGAACTCCGCCGAGCGCACGCTGCGTAGCCGATGATCGCGGCAGACCTCGACGCGGGCCTCGTCCCAGGCGGACGCGCGCAGCTCGAGCTGCGCGACCACGGTGTCGGCGCTCGTACTCGCGAACGGCATCCCCGTCTTCACGAACGCGTCGCGGATCGCTTCGCCACGCTCGGCGTTCCACACCGGCTCGATCGCCGCGCGGCTGTCCTCGCAGCTCGGCGACGCCGCCCAGAAGGAAGCCGAGGCGATCGCCGTCGCGCCGACCAGCGCTGCGCCGGTGAGCGTCGCGGTGCGTCCGCGATGCGCTCCCCGTCGCAGCGCACGCAACAGCTCGTCCATGTCGGGCCAGCGGTCGGCGGGCCGCGGCGCGAGCCCGCGCACCAGCACGCCGCGCAGCCAGCCCGGCGCGCGCAGGTGCCCGAGCTCCACGCGGTTGTCGCGATCGCGACGCTGCTCCACCGAGTAGGGCTGGCGTCCGAACACCGCCTCGTACAGCGCGAAGCAGAAGCTGAACTGATCGGTGCGCGCGTCCACCATGCCCGCGCGCAGCTGCTCGGGTGACATGTACGCGGGCGTGCCGAGCATCGCGCCCGTCTCGGTGAGCCGAGCCGTGACGCTGCGCGACGGCTCGAGATCGCTGGGTCGGTCCGGCAGTGTCGTCGCGGCCGACGCCTCGAGGATCGCCACGCCGAAGTCGGCCACCTTCACGCGGCCGTTGCCGTCGACGAGCACGTTCGCGGGCTTGAAATCGCGGTGCACGAGGCCGTTCGCGTGCACCGCCGCGAGTCCCTCGCCCGCCTGCAGATACTTGTCGAGCACGGCGCGCCAGCGACGGGGCTGCTCCTGCCACGCCTCGAGCGTCTGCCCGTCGACGTACTCCATCGCGAGGAAGATCGCGCCCTCGTGCTCGCCGACGTCGAAGATCTGCACGACGTTGGGATGCGACACACGGGCGAGCGACCGCGCCTCGCGGAGCATGCGTTGACGCGAGGCGCCGCGATCGGTGTCGCGCTCGGCGAGCAGCTTGATCGCGACGCGCCGGTCGAGCTCGGCATCGACGGCCTCGTACACGCGACCCATGCCACCGGCACCGATCCGTCGCGTGATGCGAAAACGCGCGATCATCACCGGCGTCGCGTGCTCGCCGAACAAGCGGGCCGCGATCGAAGCGCGCGCGCCGAGATCCTCCATCGGTCGCAAGACGGGCGCCCGCGCCTCGGCGTCCTCGGGCACGGTCGGCTGACCCCCGCTCGCGGGGTGGTGCAGGAGATTGGCCACGCTCGTCTTCGGTAGTGGAGCCCGGAGCGACTTCAATCAGTGGGGGACGTCGAAAAGCGATGTGATTTTTCGAGGTTCACCCGGCGGGGGTGGCCCGGCGCCGACGAGCCGCGAAATCCTAGCGTGCCGTACCGCCGTTGCGAGGTCGAGCACCGGATGGATTACGTTCGAGCCCACGCGCGATCCCGCGGCATACGTGGGTTGTGGTGGCATCGCCGAGCACAAACCTTCTAGGATGGGAAGGTGGCGCTCCGTCGATTCGCAGCGGTCCCCGTCTTCGCCGCCGTCACGGCGTGCTCCTTCGACAGCGGCGGCGTCGGTGACGGCGCGGCCGACGAGGGCTCGAGCGGGACCGGCCCGGGCTCGACCAGCACCACGATGGGCGAAACCGCGGCGAGCGCCACCTCTGCCACGCTGGACGGATCGACGTCGACGCCGACCACCACGACCACCGAGCCCGAGACCAGCAGTGGCGCGACGACGAGCGGCTCCGAGAGCGAGACGACCCACGGCAGCTCGGAGAGCGGAAGCGAGAGCTCGACCGGCGATCCCGGCCCGGTGCCGTTCGGTCCGTTCGGCGACGCCGTGCCGATCGACGAGCTCAACAGCATCTACTTCGACGACGACCCGACGCTGCTCGGCAACCAGCTCGAGATCTACTTCGCGACCCTGCGGCCCGACGGCCCCGGGGCCGAGGACATCTGGTTCTCGCAGCGCGGCGCAAAGGACGAGGCCTGGGATCCGCCGCAGCCCGTGCCCGACATCAACAGCCCGAGCCAGGACGGCTGGCCCGAGCTCTCGCACGACGGTCTGTGGATGACGTTCGGCAGCGACCGCGCCGGTGGCGAGGGCGGCTTCGACGTCTATCTGCTCCATCGCTCCGGGCTCGCTGCGGACTGGGGCGACCCGGTGCGCGTCGACGAGCTGAGCAGCTTCCTGCCCGAGGGCGGCGCCGTGTTCTCGGACGATCTGCTCGAGGTGGTGCTCACCGTTCCGCTCGTCGGTGCCGACGATCTCGCGCGCGCCACCCGAGCGAGCGCGATCGGTACGTTCGGCGCGCCCGTTCCGCTCGCCGAGCTCAACACGCTCTACCGCGACTCCGTGCCGTTCCTCGACATCACCGGGACCCGCATCCTGTTCGCCTCCGATCGCCCGGGCGTCGACGGGTCCATGGCGATCTGGACCGCGACGCGCGACCTCGGCATGGACTTCGGTGCCCCCGAGCAAGTCATCGACGTCGACGTCACCGGCATCGAGGACGATCCGTGGTGGGCACCCGATGGCTCGCAGCTCTGGTTCGCGCGCACCGGCCCGGGCGGCGACCTCGACCTGTTCGCCGCGCCGCTGCTCGGAGAGTGACCGAACGTGCGCGTCGGTGTCTTCGGTGCGGGTGCGATCGGCAGCTTCCTGGGCGTGCGTCTGTCGTCCGTCGGTGTGCAGGTCACGCTCGTCGGACGCAAGAGCCTGGTCGAGATCCGCGACCGCATCGTCGTGCACGGCGTCGACGGCTCCAGCGCGCGACCGGGCGCCGATCTCGTCGTCACCGAGGATCCGAACGCGCTCGCCGGGGTCGATGCCTGCCTCGTCACCGTGAAGTCGCGGGACAGCGAGGCCGCCGGCCGCACGCTGGCCGCGATCCTCGATCGCGAGGCGATCGTCGTGTCGTTCCAGAACGGGCTGCGCAATCCCGGACGGCTGCGCGGCGAGCTCGCGCTCGGCTCGCACGGTCGGGCGCCGACCGTCATCCCCGCGATGGTCAGCTACAACGTGCTGCGCGACACCGAGTGCTCCTATCGCCAGGCCACCAGCGGCCCGCTCGTGATGGGGCGTGGCGAGGGCAACGCGCGCGACCGCGTGCGCGCGCTCGCGGATGCGCTCGAGCGCGCCGGCGATCGTTGTCGCGTGCGCGACGACGTCGAGGACATCATTGCCGGCAAGCTGCTGCTCAACCTGGTCAACGGTGTCTGCGCCGTCACCGGCCTGACCATCGCGCAGACCCTGCGCACCCGCTCGCTCCGCCGCTGCTTCGCCCAGCTGATGCGCGAGGGCCTCGCGGTCATGCGCGCCGCCGGCCTGCACCCGACCTCCGTCCTGCTGCTGCCCCCCGGCCTCATCGCGCGGGTGCTCGCGTGGCCGGACGCGATCGTGCTGCGCGCGGCGAAGTCGATCGCCAACGTGGACCCGCGCGCAAAGTCGAGCACGCTCCAGGACCTCGAGGCCGGCAAGCCGACCGAGATCGACGACCTCTCGGGCGAGATCGTCCGCCTCGCGGCGCAGGCCGGCGTGCGAGCGCCCGCCAATGCCGTGATCGTCGAGGCCGTGCACGAGCTCGAACGCAGCGCGCGTCCACTGCCGTTCCTGTCGGCCGAGCGGCTCGAGCAGCGCTTGGTCGCCGCGGCTGCGGGCACGACGAACCGGCGGTGATTGCCGGCCGCGCGCACGATCGGCGACCATCCGATCGCGCATGCAACTCCATCGCGACGTATTCGTGGCGCTCGCCACCATCGCCTGGGCCGACGGCGAGGTGAAGCCGTCCGAGGCCGACGCACTGCTCGCCGCCGCGCGCGTGTGCGGCATCGCCGGCGCCGACCTCGATGCGATCGTGCAGGCGCTCCGCGTGCGCGCGCCGCTGGCGAAGCTCGACGGTCTCGAGCTCGACGCCGATGCGCGCGCGTTCGTCTACGCCATCGCGGTGTGGCTGACGAAGGTCGACGGCAACGTCGCGGACGCCGAGCTCGAGAGCGTCGCGGAGATCGCGGGTCAGCTGCACATCTCCGAAGAGGAGCGCCTGCACGCGCTCTCGGTCCGGCTGCTGCCGGGCAGCGGCGAGGCGGATCTGCAGGAGCTGGCGCGACGCATCGGCGAGGCTCGGCGCGTCGTCGCCGAGGATGCCGAGCTGCCGCCGGGGAGCACGGGCTGGCCGCTGGTCGGCGAGACGCTCGCGCTTGTGAAGCAGCCGTTCGCGTTCGTGCACGAGCGCATGCAGAAGCACGGTCGCGTGTTCCGCACCCACGTGATGAACCGCGACACGGTCGTCATCGCCGGCTGCGACGCCGCGGAGCTGTGGCTCGATCGCGATCGGCTCATGCGCGACGGCGCGATGTTCGAGCACGTGTTCGGCCTCTTCGCGGGCTACAGCCTGCCCTCGCTCGACGGCGACGCCCACCGCGTGCGCAAGGCCCAGGTGATGGCCGCGTTCGGTCGCGATGCGCTCGAGAGCTATCTGCCCTCGCTGCAGGATGCGGTCGAGTCGGCGCTGTCGCGCTGGGCGGCCGAGCGTGACCACGCACGCAAGCCGTGGATCGAGGAGCTGCGTCGGCTCGCGATCGAGGGCATCGCCCGCAACATGCTCGGCATCGGCCGCGGCCCCGAGCTCGATCAGCTGGTCGCGGACTACGAGCACGTCACGGCCGGATTCGCCGCGGTGCCCGTGGCGGTGCCGGGCTCGGCGCTACGGCGGGCGCAGCAGGCCCGCGATCGCCTGCTGACCTTCCTGCGCGCGCGCATCCGCGAGTGTCGCGCGTCGCCGACCGACGACGGTTGCTCGCGCATGCTCGCGGCGCGCGGACCCGATGGCAGCACGCTCGACGACGAAGCCGCGACCCTCGAGCTCTACCACGTGTTCCTCGCCGGCTACATCGTGTTCGCGCAGCTCACCGGCATCGTCACGCGCCTCGGTGCTGCGCTCGAGACCCGCGGCGAGCTGCAGCGCGAGCTCGAAGAGGCACCGCCCGAGCTCTCGCTCGCCCAGCTGTCGGCGCTGCCGCTGCTCGATCGCATCGTGAGCGAGACGAAGCGCATTACGCCGATGCTGCCGATGGTGTTCGCGCGCGCGAAGACGACGTTCGTGTGGAAGGGCCATCGCATCCCGGAGGGCTGGGTGGTCGCGTTCGCGCTGCGCGAGCACCACATGCTCGAGGACGTGTGGCCGAAGCCCGAGCGCTTCGATCCCGATCGCTTCCTCGACGAGGCCGTGCGCGCGCGGCATCCCCAGGCATTCGCGCCGCAGGGGCCGGGCCCGCTCACCGGCCACAAGTGCGCGGGGTTCGACTACGCGACGCTGTTCATGAAGGTGTTCACCGTGGCGCTCGTGCGCGGCTATCGGTGGAACGTGCCGCCGCAGGAGCTCGACTACGACTGGCGGCGGCTGCCACCCGAGCCGCAGAGCGGATTGCTGATCGAGCTGCAGGCCTACGGCAGCGCGGCCGCGGACGTGACGGTGCGTTGATGCGCGCGATCCGTTGCCACGAGCTCGTCGGACCCGCGGGCCTGCGCCTCGACGACATCGACGAGCCCGAGCTCGGGGCCGGCCAGGTCCTCGTCGACGTGCGAGCGGCCGGCGTGAACTTCCCCGACGTGCTCATCACCGAGGGCAAGTACCAGTTCAAGCCGCCCGTGCCGTTCGTGCCCGGCGGCGAGATCGCGGGCGTCGTGCGTGCGGTCGGCGACGGCGTGGTCGACCATGCGCCCGGCGATCGCGTCGCGGCGACGATGCTGTTCGGTGCATTCGCCGAGCGCGTGGTGTGTGGCGCCGGCTCGGTGTTCCCGCTGCCGGACGCCGTCGGCTTCGAGGTCGGCGCCGCGGTGCTCGTCGCGTACGGCACCACCATGCACGCGCTCGTCGATCGTGCGCGGCTGGCCCCAGGCGAGACGCTGCTCGTGCTCGGGGCCGCCGGCGGCGTGGGTCTGGCCGCGGTGCAGCTCGGCAAGTGCATGGGCGCGCGTGTCATCGCGGCAGCATCGTCGGAGGACAAGCTCGCGCTCTGTCGCGAGCACGGGGCCGACGCGACCATCGACTACGCGAAGGAAGATCTGCGCACGCGGCTGAAGCAGCTCGCGCCCGCCGGCATCGACGTCGTCTACGATCCGGTCGGCGGCGACCACACCGAGGCGGCGATCCGCTCGCTCGCGTGGCAGGGCCGCCACCTCGTGGTCGGCTTCACCGCGGGCACGATCCCGAAGATCGCGACGAACCTCGTGCTGCTCAAGGGCTGCGAGATCGTCGGCGTGTTCTGGGGCGCGTTCACGCAGCGCGATCCGACGCGCAACCGTGAGCACATCGCCCGCTTGCTGCAATGGATCGCCGACGGTCGCGTGCGCCCGCATCTCGATCGCACGCTGCCGCTCGCGCAGGCCGGCGCAGCGCTCGAGCGGCTCGCGCAGCGCGAGGCCAACGGCAAGCTGGTGCTCGTGCCTTGAGCTATGCTCGCGCGGTGCGTACCGCAGCGATCCTCTTCACCATCGCGCTCGCCTTCGGCTGTGACAAGGGCGGCAGCACGCCACCCGCCGAGGGCGGTGGCGTGCGCGTGGTGGCGGCGACCTACGGGCCCCACTCCAACGCGTCCGCCGAGGCCCAGAAGAAGTGCGAGTTCGACGACGAGCTCACCCAGGCGGTGGCCGCAACCGCAGCAGGGGTGAAGGACGGCGAGGGCAAGATCCTCACGATGTCGATCACGCGCATGCGCGGGGCCGAGCCGGCGTGGGAGGGCGAGATCAGCGTGATCGTCGAGGGCGAGCTCGACGCGCACGGCGAGACGATCGGCAGCTTCCGGCTGCAGCGGCGCGCGCTGGGTGGCGTCGGCGGTGGCATGGCCGGCGTGTGCAAGGGGCTCGACGACATCGCCGAGCACATGGCCGAGGACATCGCGGCCTGGCTCGCGCACCCGAAGAAGGACAGCGAGCTGGGCGGCTGAGCGCTACTCGATCGCGAGGACCTTCAGCCCGCCGACCGCCTGCAGCGCGAGGATGTCGGTGACCGACAGCTCGATGTGACCGGCGGTGACGCTCGCGGTGCCCGCGGTCGGATCGACCTCGTGCCAGCGCTTGCCGTCGTGGTACGCGGCCCATGCGTGCGCGGCCATGTCGCTGCCCGACGCCATCATGCCGCTGCGTTCCTCGGCGGGCACGCCGGCGGCGCGCAGGAGCGTGACGGTGAGCGTGGCGTACTCGCTGCAGTCGCCGCGGCCGAGCTCGAGCACCTTCGCGCCGTCGACCCGGCGCGGCGTGATCTCGTAGCGGATGCGGGCGTGTACCCACGCGACCACCTTGGCGGCGACCTTGTTCGCGTCGCGCTCGTCGCCGACGATCACCGGCAAGAGCTCGCGGATCTGCTTCGCCTGCGTCGGGTAGTCGCGGGTCGCGGCGAGCGAGCGCCGCCGCTCGTCGGTCGAGAGCGCGAGCGCGGCGTCGCTCTGCGGACGCACGGTGACGCGCACGCGCTTGCTGCCGGCGGCATCGGTCTCGACCTTCGCCTCGATGCGCGGTGACACGGCCAGCACGCGCTGCACGAACGTCTCGGGATCGACGACCTCGAGCACGTAGGTGATCGGCGCGGTCAGCTCGCGTGGCTTCAGCTTGCGCGGCAGCAGGATCGCGTTGCTGTCGTCGTGCGAGGCCAGCCACTTGTCGACGACGTCGCTGGGCCGATCGTCGGCGGCGAGCGAGAGCGTCACATGGCCGTTCAGCGCGAGCACGCCGGCCTTCGCATCCGCGCTCGCCTGGTAGTCGGCCGACTCGACGACGCCGAGCCCGAGCGCGAGGAAGCGGCGGAAGGCCGGGTCGCCGCTCTTCGCCGCCGTGACCGCTGCCGAGCTGGGTGCGCCACGGAAGCTGCCGCGCGCGGTGGTGTGCTCGCCCTGCGTCGCGCCGCGCTCGCCCGCGAGCACGCGATCGCGCAGCGCCGCACTGCTCGCGTAGACGAATAGGCCGTCGGACTCGCCGGCGTGCACGCCGGCCCGCACGGTGTGATCGCCCTTCGGGGTGAGCTTGTGCTTGCCCAGCAAGCGCAGATCGGCGGCGCTCGGCTCGAGCACGAGCACCCACTCGTGCCAGAGCCCCTGCCCCGCCGCCGGATACCACGCGAACGCCACGGCGCCCGTGGTCTTCGCGAGCTGCGGCGGTGGGCCCTCGCCTTCGTCGCTGCTCGTGCGCTCGGTCGCCTCGAGCTCCGCGCGCGGCGAGCCCGAGCCCACCGCCCAGGTCGCGGCCGCGTCGTCGGGGAGCAGCGCGATCACCCGCGCGGCATCACCGACCCGCTCCTTCGTGCGCACCAGCTGCCGGAACCGGAGCCCGCGCTCGTCGACCGCGAGCTCGACGGTGCTCGCCGCGCCCTCGACCGCATCGCCGACGCCGGCGCCGACGATGCCGCCCTCGCCGTGCAGCTCCGCCGCGAGCGCGGCGAACTCGGCATCGTCGGCGAGCACGGGGCCGGTGCGACCGAGCACGGCGTTGGCGAGCCATCGGGTCGTGAACGCGAACATGCGATCGCCGACGAACAGGTAGTACTCCTCGTCGATGTCGATCTCGTTCGCGCTGCCCCGCACGATGAGCGAGCTGTGCAGGCGGTACGACGCGACCTGCACCTCGCCGCGCACACGTTCCTCGAACTCCATCGCACGGCCGGGCGAAGGCTCCTCGACAGCGAGCAGGCCCGGGAGCATGAGCGGCAGCGCGGCGAGGAAGCGCGGGGCCTTCGCGAAGCCCTCGGCGACGTTGAGCGGCAGCACGAGCCCGTCGTCCTCGCCCCAGTCGCGCTCGGCCAGCAGCGTCAGCACGCGCTCGCGATCGGTGACCCACGCGGCGCACACCTGGCCGAGGCTGATCGTGGGGTTGCTCGCGCACTCGATGCCGCGCGACAGATCGAGCCCCGAGTCGTCGGCCAGCAGATCGGTGCCGGCACGCTCGAGCATGCTCTTCACGATCTCGCCGAGCAGCTGACGGCTGGCGGGATCGCCACCCGAGAGCCGCGCGAGCGTGTGGCGTGCGGTGCTCCACACGAGCCGCGGGTCGGCCACCTTCGCGTAGAACCAATCGCGCCCGGGCAGGAGCTGCGGCAGCGGAGCCTTCGCGAGCGCCTCGGGCGTGCGCGCAGCGACGGTGGGGCTCGGTACCGGCTCGCGGCGTGGACCCTCGGGCCCGCGCTCGACCGCTTCGATCAGCAGCTCGAGGATCTTCTTCGTGAAGCGCAGCTCTTCGTCGGCATCGTCCGGCACCACGATGCGCGCGGCCGCTCGGCGCATGCGCGGCAGGTCCTCGCGTCCGCCGTGATCCGCGAGCGTGCCGCACGCCGCGACGAGCAGCTCGCGCCCGGCCGCATCGACGGGGCGGAGCACGTCGACCCGCGCGCGTACGACCGCGAGCTCGCGTGCGTCGAGCTCCTCGGCGAGGTAGTCGAGCGCGAGCGCGGCGAGGCGGGGATCGGGATCCGCGAGCAGCTCGGTCGCGCGTGCGCGGGCGAGCAGCTCGGGACGCAGACCCGCGGCGGCGAAGCCGAGCGAGCGATCGCGGGCGTTCGGCGAGGCGACGAGCTCGGCGACCATCGCACGTGCGTCGGGCTCCGGCAGCGCGCCGAGCAGCTCGAGCAGCCCGCGCGGCGGGAGATCGCGACGCGACAGGTGATCGGGATGCGCGAGCGCGGGCTCGAGCGCGCTCGTGAACAGCGAGCGTGCGCTGAGTCGTGCGCGGTCGGGATTCGCACGCACGGCGGCGCGGCCCCAGGCATGCACGCGCTGGTCGTCGTCGAGCAGCGCGAGCACGGCGATGCCCCCGGCCTCGGGCGCGTCGGCGGGCGCACACGCGGTGAGCCCGATGCGCTGCTCCGGCGTGCGCGTGGAGAGCCACGCATCGACGAGCGCACTCTCGCGGGCGGGCGCACGCGCGAGCCCGGCGATCACCCCGGCGATCGGACACTTCTGCGTGCCGTGGGCGAGCTCGATCCGGATCGCGAGCCGCGTGTCGTCGGAGAGCGCGGGCGCCTCCTTGCGCAGCGACTCGGCCCGGAATCCGGTGAGCACGCCGTCGAGCGGACGCAGGCTGTCGCGTGCGATCCGCAGCGCCGCGAACGTGCGCTCGAGATGCTCGGCCGGCGCGCGCGCGGCCAGACGGAGCTCACGACCGCCGCGGAACACCTGCGTCACGAGCATCGCGTTGTCGCCGTGCACGACGAGCAGCTCGGTGCCCGGGCCGGCGCCGGTCTCGATCGGGGCGGACCACAAGACGGTGCTGCCGTCGGCCTCGAGCTCGTCCTTCAGCTGCGTCGCGCATGCGGGCCCCGAGCAGCGACTCGCGCGCGGACGAGGCTCGACCGTGATCGACCAGTCCTCGGGTGCGGCGAGCACGAGCGGCCCCGCTTCGCCGGGGGTCCACGACTCGGGCGCCCACAGCTCGAGCTCTTGCTCGAGCCACACCCGCCGGGTCGGCCGGGGCTCGTCGACGTCGCTCGCCTCGCGCAGCCGCGTGTGCACGGCCTTCGGATCGCGCAGCCACTGCGGCAGCGAGGGATCGCGACCGCGCACCGACTCGGGCAGCACGATCGTGTCGAGCACGGGATGATCGCCGCGCTTCTTCGCGGCGAGGAACAGCGCGCGGGCCCGCTTGCGATCGCCCTCTGCGACCGCGGCCCGCATCGCGAGCACGGCGACGAGCGGCTGCTCCGGTGCGAGCGCCTGCAGGGCGGCCAGGCCGGCACGCACGCGGGGCTGCTCCTCGAGCGCGAGCGCGTGCTCGACCTCGACCGCCTGCGCCACGAGGCTCTTCGGATGTGCGGCCACGAACGCGTCGTAGGCCTCGGGCGCCCCCGGCGTGAACATGAGCATGGTCGCCTCGGCGAGCGCTTCGCGATCGAGCGTGCCGCTCGCGATGTCGGCCGCGACGAGCTCGACGAACGCGAGCCGATGCCCCGCGCGGTGCTGCACCTCGCGGGTGTCGTCGGCACTGAACGCGACGGCGGTGCGCGCGTAGACCCGCGCCGCGCCGACCTCACCACCCAGGAGCGCGAGGAAGGCCTGTCGCGCCCACTGCCGCGCGTCGCCGGAGGCCCGGCGCAGCTCGGCGTGGCGGATCGTGATGCCGCGCGTCGGGAGCTGGTGCCAGTCGTCCTCTTGCGGGGCCCAGCCGAACGCGAGCGTCTCGAGCCACGCCTTCGCCGCCTCTTCGTGGCGCTCGCGGTACTCGTGGTGACGCGCGCGCACGCCCCACCAGCGCCCATTCGCATCGGCATCCGCGGCGGGGAACGATGGGGCAGAGGTGGCGAACAGCTCGCGCAATGCCGCTTCGTCGAGCGGCGCGTGCTCGACGGGTGGTTGGTCTTCTTCGCTCTGGCGCTGGGCCTCCGCATCGTGCGTCGCGAACACCGCCTCGGCCGTGCGCGCGGCGAGCTCGATGCTCGGCGCCTCCTTCCACGCCGCGCGACAGGTTGCGAGCAGATCGGGGGTGTCGCGCTGTGTGCAAGCGAATACCCGCAGCTCGTGCGTCCATGGCTGGGCGAGCACGCGTGCGTAGAGCTCGTCCGCTTCGGGCTGCTCTCCCGATGGGGCCCAGCGGTGGCGCCACACGAGCCAAGCCTGCGCGTCGTCGAACGCACCGGCCATGCGGGCCTGCACCAGCAGTCGCGACTCGACCTCGTCGACGCCGTCGTACGCCGACGCGGGCACCGAACGCAGCCGCGGCGCCGCGCGACCGAGCAGGAACGCGAGCCCGTAGCTCCTGCCGACCCACCAGCGCAGCTCGACGTCGCCCCGACGATCGAGCTGCTCGACGAGCGCGAGCAGGCGCTTCGCGAGGGCGCGTGCGGCGGCCGCGTTCGGAGCCTCCTGCAAGCGCGTCTCGAGTGCGTAGAGGCCGGCCGGTGCGATCGCGGGATCGAGGAGCGCGATCCGCTCGATGCGCTCGACCGACTCGCCCGCGCTCAGCTCGCGGACGGCGACCGCATCGGCTTTGCGCCGAATGTGGCCGTTCGCCAGGCTGCGCAAGAGCGGAGTACTGCGTGCATGACGAGGCGCGGCCCGCAGCAGCACCGCGAGCTCGTCGAGCTCGACACCATCGTC
>CAZFKC010000124.1:0-29003 GCA_964519175.1 uncultured Nannocystaceae bacterium
TCGCCACTCGAGCCCGCCGTGGCTTCGCCACTCGAGCCCGCCGTGGCTTCGCCACGGCGGACAGCGAGCACGACTGCGCGCACCAGGAAGAGCGCCGGACGGCGCGACCAAAAACTAGTCGAGGTTCTCGCTGCCCATCGTCGGGGGCGTGCAGTCGGCCGTCCACGTGCCGGTCGGGCCGTTCGGCAGCCGGCAGTACGAGCTCGCGGCCTCGCCGTCGCCGTAGGCGACGCTGTCGATGATGACGACCGGGTCGACCTGCAGCAGCGTCACCTGATCGCCGCCGCCACCGAGGCCGAAGGGGTGCTGGTTCGCCATCTTGCCGACCGGCACCACGAGGTACTCGCCCGCGCCGAGGATCGTGCCCGCCGCGAAGGCCAGCTCCTCGCCGTCCACCGCCGGATCGTAGGCCGCGTCGACGGGATCGTCGGTGATGACCCAGCCCGAGATGTCGATGTCGTCGTCGCCGGCGTTGAACAGCTCGATGTCGTCACCGGTGGACTCGAGCTCGTTGATCACGACCTGCGAGTCCGTGGTGCACCCGCTCGCATCGGGCACGCAGGCCGGCGAGCACACCAGCGTGCCGCCGGTGAAGCCGAGCCCGAGGCTCTCGCAGTCGGCGCCGTTCAGGTCCTTGCCGTCGCAGGTCTCGCCCTCCTCGAGCATGTCGTTGCCGCAGGCCGTCGCGGCCGCCGCGTTCGCCTCGGAGAAGGTCTGGTCGCACCACGTCCAGCTGCCACTGCCGTCGGGCACGCGGCACCACGAGATCCGCGCGTCGTAGCCGTCGAACACGACGGCGTCGATCACGACACCCGTGCCGTCGTCGAGCGTGAGGGTCTCCTCGCTGTCGTCGCTGATGCCGAACGGCAGCTCGCCCATGCCGTTCTTGCCCACGCCGACCAGCACCAGCCACTCGCCGGGCGCGAGCGTCGTCGCGGGCGGGAACGTGTAGAAGCCGCCGGCCGGGAACGTCGAGTCGTCGGTCACGCGCCAGCCCGAGAGATCCGCCGCGCCGTCGCCGGCGTTGTAGAGCTCGATCGCGTCCGGTGCGCCGTTGTACGGCCCGTTGGTGACGGGCACCGACGTGACCTCGTTCAGCACCACCATCGCGTCACCGGTGCCGCCGCTCGTGCTGCTGCTGTCCACCGTGCCCGACTCGCTCGTGTCGACCGTCGTCGTGCCGGCCGTGCTCGTGTCGTCGGTGCTCACCGTCGTCGTCGGCGCCGTGGAGCTGCTGCTCTCGGTGCCGGCCGAGCTGCTGCTGCTCTCGTCGGCGTTCGCCGGCGGGTCGTCGTTTTTGCACGCCGCGAGCAGGGTCAACAGGGCAATCGAGGGGACACGGAGCGTCGTCGTCATGGGTAGTCTCGCCAGAGGGTAGTGCACCCTGCGTCGGCTTGCGGCCGCAAGGGCGCGGAGCCAGTGGCCCGCCCCTACGTGCTCGGCCGCGTGTCGCTTCGGCAGGCGCGGTTCCCGACGTGGCGTCGGGCCGGGTGTGCGTTGGATTCCATCGTCGGGGGTCGGAGGATTCGGCCCCACGCGGTGTCTATGGTCGCGTAGGGGGGAGCCCATGGCGGCAATCAGCGCGGCGAGGCCATTGCCTTCGCAGGCGTCGGTAACCGACGCTCATCTGCAGCACGGGGACTTGTTCGCGTCGGCCGGCCAGGTCGCTCCGGCGCTGGCGATGTACCGGATGGCGGCCACGAACGCCGAAGCGGCCGGGGACATCGCCCGGGCCATGGCGATCCACGCCCGCATCGCGCGCCTCGACCCTGATCCGGCGGTCAGGGGTCGCATCGCGCAGCTGCAGGAGCGCGCCGGCCAGCGCTCGGCCTCGGCCCAGACCTGGGACGGCGTCGCGAAGGACGAGCTCCGGCTGGCTCGGGTGCCGCACGCCCTCGCCGCGGCCCGGGCTGCGCTCACCGCCGAGCCCAGCGGCGCGCGCCGTCTGCTCGTCGCCGATCTGGCGCAGCACGCCGGGCAGCTCGAGCTCGCGGTCGAGCAGCTGCAGGCGCTTGCGATAGACGAGCTCGCCGCAGGTCGGGCCGCCCGCGCACAGGCGGTGTGCGGTCGCGCGCTGCGACTCGTGCCCGAGCACGTGCCGACGCTGCGCGTCGCCGTCGACGCGTGCCTGCGCGGACGCGATGCCCATCGCGCGCTCGGCTGCATCCGTGTGCTCCTGCGCATCGATCGCCACGACCGCTTCGCGCTCGAAGCGATGGCCGAGACGTTCGCGCTGATCGGCAAGAAGGATCGCGCGGCCGAGACGCTGCGCCTGCTCGCCGTGCGCCTGGCGGAGGAGAGCCCGCATGCGCGCGACGATGCGCGCGCGCTCTTGCGGCGCGCGATCGCGTGGCGACCCGACGAGGCCCAGGCCCGCCAGCTCCAGCAGCAGCTCGACGAGCTCGACGCGAGCGCGCCCGCACCGGCGGCCGAGAGCACGCGCGTGCTCGACATCGGCGATCTCGTGCAGCTGCCTCCGCCGCGCCGCCCGGCGCAGCCGATGCCCCGCCGCCCGCCGCCGTTGCGCCGCACCGACGCCTACGCGACGCCGCGCTGATTCCGTCCCACGCGGGGGACGGGCGCGCGAGCGCAGGCTTGCGCGCGCCCGGCCGCCGGCGCTATGGAGCAGGTCATGACGCGCTCCTTCCTGCTCGTGTGCCTCGCCCTCGGTGCCGTCGCCTGCAAGAAGGCGCAGGACACCACGCTCACACCCGAGGAGGCGAAGGCCGGGGCCGCGACGGATCCCACCGCACCGCCGAGCACCGAGCCCGAGCCGGCGCCCGTGAAGGATCAGCGCACGCTGCAGGCCGAGGGCTGCGACGCCGGCAAGCCCGAGCTCTGCACGTCGCTCGGCGTCATGTGGGAGCAGGGCAAGGAGGGGCCCGCCGATCCTGCGAAGGCGCGCGAGCTGTTCGAGAAGGGCTGCACGGGCGGCCACGATCTCGGCTGCTCGTACCTCGCGTCGATGCTGCACGAGGGCAAGGGCGGCGCCGCCGATCCGGTGAAGGCGCGCGAGCTCTGGCGGGCGCAGTGCGACAAGGGCAACAACGGCGCGGGCGAGTGCATGAACGCCGGCATCCTGTTCGACGACGCCGGCAGCAAGGACGACAAGACCGTCGCGCGCGAGCTGTACGCGAAGTCGTGCGCCGCGGGTCAGCAGCCCGGCTGCGTCGCCGAGGCGCGCCTGATGATGCTCGGCGAGGGCGGCCCCAAGGATCCGAAGAAGGCCCGGGTCGTGTTCCAGAGCGCCTGCGATGCCGGCGATGCGACCGGCTGCTGGAACCTCGGGCTCGCGCTCGAGAAGGGCATCGGCGGCAAGAAGGACAAGAAGGCCGCCGCCGCCGCGAAGCAGAAGGCCTGCGACGCCGGGCACACGCCGGCGTGCAGCGCCAAGTGACGCCGGGCGCTCCCTGCCGGCACCGCTCGACGCGCGCAGCTGCGCCTGCATGGGGCCATGGCGCGGCCGGGCCGAATCCGTGACGTCCGCCGATCCTCGCGGGCTCGTTCACGGATTCGGCGCGCCGCTGCCATGGCACTCCACGTGATGGTGGAACCGGTGCTGCGGCGCCGGCACGAGTCCGTGGGTGAGCGTTGGCGTGCCGCATCGGCGCGCGTCGGAGTCCTTTTCCGTGAAGCGGCCGGAGCACTGCGAACGAAGCACGGGTCCGTCGGGCCAGGGCGAGGAGCCGGAGGCCGGCCGGCTCGCGACGACGGCCACGCGCGTCCTGTTCGCGCTCGCGATCGCTGGACCTCCGCTCGCGCTCGGCGGCGTGCACCCGCAGGTCGTCGTCGGATTCCTGGTCGTCGTGCTGCTCGCGTGGCTGCTGGTCTGTCGCCCCGCGCGTGGACGCCTGGTGGTGCCGGCGTTCGTCGGGCTCGGGCTCGCGGCGAGCGCGGTCACGCTGTTGCAGTGGCTGCCCTGGCCGTGGCTTCGCGCCGCCCTTGCGCCGCGCATGGACGAGCTCGTCGTCGCCGCGATGCACGGCCTGTCGGTCGAGGCGCGGCCCGGGCTCACGACCACGCCGGGTGACACCGGGCTCGAGGTGGCGCGCCTCTTCGGCCTGTCGATCCTGTTCGTCGTCGCCGCGCAGCTGCGCTGGCGCGTCGCGGCCGCGGTGGTCGTCGCGACCGGCACCGCCGTCGCGCTCGTCGGGTTCGCCCACGAGGCGCTCGCGGTCGATCGCATCTACGGGCTCTACGCCGCGCACGACGTCGATCTCGCGACGGCCGCGGCGCTCCGGGGTCCCTTCGTGAACGCGAACCACCAGTCGGGGCTGCTGCTGCTGGGCATCTTCGCGAGCGCTGCGCTCGCGGTCGATCAGACGCGGCGCGGCACCGGCCTCGCCGATCCACGCCAGGTCGATCGCTTCGCCGCGTGCATCGCCGCGCTGCTCATCCAGGTGCCCGCGCTCGTGCTCTCGCTGTCGCGCGGCGCGCTCCTCGTGTTCATCGTGCTCGCGCCCGTCGCCGCAGTGCTGGCGTGGACCCGTCCGCATCCGCCCGGCGAGGCCCGCCCCCGGCTGCCTCGCATCGGAGCGGAGCTCGCGATCGTCGCCTGCGTCATCGCGCTGTTCGGTGGGCTCGCAGGGCAGGGCGCCTGGGGCGAGCTCTCGACGCTCGCGTCGATCGATGCCGGCGAGCTGACGCGCAAGCTCGCGGGGGTTCGCGATGCGCTGGCGCTGATCCAGCTCTCGCCGCTGCTCGGCATCGGTCGCGGTGCGTTCGTCGAGCTCTATCCCGGCGCGCAGTCGTTGCCGTCGCACCGCCTCACCACGCACCTCGAGTGCGCGCCCGCGGCGATGATCGTCGAGTGGGGCCCCGTCGTCGGCGTGCTGCTCGCGGGCGGCATCGTGGCGTTCTTCTGGCGGGCCTGGACGCGCGGTGACGAGGAAGATCGCACCGCGCGGCGCATCGCGTTGCTCGGCCTGCTCGCGCTCGGGCTGCAGGGGCTCGCCGATTTCTCGCTCGAGTTCCTCGGCGTCGCGGCCCCGGCCGTCGCGCTCGCGGGTGGGCTCGCGGCCGGGCCGAGCTGGAGCTGGCCGCGACGCACGATCGGCGGCACGGTGGCAGCGGGGCTCCTCGCCGTGCTCGCGCTGGCGATCGCGAGCGCTCCGCATACGCGCCTCGGACGTGTGCGGACCGACGATCCGGCCGCGCTCGAGGAAGCGCTCGCGATGCGCCCGCTCGATGGCCAGCTGCACGGGCTGCTCGCGCGTCGGAGCGCCGAGGCCGGCGACTGGTCGGTGGCGGCCCATCGCGCCGAGATCGCCACGCGCCTGCGGCCCGGCAACATCGATGCGTGGCTCCTGCGCGCCGCGGCGGCGCAGCACGAGGGCGATGCCGCGGGTGCCGATCTCGCGACGGCCCGGGCCCTCGCGCTCGTGCACGAGCTGCCGAGCCCGGAGCTGGTGCAGTGGCTCGTCGAGCGCTACCCGCAGCCGGGCGAGCTCGCGCTGCTCGGGCCCGACGATCGCGTGCCGTGGCGGCTCGTCGTCGATGCGCTGGCCGAGACGTCGCCGGTGCACGCGGATGCATTCGCGGCGGCGCGCGGCGCAGGGCGGCCCCGCGACGCCGAGCCGCTGCGCGTGCGCCATGCGATGGCGCTGCGGCAGCACAACCCCGCGCTCGCGCTGCACCACGCCCGCCTCCTGCGTCAGCTCGCGCCGGCCGAGGGCGCGTCGCACGTCGCGGTCGCACAGGCGCTGCGCAGCTTCGATCCCCCGCGGCTCGGCGAGGCCCAGCTCGCGCTCGAGCGCGCGCTCGACGACGAGGGCGCGATGGATGGGCTCGCGCGCGCGGCCGTGGAGCAGGAGCTGGTGCTGGTGTTGCTCGAGCTCGGTGACCCGCACGCGCTGGTGCGTGCGCGCGTGGTCGTCGGCGAGCTGTTGACCCGTCCGGCCTCCCGCAGCGAGCGGGCGTTCCGCGAGCGGCTGGCCGCGCAAGTGCGTGCGGCGGATGGAGGACGATGGTGAACGAACGACGCATCGGTGTGATCGGGCTCGGCTACGTCGGCTTGCCGGTCGCCGTCGCCTTCGCGCGACGCTTTCCCGGCACGGTCGGCTTCGACATCTCGCCCACGCGCATCGCCGCGCTGCGCGACCACCACGACGCCACGGGCGAGGTCGACCACGAGACGCTGCTCGACTGCGGGCTCGTCGTCTCCGACGACCCGGCGGTGCTGGAGGGCGTCGACCTGTTCATCGTCACCGTGCCGACGCCGATCGACTGCGATCGCCGGCCGGACCTCGGCCCGCTGCGCGCGGCCACGGCCACGGTGTCCCGCTACCTGAAGCGCGGCGGCATCGTCGTCTACGAGTCGACGGTGTACCCCGGCGTCACCGAGGAGATCTGCGGGCCGCTGCTTGCGCTCGGCTCGGGGCTCGTGTGCGGCGAGGACTTCACGCTCGGCTACTCGCCCGAGCGCATCAATCCCGGCGACCGCGAGCACTCGTTCGAGCGCATCGCGAAGGTGGTCTCGGGCCAGGACGCCGCGACGCTCGACGTCGTGGCCGAGCACTACGGCGCCGTGGTGAGCGAGATCCACCGCGCGCCCTCGATCATGGTGGCCGAGGCCGCGAAGGTCATCGAGAACACCCAGCGCGACATCAACATCGCGCTCATGAACGAGCTCGCGGTGATCTTCCACCGGCTCGGCATCGACACCCACGACGTGCTGGCCGCCGCGTCGACCAAGTGGAACTTCCTGCGCTTCTCGCCGGGGCTCGTGGGCGGCCACTGCATCGGCGTCGATCCCTACTACCTGACCACGCGCGCCGAGCAGCTCGGCGTGCATCCCCAGGTGATCCTGGCCGGGCGCAAGATCAACGACGGCATGGGCGAGTACGTCGCGCATGCAGTCGTGAAGGCGCTCATCGCCAGTGGGCGACCGGTCGCGGGCGCGCGCGCGACGATCCTCGGCATCACCTTCAAGGAGAACGTGCCCGACGTCCGCAACTCGCGGGTGCCGGACATCGTGCACGAGCTCGCCGACTACGGCATGCGCACGACGGTGTGGGATCCGCTCGCGGATCCGCAGGAGGTCGAGCGCGAGTACGGCCTGCGGCTCGCGGGCGAGTCCGAGCTCGCCGGCGCCGACGTCGTGGTCGTGGCCGTCGCGCACCGCGGCAGCTGCGAGCTCGCCGTGCGGCTCCTGCAACATCCGAACACGGTGGTGTGCGCCGACGTGAAGTCGGTCGTGCCGCGCGAGTCCGTGCCCGAAGAGGTGCGGCTGTGGAGACTGTGATGACGACGCGGCTGGAGCAGGTCACCGCAGAGCTCGAGGCGCGCCCGCGCCGCTGGCTGGTCACGGGTGGCGCCGGCTTCATCGGCTCGCACCTCGTCGAGTGGCTGCTCGCGCACGGTCAGCGCGTGCGGGTGCTCGACGACTTCTCGACCGGCACGCGCGCGAACCTGACGGCCGTGCGTGCGATCGTGGGCGACAAGGCCTGGACGCGCTGCGAGGTGATCGAGGCCGACATCCGCGACGCCATCGCGTGTCGCTCGGCGACGCGCGGGCAGGAGCTCGTGCTGCACCAGGCCGCGCTCGGCTCGGTGCCGCGCTCGATCGAGAATCCCGCCGACACCCACGCGGTCAACGTGGACGGCACGGTCAACATGCTGCTCGCCGCGCGCGAGGCCGGCGTGCAGCAGATCGTGTTCGCGTCGAGCTCGAGCGTGTACGGCGACGACACCAACGACGCGAAGCGCGAGGATCGCATCGGACGTCCGCTCTCGCCCTATGCGCTGTCGAAGCGCATCGGCGAGCTCTGTGCCGAGACCTGGCACCGCGTGTTCGGGCTGCGCACGGTGGGGCTGCGCTACTTCAACGTCGTCGGGGCGCGGCAGAGCCCGACCGGCCCGTACGCCGCCGTGGTGCCGCGCTGGATCTCGGCGTTCGCCGAGGGCCGTCGGCCGGTGATCTACGGCGACGGCAGCACGAGCCGCGACTTCTGCCCGGTCGCCAACGTGGTGCAGGCCAACGTGCTCGCCGCGCTGGCCGACGAGCCCGCGATCGGTCGCGTGCTCAACGTCGCGCTCGGCGGACGCACCACGCTGCTCGAGCTGTTCGCGCTGTTGCGCGACGCGATGGCCGCTCGCGGAGCGCCGTGTGCCGGGCTCGAGCCGCTGCACGAGGAATTCCGCAAGGGCGACGTCCGCCACAGCCTGGCCGACGTGCGCATGGCGGCCGAGTGTCTGGGCTACGCGCCCATGGTCGATCTGGCCGCCGGGCTCGCGGCGGCCGTGCAGGGATCCGTGAGCAGAGGAGGAACACCATGAACGAGAGCTGGTCGGAGGAGATCCGCGAAGGCAAGCGCTTCGCGTTCGGTGCGAACTGGAACCGCTACTCGCGGGTCATCGACGAGCCGCGCATCCGCGAGGCCGAGGCCTCGCTGCGCGAGATGCTCGAGGTCGACGATCTCGCGGGGCTGACGTTCCTCGATGCCGGCTGCGGCAGCGGGCTCTTCAGCCTGGCGGCGCGCAACCTGGGCGCCAAGGTGCGCTCGTTCGACTTCGACCGCGACTCGGCGCGCACGACGAAGGAGCTGCGCGATCGCTTCCGGCCCGGCGATCCGGACTGGCAGGTGGGCGAGGGCTCGCTGCTCGATCGCGAGTTCCTCGCGTCGCTCGGCAAGTTCGACATCGTCTACTGCTGGGGAGTGCTGCACCACACCGGCGAGATGTGGCAGGCGCTCGACAACGTGATCGAGCGCGTCGGACCGCTCGGCCGGCTGTTCATCTCGATCTACAACAAGCAGGCGGTGTGGACCCACGTGCACACGCTCATGAAGAAGACGTACGTGCAGTCCGGCAAGGTGGGCAAGACCGGCATCCTGGGCGCGTTCGCGGGCTTCCAGCTCGCGCGCTGCTTCGCCGCAGATGCGCTGCGCGGCAAGAACCCCGTCGCGCGCTACCTCGGCACTGCGGGCCGCGGCATGTCGGTCTGGCACGACTGGGTCGACTGGGTCGGCGGCTATCCCTACGAGGTCGCGAAGCCCGAAGAGGTGTTCGACGTGGTCTCGCGCAAGGGCTTCCTGCTCACCGCGCTGAAGACGTGCGGCGGACATGCGGCCTGCAACCAGTTCGTGTTCCGTCGCGCCGGAGCCACGTGATCGATCCGGTGACCAGCGCGAGCACGCGAGCGAGCGTGCGGCCGTACCGGGCCGCCGGAGCGCCGCGCCTGCTCTACCTGGTCACCGAGGACTGGTACTTCTGCTCGCACCGCCTCCCGATGGCGCGCGCGGCCCGTGACGCCGGCTTCCGCGTCGCCGTGGCGACGCGCTGCGCCGGGCATGCCCAGCGGATCCGCGACGAGGGCTTCGAGCTGTACCCGCTGCGCTGGCGTAGACGCTCGCTGGATCCGATCTCCGCGGCGCGTGACATCGCCGAGATCACCGCGCTCTACACCGAGCTCGCTCCCGACGTCGTGCACCACGTGGCGCTGAAGCCCGTGGTGTACGGCAGCATCGCCGCGACCATGTCGCGGATCCCCCGGGTGGTGAACGCGCTGACCGGGCTCGGCTTCGCGTTCGGCTCCAAGGGCGCGAGGGCGGCGGCGATCGGACGGGTGGCACGCCCGACGCTGCGACGGCTGCTGCATCGCCGGGGTAGCGTGGTGGTCGTGCAGAACCGCAGCGATGCCGAGCAGCTCGGCAGCGAAGGGCTCGCCGACCCCGCAGCGATCCGACTCGTGCGCGGATCGGGCGTCGATCTGCGTCGCTTCGCGGCGCTGCCCGAGCCGGCCCCGCAGCCGTTCACGATCGGCTTCGTCGGCCGCATGCTGGCCGACAAGGGCGTGCCGACGCTGCTCGATGCGCACGCACGGCTTCGCGCGCGCGGTGTCGAGGTCGAGCTCGTGCTCGCGGGCACGCCGGATCCCGAGAACCCCACGTCGCTGTCGGAAGCCGAGCTCGCGCTGCGCACCGCGGCGCCGGGCGTGCACTGGCATCGCCACGTCGCCGACGTGCGCGACGTGTGGCAGCGCTGCCATGTCGCGGTGCTGCCCTCGCGGCACGAAGGCCTGCCGCTCGCGCTGCTCGAGGCCGCGGCGTGTGGACGTGCGCTCGTCGCCAGCGACGTCTCCGGGTGTCGCGAGCTCGCCGAGCACGGCGACAACGCGCTGCTCGTACCGCCCGACGACGCGGTGGCGCTCGCCGATGCGATCGAGCGGCTCGCCCGCGATCCCGAGCTGCGGCTCCGGCTCGCCGCACGCAGTCGTGCGCGCGTGATCGAGTCCGGCATGGGTGAAGAAGCGATCGGCGCGAAGATGGTCGCGATCTACCAGGAGCTGCTCTCCGCGGGAGTCGGCGCATGGGCTTGACGGTCGCGCTCGCGGCGTTCTGCTCGGCGATCCTGCTGACCTCGACGCTCGTGCGTCGGCTGCTGCCGTGGCTCGACGCGCGCCGGGTGCTCGCGATGCCCACCGATCGCTCGAGCCACACGCGGCCCACGCCGTGCGGCGGCGGGCTCGGCGTGGTCGCGGTGTTGATCCCCGCGCTCTGGCTCGCGGCCGACGTCGACGACGGCGCGCCGTGGCGCGCGTGCGCCCTCGGCTGCGCCGCGCTCGCGTACTGCTCGTGGTGCGACGACCGCCGTGGTGTCGCGCCGCTCACCCGCCTGACGATCCAGCTCGTCGCGGTCACGGCCGCGCTCGCGTGGTTCGATCGTCCGGTGCTCGGATTCCTCCCGCTCGCGCTCGACCACGCCATCGTCGCGTTCGCGTGGCTCTGGTTCATCAACCTCTACAACTTCATGGACGGCATCGACGGCCTCGCCGGTGTCGAGACGATCACGATCGGCGTGGGCATCGTGCTCGTCACGGCGCTGGGGATCGTGCCCGGGGTGCCCGCGTTCGTGCCCGCAGTCGCGGCCGGGGCCGCGCTCGGCTTTCTGCGCTGGAACTGGAGCCCCGCGCGCGTGTTCCTCGGCGACGTCGGCAGCGTGCCGCTGGGCTACGCGCTCGGCTTCCTGCTGATCGTCGTCGCGGCCAACGGCGGGCTCGTCGTCGCGCTGGTGCTGCCGGCCTACTTCCTGGTCGATGCGACCACGACGCTGCTGCGCCGGATCGCCCGCGGCCATCGACCCTGGCACGCGCACCGCGAGCACGCGTACCAGCGCGCGGCGGCGGCCGGGCGTGGACACGCGCGCGTCACCTCCGACGTCGCGCGGACGAACGTCGGCCTGCTCGTGGTCGCGCTCGCGAGTGCATGGATCGGCTGGCTCGCCGTGCCTGCGGCGCTGGGCCTCGTGGTCCGGCGCATGGTCGGCTGGCGCCCGGGGGCGACGCGATGAAGGTGCTCGTCACCGGCGCGACCGGCTTCGTCGGCCGCGCAGTCGTGCGGCGGCTCCTCGCGGACGGGCACGAGCTGCGTGCGGCGGTGCGGCGCGACGTGGTGATCCCCGGCGTCGAGACCGTGCAGGTCGGCGAGATCGACGGCGATACGCAGTGGGGCCCCGCGCTCGCCGGCGTCGATGCGGTCGTGCACCTCGCGGCGCGCGTGCACGTGATCCACGAGACCGCCGGATCGCCCGAGGCCGTGCTCGCCGCGTTCCGCCGCATCAACCGCGACGGCACGCGCCGGCTCGCCGAGGCCTGTCCGAGCTCGATCCGCTTCGTGCTGATGAGCAGCATCCGCGCCGTCGTCGACGAGAGCCATCCCGAGCCGATCGACGAGCACACCCGCCCGCGGCCGAGCACGCCGTACGGCCTGTCCAAGCTCGAGGGCGAGCGCGAGCTCGCGGCGGTCGCACGCACGCGCGGCTTCTCGTGGATCGCCCTGCGTCCGCCGCTCGTGCTCGGTGAAGGCGCGGGCGGCAACCTGAAGCGCTTGATCGCGCTCGTGCAGCGTGGACTGCCGCTGCCGCTCGGTGCCGTGCACAACCGTCGCAGCTTCATCTACGTGGGCAACCTCGCCGACGCGGTCGCACGGGCGCTCGAGCCCGGGGCGCCGAGCGGGGTCGCGTTGCCGCTCGCCGATGCGCCGGCGCACTCGACCGCGGCGCTCGTGCGCGAGATCGGTGGTGCGCTCGGGCGTTCGCCGCGGCTCGTGCCCGTGCCGGCGCGCTGGCTCGAGCTCGGCGCGCGCGTGCTCGGCAAGGGCGAGCTGTGGGCACGGCTCGGCGGCGACCTCGAGATCGCCGCCGGCTCGAGCCGCGCGCTCGACTGGACGCCCGCGGTGTCGTTCTCCGAAGGGGTGCACCGCGCGGTGCATCACGCTTCGTCGGCGGTGGAGGGCTGACGCGATGTGCGGGCTGGCCGGCTTCATCGGAGCTCCGCGGCGCACGGCCGAGCTCGAGCGCATCGCCACCGCGATGGCGCGCTCGCTCGCGCACCGCGGTCCCGACGACGAGGGCATCTGGGTCGATCCCGAGCTCGGCATCGCGCTCGCGCACCGGCGGCTGTCGATCCGCGATCTCAGCCCGCTCGGTCACCAGCCGATGCGCTCGTCCGACGGGCGCTTCGTGCTGGTCTACAACGGCGAGATCTACAACGCGGACGAGCTGCGTCGCGAGCTCGAGGGCCAGGGCGTGCGCTTCCGCGGCAGCTCCGACACCGAGGTGTTGGTCGAGGCCTGCGCGCGCTGGGGCGTCGAGCCCACCTGCGGCCGGCTCATCGGCATGTTCGCGTTCGCGCTCTGGGATCGCCGCGAGCGTCGGCTGAGCCTCGTGCGCGACCGCCTCGGCATCAAGCCGCTGTTCTGGTCGACCCACGCGGGCGTGCTCGCGTTCGGCTCCGAGCTGAAGCCGCTGCGCGAGGTGCCCGGCTGGGATCCCGCGATCGATCGCGCCGCCCTGGCCTCGTTCATGCGCCACGGCTACGTGCCCGCGCCGCACTCGATCTTCGTCGACACCCACAAGCTCGAGCCCGGCGAGCTGCTCGAGTGGCGGCCCGGCGGCGCGCCCGAGCTGCGCAGGTGGTGGAGCCTGCGCGATCGCCTGCCCGAGCTCTGCGCCGACCGCATCGACGATCCGCGCGAAGCGACCGCGCAGCTCGAGCTGCTCCTGCGCGACGCGGTGAAGCGCCGGATGATCGCCGACGTCCCGCTCGGCGCGTTCCTGTCGGGCGGGATCGACTCGTCGACCGTCGTCGCGCTCATGCAGTCGCAGAGCACGCGTCCGGTGAAGACGTTCACGATCGGGTTCTGGGAGCCGCGCTACGACGAAGCGGCGCATGCCAAGGCCGTGGCTGCGCATCTCGGCACCGATCACACCGAGCTCTACGTGACGCCGGCGCAGGCGCTCGAGGTCATCCCCGATCTGCCGCGGCACTGGGACGAGCCGTTCGCCGACTCGTCGCAGATCCCCACGTTGCTGGTGTCGAAGCTCGCGCGCGAGCAGGTGACGGTGGCGCTCTCGGGCGACGGCGCCGACGAGCTGTTCGGGGGCTACACCCGCTATGCGTGGACCGAGCGGATCTGGAATGCGATGCGGCGGATCCCCGCGCCGCTGCGGGCCGCGGGCGCGGCCGCGATGCTGCGCGTGCGACCGGGCGCATGGTCGTTGCTCGCCGACGTGCTGCCCGCGCGCTGGCGCCCGGCACATCCGGCCGATCGCGTGCGCAAGCTGAGCGAGCTCGCGCGGCTCGCCGATCCCGAGGCGCTCTACCGTGATCTCGTCTCGCACTGGAAGGAGCCGGCGAAGCTCGTGCTCGGCGATCGCGAGACCCGCGGGACGCTGTGGGACGCGAGCGTGCGCGCCGAGGTGCCTTCGCTCGCGGAGTGGATGCAGCTGGTCGACACGATCACGTACCTGCCCGACGACATCCTCACGAAGGTCGACCGCGCGAGCATGGCGGTGGGGCTGGAGGCACGTGTGCCGTTGCTCGACCATCGCGTGGTGGAGCTCGCGTGGCGGATCCCCGGCACGGTGCGCTGCGCCGGTGGCGTGCCGAAGGCGGTGCTGCGGCGCGTGCTCGCGAAGCACGTGCCGGATCACCTGGTGGGTCGCCCGAAGATGGGCTTCGGCGTGCCGATCGATCACTGGCTGCGCGGCCCGCTGCGCGACTGGGCGGAGGCGCTGCTCGAGCCGCGTCGGCTGCGGCGCGAGGGCTACGTCGATCCCGACATCGTCGGGCCGATCTGGAAGACGCACCTGTCGGGCCGCGCCGAGGAGCACTACCGGCTATGGAACGTGCTGGCGTTCTGCGCGTGGCGTGAGCACTGGGGCAGCGGCGGTGGTGTCGCCACCGACGCGCCGCGGCGCGCGAGCAGCCGCATGACGGCGGCGCAGCAGACCTAGCGCGAGCAGCACGAACGCTGCACTCGGCGCCCGGGTCTGCGTGCATCCGCAGCCGCCATCGCCGTCGTCCGCGGCCCCGCCCGATCCGGTGCCGTGGTCGGTGCCCGCGCTCGCGCTCGCGCCGGCCGACGTGTCGACGCCACCGTCGTCTCCGCTCGGATCCTCGGGCGCGGGACCGATGCGCACGATCGCCTCGTCGCGGACGGTGAAGCCGTCGGCGCGCTGCAGCACCCGCGCGAGCACGTGGAGACCCGGCTCCGCCTCGCTCGCATCCTCGAGCTCCACGCCGTCGAGCTCCCAGTGCGCGCTGCCGCTCTCGGGCACATCGGTGCGCGCGGGCAGCTCGAGCAGCTCGCCCTGCGCGACGCACTGATCGGGGCCTGCATCCGCACGGAGCTCGGGCAGGTAGTCGGCGATCGGGAGCGCCACGGCGATCGGATTGCGCCACACCACCGCGATCGGCGTGCCGTCGTCGTCACCGACGCCGTACTCCGGGCTCTCGCCGTCGCCCTCGCGCAGCACGAGCTGCGTGTCGTTCGCGGGCGCGGTACCGGGCAGCGCCCAGAAGAGCGGCGTGGTCTGGGCCGTGCCACCGACGACGAGCCGCCGTGGCTCGCAGCTCGGGCCGCTCCACCACACCGGCGTCGTGTCGGTTCCGGGTCGCACCGGCGCGAAGTACTCGGCGACCAGCGGCGCATCGCCGGGCTGCACGACCGTGTGGGGTCCGAGCTCGCCGCGCTCGCTGCGATAGATCGGCACCGGAAGCGCGAGCTCGGCGCGGTCGAGATCGACGCCGTACATCACCTGGTTGTAGTCGTAGCGCGGCGTGCGATCGTCGTTGCCCGAGAACGTGGTGGTGTAGGTGGCCTCGAAGTGGATCCGGCGGCCGTGCTCGCCGTCGAACACCCGGTGGTGGCGCGGGTTGTAGAACGTGTACTGCTCGTGCACGACGAGCTGCGTCGCGTACACCCACGGGCCCATCGGCGTGTCGGACAGCGCGACCCAGGTCTCGCCGAGTGCCCACTCGGGCGTGACGAGCCGCAGCCAGCGACCGGTGAAGTCGTTCCACTCGGTCGAGCCGTTGCCGTGCGCCGCGAACGGAGTCCCGGTCACGACGTCGACGATGTGCACGTCGAGCGCGTCGCCGGGTGCGAGCGCCTCGTCGCGCGACGCGTAGGGGATGCCGCCCGCGCGCCACCCGTAGCGCGCACGGCCGCGCTCGTCGCGATCGATCTGCGTGCCCGCAGCATCGAGGTACGGCGTGAACGTCTCGTACGTCGTCGGATCGAGCAGCGCCTCGGAGCGCGCCGGGATGCGTACCGGCGCGTGGTAGTAGACCCACGCGTCGTCGCCGTGGCGCACGTGGAACGCGTTCTCGTGGGGGTAGCGGTGCTCGTTCGCGTCGAGCTCGAAGTCCACGCCGTCGACGAAGCGCTCGTTCGCGTCGTCGTAGGCGAGCATGCCGTAGCGCGTGCGCGAGAAGTCCGCCCGCACCATCGCGAAGGTGGCGTGCAGGTGCGGCTGGCCGTCGTCGCCCGGCACCGACACGAGCCCGCCGAGCCAGGTGACGCCTTCGCCGGGCACGGTCTCGGTCGGGGCCATCGCGCGCGAGAAGCCGTCGGTGTCGACGAAGTACTCGAGATCCACACCGCGCTCCGGATCGAGCCCGCCCGCAGCGGGTGGCAGGCTCGTCGCGCCCGAGGCGTGGAAGTTGCCGAGCGGATACGCGGGCCGCGTGGTGTCGCCCCAGATCCAGCGCAGCCGATCGCGGTGCAGCGCGGTGAACACGGAATCCTGGCCGACCACCAGCCCGGCGATCGTCGGATTCGCGAGCGGCACCTCGAGCCCGAGCAGGAGCGAGTCGCGATGGATGCCGCCGCCGGTCACCCGGTACAGCCGCTCGGCCGGCAGCGAGCGCGTCGCGGCCAGCTCGACGGTCGTGCCGGCGGCGACGGGCAGCGCGATGGCGCCGCCGTCGGCGAACGTGTAGCCGTGGGTCCACACCGTGGCCTCGACGACGGTGCCCTCGTCGCCGAGCGGATCGATCGCGATGTGCCCGGCCGAGTCGCTGACCCAGCGCGCGTCGCCGTGCTCCACGAACACGAGCGGGACGCCGCGATCGGTCTCGTCGTCGCGCACGTCGATGCGAAACAGCTCGGCGGGCGAGGGGACGCCCCGGGCGATGCGCTGGCTCTCGCGATCGTCGGCGGTGCAAGGCGGTGCGCCGGTGCGCTCGACGACGATGTCGACCGTGCCGCCTTCGGTCGGCGTGACGCGGCGGCCGCTGTAGCCGAAGGCGTCGGGCGCGAGCGAGACGTGGGGCCCGGCCACTTCGAGCCACACCTCGGTGCCCATCAGGCCCGGCTCGAAGAACGCCGCCCGGCCGGCGAGATCCGTGGTCAGCACGATGGCGTGGGTCGTGCGCAGCTCCACGCACGGGACGCCTGCGCCGTCGCCGTCGACGACGCGGATCGCGAAGTAGTCGCCAAGGGCCGCGTGCGCGGGGCTGGACGCCGTGCCCGCGAGGCCGGAGACGAGCACGATCGCCGCGCGCCGCACGTCGTCAGGCTATCACCCGGCGAGCAGAGTGCATTCGCGCGCGTGGGCTGGGGCGGTCGATCTACGTAGGCGGCGAAGCCCACGCCGCGCCCTGCTACGCTGATGCGGCTTGAGTCGTCCCCAGTCCGACTCGCAGCGCACCGACGCGGACACGGCCGCGCCGTGGGTTCCGGCCGAAGGCGAGCGCGTCGGCAAGCACATCGTGGTCGACACGATCGGCCAGGGGGCGATGGGTGTCGTCGTGCGCGCGTACGATCGCGATCTCGATCGCGCCGTGGCGATCAAGGTGGTGCGACCGCGGAGTGGTCTCGCGATCGAGCGACTCGACGCCGCGCGCACGCGCTTGCTCGCCGAGGCGCGCGCGCTCGCTCGCGTCTCGCATCCCAACGTCGTCGGCGTCTACGAAGTGGGCTTGCACGACGGGCTCGTGTACGTCGCGATGGAGCTGGTCGAGGGCTGCGATCTGCACCGCTGGCTGCGGCTGCAGGATCGCGGCTGGCGCGAGGTGCTCGAGGTGCTGGTCGCGGTCGGGCGTGGGCTCGACCACGTACACGCGGCGGGGCTCGTGCACCGCGACGTGAAGCCCGCGAACATCCTCGTGGGCGACGACGGACGCGCGCGCATCGGCGACTTCGGGCTCGCGCGCGCACGCACGATCGCGCCCTTGCCCGCGGTCGACGGCGTCGAGCTGCTGCCGGCGGGCTTCGACATGACCGACACCGCCTGCACGGCCGAGGGCCGCGTGATGGGCACGCCGGCGTACATGGCCCCCGAGCAGCACGTGGGCACGGCGGTGGGCGCCGCGGCGGATCAGTTCGCGTTCGCGGTGGTGCTCTACGAGGCGCTGTGGGGTGTGCGTCCGTATCGCGTCGAGCACACGCGATTGCTGGCGGCGAAGGCCGCGGGTCCGCGCGCGCCGGTGCACGCGAAGGGCACCCCGCGGTGGTTGTGGCCCATCGTCGCGCGGGCACTCTCGCCCGAGCCCGAGCAGCGCTTCGCGAGCGTGGGCGAGCTGTGCGATGCGCTCGAGTCCGGTGGACGTCGGCGCAGGGTCGCGGCGATGGTCGGCGCGGCCGCGGTGGTCGGCGCGGTCGCGACCTGGGTCGCTGTGCCCACGGATGCATGCGGCCGCGACGAGCTCGTCGGCATTTGGGATGCCGAGACCCGCGACGCGGCGAGGATGGCCTACGCCCGCAGCGAGCACCCCTGGGCCGAGCAGGCCTGGGCGCACGCGCGGACGCAGCTCGATGCCTACGCGGGTCGGTGGCTCGAGCTGAAGACCGCGGCGTGCGAGCTCGGCGAGCGTGATCCGTCGCTCGACCGCCGGACCGCGTGCCTGCAGGCGCGTCGTCGTGGGCTCGCCGCCGTGACGGAGCAGCTCGCCGGCGCAGCACCCGACGTCGTCGACCACACCTTCGAGCTCGTCGCGCACCTGCGCCCGCTCGAGCCGTGCGGCGACGCCGACGCGCTCGCGAGCGCGATCGCGGCGCCCGACGAGCCCGTGCTGCGGACTGCCGTGGAAGACGCACGGCGCTCGATCGCCGAGGGCCGCACGCTCGTCGAGGCCGGCCGCTATCGCGAAGCGGCGGTGCTCGGTGCCGAGGTGCTCGCGCAGGCGCGCACGCTCGGACATCCGCCGCTCGTCGCCGAGGCGCTCGCGTTCGCGGGTACCGCCGACCAGCGCGTCGGCGAGTACGCGCGCGCGTTGATCCTGCTCGAGGATGCGGTGTGGCTCGCGCTCGGGATCGGGCACGACGAGGTGGCCGCGCTGGCCGCGATCGATCTCGTGTACGGGGCCGGGCGACGCGCGGTCGACATCGACGCGGCGCTGCGCTGGGCTCGGCTCGCGCGCGCAGCCCTCGACCGCCGCACCGACGATCCGCAGCTCGAGCGCGCGATGCTCGATCGCGTCACGGGCACCGCGCTCGAGACGGCGGCGCGCTTCGACGAGGCGCTCGTCGCCTACGCGGATGCGCTGCGCCGCGTCGAGGCCGACCCCAGCCAGGTCGTGCTGCGCGCGCAGATCCACGAGAACGTGGCGGACCTGTGGAGCGATCGCGGCGAGCTCGCGCGCGCACGCGCGGAGCTCGAGCCGGCGATCGCGGAGCTGCAGCCGATCCTCGGGGAAGCGCATCCCCGCATCGCGCGCATGCGCGGCGGCCTCGCGATGCTGCTCGACGCCGCGGGCGAGCACGCGCGGGCGGCCGAGCTGCTGCAGGGCAGCATCGCCGATCTGGTGGTCGCGCTCGGGGAGGACGCGCCGTCGGTCGCACATGCGCGCATGAACCTCGCCGTGGTGCTGGGCCGGCTCGATCGCCGCGACGAGTCGCGCGCGATGACCGAGCGCGCGGTCGACTCGCTGCGCAAGGCCGGCGACTCGCACGGGCTCGCGACTGCGCTCGGCAACCTCGGCCACGACTACTTCCGGATCGGTGCCTACGATGCGGCCTTCGATCGGCTGAGCGAGTCGGTGGCGATGCTCGAGCGGATCTTCGGCGACGATCATCCCGAGCTCGTGTCCGCGCTGGTCGGCGTCGGTCGTGTGCGGCTGGTGCAGGGCCGCCTCGACGAGGCCGAGGCGATGCTGCTGCGCGCCGAAGCGATCGTCCGCCGTGCGCAGGGGCAGTGGGCGCGCTCGCGCGGGGCGATCCTCGAGGATCACGCGTCGGTGCTGATCGAACGCGGACGCCGCGACGAGGCGGATGCGATGCTCGTGGAGGCGGTGGCGATCGCCCGCCGTGCCCCGGACGCGACGCCGGAGGACCTGCCGTTCTCGCTGCAGCAGCTCGCGGACAACCGGCGCGCGCTCGGCCGCCGCACCGAGGCGAAGGCCGCGGCCGAGGAGGCGCTGGCGCTCGCGACCGCGATCGGCGACGCGCACCGCACCGAGGTGCTGCGGGAGCTGCTCGCCGAGCTCTGAGCTCGGCTCAGAACACCAGCGCGCGGGATCCGAAGGCGAGGTTGCGGCGCACACCGCCGGCGCAGATCACCTGGTACTCGCAGTAGCCGCGACCGCAGCTGATCTGCCCGTAGCGGAAGCCGTGGCCACCGCAGCGCAGGCTCGCGAGCCGATCGCGCGACACGCCTTCCCAGCCGCCGCCGTAGGGCGTGCGAGGGCTGCGGCCGAGCTTCCAGAGCTCGCGCCTCGACGCGCGCGAGAGCTGGGGCAGCAGCTCGAGCAACGCAGCGCCCGTCCACGCCACGGGATCCTCGCGATCGAGCTCGGCGAGGAACTCGCGGGCCGCTCCATCTGCGTCGCCGCGCTCGCGGGCCGCCCAGCCGCGTGCCCATGCCGACGCTTCCTCACCGTCGCACTGCGAGGCCAGCTGATCCTCGAGCGCCATCGCCTTCACCAGTGGCTCGGCCTCGATCGCGCTGCGGAGCTCCGCCTTCGCGCGCTCGCACTCGGCGACGGGCTGCGCGGCCTCGGTCGCCAGCACGGTCGGCGAGATCGCTGCGGCCGCACGCTCCGCGTCCGAAGGCGGCACCGGCAGCGATCGCGGGGCCGCGCAGGCGGCGAGACCGGCGAGGACGACGAGCTGCGGGCGTCGCATGTCGACGGCATACGCGCGAGCGCCGGCGGAAGTTCCCGGGCAGTTGCCCGGCTCAAACGCCGGCGCGCTTGCTCAGCACGAACACGTGGGTCGCGAGCCGGCCCGCCGCCCACGCCCGCAAGGGCGCCAGCGGTCGGAGTGCCGCCAGCGGTGCCAGCCGAGCGAGCCGACGATGCGCGCGCAGCCGCCCGAGCAGGAAATCACCGTCGTCGCGCGTCACCTCGAACCACCGCGCGAACGTCTGCTCGATCTCCGCGAGCGGCTTGTAGTGCGTCCAGCGATCGATCCACTCCAGCGCTTCGTGGGCCCACACGTCGATCGGCTTGTGGCCCTTGTTGTGGCCGAGCCCGAGCTTGCGCAGCGCCGTCGCGAAGCGCAGCCGCAGGCCGAAGTCGCCCTTGCCGAAGCGATGCACGAGCGGCAGCCCCACGTGGCCCTCGCGCCACACCGCGCTGCTGGGGAACAGGTTCACGAACGTGCCGCCCGGTCGCAGCACGCGTGCGATCTCGGCGAGCGGCGCCTCGAAGCCGTCGATGTGCTCGAACACCATGTTCGACACCACGAAGTCGACGCTCGCGTCCGGCCACGGAATGCGTGCACCGTCGAGCTCGCGGATGCGCGTGCCGAACAGGCCCGTCGCCGTCGCGGCGTCGCGCAGCGTGCCGCCGCCATAGAAGACGTCGACGCCGTGCGCATCGACGCCCGCGCCCAGCAGGCCCTGCACGATCTGCCCCGCACCACAGCCGTAGTCGAGCACCACCGCGCCGCGCGGCGCCGAGCGCTGCACGAGCTCCACGACGTAGTCGTACTGGCTCATGCGCGCACGCTCTCCGGCAGCGGACGATCGCCGAGCACCGCGTCGTAGATCCCGAGGTAGCGGCCGATGCACGCCTGCATCGAGTACTCGTCGCGGATCCGGCGTGCCGCCGCGCGTCCCATCCCACGGCGCAGCTCGACGTCCTCCAGCAAGGCCGCGACCGCGAGCCCGATCGCCGCGGGGTCGCGCGGCGGCACGAGCAACCCGTGCACGCCGTGCGTCACCGCCTCGGGCGTGCCCCCGACGGCAGTCCCGACCACCGGCACGCCGGCCGCCATCGCCTCGAGCACCGCGTTCGACGAGCCCTCCTGGTGCGACGCGGACACCGCGAGGTCGGCCGCCGCCAGCACCTCGGGCACGTCGCTGCGCGAGCCGAGCCAGCGGACCTTGTCGCCGATGCCGAGCGCATCGGCCCGCGCCGCGAGCTCGCGCCCGATGCCGTCGTCACGTCCGACGCAGAGCAGCACGAAGTCGTCGGGCAGTCGCGACCTCACCGCCCCCAGGCCGTCGAGCAGATCCGCGTGGCCCTTGTGGTGGTTGAGGTTCGCGATCATCACCGCGACCGTCGCGTCGGTAGCGACGCCGAGCCGCGCGCGTGCGGCCCGAGCATCCGGCATGCCGTCGAAGCGCTCGAGCGTCACGCCGTTCGGCACGAGCGCGAGCCGCTCGCGCGGCGCACCTTCGGCGGTGAGCTCTTCGACGATCGCGCGCGAGTTGCCCACGATCGCCCGCATGTGCCGGTGCAGCGAGCGCTCGAGCCGTGCGAGCACGGGGTACTTCGCGTGGTAGACGTTGAGGCAGCGCCGGCTCATGAGCTGGCGTGGCACCGCCGCGAGCGCGGCACACGGCACGCCGACGAGGTACGCCGCGGGCAGGTGGTGGTGCACGATGTCCGGCTTCCACCGCCGCAGCGTTCCGACCAGCGAGAGCGAGGCCGACGGCCACGCGAGCACGCGTCGCGAAGGTCGCGGCAGTCGGCGCAGCCGCTCGCCGAACGGCGGCGACACCACCTCGACGCCGCCCTCGCGCATCGCATCCGCGAGCGCGCCGGCGTGCGTGAGCGTGCAGACCATGCACGAGATGCCCGCACGCTGCAGCGCCGGCAACACCTGCAAGAGGTGCCGCTCGGTGCCGCCGACCTCGAGCGAGCCGATCACGATGCACAGCCGAGGCGAGCTCGCCGTCATCGCGGCCTCCCGGGCCACACGAAGGGTACGACCCGCCGCTTGCGCGTGTGGGCGTCGGCGACGCCGAGCACGAGCGACCAGAACACGACCTCCTTCGGGCGGTAGAAGGAGAAGTCGACGCTCTGGCAGGCGAGGAACAGCAGGAAGAGCAGGGCGCCGGGCGAGCGACGGACGAGCCCGGTGATCGTGCGGCGCACGATCCAGATCGCCGGGACGATCGCGAGGATTCCGAGCCCGAATGCGTACTCGATGAGGATGCTGTGGAAGTGCGTCGCCTGCGTCCAGCCGTCGGCGGTGCGCAGCTCGACGTCGTCGAGCAGGCCGGGGGTGCAGCCGAAGCCGACGCCGAAGATCGGGATCTCGCCCGAGAGCAGGTCGTGGCGCGCGAACTCCCAGATGTCGAGCCGCAGGCCGAGGCTCTCCAGCGACTGCGCGTCGAAGCGATCGAGCATCACGTCGGCGAATACCGGGCTGCGCGAGACGAACCAGAATGCGACGCTCGCGGTGAGCGCGAGCACGAGGAAGCCGACGCGGCGGTTGTTGGCCTGGCGCCCACGCCCGAGCACGACGAACGCGGTGCAGAGCGCCGCGGTGACCACGATCGAGGTGCGGCTGAACGTGAGCAGCAGGAACAACGCGGCCGCGGCGAGGCGCAGCCGGGTGCCGCGGACGAGCGCGATGACGCAGACCACCGCGGCGATCTGGCTCGAGCTCGCCATCGTCATGCCCGAGAAGTAGAGCCGCTGGTTGCTGCTGAACTGCTGGCCGTACACGAACACGGCGCTGGCCAGGAGCAGCACGAAGATCGCCCAGATGAGCGTCTCGACCAGCTTCTCGTCGCGCACGCGCACGAGCCACACGCCGATGCTGAAGCCCGCTGCGAAGCGCGCGACGTGGACGACGCCGTCGATCGCCGCCTGGTTGTCGGGGATCGGGCCGCCGAGCGCGAAGCTGAGGATCACGCAGAGCCCGAAGCCCATGATCACGCGCACGCTGTCGCGATCGATCGCGAAGCAACGCAGGGCGATGCTCGCGACGAGCGCGAGCATGAGCACCGCGTCGTACCAGCCGAAGAAGCCCTGGTGCCAGGCCTGATCGGCGTGGCCCGGCCCGCCGAAGATCGCGGAGCTCCGCGCCGAGAAGAACAGCAAGAGCGCGGGGGCGATGAGCGGCTCGGTGACGACGAGCCGCCACCACTCGCTCTGCGGTGTGCGCCTCATGGCTGCGCCTCCCGTGGCCGTAGCGCGCGCAGGCACGCGAACAGCAGCCAGCCCACGGTGATCGCGCGCATCACGACCGTGGCGATGGCGATGCCGCGGACCCCGAAGCCGTCGACCAGCGCGAGGTCGAGCGTGACGGTGAGCGCGAGCGCAGCCACGTTGCCGAGCACCAGCACGCGCACGCGACCGGCGGCCGCGAGCACCCGCGCCGCGATCATGCCGACGAGGTAGATCGGGATCTGCAGCGCGAGCACGGCCTGCACGCTCGCCACGGCCGCGGCGTCGGCCTCGGTGAACGCGCCGCGTGCGAACAGCAGCTCGACGATCGCGCGCGAGCCGAGCACGAGGCCGACCACGAGCGGCACGCTGGTCGCGAGCACGAGCCCGCCCAGGCGCAGCGACACGCCCAAGAGCTCGTGACCACCCTGGGCGAGGCTGCGCGCGGCATGGGGCAGCATCGCGGTGCCGATCGCGGTCGCGCCCGTCGCGAGCAGCGGGTCGACGAGCCGGCCGGCATAGGCGAGCGTCGCGACCGCGCCGGCGCCGACGGTCGCAGCAATCGCGCGGTCGCACACCGGCACGAGCCCGAGCACCGCGGCACCGAGCAGCAGCGGCACGTAGCCGCGCACCACTTCGCGCAGCTCCGGGTCGTGCACGCCCGTCCATCGCGGCACGAGCAGGCCCGCGCGCGCGACCAACGCGGCGAGCAGCGCGGCCTCTGCGATCGCACCGACCACGGTCGCGGTGGTGAGCAGCTCGACGTCGGCGACGCCGAGCACGAGCGCGAGCACGATCGCGATGGGCGTGCAGGCGGGCACCAGCGACACCGCCCAGAAGCGGCGTCGTGCGTGGAGGATCGCGCCCAGCACGGAGCCGAGCCCGGCGAGCGGCACCACGGGCGCGAGGCGGAAGAGCAGCTCGCCGGCGAGCTCGCGCGTGGCGGGATCGAAGCCGCCGCCGAGCACGCCTGCGAGCGCGTCTGCGGAGAGCGCGATCGTCAGCGCACACACGAGCCCCGCGCCGACGGCGATCACGCTCGTGCCCGACACCAGCGCGCGCGCGGCTGCGACGCGACCTTGCTCGAGCTGACGCACGAGGACCGGCACGAACGCGGTCGGCAGCGAGTGCGCGACGAGCCCGATGAGGAAGTTGCACACCACGAGCGCGAGCAGGTAGGCCTCGAGGCTCGGCGCCGTGCCGAAGCTGCTGGCGAGCACGAGCTCCTTGCCGAGCGCGAACGACTTCGTGAGCACCGTCGCGACCGCGAGCACGGCGATCGACGACGCGATGGCTGCGACCGTCGAGGGCGCGGGCGCGCGACCCGACTCAACCCGCCGCGGTGGAGGTGCCGATCCCCGCGCCATCGCGACCGCCGTGGTTCGTCAGGTTGCCGGGCACGTAGCCCGTGCGTTTCGCGAGCACCTGCAGGAGCCTCGGCTCGTCGCGGCGCGTGACTGCGCGCTGCAGCTCGGTCACCCACGGGTCGATCTCCGCGAGCGGCGGCGTCTCGCCATGGACCTCGAGCAGCCCCGGCACGCCCGACGGCGTCGCCGACTCGTACGACGCCACCAGCGCCTCGTGGGTCTTCTCGCCGGGCCGCAATCCCACGAACACGATGGGGATCTCGCGCGCGCGCGGACCCGCGAGGCTGATCATGTGCCGCGCGAGATCGACGATCTTCACCGGCTCGCCCATGTCGAGCAGGAACACCTCGCCGCCCCGACCGACCACCGCCGCCTGCAGCACGAGCCGCACCGCCTCGGTCGTGGTCATGAAGTAGCGCGTGACCTCGGGGTCGGTGACCGTGACGGGCCCGCCCGCCTCGATCTGGCGCGCGAACGTGTGCAGCACCGAGCCCTTGCTGCCGAGCACGTTGCCGAAGCGCACCACGAAGAAGTCGGTCTCGGACTCGGCGTCGGCCGCGAGCACGAGCAGCTCGGCGGCGCGCTTGGTCGCGCCCATCACCGAGCTCGGGTGCACGGCCTTGTCGGTCGACACGTACACGAAGCGCTTCGTGCGGACGCGACGCGCGGCCTCGACCAGCACGCGCGTGCCGTAGACGTTGTTGTGCACCGCGCGGCCGGGGTGCGACTCCATCATCGGCACGTGCTTGAACGCCGCGGCGTGGAACACCACGTGCGGGCGGTGCTCGTCGAACACCTCCGCGACCTCGCGGGGCGAGCGGATGTCGACGAGGCACGCGGCGAGGCGGTCGCCGAGCCGCGGACGCAGCTCGGCGTCGATCTCGAACAGGTTGTTCTCGCAGGCCTCGAGCAACACGAGCCGCTCGGGCTCGAGCAGCGCGAGCTGACGGCAGAGCTCGGAGCCGATGCTCCCGCCCGCGCCGGTGACGAGCACGCGCTTGCCGGCGACCGCCGCTCGCACGCGCGCGAGCGCGAGCTCGTCGACCGCGAACACGGCGCGGCCGAGCAGGTCCTCGATGCACAGCGGGCGCACCTGGGTGAGCTCGCCCTTGCCCTCGAGCAGCTCGTGCAGGCCGGGCACGGTGCGGATCGGCAGGCCGGTCGCGCGGCACCGCTCGACGACGCCGCGGATCTCCGTGCCGCTCGCCGCGGGCATGGTGAGGATGAGCGCTTCGGCCTTCGTCGCGCGCGCGAGCTCGGCGGCCTGCGCGGTGCTGCCGAGCACGCGCACGTGCTCGATCTCCTGGCCGTGGCGCTCGGGGCTGTCGTCGAGGAATCCCACGGGCTCGTAGCCCGCGTCGGGGCACTGCTTCAGCTCGCGCGCGGTCATGCGCCCCGCACGGCCGGCGCCGACGAGCAGCGCACGCACCACCTTGCGCGGCGCGCCGTCGCCACCCAGCGAACGCTGGCTGCGCTCGGCGTGCTCGTGCAACAGCCGCACGCCGACGCGAGCCGCGGTCATCACGACCAGCGTCAGGAAGCCCTCGAGCGCGATCACGGACAGTGGGATCGCGGTCTGCGTCGGTGCGATGCGCGGGTGCAGGATGCGGGCGAGGAGCAGCAACATGCTGACGAGCGCGACGGTGCGCGCGAGCACGATCGCCTCGGGCAGCCCGAACAGGCGCCAGCTCGAGCGGTGCGCACCGGCCATGCGCCCCATGCCGAGGCGCACGAGCGGGAGCGCGACGACGAGGAAGCCCATCTGCACGATGAAGGGATCCTCGGGGATCCGCTCGAAGCGGACCGCGTAGGCCAGCACCGTGCCGAGCACGACCGTCAGCACGTCGAGGCCGTGCTTCAGGAGAGCGCGGAGGCCGGGACCCATGTCGGTGCCCCAGGCCCCACGCGAATGTCTCGCGCGCCAACCATCCATCTCGGCATCGAACCGCCGAACTGGGCCATGGACGGGCCCCGGCGAATCCGTGTTCGGGCTAGGCGACCACGAGCGAAATCCCCGTGGCGGCCAGGAAGGACTGCTCGTACTGCAGATCCGTGGCGGTCATGGGGTGCTCGTCGAGCCACTGCTTGGGGAAGTCCAGCTCGACGATGTTGCCGGCGGTCGTGAGCTCGGGGAGCTTGCCGCCCTCGGGGTCGCGCGCGCGGTTGAGCGTCGCGGCCAGCCGCAGGAGCACGGCCAGGCGCAGCGCGGACGCCCCGCCGACCGCGCGCAGCTCGGCCACCCGCTCGGGCCGCAGCCGGCGACGATGTGCGCCGATGAGCGCAGCGAGGTAGCTCTGCTGCTCGCGCGAGAACCCGGGCATGTCCGAGTTCGCGACGAGGTAGGCCCCGTGCTTGTGGTAGCCGGAGTAGCTGAGCGACAGCCCGATCTCGTGCAGACGGGCGGCCCAGCCCAGCAGGAGCCGCAGCTCGGGGTGGTGCAGCTCCCACGCCGCCGCCGCGCGATCGAAGAGCGCGACCGCGGTGGCCTCGACGCGCGCCGACTGCCCGCGGTCGACGGCATAACGCTCGCACATCCACTCGATGCTGCGCTCGCGCACGTCCTCGTGCTCGAGCCGGCCGATGGTGTCGTAGAGCAGCCCCTCGCGCAGCGCACCGCTCGACGCGTGCATGCGATCGATCTGCAGCATCTTGAACACGCCATCGAGGATCGCGACGCCGCCGGGCAGCACGCTCGCTCGATCGGCGGGCATGCCCGGCAGCGAGAGCTTGGAGATCCGCCCGGCATCGATCATCGCATCGCGCAGGCTGCGGAGCCCGTCGCGGGTGATGCCGTCGCCCCAGCCGTTCGCGCGCACGATCTGGTCGATGGCCAGGATCGTGCCCGAGCTGCCGATCGCCGCGACCCAGCCGGTCTTGCGGAAGTTCCGCTCGATCGTCTCGAGCTCGACGCGCGCGGCCGTGACGGCCTCGCGGAACGACTCGCGGCGCAGCCGGCCGTCGGGGAAGTAGCGCGCGGTGTGGCCGATGCAGCCCATGTGCAAGCTCTCGGCGAGCCGCGTGTCGAAGCCCTCGCCGATGATGAGCTCCGTGCTGCCGCCGCCGATGTCGACGACGAGCCGGCGACCGACGCTGCCGATCGAGTGCGCGACGCCGAGATAGATGAGCCGCGCCTCCTCGCGCCCGGAGATGACCTCGACCGGATGGCCGAGCGCGGCGGTGGCCTGCTTCAGGAACGTGCGGGCGTTGCGGGCCTTGCGGAGCGTGTTCGTGCCGACGGCCCGGACCTGCACGCCGTCGATCGCCTGCAGCCGCTCGCCGAAGCGGCGCACGCAGTCGAGCCCGCGGTCGATCGCGTCCGCGGCGAGGTTGTTCTTCTCGTCGAGGCCGGCGGCGAGCTGCACGCGCTCGCGCATCCGGTCGATGATGGTGAGCTGACCGCCTGTCAGCCGCGCGATCACCATGTGGAAGCTGTTCGAGCCCAGATCGACGGCGACGAGCTGTTGGTCCTCCGCCATGGGGCGCCGGGACGTTAGCAGAACCGTCGAAAAAGGACTCGCGGCGGCGGCCTCGCATCGCTAGGCTTGCTTCGCCAATGTGGGTCCACCTCCTGCGCCACGGCATCGCGATCGACCCGTCGGATCCGGCGTGTCCGACCGATCCCGAGCGCTTCCTGACCGACAAGGGCAAGACCCGCACGCGCGCGGCGGCCAAGGGCCTGCGCCGCATCGACATCGCGCCGGTGCTCATCGTCGCGAGCCCCTACGTGCGCGCGCAGCAGACCGCGGAGATCGCCCGTGAGGAGCTGGGCGGCGACGAGATCGCCTTCGAGACCAGCGACGCGCTGATCCCGATGGCCGATCCCTCGCGCATCGTGGAGATCCTGCGGGCCAAGCACGACAGCAACATCCTGTGCGTCGGCCATGCGCCGAACCTCGATCTCGTCGTCGCCTACCTCGTCGGGGCCGACGAGCCGATCAGCTCGCTGAAGAAGGCCGGCTGCGCGAGCATCGAGATCCGCAACGGCCGCCCCGGGCCGGGCACCGGCGCGCTCGTGGGGCTGTACCCCGCGTCCGCGCTGCGCCGCCTCGGCGGCTCCGAGGACTGAG
>CAZFKC010000125.1:0-4466 GCA_964519175.1 uncultured Nannocystaceae bacterium
GCACGGAGCAGGGTGTCCGGAAGAACGCTTCGCGTTCTTCCGCACCCTGCTAGCAATCGAGGCGATGCAGCCGCGGCGTCTCGGTGTCGTCGGCGCAGTACCAGACGTCGCCGGCCGCGTCGCAGCAGCCGGCGCCCGTGATGCCCATGCGACCGCCACACTCGCCGTCCTCGACGAGGTCGACCGCGGCCGGGCAGTCCATCTCGATCATGCCATCGGGATCCGCACCATCGCCGTCGCAGATGTAGCCGAACGGCGTGGTCTTCTCGCCCGTTGCACCCCAGCCACACGCGCCTGCGCCGGTGCTGTCGGCGGCGGTCGAGGAGTCGGCCGCCGTGCTCTCGCTCGAGCTCGTGTCGGTGCTCGCGTTCGTCGTCGACGCGGTGGTCGAGGTCGTCGTGCTCGCGCTCGTCGAGTTGCTCGTGCTCGCCGTCTGACTGCTGCTCACGCCGGAGGTCTCGCCGTCACCATCGTCGTCGGCGTTGATGACACAGGCAGCGAGCAACAACGCGGACAGCGAGGCGAGGGACAAGGGCTTCGACATGGGAATCAAGTCTCCTAAGGGCGTCCCGTGCTCGAGCAGAGCACACGCGAACGAGGTCGTTGGACGCAGGTCGGTAGGGCGGATTCAGCCCGCGAACGGCCCGTACATGGACGGGAAACGAGCGCGGTGCAGCTTACGTTACCATGGCCCTGGAGGCCCGGCAAAGCGGGTCTGCGCATGACATCGATGTCATGGCGTCGAGGCGACGAGCCGTGTATGACGAGAGGCCGATGGCGCGCGACCGCATCGAGATCGACAGCCTCGAGCTCGCGTGCATCGTCGGTATCCGCGCCGAGGAGCGCGAACGCGAGCAACCGCTCGTCGTCGACGTCGCGCTCGAGCTCGACCTGACGCGCGCCGGTCGCAGCGGCCGCATCGCGGACACGTGCGACTACTCGGAGCTCACCACTGCGCTCGTCGCACTCGTGCGATTCCGGCGCTACAAGTTGCTCGAAAACGCGGCCGAGGAGCTCGCCGCGATGGTGCTCGCGATGCACGGCGGCATCGAGAAGGTCGAGCTGCGTCTCGGCAAGCCGACCGCGTTGCCCGGCGCACGCCAGGCCGCAATCCGCGTCTCGCGGACGCCGGCCGACTACCCACGTCGACACGAAGCGGCGCGTTTCGGCGAGGTCGAGGTGTTGCTGGAGACGCGCGAGGCCGGGCTCTACCTGCTGCACGTCGATCCCGGTCAGGTGATCCCGTTGCACCACCACCAGCGCATGCGCGAGCTCGAGTGGCTCGTGACGGGGGAGCTGGTGCAGGACGGTCGGAAGCTCGCGCCGTTCGAGCCGCGCGAGTGGCCGCGCGGAGCCGTGCACGAGTACGAGAACCCGACCGATCGCCGCGCGAGCCTGTTCTGCTGCGACTCGCCGCCGTTCATCCCCAGCGACGAGATCGACGTCGTCGCGGAGCCCGACGCGTGAGCGCGACGGAAACGGTGCTGGTCACCGGTGCGACGCGTGGCATCGGTCGCGAGATCGTGCGGCTGCTCGTGCGGCTCGGCCACGACGTCGTCGGGGTCTATCGCCGCGACGAGTCGGCTGCGGCCGCGCTCGTGCGCGAGCTGCCGGAGCGCGTACGGCTCGTGCGTGCGGACCTCGGCGATGCCGCGGAGCGCGAGGGCCTCGTGGCCGAGCTGCACGGAGCCACGGCGCCGCTCGTGGGTGCAGTGCTCGCCGCAGGCACCACCGCGCACGGCGAGCTCGCGGCGGAGGGCGGTGATCAGGTGCTCGCGTCGCAGCTGCGCGACAACCTGTTCGCACCGCTCGCACTCGTCGGCGAGCTCGTGCGCGAGCGCGTGATCGCCGGGCCGGCGTCGATCGTCATCGTCGGCTCGAACCTCGCGCGGCGTGGGCTCGCCGGGCGCGTGGCGTACTCGGCCGCGAAGGCCGGGCTCGAGGGCGCCACGCGATCGCTGGCGCGCGAGCTCGGGCCGCGACGGATCCGCGTCAACACGGTCGCGCCCGGGCTCGTGCGCACCGACATGACCGCGGCGCTCTCCACCGACGTGCTCGCGGCCGCGGCCGCCGAGAGCGCGCTCGGTCGCATCGGCGAGCCCGCCGACATCGCACCGCTCGTCGCCTTCCTGCTCGGCGCGGGCGCGGACTGGATCACCGGCCAGGTCATCGACGTCGACGGCGGATGGGGCTGCTAGGCTCGAGCCGTGTTGCTCGCGCGCGCGACGGTGCAGCGGTTGTGTCGGGCGCGGGCGTTGCTCGCCGAGCCGACCGAGCGCCCGCGCTCCGTCGCCGAGATCGCGCGCTCGCTGCGACTGTCGCCGTGGCACTTCATCCGTCAGTTCGACGCGCTGTTCGGCATGACGCCGCACCAGTTCCGGATCGCGGCGCGGATCGAGCACGCGAAGCGATTGCTCGCGCTCGGTGAGCACTCGGTCACCGAGGTGTGCATGGAGGTCGGGTTCACCAGCCTCGGCAGCTTCAGCGAGCTGTTCGCGAAGCGGGTCGGTGCACCGCCCTCGGTGTGGCGTCGGCGCGTGGTGCAGGTGCCCGGCACGATGCCCCCGGCGCTGGTGCCGGGCTGCCTCGGGCTCATGTGGGGGCTGCCCGCGGGTGCGCTCCGCAATTCCCGAGAAGCGCCGCGCGTCGCGTTGGTGCAGGCTGGCCGCGCATGAGGATCAAGCTCGTCAGCATCATGGTCGACGACCAGGCGAAGGCGCTCGCGTTCTACACGGACGTGCTCGGCTTCGAGAAGAAGAACGACATCCCGGTCGGCGAGTATCGCTGGCTCACCGTGACGTCGCCCGAGGGACCCGACGATCTCGAGCTGGTGCTCGAGCCGAACGCGAACCCGGCGGGCAAGGCGTTCCAGCAGGCGATCTTCGAGCAGGGCATTCCGGCGACGGCGTTCGAGTCCGCCGACCTCGACGGCGAGCTCGCGCGACTGCGCAAGCGCGGGGTCGCGGTCACGCAGGACGCGACCGAGCTCGGCGCGGTGAAGATCGCGGTGTTCTCGGACACGTGTGGCAATCTGATCCAGCTCTATCAGCCGCTGTGAGGGCCGATTCGACCCGCTGAAATGCCGCGGCGCCTCCCACGTTGGCTCGGCATGTGGAGGGCGGCTCGCCTGTGCGCGCTGTTCGGGGCGGTGGCCTGCGCGGCGTCCGGCGATCGCGGACACGTGTGCCCGCGCGGCGCCGGCTCGGGGCTGGCCGGGGTGTGGGTCGTGGACGACGTCGGGTGCGAGCGCGGCTGCGACGAGCTCGTCCGCGGTGATCTGATCCAGGCGGTCGATGGCAAGGCGATCGGCACGAGCGCCGAGCTCGACGCCGCGCAGATCTTCGACGGCGCGGCGCACGTGCTGCGCGTGCGATCGCGGACCGATGAGTGCCCGCGCGACGTCGAGCTCGTCGCGCACCCGCGCACCGACCTCGCACCGCTGCGCGGCGTCCCACCGTTGATGGCCGTCGGCGCGGCGGAGCTGGATGCGGCGCCGGACTGGGCGCGACGGCGGATGTTCGGCCATTCGAGCCCGGTCGTGCAGCTCGTCGCGCAAGACGGCGCGGTGATCGACGGCCGCACGCTCTGGGGCAGCAAGCGGCTCGTGGTGTACTGGGATCGCGGCGATCGTGTGGAGGAAGCGGCGGCGGTGTCGTTCATGCAGGTGCTGCAGAAGGCGCAGGCGGATCTCGCGGCTGCGGGTGTGCACGTCGTGTTCGCGCACGTGCCGTTCTCCGGCAGCAAGCGCGCGCTGATGGACGAGGACGAGCTGCGCGCGTGGGCCGACGCGTGGGCGATCCGCGACGAGTCGGCGACACGGCTGCCGCTCTTGCCGATGTACCGCACACCGGATCCGAGCGAGCACGATCCGGCGCGCGATCTCGGCATCGAGCGCGACTTCCACGTGCTCGACAACCTCGGGCAGAGTCCGGCGATCGTGCTGCTCGACGCGCGCGGGATCGTGCGCTGGCACTCCGAGGGCGTCGAGACGCCGCCGTCCTACGCACAACTCGTGGACCCGTCGCAGTACACGATCATCGAGGCGGTGAAGTTCGCGCTCGAGCACCTCTGAGGCCGCGGGAACGCTCGGCGGCGCGGGGGTACTCCTCGCCTGGAGACCATGCCCATGCGCTTCAGGATCACCGCGTTCGCCGTATTGCTCGCAGCCGCCGTCGCAGTGCCGTCACCGTCGCTCGCTGCACCGAAGGATGGCACCTCGCTCGAAGGCAGGGTCACGTCGGTCGCCGTGAACGCGGACGGCGTGCTGACCGGGATCGGCCTGCAGCCGTACGGCAACGAGCCGTTGCACGCGCCGAGGCCCTGCGGCGCGACGAAGATGGCCGATCACCCGGAGCTGCTCGCGGCGCTCGACAAGGGCTGGCGCGTGAAGCTCAAGCTGGTCGACGGCTGCTTCACGACGATCACGATCTTCCCGTGACGCCCGCGGGGGCGATGCATGCTGCCGT
>CAZFKC010000125.1:4566-12076 GCA_964519175.1 uncultured Nannocystaceae bacterium
TTCACGACGATCACGATCTTCCCGTGACGCCCGCGGGGGCGATGCATGCTGCCGTGGTGCGCCTCGACGCGCCCGCGAGTTTCCGCGTGGGGGAAGCTCGCGGCGCCCGCGTTGCCCCCCGCATCGCCGAGTTTCCCGCAGCGGGAAACTCGGGCGTGCAGCGGCGGATTCGGCGGACTCGGAGCGCTCGAGCTGCACGGGCAGGGAAGCCCGAGGCCTCCGAGCGTCTCGGAGGCCGCGGATTTCCCCTCCGCGGAAACCCGAGCGTCGGCACCTGTCGTGCGCGCGCCGCGTTGGACGCGCTCAGCGGCGCGGAGGTCGGGGCGCCGGTGGTTTCGCGTGCGCGGGATCCTCGGGCCAGTCGTGCTTCGGGTAGCGGCGCATCAACGCGCGGCGCAGCTCGGGATAGTGCTTCGTCCAGAAGCCCGCGAGGTCGGTGGTGATCTGCACCGCGCGCTGGTTCGGCGCGAGCAGGTGGATCGCGAGCGGCTCGCGGCCGCCCGCGACGCTCGGGCCCACGACCGTGCCGAAGAAATCCTGCAGCCGCGACTCGATCCACGGCCCGCGATCGACCTCGTAGTGCACCCGCAGACGACGGCCGCCCGCGAGCCCGACGTGCGCCGGCGCGAGCTTCTCGAAGCGATCGCGCTGACCACCGAGCTGCGCGAGGAGTAGCGCCGGCAGATCCGCACGGCGCAGCTCCGCGAAGCTCTTCTTGCCCACGCACGCCTCCGCCAGCGCCGCATCGACCGCCGCCTCGTCGATGCGCGGCACGGCCGGGTCGTGCTTCGCGACGAACGTGCTGCGCAGCACCAGCTGCGTGATCGCCTCGGGCTCCTCGGCGAACGCGGCCGGCCCACGTGCGCGTGCCGCCTCCAGCAGCGCGGCCGTCGTCTCGTCGCTCGCGCGCGGATCGACGCGCGACTCCAGCAACAGCCCGTCCCAGCGGGTCTCGATCGCCGCGTCGACGCGCTCGCGCTCCGCATCGAACATCGCCACCCGACGCTCGTCGAGGCGATCGGCGTCGAGCTCCATCAACCACTCGGGCTCGACCTTCGCCGCGCTGCGCACGAGCACGCGCGCACCGCTGCTGCCCTCGCGGCGCTGCTCGGCAGTGAGCGCGACCACCAGCTTCGCGTCGTGCACCACCGAGTCCTCGGCGAGCTCGGCCTGCCCACCGCCGGCGAACGCGAGCTTGCGCTGCTTGCCGCTCGTGCGCACCGCCGCCACGCGATCGGGGAACGCGGCCAGCAGCGCCATGTCGAGCGCATCGTCGGGCACGTCGGCCGTGTCGCTGCCACCGACGAGCTGCTGCAGCTGCTTGCGCACCTGCAGCGCCGTACGGCACGCACCCGCATCGAGCCCGAGCATGCCCGCGCGACCCGGCTCGCGCGCGAACGACTCGAGATCGTCGAGATCGATCGCGACGTCGGAGCTCGCCGCGATCTGCGAGCGCCCCATCCGATGCGGACCGCCGCGACGGATCGATCGCTCCGACAACAGCGCCGCCGCACCGGCAGCGAGCCGCGGGACCCCGAGCTCGCGCCCCGCATCGAGCAGCCGCGCGAGCCGGGGATGCACCGGATAGCGCAGCAGCGCCCGCCCACGCCGCGTGAGCGCGCCGTGCTCGTCGAGCGCACCGAGCCGAACGAGCAGCTCGTCGGCGCCGCGCGTCGCGGCCTCGGGCGGCGCCTCGAGCCACGGCAGCGCGCCGAACGACTGCAGCCCCGCCGCCCGGATCGTGAGCGCCGCGCTGGCGAGATCGAGCCGCGCGAGCTCGGGCAGATCGAACGCCGGCCGCCGCTCGAAGTCGTGCTGCGCATACAGCCGCACGCACGTGCCGGCGCGCGTGCGACCGGCTCGCCCCGCGCGCTGCTCCGCCGACGCCTTCGAGATCTTCGCGAGCACCAGCGACGAGAGCCCCGTCCACGGATCGTGCGACGCCTGCCGCGACAGGCCGCTGTCGATCACCGCCGCGATGCCCTCGATCGTGATCGAGGTCTCCGCGACGTTCGTCGACAGCACGAGCTTCGGCCGCGGCCCCGGCCGCACCGCGCGATCCTGGGCCTCGGCCGGCAGCTCGCCGTGCAGCACGTGCACGTCGAGCCCGAGCCGCGCCGCGAGCGGAGCACAGGCTTCCTCGGCCTCGCGGATCTCCTTGGCGCCGGGCAGGAACACGAGCACACCACTGCCGAGCTCGCGCTCACCGAGCATGCGCAGCGCGCCCGCGACCTGCTGCGCGAGCGGCTTGTCGCTCGTGCCCGCGTACTCGATCGCGATCGGGAACGCTCGCCCCGCGCAGCGCAGCGGTGCGACGCCGAGCCAGCGCGCCACCGGATCGACGTCGAGCGTCGCCGACATCACGCCGATCCGCAGCTCGGGTCGCGCCCGCTGCTGCAGCGCGCGCACGAGCGCGAGCGCGAGATCGGCGTCGAGGTGGCGCTCGTGGAACTCGTCGAACACCACCGCCGCGACGCCGGGCAGCTCGGGTGCATCCACGAGCCGACGCGCGAGGATCCCCTCCGTCACGAAGCGCAGCCGCGTGCGCGCCGAGGCCTGCGTGTCGAAGCGGACCTGGTAGCCGACGCGCTCGCCGACGCGCTCGCCGAGCATCGCAGCGACGCGTGCGGCCGCCATGCGCGCCGCGATGCGCCGCGGCTGCGCGACCCAGATCTCGCCCGCTTCGGCCAGCCCCGCGTCGAGCATCACGACCGGTACGCGCGTGGTCTTGCCGGCGCCGGGCTCGGCCTGCAGCACGAGATCCTGGCCGGCAGCGAGGCGAGCCGCCAGCTCGGGCACGATCGTCTCGATCGGTAACCGGGCCGCGTCCGCGCTCGTCACCAACGGCCCTGGATCCGCGCCATGAAATCGTAGGGATAGCCGAAGTCGATCGTGGAGACTTCGTCGAGCTTGCGCAGCATCGCCTCGGGCAGCGACACGTTCGTGGTCTCGAGGTTGTCGTCGAGCTGCGCGAGGCTGCGCGCGCCGAAGATCACCGAGACGACCGCGGGCTTGCGCAGCAGCCACGCGAGCGCGACCTGAGCCGGCGTCGCGCCGAGCTCGGCGGCGACCATCACGAGCGCATCGACGATCTTCCAGTTGCGCTCCTGGTCGAGCCGGCCCCAGCGATCCTTCCACTGGTCGAGTCGCGTGCCCGTCGGGGGCTTCTGCGTTCCGCGGTACTTGCCGGACAGGAGGCCCGCGGCGAGCGGCGACCACGGCAGCACACCGAGCCCGTGCTCGCGACACAGCGGAATGTGCTCGCGCTCGATCTCCCGCGCCACCATGCTGTACTGCGCCTGCAGCGACACGAAGCGCACGAGGTGGTGCAGGCGGCTGGTCCACACGCTGTCGGCGAGCCGATACGCCGCGTAGTTGCTCGCGCCGATGTAGAGCACCTTGCCCTGACGCACGAGGTCGTCGAGCGCGCGCAGCGTCTCTTCCTCGGGCGTGTCGACGTCCTGCATGTGCACTTGGTAGAGATCGATGCGATCGGTCTTGAGCCGGCGCAGGCTGTCCTCGCACGCCCGCATCACGCGGATGCGCGACGCGCCCGAGCCGTTCGGGCCCTTGGCCATGCGAAACCGGAACTTGGTGGCGAGCACGACCTCGTCGCGCCGCTTGTCCTTCTCGAACCAGCGCCCGATCAGACGCTCGGTGAGCCCGTCCTGCCCGTACACGTCGGCGGTGTCGAAGAAGTTCACGCCGCCATCGAGTGCCCGGTTCATGATCGCGTGCGACGTCTCCTCGTCGCAGCCGACCTTGTGCATGAACGAGCTCTCGTCGGCCTCGCCGAAGGTCATGGTCCCGAGGCAGAGCGTCGAGACGCGCAGGCCGCTGTTGCCGAGCGTGCGGTATTCCATGTGCGAGCGCGCAGGGTAACACTTGACCCGGCAGCGGGCAGCCCGGATGCTGGTCGCGTGAGCCGGTCGCAGAGCGTGCGGGCGCTCGATTCGCTCGAGATCGACGAGGCTGCGCGCGTGGTCGAGATCGAAGGCGAAGGCGCATTGGCGGTGCGTCTCGCCGAGCTCGGGTTCGTGCCCGGAACGCTGGTCCGCCTGGTCAAGCGCGCGCCGTTCGGCGATCCGCTGCAGCTCGAGCTGCGCGGCTATCACCTCTCGCTGCGCCGGGCCGAAGCGGCGCGGGTCCGCGTGGCGTGAGCGCACCCGGCAGCGTCCTGCGGGTCGCCCTCGCCGGCAATCCGAACGTCGGCAAGACGAGCCTGTTCAACGAGCTCACCGGTGCACGGCACCAGGTCGGCAACTATGCGGGGGTCACCGTCGAGCGCCGCAGTGGCCGCGTCGGCGAGCGCCACGGTGCGACGCGACCGATCGAGCTCGTCGATCTGCCCGGCTGCTACAGCCTCACCGCGACCTCCGAGGACGAGGCCGTGGCGTTCCGTGCGCTCGCCGGCCTCGGTGAAGATGCGCCCCACGCCGTCGCGCTCGTGCTCGATGCGACGAACCTCGCGCGCAACCTCTACCTCGCGCTGCAGGTGCGCGAGCTGGGGCTGCCGATGGTGGTCGCGCTCAACATGACCGACACCGCGCGCGAGCTCGGCCTCCCCGTCGAGCCGCAGCAGCTGCAGCGCGAGCTCGGTGTACCGGTGGTCGCCACCGCGGCGCGCACGGGGCTCGGGGCTCGCGAGCTCGTCGCCGCGATCGCTGCGGTCGACCAGCGCGCCACGACGCCGCGGCTGCTCGCGCTCGGCGACGACGACGAGCTCGCGAACGTGCTCGCGGAGCTCGGTGGTGACGACGCGCGCGCGCGCTGGCTCGTGTGCACCGCGGCGGCCGGCGCCGCCGTCGAGGCCGGCGCGACCGAGGTCGAGCTCGCCGCGCTCGCCCGGCTCGACGCGAGCACGCTCGCCCGTGCCGCGCATGTGCTGGTCGAGCTCCGCTACCGCGAGGTCGATCGCATCCTCGCCGTCATCGCGCCGACCCTGCGCAACGCCGCGGCCCGCGAGCCTGCGCCGGCGATGATCCGCTCGCAGCAGCTCGACCGCGTGCTCACCCACCGCGTGTGGGGGCTCGGCGTGTTCGCGCTCGTGATGGCGACGGTGTTCGTCTCGATCTTCACGTGGGCCGCACCGTTGATGGACGCGATCGACGGGGCGTTCGGTGCGCTCGGCGGCGTGGTCGAGGAGGCGCTCGGGCCCGGGCTGCTCACCGATCTGCTCAGCAAGGGCGTCATCGCCGGCGTCGGTGCGGTGCTCGTGTTCGTGCCCCAGATCGCGCTCCTGTTCCTGTTCATCGGCCTGCTCGAGGACAGCGGCTACCTCGCGCGCGCGGCCTTCCTGATGGACCGCATCATGGCGCGGCTCGGCCTGCACGGCCGCGCGTTCATCCCGTTGCTCTCCGGCTATGCGTGCGCGATCCCGGCGATCCTCGGCACCCGCACGATCGCGAGCAAGCGCGATCGCCTGGTCACGATCCTGATGATCCCGTTCATGAGCTGCTCGGCACGCCTGCCGATCTACAGCCTCGTGATCGGTGCGCTGTTCGTCGGCGAGGCCACCGGCTTCTCCGCGGACCTCGAGCGCGGCGGCGTGATGCTGGCCATGTATGCGCTCTCCACGATCTCCGCGCTCGCGATGGGCATGATCTACAAGCGCACGATCCTGAAGAGCCCCACGCCGCCGCTCGTGCTCGAGCTGCCGCCGTATCGCCTGCCGCGCGTGCGCAACACGTTGCTCGTCGTCTACGACCGCACGATGGACTTCGTGAAGAACGCCGGCACGGTGATCCTCACGCTGACGATCGTGCTGTGGGCGCTGCTCTCGTTCCCGCGCGCGGACACCGGTGCGGGCGGAGAAGGCGGCACCGACATCTCGAAGAGCTACGGCGGTCGCGCGGCGCAGGTGCTCGAGCCCGTGTGGGAGCCCATCGGGCAGGACTGGCGCATGGGCGTCGGCATCATCGGCAGCTTCGCGGCGCGCGAGGTGCTGGTCGGCACGCTCGGGCTCGTCTACGGGCTCGAGGCCGACGACGACGATCCCAAGGAGCTGCGCGCGGCGATCCGCGAGGACGTCGATCCCGAGACGGGCAAGCGCAGGCACAGCGCACTCTCCGGGCTCGCGCTCATGGTGTTCTTCGTCTACGCGTGCCAGTGCATGTCGACGCTCGCGGTCGTGCGCCGAGAGACGCGCTCGTGGAAGTGGCCGGCCTTCATGTTCGTGTCGATGACGGCGCTGGCCTACGTCGCAGCGCTGCTGGTGTTCCAGGTCGGCCGGCTGCTCGGCTACGGCTGAGCCGGCTCGTCGCTTTTCGCACGAACGCCTTAAACTCGGCCTCCGTCCACGTCACTACCGTCCCCGCGAATGGGGAGGCACACGATGACTCGACGGAGCGACAGTGACAGCGCGCGTGGATTCGGTGGGTGGGGTCACGCGATCGGCATGCTCGGCATCGCGGGCGCGTTGGTGGCGGCGCCCGGCTGCTACTCGGGGCTCGACGACGACGGCGAGCCGTTCGAGGTCGACGAGGACGACGAGGCCGAGCTCGACGTCGACGAGACGCCGAACAGCAGCGTGACCTGCGGCCCGACGATGAGCGTGTTCCCGGTCGGCGAGGCGCACAACATCGGCTACGACAGCTCGTGCGGGGGTCCGGGTGGGTGTCCGGTGAGCTGTCCCGACCAGCACGCGAACTCGGACTGGGATCCGAAGCAGACCCACAACGGCATCGACGTGTTCGCACGCGAAGGCGCACCGCTCGTCGCGGTCGCCGACGGCGAGATCACGGCCGCGAGCACGCCGTCGGCGACGTCGGGGCTGCGGGTGAAGATCCGCGATGCGTGCGGCTGGAACTACTACTACGGCCACATGCAGAGCGCGGTGGTGAAGAAGGGCGATCACGTCGTCGCCGGCCAGCTCATCGGGTACATGGGCCACACCGGCACGGCCTCGCCGCACCTGCACTTCAACGTCTCGCCCAACCAGTACGAGAACGACATCAACCCGTTCGATCTGCTGAACACGACCAGCCCGACCGCATGCGGAGGTGATCCGCCCGCGCCGCCGCCGGACGAGCCGCCGCCGGACGAGCCGCCGCCGGTTCAGCCGCCGCAGGGTGGATGCGGACTGCTGGTCGCGAACCAGGCCATCGGTCTCGATCAGGCGCTGTACTCCTGCGACAACCGCTTCGCGCTCGTGATGCAGAGCGACGGCAACCTCGTGCAGTACTGGAACGGCTCGTCGATCGCGATCTGGAACGCGGGCACCGTGGGCCAGCCGGCGAACGCCCTCATCATGCAGGACGACGGCAACCTCGTGATGTACTCCGCCGCCGGGGTCGCGCTGTGGCACACGCAGACGAACGGCAACCCCGGCGCCTACCTGAGCCTCGACGATCAGGGCGCGCTCATCATGTTCGACGTCATGGGCACGCCGATCTGGTGGAACGGCAAGGGCGGGCTCTGACGCCTCAGCGTCGCCGGCCGTCGCCTTCGATGCCCGTGCGCGCCCGGATCGCGGCCGCCCACGCCTCGAGCGTGAGGCGGCTCGACTCGA
>CAZFKC010000125.1:12176-25338 GCA_964519175.1 uncultured Nannocystaceae bacterium
GTGCGCGCCCGGATCGCGGCCGCCCACGCCTCGAGCGTGAGGCGGCTCGACTCGAGCAGCGCCGGGCTGTCGGCGAGGCTGGCGAGCTGTTGCTCGAGCAAGGCGCGAGCCTTGCGGAGCCGGCTCTTCACGGTGCCGGCGGGCACCTCGATCACCTCGGCGAGCTCCTGGTCGGAGAGCCCCTCCCAGTACGCCAGCTCGAGCAGCGTCTGCAGCTCGATCGGCAGCGTCCGCAACGAGCGCAGCAGCAGCTTCTGCTCCTCGCGCTCGGCGATGCGATCGGCCGGCGAGTGCTCGACCTGCAGCTGCCCGGCAGTCGACGTGGTGAGCGGGTCGAGCTCGCGATGTCGCTCGCGCCAGTGGTGGAAGAGCACGTGCCGTGCGATCGCGAACAGATAGGAGCGGAAGCTCGAGCGCCCGGCGAAGTCGTCGACGGACTCGACGCACGCGAGGAACGTCTTCTGCACGAGATCGTCGGTGCTGTGCTGCACCTTGTTCGAGAAGAAGCGATGCACGGCCTCGAGGTGACGCTCGACGAGCGCGTGGCCAGCCTCGGCATCTCCGCCGCGCCATGCCGCGAGCAGCGCTTCGTCGGTCACTGCTCCACCTCGGCTGCGAGCGCGGCGATCGTGGCCTGCAGCTCGCCGACCTCCTCGGCGTGGGCGGGACCCGAGCTCGCGAAGATCTGCGCGGCACGGCGATAGTCGGCGAGGGCCTCGCGGCGCGCGGCGGCATCGCCGTGGCCCCGGATGCGTCCGCGGATCTCGAGGCCGATCGCGACGTACGGGTGCTCGTCACCGACACGCCGGACGAACGACGCGAGCGCCGGATCGATGTAGCGCGCGGCCTCGTCGACGCGTCCGAGCCGCTCGAGCACGTCCGCCATGTTGCCGCGGCTCGCCGCCAGATCCAAGTGATCGTCGTCGAGCACTCGCTCGCGGATCTCGAGCGCCTCGCGCACCCGCACCAGCGCTTCGTCGTTGCGCTGCAGTGCCATCAGCGCAGCACCCAGGTTGCTCAGCGCCGACGCGCGGCTGCCGATACCCTGCTGCGCCTCGAAGATCGCGAGCGCGGTCTCGAAGGCGTCGATGGCCTCCGTGGTGCGCCCGAGCTGCAGCAGCACGACGCCGAGATGGTTGTAGAGCCCGCCGGTCATCCCGTCGTGCTGCTCGCCGTCGGCGGTCGCCGCCGCGATCGCTTCCTCGAGCAACACTGCGGCGCCGGCGAGATCGCCCGCTCGCTCCGCGACGCTGGCCTTGCCCTCGGCGAACACACCGTGCCGCTTCGGATCGGTACCCGCGCGTGCGAACGAGGCCTCGGCATGCTCGGCCCACAGCCGTGCAGCGCGGGGATCGTCGATGAAGTAGCCGTAGAGTCGCAACAGCTCGCTCGCGGCGTCGGCAGCCTCGGCATCGAGCCCCGCGACCTCGGCGGTGTGGAAGTTCTCCTCGAACGCGGTCGCGGCCTCGCGATAGAGCCCGGCGAGCAGCAGCAGGCGCGCGTGCGCGTATGCGACCTCGATCAGCAGTGGGGGATGGCCGAGCCCGCGCGCGGCCGCGAGCAGATCGGTCGACAGTGCGAGCCCCTCGGAGGGCTGGCGCGTGATCGTCCGCGCACGCACATGGGCGAGCGACGACTCGATGCGTGCAACGGCGGCGCGATCGAACGGGACGTGGGCCTGATCCGCGCGTGGCGTCTCGCTGGAGCAGCGCTCCGGTGCCGGCAGGGCACCGAACGGATCGCTGAGCTGTGCGCGCGCGGGTGTGTCGAGCGTCGCGAGCACCTCGGCGACCGCGGCGACCTCCTCGAGCCGACGATCGAGGCAGTGACGGCGCGGCTCGGCGATCGGCTTGCCCCCGTTCGCGTCGCACAGCTCGCGCTCGGTGTCCTGCCAGCGCTTCTGGTAGGCGGCGGCCGAGGCCCCGAGCGCGGCGTCGTCGAGCGACAGCCGCGACCACACCGACGTGTCGCTCGTGCAGCTCGGGGTGCGCGACTCGAACGCGACCAGCCCGAGCGCACCCACCAGCACCGCGCCGCCGACCCACGTCGCGGGGCCACCGAGCCCGCGCGAGCGCCCGCGCTCGAGCGCAGCGACGAGCTCGCCGACGTCGGAATGGCGCGCGGACGGATCGCGACGCAGACCCTGCATCACCGCCGCGACGATTGCAGAGGGCACACCGTTGCGACCGCGCGGCACGCTGGGCTCCTCGTGGGCGACGCGACGCATGAGCTCCTCGGTGGTGCGCGCCGCGAAGGGGCGGGTGCCGAACAAGCCCTCGAACAAGGTCACGCACAGGCTGTACTGATCGGAGCGCGGCGTGCACGGCGACACGAACGCTTCGGGGGCCATGTACGCGGGCGTGCCGAGCACGCTGCCGGCGGGAGTGAGCGTCGGATCCTCCTCGCCCGGCACGAGCGTCGGCGCGGCCTCGTATTGATCGACGGCCCGCGCGAGCCCGAAGTCGACGACGCGCGGACGTCCGTCGGTGGCGAGGATCACGTTGTCGGGCTTGAAGTCGCGGTGCACGACGCCGCGCTGGTGCGCGGCCCACAGCCCACGCGCGGCTGCGAGCCCGAGCTCGACGACCTCGCGCCACGGCCGGCGCTCCGTCGCCAGCCATGCGCGCATCGTCGGGCCCTCGACGAGCTCCATCACGAGGTACGGCGCGCCGAGCGGACCCGAGAGCGCGCCGACCTCGAACACGGACACCACGTTCGGCGACGACACGGTGGCGAGCATGCGAGCCTCGCGGAGCACGCGTTGCACCTCGTGCGGCGCGCTCGCGGTGAACAGCTTGATCGCGACCTTGCGCCGCAGCTCGGGATCGTCGGCTTCGTAGACGGTGCCGAACGCTCCGGAGCCGATCGCACGACCGAGCAGGTAGCGTCCGACCTTGCGAGGCCCACGCGACGCGATGCCCGCGAGCACGCGCGAGCGCAGCTCGTCGAGCGCACCGAAGCGGGGCCGCCCCGCCGCGAGCTGCTGATCGATCATCTGCGTATCGTCGGGCGCGTCGTTCATGCGAGCTGCGAGCGCGCGATGCTCCGACCAGGCTGCCAGGTTTTCGCGCCGGCGTGTGCGCGACGCTTGCGACATGCGACCGCCCGAGGTCCGCCTTGCGAGCGGAGTGCGCTCGCAAATTCCGATCGCTAGCTCGAGCGGAACCCGTTCGTCTTGTGGGTGCCGTCGCAGTAGGGCTTGTTCGCCGAGCCGCCGCAGCGGCACAGCGCGACCTTCACGACGCGGTTGATCGTGCGCCCGGTGCCCGACACGAGCTCGAGGTTGCCGGTGACCAAGAGCGGCCCGTCCTTCGCAGGCGTGATCGCCAGCGCGCCGTCGCGCGATGCCAGTGCGGTCGAGTCCACCGTCGTCGGCTCGCCGGTCGCGGCGAACCCGGCCGCCGTGTGGCTGCCGTCGCAGAACGGCTTGTTCTGCGACGCCCCGCAGCGGCACAAGGTCGCGCGGAAGCCCACGGTGGCGCCGTCGATCACGAGCTCGGCATTCACCGCGAGCGGCCCGTTCTCGCGCACGCGCACCGTGTTCACGATCGGCGCCGACTCCTGCGCGCCGCCGTCGAGTCGCTCGTAGCGGATCGCCCCCGACGGACAGTTGTGCGCGAGCTCGGCGACCGCCTCGGGCGACGCCGCGTCGGGATGGATCCACTCGCCCTTCACGTTGGGCACGAACACGTCGGGGCGCCCGAGCACGCAGTTGCGCGAGTGCACGCAGCGCTTGCCCTCGAAGCGGATCACCGCGAGCTTGCCCCGGACTTCTTCGACGTCGCCCATCGCCGGGCAGCGTAGCACGGGCCCGCCAGCGTCCGCGCAGACGGACGCCCGCGATCCCGGTAGCCTGGTGTGCATGCATGCGGTCGTGCTCGGCCGGACGTGCGGCGATGCGCAGGCCGCATGCGGGACCGTGGCGCCGCTGCTCGGACGCTCGCTCACCGAGGTGCGCAGCCGGCTCGCGCTCGTCGGTGGCGACCCGGTCGTGCTCGCGGCGACGCGCGAGCCGGCGCCTGCGCGCGAGGCCGTGGCGGTGCTCGTGCAGCACGGCTTCGACGCGCACTTGCTCGACGCGCGTGCACCGTTCGGATCGCTCTTCACCGCGCGCACGTTCGAGCTCGCCCCGAATGCGCTCGCGATCACGGCGGTGCTGCAGACGACGAGCGCAATCGCCTGGCTCGACGTCGAAGCGATCGTCGCCGGGAGCATCGCGCGCGCGGCCCCGCACAGCCCGCTCGTGCCCGCGAGCAGCGTCCATCGCCTCGCCGACGCGCTCGTGCAGCCGCTGCTCGTGCGCGAGGAGGTCACGGTGAGCACCGGCGAGGAGCAGCTGCTCTTCGTGGTCGCCGGGGACCACGCGATCGTGCTCGGCGAGGACCGCCTGGACTACCGCTCGCTGGGCGCCGGCGTGCTGCCGTCGCGCCGCGCGAACTTCGAGCGCGTCGTGCAGACCGTGCGCGAGCGCTGTCCCGGTGTGCCCTTCGATCATCGGCTGCAGCGTGTGCACACGCGCGCGCACATCCTCGGCCCGATCGCGGCCCTCGATCGCGCGCTCGCGATCTCCGCGGCGATCGTCGCGAACGACGTGCGTCGCGGCGCGAGCGATCCGTATCGCTAACCCGGGATCAGCTGCGGCATCCGCTGCACCAGGTGCTCGGCGAACGCACGCACCGCCTGTGGCTGACTGCGGCCGCTCGGCTGCACGAGCCAGATCGGCGTGCGCCCGGCATCCACGGTCGTCAACACGCGCCGCAGCCGATCCGCGCGCACGTGGGGCGCCGCGAGGTTCGCGGGCAGGAGCGCGACGCCACAGCCGTCGACGCAGGCCTGCACCGCCAGCCCCATCTCGCTGACCTTCACGCGGCCCCGCACCGTGACGCGCACCGGCTTGCCGCGGTGCTGCAGCGTCCAGGTCGTGCGCTCGCTGCCGCTGCCGAGCACGACGTGCTCGTGCTCGGCCAGCTCGGCCACGGTGCGCAGGCGCCCGCGCTGCTCGAGGTAGCGCGGGCTCGCATAGAGCTGACGCGTCGATTCACCGACCTTGCGCGCGACCAGCGACGAATCCGGCAGCGTGCCGGTACGCACCGCGATGTCGTAGCCCTCGTCGACCAGATCGACGAGTCGATCGCGCGCGTCGAGCTCGATGCGCACCTCGGGCCACGTTTCGAGGAACTCGGCGACGACCGGCCAGATCATCTTCGCGATGCCGAGAGGCGTCGTGATGCGCACGCGCCCACGCGGTCCGGTGCCCAGCGCATGCACCGTGCGCTCCGCGGCGTCGAGCTCCTCGACCGCACGCAACGCATGTCCATGGTAGATGCGGCCCGCGTCGGTGAGCGCGAGCTTCCGCGTCGTGCGGGCGAGCAGCCGGATGCCGAGCCGCGCCTCGAGCCGTGCGATGCGACGGCTCACCGTCGACACCGGCACGCCGGCCTTGCGTGCAACGGCCGAGAAGCTCTCGTGCTCGACCACCTGGGTGAAGAAGCGGGCGTCGTTGAGGTCTCCGTCCATCGCGATGGCACCTTTGCGCGCAGAGCAACAGTCCTTGCGATTCTCGCGGACTAGTGCGCTTCCCGATCCGCGCCCAACCTTACCGCGACATGGCAGAGCGCAACACGATCCTCGTCACCGGTGCCACCGGCACCATCGGCCGTCCCCTCACCACGCGACTCGCGGCCGACCCGTCGCTGCGCGTGCGTGCGCTCGTCCGCGATCCGGAGAAGGCCGGTACGATCGGCAACGCCGAGCTCGTGCGCGGCGACTTCGGCGATGCGGCCTCGCTCGCCTCCGCGATGAAGGGCATCGACACGCTCGTGCTCGTGACCGCCGCGGGTGCACACGCGTCCGAGCAGGCCCACGCCGCGATCACGGCCGCGCGCGAGGCCGGCGTGCGCAAGCTGGTGCGACTCTCCGCGATCAAGGCCGACCCCGAGGGTCCCACCGACAACACGCGCCAACACGGGCGCACCGAGGCGGAGATCCGCGCGTCGGGGCTCACCTACGTCTTCCTGCGGCCCGCGGCGTTCTTCCAGAACCTGCTGTGGAGCGCGCAGACGGTGCTCGGGCAGGGCCAGCTCTACCAGGGCACCGGCGCCGCGAAGGTCGGGTTCATCGACACTCGCGACGTGGTCGACGCGCTGTTCGCCGCGGCCACGAGCGATCGCTTCGACGGGCAGGCGCTCGAGCTCACCGGTCCGCGCAGCATCGACTACCACGAGGTCGCCGCCGCACTCGGGCGCGCGCTCGGCCGGACGATCACGTACGTGCCCGTGACGCCCGAGCAGGTCAGCGACGCGGTGCGCGGCATGGGGGCGGATCCGTGGACCGTGCAGCTCGTCGGCGACTACGCGCGCGCCTACGCGAGCGGCTGGGGCGACGCCGTCACCGACGCGGTGCCGCAGCTCACGGGTCATCCCGCACGCGACATCGACGCGTTCGTGCGCGAGGTCTTCGTGCCCGCGACCTCGGCGCGCTGACCATCCGGTCGTGATGAACGTGGCGTCGATCGTCGCGCCGTCGGTCAGCTCACGCCGCACCGCGCGCGATCGGCTTGCCGTGGCGAAGACGTCACACCATGAAGAGCCGCGGTGCGCCGAGTCGTGACGGAGCGCGCCCACGCTGCACGCGTTCTCGATGGCACCCCGTCCGCATTCCGAACCCCCGGCGCTCCTCGCCGATCATCGTCGCGATCCCGTCCGCCTGCTCGCCGATCCCGAGGCCGATCCTCGGCTCCGCGCCGACCTGCAGCTCGCCACCTCGGCGAGGCTCGCGGGTGGCGCTGCGCCGGTCGTCGACGTCGACGCGTTCATCGCGGCGCTGCTGCACCGACCGGCCGCAGTGCCGTGATCGCGGCACCGGCGTCGAGCGACCCACGAACGGTGGCATGCTCGGCGCGATGATCACAGCGCAGACCGAGTCGTCGGGGGCCTTCCGCCAGGTCGTGTCGATCGACGCGCACACGCTGCACGCCGACGTCAGCGTGGAGCTCGGCGGGCAAGCCTCCGCACCGGGTCCCCACGACTACTTCGACGGCGCGCTCGCCACCTGCAAGGCGCTCACTGCGTGCGTCGTCGCGAAGCAACGCGGCTTCGCGCTCGAGCGCGTGAAGGTCGAGGTCGCGCGCGACGACTCCAAGGAGCGCACGGGCACGTATCGGCTCACGGTGCGGCTCACCTTCGAGGGTGGGCTCTCGCAGGACGAGAAGGAGAAGCTGCACGCGATGGTCGCGCGCTGCCCGATCCACAAGCTGATGACCACCAGCACCGTCGAGATCGACCAGCTGCCGCTCGCCCCGGCCTGAACGCGCAGCTACGAGCTCCGAGTGATCGGAACGCCTACCCCGGCGTCTACCTCCTCGTATGGCGCTCCGCATCCGCCCGGCTCCCTGCCGGCGTGACTTCATGCTCGGCCTCGCGACGCTCGGCGCGTTCGTCGTCACGATCCCCGGCGCGCGTGCGGAGTCCGAAGCGCCGGGCAGCTCGGCGTTGCTCGAGCTGGGCGGCGCAGCCGAGGTGTGGGTCGACGACGTCGAGGCGCCGGCGAGGCGCGAGGGCGCGGCGCCGTTCCGCGCCAGGCATGCGATCGCGGGCGACAGCGCCGTGCTCGAGTGGCTGCGCGCCGCCGCGAAGGGCCGCTTCGAGCCCAAGGACGGCACGCTCACGATCGTCGAGAACCGCTCGGCGAAGCGGCGCATGGATTTCGTCGGCGCCCACATCACCGAGCTGAAGCTGCCGGCCCTGTCGAAGCGCAAGCCGGGCAAGCGCCCGTTCATGGTCGAGGTGAAGTGGCAGCCCACGGCGGTCACGCACGGCAAGGCCAGCGGCAAGGTCGTGGGCCGGCAGGCCGGCACGTCGGCGTGGCAGGTGTCGAGCTTCCGGCTCGTCGGCCCGGCAGCGCTCGGCGACGCGGTGGAGACGATCGTGCTGCCCACGATCACCACGAAGCTCGTCGAGGGCACACGCACCGCGGAGGTCGGCGAGCTGGCGCTCGTGCTCGTCGGGCGCTCGGAGACAGCGCTCGCGAAGGTCGTCCGCGACGCCGAGCTGACCGACGGCGAAGTTCGCGATCTGCAGGTGGAGATGCTCGACGCGGGCAACGGCGCGACGCAGGGGGCGATCGTGCTCGAGCGCTGCAAGCTCGTCGACGCCACACCCGCGGCCGCAGCGAAGGACGGCAGCATTGCGCTCACGCTGACCTTCGCGGTCGAGCGCATCGATCTCCGGCTGGGCTGACGCAGCCGCCCTGGTATGCTCGGCCCGCGATGGAGATCGTCGAGGTCGATGCGGGCCACGAGGGGATCGCAGCGGCCGAGCTGCGCCCGTTGCTCGTGCGTCGCGATGGACCCGGGCTCGTGCGCATCGGGGTGCAGCTCGCGTTGCTGGCGACGTCCGCCGCGATCGTGCTCACCGTCGACGCGGCGTGGCCGTTCGCGGTGATCGTGATGGGCGTGCTCGTCGCGACGCTCTTCCCCGCGATGCACGAAGCCGGCCACGGCACCGCGTTCGCATCGAAGCGGCTCTGCGAAGCGGTCACCTGGGTGGGCGGGATCGCGATGATCCACGCGCCGGCGCTGTTCCGCGAGTTCCACTTCGCGCACCACCGGCACACGCAGGATCCCGCCCAGGATCCCGAGATCGCCGGCGCACCGCAGCTGCTCGACGACTGGCCGAAGAACCCGCTGCACTACGTGGTGGTCTCGTGCGGTCAGCTGCTCTTGATCGGCAAGATCATGTTCGCGCTCGGAGCCGCGTTCGCGCCGCCGGCGGTCGCCGCGAAGGCCTTCCCCTACGTGCGCCCGGCCAAGCGCGCCCGCGTGGCATGGGAGAGCCGCATCATGGTCGCGGTCATCGTCGCGACGCTGGTGCTCGGCTTCGCGTACGTGCCCCACTTCGGGCGGCTGCTCGTGGCGTGGCCCATCGCGCACCTCGTGCTCGGCATCTACCTGCTGGCCGAGCACACCGGGCTGCCGCACGACGGCAGCCAGCAGCACCGCACGCGCTCGGTGACGAGCAATGCGGTGGTGCGGTGGTTCATGTGGAACATGCCGCTGCACGCCGTGCACCACATGCACCCGGCGATCCCGTTCTTCGCCGTGCCTGCGGCGCATCGACTGGTCGCGCCGTCGCTCGAGCACGTCGCGAGCGGCTACCTCGCCGTGCACCGCGAAGCCATCGCCCACGCGCTCGGACGTCGCGCGCCGCCGAGCTGAGCCCCCACGGCCACCTCCACGGCGACTCGCACCTTTCGCGCGGTGCGTCCGCCGGCAAACCATGGTGTGATCGCGTCGCTCCGCGTGGCCTGTCCCGACGAGAACACCCTGGTCGCGTTCGCGTCCGGGAGCCTGCCGATGGCCGATGCGGCCCGCGTCGAGGAGCACCTCGATACCTGCGGGATCTGCTTCACGCTCGTCGCCGAGCTCGCGCGCACGGCCCCCGAGGACGCGGAGCCGACGCGGACGATCTCGCTGCTCGCCGACCCGGCGCCCGAGCCGGTGGTGCAGCCGCCGCGCGTGCCCGAGCGCCAGCTCCCACCGCCGCCGCGCGCCGGCAAGCGGCGGCCCACGCCGATCCTCGAGCTGCCCCGGCCGAAGACGATCGTGCGGGCGGGCAGCGTGCAGCCGGCGATCGAGGACACGGTGCCGAGCGTCACCGCGATCGAGCTCGCGCCCCGTGGCGACACGGTGATCGCCCGCGATCTGGCTGCGCGCGGCGAGACCGTGATCGCGGCGGTGCCGTTGCTCGCCGAGTCCGAGCTCGTGACCCAGGCCGAGCCGCTCGAGCGCGCGATCACGCCGTCGTCGGCCCCACCGACGCAGCTCGGTCGCTACACGATCCTCCACCGCGTCGGCGCCGGTGGCATGGGCGTGGTGTATGCGGCGCACGATCGCGAGCTCGGTCGTCGCGTCGCGCTCAAGCTCATCGACACGACCGGCCGCGATGCCGAGCAGTGCGGTGCACGGCTCGTGCGCGAGGTGCAGGCGCTCGGCAAGCTCGCGCATCCCAACATCGTCGCGGTCTACGACGCGGGCTGCATCGACGGACAGGTGTTCCTCTCGATGGAGCTGGTCGAGGGCCGCACGCTCGACGCGTGGCTCGGCGAGGGCCCGTGGACGTGGCAGCAGAAGCTCGCGCTCTTCGTGCAGGCGGCGCAGGGGCTCGCGGCCGCGCATGCGGTCGGCATCGTGCACCGCGACTTCAAGCCGGCGAACGTGTTCGTCGACATGCAGGGGCGCGTGCGCGTCGGCGACTTCGGGCTGCTGCGCGCGCTCGCGCTCGGGCCCGAGGATGCGCCGACGACGTTGCACCGTGCGAGCGACTCGCTCTCGCAGCCGATCGCGCGACTCGGCGCGGGACCGGGCACGCCGGCGTACATGGCCCCCGAGCAGATCGAGGGCCACGGCGACGCGCGCATCGATCAGTTCGCGTTCTGCGTCGCGCTGTTCGAGGCGCTCTACGGTCGGCGTCCGTTCGAGGGCCTCGACGCTGCATCGCTCTTCGCACGGGTCAGCACCGGGGTGCCGCCGGTCGTCCCGATCGGCTCCGACGTGCCCAGCTGGCTCGGCGCCGTCGTGCTGCGCGGGCTCTCGCGCGAGCCGGAACGCAGGTATCCCTCGATGCTCGCGCTGTTGGCCGGCATCGAGTCGTCGGCGCAGCGGCGACGCAAGGTCCGCATCGGGGCCGGGATCGCGGCGGGCGTGGTCGTGGTCGGGCTCGGCTCGGCGTTCGTCGCGAGTCGCGTGGGTGCCGGCGCGTGCGAGCGCGGCGGCGAGCGGCTCGCGGGCGTGTGGGATCCCGCGCGCACCGAGGCGATCGCGGCCGCGATCACGCGCACCGGTGTGCCGTATGCCGCCGCGAGCTGGCCGGGTGCGCGCGCGGACGTCGATCGCTGGGCGACGAGCTGGATCGACGCGCACCGCCGCGCGTGCGAGGCCACGCTCTTGGACGAGGCGAAGGGGCGGCTGCGCAGCGCGTGCGTCGATCGTCGGCTCCAGGAGCTGCGCGGGATGGCGGCGGTGTGGGCCGAGCCCGACCCGCAGATCGTCGAGCACCTCCACGACGCGGTCGCCGAGCTCGCGCCGGTGGCGGTGTGCGACGACGTCGCGCCGAGCGTGGTCGAGGATCCGCGTGCGCGCGAGCGTGCCGACGCGGTACGCGAGAAGCTCGCGAAGGCGCGCACGCTCGAGGCCTCCACCTCGTACGCGCGAGCGCTGCCGCTCGCGATGGAGGCGGTCGCCGACGCGGAAGCGCTGCACGATCGCGGGCTGCAGGGCGAGGCGCGCATGGTGCTCGGTGCGATCCAGCTCGGCGCGGGCAAGCTGCAGGACGGCGCACGCGAGCTCGACCTCGCGATGCAGGCCGCGATCGCCGGCGACGATCCCCGACTCTTCGCGCGCGCGACGGCCGAGCACGCGTACGTGGCGGCGACGTGGCTCGGGCGTCCCGATGCGGCGCTGCAGGAGCTCGCGCTCGCTCGCGCGGCACTCGAGCGCGTGCCCGCCGATCGCGAGCTCGCGGCCGAGCTGTCGAGCCGCGAAGGCGTCGCGCAGCGACAGGCGGGGCGGTATCCGGAGGCGGTCGCCGCGTTCGAGCGCGCGCTCGGCGAGCGGCAGGAACTCCACGGCGCGGAGCACCCGAGCGTCGCGACCGCGCTCAACAACGTCGCGAACGCCCGCACGGCGCTCGGCCAGCTCGACGTCGCGATCGCCGAGCACCAACGTGCGCTGGCGATCCGCGAGAAGACGCTCGGCGCGGATCATCCCGAGGTCGCGATGTCGCTCGACAACCTGGCCAGCGTGCTCGCGAGCACGGGCCGGCTCGACGAAGCGCTCGCGAGCGTGCGCCGCGGGCTGGCGCTGCGCGAGCGCGTGCTCGGCCCGGAGCACGCGCGTGTGGCCGACTCGCTGAGCAACCTCGGCGTGATCCTGACGGAGCTCGGCCAGGCGGACGAGTCGCTGGCCAGCCATCGCCGCGCGCTGTCGATCCGCGAGACGGCGCTCGGGCCCGATCACGCGCTGGTGGCGAAGTCGCTGAACGACATCGGGTTCGCGCTCGTGCAGCTGGGACGGTGGGACGAGGCCGAGGCGACGCTCGAGCGCGCGGTGGCGGTGGGCGTGCGTGCGCTCGGACCGGAGCACCCGGACGTCGCGACGAGCCACTTCAACCTCGGTCGTGCGGCCCACGGCCGCGGCGACTACGAGCGCGCGGCGTCGCAGCTGCAGCAGGCGCTCGTGACCCGCGTGCGCGTGCTCGGCGATCGCCACCCGACGGTGGGCACGACGTGGGCCTGGATCGCGCGCACGCGCAGGGATCAACGCAAGCGAGCGCCGGCGCGCGAGGCCGCCGACGCGGCGCTGGGGATCATCGACGCCCAGCGCGATCCTGACGCGTGGGCGCAGGCGCGGCTGGTGCTCGCCGACGTGCTGTGGGACGAGGGCGAGCGCGGCAAGGCGCGCAGCTCGGTCGGCGAAGCGCTCGCGACCGTGAAGGCGACCCCGAGCGGACAGTCGGCGGTCGCGATGCTCGGTGCGTGGCAGAAGGCGCGCGGCGAAGACGAGCCGGTGGTCGTGGTCCCGAGCGGCTGAGGGCGCTCGGTCGCGGCCGGGTCGTCCGCGTTCACCCCGGCGCGCAGGCGAACCCCTTCGAGCACTCGTCCGCGCTCGAGCAGGTGCAGGTGCGGAGCTCCACGTCGCAGTGGCCGAAGCCGTCGCACTGGGCGTCGTCCGTGCAGCCGGTGAAGCACGAGCCGCTGTCGGGGTTGCAGGCCATGCCCGGGCCGCAGTCGTCGTGGCTCGCACACGGCAGCGGCCCGCAGTGGCCGGGCGGCAGGCAGATCCAGCCGACCAGGCCCGCCGTCGCGCAGTCGTCGTCCGCGTCGCAGCCCGGCGTGCACGACGGCACCTCGGTGTCCTGGGCGCAGACCCAACCGCGCAGCCCGGGGACGGCGTTGCACTCGTCGTCGCCCGTGCATCCGAGGAACGAGCAGAAGCCGTCGCCGCAGTCGAAGCTGTACGGATACGTGCCCAGCATCCCGCCGCAGTCGTCGTCGCCGAAGAACGCACGGCAGCAGTCGGCCGGTACGCTGCACGCGGCCTGGCAGTAGTCGGCCGGCGGTGGCGCGCCGGTCGTGTCGTCGGCGCTGGTGCTGGCGGTCGTCGTGC
>CAZFKC010000125.1:25438-28978 GCA_964519175.1 uncultured Nannocystaceae bacterium
GTGCTCGCGGTGGTCGCCGTCGCGTCCTCGCTCGCATCGCTGCTGCTCGATCCGTCGCCGGTCTCGACCAGCGATCCGCACCCGCCGAGCAGCACCAGCAGCACTCCGCGCCGCGCACCGTCCATGCACCGAGCGTAGCACCGAGCCCCGGACGCGCGCGAATCGTCACGCACGGGCCCGGCCGCCCGCGGTAGCTTCACCCACGATGACGCGACGAAGCGGTCGGTGCCTGTGTGGCGCGGTGCAGTTCACGGTCGGCGACGGCGAGACGCACTACCACGCGTGTCACTGCGGGATGTGCCGACGATGGTCGGGCGGCTCTCCGTTCTTCAGCGTGACCTGCAAGGACGTCGAGCTCCCGCAGACCGACGCGCTCGGTCGCTACGCCTCGTCGGCGTGGGCCGAGCGCGGCTTCTGCCGCCAGTGCGGCTCGACGCTCTTCTACTTCCTGAAGGCCGACGGCAGCTACGCGATCAGCATCGGCTGCTTCGACCAGCAGGACGGGCTCGAGCTCACGCTCGAGATCTTCATCGACCAGAAACCCGCGAGCTACGCGCTCACCGGCGACCACCCGCGCTGGACCGAAGCGGAGACCTTCGAGCGCTTCTCACCGCCCGACGGCGGTTAGTCGGTCATCGCTCGCCGTCTTCACGGTCGGGGATCACGTTGCTCGGCAGCAGGCGGTGCCCCTCGAAGACCGTCAGGATGTCGACATGCGTTGCCGTGACCAGGTAGACGACGCGATACGACCGCCGACGGAGCTCTCGAACGTCATCGCGCGCTATCTCGGGCACACGGCGTCCGCTCGAGGGAAGGGCGGCGGCACGCTCCGCAACGGCGATGAGCTGCTCGACCCAGCGCTCTGCGGCGCGGGGCTTGTCTCGCGCGATGTACTCGGCGATCTGTTCGAGGTCTTCGACTGCGCGCTTGGTCCACCGTAGTCGCAGCGTCATCGACGAGCGTGATGCCGCCCTCTTACGCCTTCGCTCCTGCGTCATTTCGCCTTGCGGCCGAACCGAGCCCTCAATTGCCGCGCCACCGCAGCGTGGGGACGAACTCTGCCTGCTTCGGCGTCCGCAAGGCCCTCCTCGACCGCCGCGACGAATCGCGCGGACTCGGTGAGCTCATCGAAGGCGAGCGGCGACAGCAAGACGCCGGCCGGTCTCCCGTTCTGCGTGACCACGACGGGCGCTCCTCCGTCGGCGAGCTTGCGCAGCCACTGCGCAGCGTCGGCCTTGAACTCGCTGATCGGGACGAAGCGCTCTGAGAGGCGGACGCTGCGCATCGTGTCGGGTTCGCTCGGACCGAAAATAGTCCGAATTCGGTCTCCTCGCAATGACCGCAGGCAGCCGATGTCACATCCGCGAACGGCCGGGCTCCAACGGGCGAGCCTCACGATGTACCCCGCCCCGCCTCGCCCCGTTTCGTCGCGTCCCCGGACCTCGCCCGCGTCGGTCGCGGCCATGATCGGTGTCGGGATCGTGCTCGCCGCGCTCGGTCCTGGGAGCTGCGCGCTCTCGTGCTACACGGCGCCCACGAAGGTGCACGAGGTCTTCGAGGTGTGCGGCACCGGCGATGTCGACGCGTGCTCCGCGGTCACGCGCTCGCAGTACTACGGCGAAAGCCTCGCGCACGATCTGCCCGCCGTCGCCGCCCACTGCGGCGGGCCCGTCACGTTCGAGGCGCACGGCATCAAGGTCAACTTCGATGCGCCCTACGAGTGGAAGGCCGCGATCTCCGGCACGCCGCGCTCGGGCAGCTGCGATCTCGCGCCGAGCGAGGTCCAGCTCGCCGGCTACCCGTGGCGCTGGAAGGTCGACCTCGTGCACGACGCGAAGCACTGACGCGGCGCGCACCGGGCGGCCGCGGCGGCCTCACAAGCAGGCGCTGATCGCCGTGTTGCAGTCGACCTGGCCGCCCCCGTCGACGTAGTCGCCGAAGCACTCCACCGCAGGCTCGGAGCCGTCGAAGCACGTGCCGTAGAGGTCGTTGTAATCGGCAGTGGTGCACGTGCCTGCGCCCGCCCACTCGTAGCAGTAGCAGTAGGCCGACGCGCCCAGCTGGCAGCTCGCGTCGAGATAGCCGTCGCAGAGGCAGCTGTCCACGTCCTCGCAGCCGCTGCTCGTGAACCCCGAGGGCGCACAGAAATCACCGCAGCTCTGCTCCGCCGGGGTCTCGTCGACGCACGTCGTGAGCGTCCCGCTCTCGCAGCTCACCTCGCCGTCCGTGCACGCGGGCTCGACCATCGTGGAGCTCGACTCCGAGCTGCTCGCGTCGCCGGTGCTCGAGCTCTCGGCCTCCGAGCTCTCGGCCTCCGAGCTCGAGCTCTCGGCCGGCGCACCGCTCGACTCGGGATCGACGCTGCTCTCGCCGCCGACGTCGACGCACAGATCCGAGAAGCACGAGAGTCCCTGCAGGCACGCGCCGTCCATGCATGGGCAGCCCTCGTAGCCGGGGATGCAGCTCGGCGCGCCGCTGGTCTCCTCGGGGGCGCCCGAAGTCTCGGGATTCACCGTCGTCGCCGTGGTCTCGCCGGTCTCGGGGTCGCTCGCATCCGTGGTCGACGTGCATCCGGCGAGCACGAGGGAAACGAGCAGTGAGCAGGGTGCGGTGTTGCGCATGGGTCGTCCGGCGCCGGTTCCACGGCGCATCCAGGCCTGCAGTGCGACGAGCCAGCCCGGCGATCCCCGCCCGGGACGGAAATTCGATCAGAAGCAGGCGTTGATGGCCGCGTCGCAAGCGAACGTGCCGCCGCCCGTGTCGTAGCTCGCGAGGCACGCGACTCCCGGCTCGGAGCCGTCGAAGCAGAGGCCGTAGACCATGTCGAAGAGGGCGGTGTCGCACACGCCTCCGCCCTGCTGCTCGAGGCAGTAGCAGTAGCCCGACGTGCCGAGCTCACAGGTGCCGTCGAGGTAGCCGTCGCAGGCGCAGCTCTCGGCGTCCGCGCAGCCGCTGCTCGTGAACCCGGTCGCCGCGCAGACGTCGTCGCAGCTCTCGTCGGTGGGCGTCTCGTCGACGCAGGTCGTCAGCGTCGCGCCCTCGCAGGTCACGTCGCCGTCGGTGCACGCGGGCTGGAGCATCGTGCTGCTCGACTCCGAGCTGCTCTCGGCGGCCGTCGAGCTCGAGCTCTCGGGTCCGCCGTCCTGCGAGCTCGAGCTCTCCGCCGGCGCGCCGCTCGACTCGGGATCGACGCTGGTCTCGCCCCCGACGTCCACGCAGAGATCCGAGAAGCACGACAGCCCCTGCAAGCACACGCCATCCATGCACGGACAGCCCTCGTACCCGGGGGTGCACGCCGGGGCGCCGGTGGTCTCGGGCGCGCCGGTGGTCGCGGGCGCGCCCGTGCTCTCCGCCTCCGTCGACGCACCGGTCGTGTCGCCGGCGGTCGCGGTCGCATCGGGGGTCGAGCCACAGCCCGCCAGTAGGAACGACAGAAGCAGTGAGCATGGAGTCGCGCTGCGCATGGGGTCGCTTCGGCGCCGCTCGGATGGGCGCCTCCGGAACCGACGTGCACCGAGCCGCCCCGACGATCCCCCTGCC
>CAZFKC010000126.1:0-22206 GCA_964519175.1 uncultured Nannocystaceae bacterium
ACGGAGCAGGGTGTCCGGAAGAACGCTTCGCGTTCTTCCGCACCCTGCTAGTCGCCGCGCAGCGCGACGAAGTCGAAGCGCCACCCGGGCGTGTCGGTACAGAACACCTCGACGTGCTCGAGCGCGTGCCCGACCACGATCGCGGTGTCGCCGAGCTGGCCGGTGCCGCGATCGAACACGACCTCGGCATCGCCGTCCTCGATGAACGCGAGCGCGAGCCGCCGATCCCGGGTGCAGCCCTGGCAGATGAAGTTGCAGGGCTCGACGTCCTCGGGCTCGGCCGGACAGACCTCGTGCAGCACCGCGATGTCGAGCGGCGCGAAGAAGTCGGCGGCGGGATGCAAGCCGTCGTCGGCACCCGGGAGCTCGTCGGCGTCGACGGCCGCGAGCACGAGCTCGCCGTCCTTGCGCAGCGCGACGTAGACGTTCGCCCACCACGGCACGTCGACGAAGATCGAGAGCTCGACGATGTCGCCCGCGATCACGTCGAGCTCACCCACGTCGGCGACGTCGATCGTGTGCGCACCGTCGTCGCACGCGAGCCCGAGGTGGAGCGCCGGGCCGACGCTGCCGACGAACGTCACGATGCACGAGGTGTCGAGCTCGGTGTGCGGCAGATCCCAGCTCGGCGTGCCGTCGACCAGGATGCCGGCCTCGACCTCCTCGGGCTGTGGATCACAGACGGACTCGGGCCCCTCGGTGTCGCTGTCGGTCTCGGTGCCGGTCGTGTCCGCCGAGGTCGTGCTCGTCGCGGTGTCCGTGCCGTCCGTCAGCGACGTCTCCGTCACGGCCGTGGTCGTCGACAGCGTGGCGGTGAGCGTCTCGGGCAGCGTGTCGGTCCACGGCAGCTCGGTGCCCGTGAAGTCGTCCACGTCGATGCCCTTCGGGATGAAGCATCCGAGCGGAAAGACCGCGAGCAGGACTACGCTGTGACGTGCGACCATGAGTAGCTATGACAGCTATTTTTGGTTTGTGGGTCAAGCGCGGGCATGACGCCGCCGCCCGCCGAGCCCCACGACCGGCGCTGCCCCTGAGACGGGTCCATGGCCCTGCATCGGCTCGCCCTTCAGCACGGCAGATGACGGGCGCGCGCGAGCGGGCCGCGTGACAAGCTCTCGCGCCCCGACTGGAGCGAGCCCACATGCCCGACGTGATCGTGATCGGAGACGGCCCCGGTGGCCTGAGCGCAGCGCTGTTCCTCGCGAAGGCCGGCAAGGACGTCGTCGTCTTCGGCCAGGACAAGACCGCGATGCACTGGGCGCTGCTCAAGAACTACCTCGGCATCGCGGAGATCCATGGCAGCGAGCTGCAGAAGATCGGCCGCGCGCAGGTGACGGCGCTGGGCGCCACGATCCGTGACGAGCGCATCGACACGGTGGAGGTGAGCGAAGGTCGGCTCTCGGTCACCACCGAAGGCGGCGAGACGATGGGCGCGAAGTACCTCGTGCTGTCCGAGGGCAAGAGCCCGCGGCTCGCGACGATGCTCGGGCTGCGCTTCGATCCCGAGACGGGCGTCGCCGCCGATCGCAACGGTCGCACCGACGTCGCGGACGTGTACGTCGTGGGACGGCTCGCCCGCCCGGGTCGCAGTCAGGCGATCATCAGCGCCGGCGACGGAGCGGCCGCGGCGATCGACATCCTCTCGCGCGAAAAGGGCGAGAACGTCACCGACTGGGACTCGCCACCGGAGAGCTGACCGATGCGCTGCTTCTCGATGCTCGTGCTCGTGCTCGCGATCGCTGCGCCCGCGGTGGGCTGCGCCGGCCAGGCCAAGCAACAGGCCGCGGCCGGCTACGACTTCTCGGCCGCGAAGAGCTACGCGTGGGTCACCGAAGAGCCGGTGCTGATCCAGCTCGGCGATCCGCAGCCACGCGTGCGCACGAAGGAGAACGAGCAGCGCGTGCGTGCGGCGATCGATGCGGCGCTCGCGGCCCGCGGGCTCACCAAGGTCGCGCGCGAAGAGGCCGAGCTCGAGGTCGCGTTCTCGGTCGGCACCGTCGTCCGCTATCGCCTCGAAGGCGGACACGACAGCTGGATCGCCGGGCTGGAGCCCGGACAGCCCCAGACCAAGGGCACGCTGCACATCTACCTGCTCGATCGCAGCGACAAGAAGGAGGTCTGGCACGGCTGGACCTCGAAGTGGCTGAACCGCTCCGAGGATCCCGACGCGATCGTGCAGAGCGCGGTCGCGAAGATCATGGCGCAGTATCCGGTCCGCGCGCGCTGACGGAGCATGACCGCGCGCACCAGGAAGAGCGCCGGACATCGAGTGCGCCGTGGCTTTGCCACGGCGGCAGCGAGCATGGACCGCGCGCGCCAGGAAGAGCGCCGGACGGCGCGACCAGAACTCAAAACCGCAGCACAAGAGCAGCGCCGCCGCCGGTGCGGGTGCCCCATGGCGAGGCCGCGAGCTGGGCACGGCGCATGAACTTCTCGGGGTGGCGGATCCGACGGTAGCCCGCGATCGTGAGCCCGAGGCCGGTCGCCGCCGCCACGACGCCCACGCTCGCGCCGGCGATGCCGGTGGTCGAGCCCACCGGTGACGCGACGCTCGACACGATCGCCAGGAGCGCGCCGCCGAACGAGATCGACAGGCCGGTCCACTGCAGCGTCTTGCCCTTCTTCACGATGCGCGTGCGGGCGGCCGCGAGCTCCGGATCGTCCGGCGTCGATGCGGCGTTGGGCGCCGGCGGTGCCGCGTGGGCGGTCGCTTCGGTGCCGGCGATGGCGATGGCGAGCAGAGCAGGGAGCGCGGTGCGGGTCATGGTCGCGCTCGTCCTGTGCAAGCGGGGATCCGATCGCGATCCCGCGGGCTTGCCTCGCACGCACGCGGCCGGTCGACGCGTGGCGTCACCCGTGTCCCATGGGACGGATCAGTGCAGCGGACGTGGGCCCAGGGCGCCGTGCTCGTTGCTGCCCCAACACACCACGTCGCCGCGCTTGCGGGCGGCGCACGCGAACCTGCGGCCGAGCGCGATCGCGATCGCGTCGTCGAGCCCGCGCACGACGATGGGGGCGTTGCGCATCGCACCGGTCGCGCCCGGGCCGAGCTGGCCGGCCGCGTTGCCGCCCCAGCACAGCACGCGCCCCGACGATTGCAGCGCGCAGCTCGTGTCGCCGCCCGCTGCGAGCGCGACGATCTGGGGGAGGCCCGCGATCGCCACTGGACGATCGCGCTTGCGATCGCGACCCGCCGCCGCGCCGAGCTGCCCGCCGGTGTTGTCGCCCCAGCATGCGATGCCGCCGCCGCGTCGGCGCACGCAGCTGTGCGCGATGCCGGACGCGACGTCGACGGCATCCACGATGCCCGCGACCTCGACCGCGCGCATTCGACTGCCGCTCTTGCCGTCGCCGAGCTGGCCCTCGGTGTTGCGGCCCCAGCATGCGACCTTGCCGGAGCGCTCGACCGCGCAGACATGGTTGCCGCCCGCTGCGATCGCGCTCGCGTGGACGTCGGCGATCGTGCGCGGCGTCGGGAACACGCGCTGCGAATCGCTGCCGAGCTGACCGTGCTCGGCGTTGCCCCAACAGCGCACCGTGCCGTCCTTGCCGCGTGCGCACGCGTGGTACTCACCCGCGGAGATCTGCACGACGTCGCGCAGCCCGAACACCGACTGCGGCTGCACGCTCAGCTTGCCCGGACGCCCGCCCTTGCCGCCGCCGAGCTGACCGTCCTGATCGTTGCCCCAACACGCGACCGTGCCGCCGCGTCGACGCGCGCAGGAAAAGTCGACGCCGACCGCTACCTCGACGGCGTCGGTGAGGCCGACGACGCGCACGGCATGCGCACGATCCTCGCGCGAGCCGTCGCCGAGCTGTCCGTAGGTGTTCTTGCCCCAACACAGCACGGTGCCGTCCTTGCGGGTCGCGCAGCTGTGCTCGTCGCGCGCGGCGATCTGCACGATCGCGTCGATCGGCGCCGCGGGACCGGTGGTCCCGGTGGTCGGCGTGGTGCTCGTGGGCGTGCGCGTGGTCGGCGTCTGCGGCAGCGGTGTCGGGCAGCCGCAGAGCAGCAGCACGGCCAACTTCGCGATGCACCACCCGCCGTTCCGCGCGCGTCCACCCAGCCGACTCGTCACTGCCGACAGGATAGCCGGAGCACCGCCGAGGTGCTAACCGTGGGCGCGATGCAGCGCTCGGTCATCGTCGTCGGTGGCGGCACCATGGGGCTCGCGAGCGCGTGGGCGCTGGCGCGCGCGGGCGTGCGCGTGACCGTGCTCGAGCGCTTCGCGCATCACCACGATCGCGGCAGCCACAGCGGGTACACGCGCGTGATCCGGCAGGCCTACCACGAGGGCGAGCGCTACGTGCCGCTCGTGCGGCAGGCGGATCGCGACTGGGTCGAGCTCGGCGCGCGCACCGGTCGCGAGCTGCTCGTGCGCACGGGATTGCTCGAGCTCGGGCCCGGCGACGATGCCGACTTCGCGCGCTCGATCGCGGCGTGCGAGCTGCACGGCGTCGAGCACCACCGCTACGACGCACGCGCGCTGATGCAGCGCTGGCCGTTCGAGGTGCCGGACGACTGGCACGCCTCGTTCTCGCCGTCGGGTGGCTACCTGCGCGTCGGCCCCTGCTTCGACGCGCTGCGCGACGAGGCCGAGGCTGCGGGCGCGAGCTTCCGCTACGGCGTGGTGGTGCGGGCGATCGAGCGCGCCGATCGGCCGCGCGTGGTGATCGAGGGCGAGCCTGCGCTCGAGGCCGACGCGATCGTGGTGACGGCGGGCGCGTGGTTGCCGGAGCTGTTGCCGGAGCTGTTGCCCGGCACGCTGACGCGGCTGCGGCGGGTGCTCACGTGGTGGACGCCGCAGGAGCAGCATCGCGACACGCTCGCGCGCTTGCCGGTCTGGGCGAGCTACGGGCCGCTCGGGTTCAACTACGGATTCCCGCTCGGCGCCGACGAGCTCGGCGGGCTGAAGCTCGCGTGCCACACGACGCCGCAGCCGACCGCGGCCGACGCGGCGATCGAGCCCGACGCGCTCGACCGCGGGCTGCACGAGCAGGATCTCGCGCCGCTGCACGCGTTCGTGCGGGCGCACTTCCCGATCGTGGGCGATCGGCTGCTCACGCATCGGGTGTGCATGTACACGACGACCCCGAGCTGGGACTTCGTGATCGATCGCGATCCGAGCGACGCGCGCGTGGTGATCGCGGGCGGCTTCTCGGGCCACGGCTTCAAGTTCGCGCCGGCCATCGGCCGACTGGTGCGCGAGCTGGTGCTGGATCCCGATCGCAGCGGACCGCCCGCGTTCGCGCTGTCGCGCCATCGCGCGGCGTGACGCGCCATCGCGCGGCGTGGCGAGCGACGTCGCGAAGGCGGACGCCCGAATTTCCCCGCGACGGAAACTCGGCGGCCCCGAGCCAGCCGACCGACCGCGAGCTTCCATTTCCGCGGAAGCTCGACGGGCCCGAGCCGTTTCGCCGCAGCTCTGCGCCCGCGAGCTTCCCCAGCGCGGAATTCGAACGGCTCGGAGCCCTTCGGTGCCCCCGACTTTCCGCCCTGGGGAAACTCGCGGCGAGCCTCGAGCGTGTCGCCGCCGCGGCGACCCGATGCCGTTCGCGGCGTCGCGTGAAGCTCGCCGCAGGCTCCCTGGGTCTCAGTCGGTTGGCCTCGGGATCGCCGCGTCGCGACCTTGCGCTGCGCAGCCTGCCCAGCGCTTCGTTGCGCGAGTCGTGCAGCCGCCCGCGTGCGGCAAGTGACACCGCAGCGCACCGACCGGTGGAACCTCGCGGCATCGGGCGTGCACCAACACTCCGTATGCGTGCCTTCTCCCGTCGGCAGTTCGTGCAGGCCGGCGCCGCCATCGTCACCGCGCCCTCCTTCCTCCTCGGCTGCGGCAGCGCCCCCGCGCGTCGCTCCGCGGTCGCGCCCGCGACGGCGGCGGCCACGCCCGACAATCCATTCCTCGCATGGTTCGGCGTCGACGAGACGATGCTGAAGCGCGTGCTCGCGGAGCTCGGCAGTCGCGGAGCGCACGACGCCGAGCTCTACTTCCAGCACAGGCGCAGCAGCTGGATCGGCTACGAGGACGGCATCGTCAACCAGGCGTATGCGTCGATCGATCTCGGGGTCGGGCTGCGCGTCGTCGTCGGCGATCAGGTCGGCTACGCGTACACCGAGGATCTCGGGCTCGAAGCGATGCTCTCGGCCGCGCGCGCCGCCTCGGCGATCGCCCGCGGCAGCGCGGTCGTGGCCCCGCAGTCGTTCACGCCGTCCGAGCACCGCAGGCTCTACGAGCTCGAGGTGCCGTGGAGCGACGTCGGCGTCGATCGCAAGCTGCCGCTCGTGCGCCGGGCCGCCGAGCTCGCGCGGGCGGCCGATCCGGCGGTCGAGAAGGTGAGCGCGAGCTGGTCCGATCTCGACGAGCACGTGCTCGTCGCCGACCTGCACGGCAACCTCGTCACCGATCGTCGGCCCTCCGCCGACCTTCACGTCTACGTCACCGCGCGGCGCGGCAAGCAGACGCAGAGCAACGGCGCCTCGTACTCCGGTCGCGTCGGGCTCGACGCCTTCGACGAGGCGCGCATCGAGCACGTGGTCGAGAAGGCGGTCGCACGCACGCTCGTACTGTTCGACGCGAAGAAGCCGCCCTCGGGCGAGCTGCCGGTCGTGCTCGCGGCCGGGGGCAGCGGCATCCTGCTGCACGAGGCGATCGGCCACGGCATGGAGGCCGACTTCAACCGCAAGGGCACGAGTGTCTACGCCGACAAGCTCGGCAAGCCGATCGCACCCGAGTTCGTCACCATCGTCGACGACGGTCAGCTCGATCGGGAGCGCGGTGCGATCGCCGTCGACGACGAAGGCACGCCCAGCGAGCGCACGGTGCTGGTCGAGCGCGGCGTGCTCACCAGCTACATGCACGATCGCATGAGCGCACGGCACTACGGGCGGCCCACCACCACCGGCTCCGCGCGGCGCGAGTCGTTCCGCCACCCGCCGCTGCCGCGCATGCGCTGCACGTTCATGGAGAACGGCCCGCATACGAGGGACGAGATCATCGCGTCGGTGGAGAAGGGCATCCTCGCCGAGACCTTCACGAACGGGCAGGTCGAGATCGGCGCGGGCGACTTCACGTTCTACGTGAAGAACGGGTGGTTGATCGAGCACGGCAAGCTCACCACGCCGATTCGCGACTGCAACATCATCGGCAACGGGCCCGACGCGTTGCAGCGGATCACGATGGCGGCGAACGACAGCAAGCTCGACGACAACGGGGGCATGTGCGGCAAGGACGGGCAGAACGTGCCGGTCTCGCTCGGGCTGCCCACCGTGCTCGTCTCGCGGCTCACCGTGGGAGGCGCCGATGTCTGACGACTTGCGCAAGCGCGTGGCCGCGGCGGTCGAGCTGGCGAAGGCGGCGGGGGCCGACGACGTGTGGGCGGCGGTGGATGCCACGCGCCACACCGAGTGCACGACCCGCAACGGCGAGCTCGAGCAGCTGCGCGAGAGCAACTCGTGGAGCCTGAGCCTGCGGCTCTGGGTCGACGGGCGCTACTCGAGCCACGACACCAACGATCTGCGCGAGGCCAGCCTGCGCACGTTCGTGCGCGATGCCGTGGCGCTGACGCGCGCGCTCGAGCCCGATCGAAAGCGGCGGCTGCCCGACCCGTCCAGCTACGCGAAGGGCGACGCGAAGGCGCTCGATCTCGTCGACGCTGCGGTCGCAGAGATCGGCGTCGAGCAGCGACTCGAACGTTGCCGTGCGATCGATGCCGGCTGCGTCGGCAAGCCCGGGGTGATCTCCGCGAGCTCGACGTTCGTCGACGGTCGCGGCGAGTACGTCGCGGCCAGCAGCAACGGCTTCCTCGGCGGCTACGCCACCACCTTCGTCGGCGCCTATGCGGCGACGACCGTGCAGGACGGCGGCGAGCGACCCGAGGGCAACTTCGGCGTCGACGCCCGCCATCTCGCCGATCTGCCCGAGCTCGCGTGGGTCGGCGAAGGGGCGTTCGCGCAGGCGCGCGGCCGCATCGGTGCGAAGCCGGGCAAGAGCACGACCACCACGATGGTCGTCGACCGGCTCGCCGCGCTCGAGCTCGTCGCGATGCTGCTCGGTCCCGCCTCGGCGTCGTCGTTGCAGCAAGGCCGCTCGATGTGGGCCGAGCGGATCGGCAAGCCCGTGCTCGCGCGCGCGCTCGAGATCGTCGACGACCCGTTCATCCCGCGCGGGGGCGGCTCGCGCCCGTTCGACGACGAGGGCCTCGCCAGCCAGAAGCGCACGATCGTGGCCGACGGCGCGTTGCAGACGATCTTCGCCGACACCTACTACGCCGCGAAGCTCGGCGTCGCGCCGACCACGGGCTACAACAGCAACCTCGTGGTGAAGCCCGGCAAGGGTGACGTTCGCACGCTCGCCGCCGTGGTGAAGAGCGGCATCTACGTCGACGGCTGGCTCGGGGGCAACGCCGACGACACCACCGGCGACTTCTCGATGGGGCTGTCGGGCCGCCGCATCCGCAACGGCGAGCTCGCCGAGCCGCTCGCCGAGATGAACGTGTCGGGCAACCTCCTGCAGCTGTTCGCGCGGCTGTCGGCGATCGGCGACGACACCTGGCGCTGGGGCATGGTGCGCACGCCGTCGCTCGTGTTCGACCGCGTCTCGTTCAGCGGCGTGTGATCACCGCTCGCGGTGCTGCAGCGCCGCGATGAGCCACGCGTAGAGCGGGCCCACCGGGGCGAAGGCCGGCCGGCCGTGCAGCACGCCGGACGGCACCCGCCGCTGGAAGGTCGAGCGCAGACCGCCATGCAGACGCGGTACGATCCGTGCGGTGGACGAGCACCTCGTCGAAGAAGCGGTCGACAACCTGGTCTCGCAGTTCTCGTCGAACACCGACTTCCTGCGCGAGCTGGTGCAGAACAGCATCGACGCCGGCAGCTCCACGGTCGACGTCTGGCTGGAGTGGATCCCCGGCGAGGGCGAGGACACCGACGTCATCGCGGTGCACGTCGACGATTCCGGCGAGGGGATGACGAGCCGCATCATCGACAACCAGCTCACGCAGATCTATTCGTCCGAGAAGGAAGGCGACCTCACCAAGATCGGCAAGTTCGGCATCGGCTTCGTCTCGGTGTTCGCGCCGAAGCCGAAGGCGGTGCTCGTGCACACGGGCAGGGACGGCGAGTACTGGGAGGTGTGGTTCCACGAGGACCGCAGCTTCACGAAGACGCAGCTCGCCGAGCCGGTCGAGGGCACGAAGATCACGCTGCTCGTCCCCGGCGACCGCGGGGCCTACGACGAGTTCCTCGTGCGTGCACGCGCCGCGCTCGTGCGCTGGTGCGCGCACTCGGAGATCGAGATCACCTTCCACGATCGCTCGCCGATCGATGGGGTCGATCGCGGACCCGAGTCGATCCGCTCGCCGTTCGCCGCGATCGGCGATTGCCCCGTCGTCGTCGACGGCGCCGAGACCACCATCGCGCTCGCCTACACCACCACGCCCGAGTACGCGTTCTACAACCGCGGGCTCGCGCTCTTCGTCTCGCGCGCTGCTGGCGACGTGCTCGAGGAGCGCGCGCGTCGCTACGCTCGCATCTCGGTCAAGGTGAAGTCGCGCTGGCTCGAGCACACGCTCAGCCGCGAGACGGTCATCCGCGACGAGAACCTCGAACGCGCGCTCCTGCTGCTCGACGCGGCGGCCGACGGCGCGCTGCGCAGCGCACTGCTGACCCGGCTCGGCGAGCTCGCGGCCAGCCCCACCTGGGGCCTGCGCGAGCAGGACGAGTACGAGCGGCTGCTCGCGCACCTCGCCGCCGAGCCCGCGAGCGCGCTGCTCGGCAGCGCGGATGCGAAGGTGCTGCGCACGGTCGACGGCCGCGCGACCTCGCTCGCGGAGGTCGAAGCGACCTGTGAAGAGTGGGTGTACCTGGCCGAGCGGCCGTCGCGGCTCACCGTCGCGCTCGCGGCCGAGCGCGTGCCGGTGCTGCTCGGCGCCCGCCCGCGGGGCAGCGATGCGCAGCACGGCGCGTTGGCGAAGCTGCTCGTCGCGTATCTCGCGGCGCGGACCGACCGCGGGCTCACCGGTCGGCTGCTCGCGCTGGTGAACCGGGCCAGCACCGCGGCCCAGGATGCGCTCGCGCGGCTGTGCCATCCCGACGACGTCTACGTCGGCATCCGCGTCACCGATGCGCCCGATCGCGAGTTCGAGGCGCTCGCCGACAGCGCGAACCTGCTGCTCGACCGGCTCGATGCGGCCTACCGCGAGATCCGCCTGGGCGCGATCGAAGGCGCCGACGGAGCCCATCACTTCTGTGCGATCGGCCGCAAGCTGGGCCCGGTCATGCCGGTGCCCGGCGGCAGCTATCGCCGCGGTCGCTTCGAGCAGCCGTCGGTGGTCGTCGATCACGAGCATCCCCATCTACTCGCGCTGCGCCGGCTCCACGCCCGCCACCCGCGGCACGCGGCCTATGCGTTCGCGAAGTCGCTGCTGCTCGCCGAGGATCGTCTGCTCGACCGCGACCCGCGGCTCATCGAGCTCGCCGAGCGCCTGCCGATCGGAGACGGCGCATGAGCATCGACGAAGTCATCGCGCGCAGTCGCCTGCCCGGCGGCTTCACCGAGCACAAGCGCTTCACCATCGCGCGCGGACGTGCGATCGAGAAGCTGCGCCGGTTCGCGCTGCCGGATCCGCACGACTACGTGCTCGAGTTCGTGCAGGCCGCAGTGGCCAACGGCGCCGAGTGGATCGCGCTGTCGATCGAGCGCAAGACCTGCTCGATCGCCTACATCGGTGGCGGGCTGCGTGAGCACGAGCTCACCTCGCTGTTCGACTTCCTGTTCGCATCCAAGGATCGCGCCGACGTCGAGCACGTCCGTGCCTTGGCGCTCGGCATCAACGCCGCGTTGCTGTTCGCGCCGAAGCGCGTCGTCATCGAGTCCGGCGACGGCACGCTCGAGGGCACGAACCGCATGGTGCTGCAGCCGGGCGACAACCGCGTCGACATCGGCCGTGCGGATCGCGAGCTGCGCGGCACGTACATCGTGCTCGAGGACATCGATCGCGATGCGCTGCCGCACCGGGTCGCGTGGAGCGATCACCCGCGCGAGGCGATGCGACTCGAGGAGCGCTGTCTGTCCGCGCCGATTCCGATCGTGGTCAACGGCGTGCCGCTGTTCGGGTTCAGCAGCCAACGCACGCCGGCGCTGTTCGGCTTCCGCAAGGTGGTGTCGTTCGACGAAGGCGATCTCTACGGCAGCATCGGCATCGATCCGGGCTTCACCAACCCCGAGTTCCGCCTGCTCACGCGCGGCGTCGCGATCCAGAGCAAGGTGTTCGAGCTCGTGCCCGGGCAGAGCATGGGCGGAGTGGTGTGCTTCGATCGCCTGCGCAAGACGGTCGATCACGCGGCGATCGTCGACGACGAGCGGCTCGCGGAGATGTGGCTGCGGCTCGTGCCCTACGCGGAGACGCTGGTGGGCACCAAGCAGCGGGGCATCGCCTCGACGCACCTGCTGGGGCAGCCGCCGTTGCCGAGCGCGGAGCTGTGCAAGCTCCTGCGCGAGCACAAACGGGTGGTGGTTGCGCCGCAGGGCACCACTCCGAGCAGCACGCACGGCATGCGCGCGGGTGCGATCGGTCGTGCGCTCGGAGTGCCCGTGCTGTGTGCGTCCGACGAGCAGTTCGACTGGCTGTACGCGCTCTCGGGCCGCACGGTGGGGCTCGTGCGTCCCGAGCTCTCCGACGACGACGATCTGGTGTTCTACGGTCAGGCGCCCGCGGTCGCGCCGTCGCGACCGTGGGTGACGGCGCCGATCGAGCTGCCGCCGTGTCCGATCGAGCGACTCGGCAGCGCGCTCGGCCGTGAGGGCCGCGCGCTCGCCGAGCTCGGGCGCGCGCTCGGCCACGCGCCGATGCAGCTCACGCTGTACACGCCGCGCGAGGCCCCGCCCGGAGCTCGCTGGGGACTCGACGTGGAGCTGCTCGTCACCGATCGACCCGCGTGGCGCGGCATCGTCGGGCGCGACGCGGGCGGACATCGGCTCGTGGTGCGGTTGCAGGACGCCGATCTCCGGGCGCTGCGCGAGCAGCATCCCGGCGGCACCACGCTCGCCGAAGCGATCGCGGAGCTCGCCGCAGAGCTCGCGGAGGACGCGGTCGCGCGCGCATGCACGCGTGCGCTGGCGGATCGCGAGGCGGTCACGCCCCGGTCGCCGCAGAGCTGGCTCGCGTGGCAGGCGGTGCTGCGCAGCGTGGTGCCGCGGCTGCGCACGGTGGGCGGGGTGCCTGCGCTCGAGCTGCTGCAGATCGGCGACGACGAGAGCGATCTGCTGCACCTCCCGATCGTGCGCACGCACGCCGGCGAGGCGCTCGATCTGCACGGGCTGCGCGAGCGCGTGCGCGAGACCTTCGGCGCCGTGCTGGCCGCACCCGCCGGTGCGTGCCCGCGCGACGTCGATCGCCGGCTGGTGCTCGAGGTCGACGACGACGAGGATCGCCTGCTGCAGCTGTGGCTCGGCGACGGCACCTACGTGCCGATCGCCGACGAGCCGCCGCTCGCCGAGCACCGCGGCGCTCGCATCCTCGCTTTCACGCCGGGCGCGCGCGTGCTGCCGTCGCTGCCCGGGCTGGTCGGCGTCGGCGACGTGCCCGCGCCCGAGCGAGTCGCATTCGCACGCGCGCTCGTCGATCAGCTCGTCGCGTGCGCGCGCACGCTCCCGCTCGGCGATCCGCGGCGCGCCCAGGCGTTGCTGCACCTGCAGTGGGCGGCGGTGCGCTCGATCGGAGACGCCGAGTTCGCGCCGCTCTTCGTCGCGCTGCCGCTGTTCGTCCGCGAGGACTTCCGCCCGTGTACGCTGCGCGAGCTGCAGGCCGCCGCCGCTCGTGGGCCGCTGTCCGTGGTCTTCGATCGCGAGCCGTGGCCGGACAGCGATGGCGAGCTCGCCGTGCCCGACGTGCTGCGTTGCGCCCCCGCGATCGCCCGCGCGCTCGCCGAGCACATGCCGATCCGACCCGCATTCGACGTGGATGTGGGTGTGCGCGAGCCGCCCGAGCAAGCCGGCCTGCTGGTCGCGATCGACATCGACGACGAGCTCGCGCTCGGGCGCGTCGGTATCTCGCGCGGCGACCTGCCGCACAGCATCCTCGTCGTCTCGGCCGACGGGCGCAGCGCGACCGAGGTGCACGAGCTGGCCGCGGAGTTCGGTGCGACCGGAGTGGTGCGGGTCCGCGCCGAGGCGGATGCGGTGCTCGAGCAGCTGCTCGAGCGCCTACGGGCCGCGCTCGTACGAACCGTCGACCGACTGCGCGAGCAGGTGTTCGCGCGCGCGCTCGCGGATGCCGACCACGAGATCGCGCTCGGTCACCTGCTCGAGCTCGCGGTGCGATCCGTGCGCATGGGCTGGAATCCGGACGGCACGCTGATGCCCCATGTCGCCGGCAGTTCGGCGTCGGCGATCCTGCACATGCCGATCCTCGGCTCGGGCTGGGGCGGACCGGTCGGACCGTGGTGGACGATCGTGCGCTTCTGCCGGCTGCATGCGTCGGGCGAGACCGACCCGGTCGCGCGCATCGTCGACGAGCTCGGCAGCGTGCCCTCGCCGACCGTCGTCGCGTGGATGCGCCGGTGGTTGCACGCGGCCCGCGTGCCTGCGCGACCGCGCCCGCCCACCCAGGTGGAGGGCGTCAGCACGGCCGCGGGCAGCTCGCAAGGCGAGCGGCTCTGCATCAAGCTCGAGCGCTGGCTGGCCCGGCTGCGGCCCGACACGCTGCTGACGACGCCTGCGCGCGTGCAGCTGCATGCCGCCGGCGTGGACCAGTCGGTCGTCGCCGGCGTCACGAGCCCGATCGTGATCAACGAGGATCACGCGCTCGTGCAGCGGGCGCTTGCGCGGCCCGACGATCCCGAGCTCTTCGCGTGGCTCTTGCTCGCGATCTACGCCGAGATCAACGCGGTGCTCGACGCGGTGCTCAACACCCACGAGCTCGCGTTCCAGCAGCGCGTGGTGGATGCGCTGCTGGCGGGCGAGCTCGCGGGCTCCTAGCTGGGTGGCACCGCGCCCTTCAGCAGCGCGGAGATCTTCAAGCCGCGGCCGACCGACTCGAACACGCCACCTTTTTGCATGAGCTGCTCGGCGAAGCGGAGCAGCTCGGTGGGCGAGCGCAGCTGCGAGAGACCGAGCGAGCTCATGGCTTCCTCGATCGTGGCCGGCGCCTGGGCTGGACCGATCGCACGGAACAGCCGCTCGCGCGCGAGCTCGTCGAATTCGCTGCGCTCGCCCTCATCGCTCACGCGAACGCCTCGGCCGCCTTCGCCGCGCCCGGGAGCGCATTGGGGAAGTGCTCGCCGAGGAACGCGAGGAACGTCGCGTTGGTGACGCCGTTGCCGAGGAAGGCGCGGTGATAGCTCTTGCGCTGCGCAGCTTCGATCTCGCCGCGCTGCTCGTCGGTGAACTGCTTGCCGAGCGCGCGCTCGAGGCTGACGACGTCGAGCTTGCCCTGACCGGCGAGCAGCTCGGCGAACGCACCGGCGATGCCGAAGTAGTCGTCGATGCACTGCTGCACGAGCTCGGGACTCGCGGACTTGCGCATGTTCACGAGCTCGAGCGCATCGAGCTTGGCGTGCTGCGCCTCCTCGATCCAGTGGTGCTTGAACATGCTCTTGAAGAGCGGCTCGAGCTCCGCACCGTCGCGGATCGCGTCGAGGTAGTGCGTCTGCGTGATGATCTCGAGGTGCAACGTGACGAGCGCGACGCCCATCGGCGACTTCGAGAGGATGAAGCCAGCGACGGCTTGCGGGTTCTCGACCAGGTCGCACGTGCTACCGAACCCGCGATCGAACATCTCGCCGAAGCGCGCGAACATCTGCTGGTGCTTCACCTCTTCGTCGGCGAAGCGCAGCATCGCGCGCAGGTTGTCGTCGTTGCCGTAGAGCTGCGCCTGCGCGTGGCGCATCGCGAAGTCGACGATGTACGCCTCGACGAACCAGAACAGATAGCGATAGGAGTTGCCGAAGATCTGGTTGAGCTTGAGGCGCTCGTTGGCGGCGAGGAACTCGAGGCCGCCCGCGACGAACATCGGCGTCGGCATGAACGGCTTGCCGAAGTCCAACGAGACGTCGCTCGGGAACACGTCGTTGAGCCGCCACGCGGCACGCTCGGAGTTCTCGACGACCTTTCCGTAGTCACTGGCTTGGATGCTCATGGTGTTGCTCGCGCCAGAGCATGCCATCGGCAGGGCCGCCTCCGGCAGCCCAGGCCCACCGGCGCGTGAAACCGCGTCCCGGGCCCGCATGCCGCAGATCCAGTTCTTCGTCGATCGAAGGGCCGCGACCAGGTAGGCTCGAACGAGTCGGCAGTGGGCCGACGGAAGTAGGTGGACGATGCCGTGGATTGCTCTGGTCGGACCCGAGCTCGAGGAGAATCTCTCCCTGCGCTACCTCGCGGCTGCGCTGGCACATGCCGGCTGGCAGAGCCGCATCATCCCGTTCAACCAGCCGCGTGATCTGCCGAACGTGCTGCGCTCGATCGCGATGGCCGACGAGCCTCCGATGGTCGTCGGCATCTCGGTGGCGTTCCAGTGGCGCGCCGTCGAGATGCTGGCGGTGGCGATGGGGCTGCGCGAAGCCGGCTATCGCGGGCACATCACCATCGGGGGGCACTTCGCGACGTTCGCTGCGGACGAGCTGCTCGGTGACTTCGACGAGGTCGACAGCGTCTGTCGCCACGAGAGCGAGGAGACCATCGTCGAGCTGGTCCGCGCGCTCGTGCACGGCGAGACGATCGCCGGCATCGCGGGGGTCGTGACGCGCGACGAGGGCGGCGCGGTGGTCTCCGGCCCGCTGCGGCATCCCCCGCACCTCGAGGCCCTGCCGCCGCCGGATCGCCGTGGCAGGCCGAAGCAGTGCTTCGGCCACGCGCTCGCACCGCTCGTCAGCACGCGCGGCTGCTACGCCGACTGCTCGTTCTGCTGCATCGCGTCGTGGCACGAGCAGACGCTGCCGGGCAAGCGCTACCGCACGCGCCCGCCGGAGCAGGTCGCCGACGAGATGGTCGCGATGCAGCGCGATCGCGGCATCGAGATCTTCATCTTCCACGACGACAACTTTTTCGTGCCCAACAAGAAGAAGAACCTCGAGCGCTTCCATGCGCTGGCGGATGCGCTCGCGGAGCGGGGCATCGGTGACTTCGGCATCGTGGTGAAGGCGCGGCCGAACGACGTCGATCGCGAGGTGTTCACCGTGCTGCGCGATCGACTGCACATGCTGCGCTCCTACGTCGGCATCGAGACCGACGCCGACCAGGGGCTCGTCACGCTGCAGCGCCGGCTGGCCTCGAAGCAGAACCACGCCGCGATCGAGGTGATGCGCGAGCTCGACGTGTTCGGCTGCTTCAACATGCTCATCTTCGATCCCGACACCACGCTGCCGTCGCTCGAGACCAACATCGACTTCATGGCGAGCGCGGCGGACTTCCCCTTCAACTTCTGTCGCACCGAGCTCTACGCGGGGACGCCGCTCCTGCGGCGCATGCTGTCCGAAGGCCGCACCAGCGGCGACTGGCTGCACTACGACTACCGGCTGCGCAACGACGACGTGCAGCGGACGTTCGAGATGGCGATCGAGGCCTTCACGCTGCGCAACTTCGGGCCCGGTGCGCTGCACGCCAACATCGGCGGGTGGCGGCTCGAGCTCGAGACCTGTCGACACTTCCATCCCACGGTGTGGCGTCCCGCCTGGCTCGAGCGCATGAAGTCGCTGCATCGCCAGGTGGGGCTCGACACCGTCGTCGGTCTGCGCGCGATCGTGGCGCACGTGCGCACCGCGAAGGCCGAGCACGATTCGGCGTTCGTCGCCGAGCTCGTGCCGGGACTCCGCGCGCTCGAGCGCGAGGTCGAGCAGCAGTGGCTGCGACTGCGACAGGAGATGCTCGCCGCAGTGCAACACGACGCCACGACGCGCGGGCACGACGCGACGCCGTTGCAACGCGCAGTGCCGGTCGACGTGACGGCGCCGGAGGTGCTCCACTATGTCTGATCAGCAGCAGCGCCGCCGCACGCCCCGCGAGCGCGTCGAAGCCCACCTGCGTCGGATGATGCGCGCCGCGTCGCTCGCGGGCGCAGCGGTCTCGGCCGCCGCACCGGCGGCGTGCGGGCCGAAGTCCGGGGACAGCGAAGGTAGCGCGTCGGGCAGCAACTGGGGCTCGACGACGTGGGACGATCCGTGCTTCCCCGACGGCTGCGATCCGTTGCCGCCGCCGGAGACGAGCGACAGCGAGCCGACCACCATCGCGAGCTCCGAGTCGACGACGTGGGACGATCCGTGCTTCCCCGACGGCTGCGATCCACCGCCGCCGCCGACGACCAGCGAGACCACCGATGCCGACAGCACGACCGTCGTGACCGACACCGAAACGGGCACCGACAGCGGTACGGACACCGGCACGGACACCTCGGGCACGGACACCGGCGGCGGCTCGTCGACCGGTTGAGTGGTGCAAGGCTCGAAGCCGCGCGCGCTCGCGATTGATCGCGCGCGGCGGGCCGCGCTACAACCGTGCGGATGCGAGCGCACGCGACGTGGTCGATCCCGCTGTTCGTCACGGTGTGCCTCGGCTGTCCTTCCCCGGATCGTCGACCCGACAGCGGTCATCACGGGCACGGCGAGGGCGTGGAGCCGAAGCCGTCGCTCGAGCACCGCGCGCCGAATCCGAACGCGACGGCCGCGTACCGCTGGGTCGACGTGATGCTCGAGGTGACCGGACGCGAGGTCGACAAGGTCGGCGCGCGGCCCACGATCATCTCGCGGCAGATGGCGATCCCGATGACCGCGATGTTCGAGGCCTGGGTCGCGTACGACGAGAAGGCGGTCGGTCCGTTGCTCGGCGCGAAGCTGCGACGGCCGGCGGCCGAGCGCACGCTCGCGAACAAGGAGACCGCGATCGCGCACGCGATGTACCTGACGCTCGTCGATCTGTTCCCCGCCGACGAGGCGTGGCTGGCCGAGCAGATGCGCGGGCTCGGGCAGGATCCGCAGCTCGTCTCCGACGACCCGGCCACGCCCGCGGGCATCGGACGCGCGGCCGCGCTCGCGGTGCTCGCGGCCCGCCGGGACGACGGCAGCAACCAGCGCGGAGACATGAAGGGTGGCAACGGCCAGCCCTACGCGGACTACACCGGGTACGCGCCGAAGAACCCCGGCGCTGCGATCGTCGATCCCGATCGCTGGCAGCCGATCCCGTTCGACGACGGCAAGGGCGGCACGATCGTGCCGGGCTTTCTCACCCCGCACTGGTTCAAGGTGAAGCCGTTCGTGATCGAGCGCAGCGATCAGTTCCGGCCGCCACCACCACCGCTCGTCGGCTCGAAGGAGCTGCTCGCCGAGACCGACGAGTGCATCGCGCTCAACGGCTCGCTCACGCTCGAGCAGAAGGCGATCGTCGAGTTCATGCGCGACGGTCCGCGCTCGACCGGACAGTCCGGGCACTGGCTGCAGTTCGCGCAGGACGTGTCGCGCCGCGACAAGCACGATCTCGATCGGGACGTGAAGCTGTTCTTCGCGATCGGCAACGTCGCGGCCGACGCGTTCATCGCGGCCTGGGAGGCGAAGCGCTACTACGACAGCTCGCGCCCGTGGACGCTCGTGCGCCACTACCACGGCAAGGACGACATCGTCGGGTACCTCGGGGGCTGCAAGGGCGTGGGCACGATCAAGGGCGACGCGTGGTGGCCCTACTCGCCGCGCACGTTCCCCACGCCGCCGTTCCCCGGCTACCCGTCGGGGCACAGCACGGTGTCTGCGGCGTCGTCGAAGATCCTCGAGCTGTTCACCGGCAGCGACGAGTACGGCGCCTTCGCGCGCCACGAGGCCGGCATCTACACCGAGCCCGAGTGCTCCACCGCGCAGATGCAGGCGAAGGAGGGCAAGCCCGCGACGGACGTGCCGCAGAGCCGAGCGATCGTCCTGCAGCTGCCGACGTTCTCGGCGACGGCGCAGATGGCCGGCATCTCGCGCGTGATGGGCGGCTACCACATCCAGGCCGACAACAAAGAAGGCCTCGCGCTCGGCTACGACGTCGCCGAGTACAGCTGGACGAAGTACCAGGCGCTCTTCGACGGCACTGCGAAGCAGTGACGCTCGCGCGCCTAGCCCGGCAGCTTGGGCAGCTCGAACGTGAACGTGCTGCCCTCGCCCGGCGTGCTCTCGACCCAGATGCTGCCGCCGTGGGCCTCGACGATGCCCTTGCAGATGTAGAGCCCCAGGCCCGCGCCGTTGCGCGCGTGTCGGTTCGCCGACCAGTACTGCTCGAACAAGTGCGCCATGTCGGCCTCCGCGATGCCGGGACCGCCGTCTGCGACGGCCACACGCACCGTGTCGTCGTGCCACTCGCCGCGCACCGTGATCGTGTCGCCGGTCTTGCAGAACTTGATGGCGTTGCCGATGAGGTTCGTGAGCGCCTGCACGAGGCGCTCGAAGTCGCCACGCACTCGGGCATCGCGGAGGTTGCTGTCGAGCGCGAGCGCGATGCCCTTCTCCGCTGCGATCGGCGTGTGCGCGGCGACGGCTTCCTGCAGCACCCACTCGAGCTCGAGCGGCTTCGCATCGATGCGCAGCATGCCGACCTGCATGGTGCCCAGATCGAGCAGATCGTTGATGAGGTGCTCCATGCGCGTCGTCGAGCGCATGATCGCGTCGATCGGCTTGCGCGCGCGCGTGTCGGTGCCCACGGTACGCTCGAGCACCGTGGCCGCGAGTCGCACGGCCGCGAGCGGTGAGCGCAGATCATGCGAGACGATCGCGAGCACCTGCTCGCGCAGCTGCGTGGCGCGGCGGGCCGTCTCGTCGAGCGAATCGATGGCCCCGGCCGCTGCCCGCGCGTAGCGCTCGACGGACGCCGAGATCGCCTGGTCGATCGCGCGGTGCATCACCGCCAGCTCGTCGATGTGATCGGCCTCCGGGCCCTGCGACTGTTCCCACTGCCGCGTCAGGCATGCGCGAAGGAGCGCGTATTCCTGCACGACCTGGGACAGCCCGTAGCCCTGCTCGAGTCGGGTGCGTGCATGCCGATCGGCGACGTCCTCCGAGAGCACGGCGTCCTCGTGGTCCGCCATGCGGTCGATCATGTCGGCGATCGCCCCCAGCAGCAGGGGGAGGTGGTCGAGCAAGCGCTTGTGGTCGAGCGCACGGGCGTGGACGAGCGTGGTGCGCACACTGCTCTCCCAGCACTCGAGGATCTCGTCCGTGTGCTCGCGGATGAACGCGGCGACGGGGGTGGCGTTGATGGAAGTTGCCATCGGATCGGCCTGCGGGTCCTTCCCGCAGCGTGGGGACACCCAGTGCAACCGCGATGCCGCATGGATCTCGGCGACTTGGGCGCGGGCCCTGTGATGTGCTCGTGCGCCCACGTCACCGCGTGTCAGGCACGCACATGTGCACTACGCTCGCCGAAACGATGGCCCACTTCACGAATCAGGACGGCAGCCGGAACCCGCACGGGCTGGGCACGGTGTTGAAGTGGAAGCTCGGGCTCCACGACGGGCGACGCATCCGCGCCGCCGCCCGGGCCGACGTGCCGCGGGTGGTCGCCGACGTCGAGGCCCTGCGCCGCGCGCAGCACCCGAGCCTCACGTGGATCGGGCACGCGACCTATCTCGTCCAGCTCGGCGGCCGCTCGCTGCTCACCGATCCAGTGTTCTCGACGCGGCTCGCGGTGCTGCCGCGCAACGGTCCGCCGGGGCTGCTGCGCACGGAGCTGCCGAAGATCGACGTCGTGGTCGTCACGCACAACCATCGCGATCACATGGATGCGCCGAGCCTGCTCGCGCTCGGCCCCGAGCCGGTCTACGTCGTCCCGCTGGGCCTGGCGGAGTGGTTCCGCCGGGCCGGACTTCCGCGCGTCGTGGAGCTCGGATGGTGGGAGCAACGCGAGGTCGAGGGCTTCGCGATCACCTTCGTGCCGTCGCAGCACTGGAGTCGCCGCGGGCTGTTCGACGAGAACATGACGCTGTGGGGCGGCTACGTGATCGAGCGCGACGGCGTGCGCGTCTACCACTCCGGCGACACGGCGTGGTTCGACGGCTTCGGCGAGATCGGCCGGCGCACAGGGCCGATCGACGCCGCGATGCTGCCCATCGGTGCCTACGAGCCGCGCTGGTTCATGCGCACGCAGCACATCGATCCCGAAGAGGCCGTGCGTGCGTTCGTCGATCTCGGTGCGCAGCGCTTCATCGCGATGCACTGGGGCACGTTCAAGCTCACCGACGAAGATCTGCTCGAGCCACCGCAGCTCCTGCGCGAGCACTGGGAGCGTGCCGGGCTGCCCGACTCACGACGCGAGATCCCGGCGTTCGGCGAGACCATCCGTCTCGATCGCGATCGCCCGGTGCGCTGAAGCGGCGGCGAAGTGCGCGAACAGCCGCAGCGCCGCGGTGCCCGCATCGTCGATCCGCCCCACCAGGTTCTCCGGGTGCCACTGCACGCCGACCACCCAGCGCTCGCGATCGCTGGCCTCGATCGCTTCGACGAGCGCACCGTCCGGCATCATCGTGTCGGGCTCGTGCGCGACCGCGACGAGCCCGTCGCCCGGGTCGCGCACGGCTTGGTGATGACGACTGTTCACTGCGAGCCGCGTCGCGCCGAGGATGCCCGCGAGCCGGGAGCGCGCACGCACGTGCACGTCGTGGCGCACGCTCGGGTCGTCGGCGTGGCCGTGCTGGTGCGCGGCATAGTCGGCGGCGCTGACCGATGCGATGTCGGCGTGCAACGTGCCGCCGCGCGCCACCGAGAGCAGCTGCGCACCGCGACAGATCCCCAGGATCGGCAGGCCGCGGGCCCACGCCGCGGTCGCGAGCGCGAGCTCCACCGCATCGCGCTCGGGATCGATCGGCTCGCTGCTGGCGACCGTCGCGGTCGTGTCCCAGCGGTGGGGCTCGATGTCGAGGCCACCGGCGAGCAGCAGCCCGCACGCCCGCGCCGTGCACGGTCGCGACCACGGCCGCACGAGCTCGATCTCGCCGTGCCACCCCGCCCGCCGCAGCGCGAAAACGACATGGCGCGCCGCATCGGGATCCCGCGAGCAGCTCACCACGATCGTCGACACGTCGAGATCCAACGTGCACGAGCGTGGGCAGGCGGCGCAAGAAAGTGGTTCGCATGCGACCGAGCCCGGCGCTCCGCGGCCCACCGCGGTCCATCGCTTGCCAGCGCGAAGACGCCGTGAAACCCTGGAAACGGTGGGTGCGCGATGGACCTGTGCGACGTTCTGCGTGCTCGTCGGC
>CAZFKC010000126.1:22306-28774 GCA_964519175.1 uncultured Nannocystaceae bacterium
TGCAGCTAGGGCGCGGGCCGCTCGGCGCCGTGCACGAGCGGCACGAATGCGACCGGTGCGACCTTGCGATCCTCGATGCGATCGCCCTTCTTCGTGATCACGCGCAGGAGCTGCGCCCAGTCGCCGCCGGTGGGGATCACCATCACGCCGCCGTCGGCGAGCTGATCGAGCAGCGGCTGTGGCACCTGGTACGGCGCGGCTGCGACGACGATCGCATCGTAGGGCGCGTGCTCGGGCCGGCCCTTCCAGCCGTCGCCCTGCACGAGATCGATCTCGTCGAAGCCGAGGCGTGCGAACCGCTCCTTCGTGGACTCGACCAGCTCGGGCACGATCTCGATCGCATGCACGCGCACGCCGAGCTCGGCGAGCGCCGCGGCCTGGTAGCCCGAGCCGGTGCCGACGTCGAGCACGCGCTCGCCGGGCTGCACGTCGGCGAGCTTCGTCATGAGCGCGACGATGTAGGGCTGCGTGATCGTGGCCTCGTAGCCGAGCGGCAGCGGACGATCCTCGTAGGCCGCGGCCTGCAGCGCCTCGGGCACGAACGCGTGGCGAGGCAGTCGCCGGAAGACGGCGAGCACGCGCGGGTCGTCGAGCTCGCGCGCGACGAGCTGCTGCTCGACCATCGCGTTGCGCTCGTCGACGCGCTCGGCGACGGCGGCCTGGAAGGCGGCGTTGCGCACCGGCAGCGCGCCGGGCTCGGCGACAGGCTTGCTGGGCTCCTCGGTCGGCGTCGGCGAGGCCGGTGCGTCGCCGGGCGACGACGGCCCACAAGCGGTCGTGACGGTGAGCAGCGCGGCGGAGACGAGTCGGTGCACGTGCGGGCTCCCGATCACTGCGCCGCCGCGCGTCGGCGATCCTGCTGTTGCGCGTCGCAGACCGTGAGCGCGGTCATGAGCACGATCGTGTCGACCTCGCAGTCGCGCTCGAGCACCGTGACCGGGCGCGCCATGCCGAGCAGCACCGGGCCGACCGACGTGACGCCGCCGAGCTCGCGCACCAGCTTGTAGGCCACGTTGCCGGCGTCGAGGTTCGGGAACACGAGCACGTTGGCGGGACCGGACATCCGCGAGAACGGGAACATCGACTTCTGCAGCGTGAAGTCGACCGCGAGGTTGCCCTGCATCTCGCCCTCGAGCTCGAGATCGGGCCGGCGCGACCGCAGGATCCGCACCGCGCTGGCGACCTTGGCCGCGTCGGGGTGCGGCACCGAGCCGAAGTTCGACATGCTCAGCATCGCGATGCGCGGCTCGAGCTCGAACGTGCGCGCCGCATCGGCGCACAGCTCGGCGATGTCCGCGAGCGCCTCGGCGTCGCACTGCGTGTTCACGGTGGTGTCGCCGAAGCAGAGGATGCCGCGCTGGTGGTGCAGCATCAGGTACATGCCGGCGCAGCGCCGCACGCCGGGCGCGGGCCCGATGATCTGCAGCGCGGGCCGGATCGTCTCCGAGTACGGCGCGAGCAAGCCGGTGACCACGGCGTCGGCGCGGTGCTGCGCGACCATCATCATGCCGAAGTGGTTGCGGTCGCGCATGAGCTTGAGCGCCGCGCGGCGGCCGAGCCCCTTGCGCTGGCGCTGCTCGTACAGCTTGGTGGCGTAGTCGGCGAGCGCCGGATCGGTGAGCGGATCGACGATCTCGCAGCGCGACAGATCGATGTCGATCTCGCGCTCGCGCACGATCTTCTCGATGAGCTTCGGCGGGCCGAGCAGGATCGGCTTCGCCACGTGCTCGTCGATGAGCTGCGAGCAGGCCTGCAGGATCCGCGGGTCCTCGGCCTCGGGGAACACGACGCTGCGCGGATCGGTGGCGGCGCGCCGCACGAACTTGCGCAGCACCGCGCTCGACTGGCCCAGCAGCCCGCGCAGGTGCTCGACGTAGGCCTCCTCGTCGAACGGACCCTTGGCGACGCCCGACTCGATTGCGGCACGTGCGACCGCGGGCGAGACCCAGTAGAGCACGCGCGGATCGAAGGGCTTGGGGATGATGTAGCTGGGGCCGAAGTGGAACTCGGCGCCGTAGACCAGCGAGACCTCCTGCGGGACGTCGCGGCGGGCGAGCTCGGCGAGCGCATGCGCGGCCGCGATCTTCATCGGCTCGCTGATCGCGGTCGCGCGCACGTCGAGCGCGCCGCGGAACACGAACGGGAAGCCGAGCACGTTGTTGACCTGGTTGTCGTAGTCGCTGCGGCCGGTCGCCACGATCGCGTCGGGGCGGGCGAGCTTGGCCTCTTCGTAGCCGATCTCCGGATCCGGGTTCGCGAGCGCGAACACGATCGGCCGCGGGGCCATGGTCGCGAGCATCTCGGGCGTCACGAGCCCGCCCTTGCTCAGCCCGAGGAAGACGTCGGCACCGTGCAGCGCGTCGGCGAGCGTGCGCGCGGAGGTCTCGAACGCGAACTCGCGCTTCACGGACGAGAGATCGGTGCGGCCGGAGTGCAGCACACCCCGCGAGTCGACCATCACGATGTTGGCGAGCGTGACCCCGAGGCTCACGAAGAAGCGCGAGCACGCGATCGCCGACGCACCTGCGCCGCTCACCACGACCTTCAGCGACGCGAGCGGCTTGTCCTGCAGGAGCGCCGCGTTGATGAGCGCAGCGCCGGAGATGATCGCGGTGCCGTGCTGATCGTCGTGGAACACCGGGATCTTCATGCGCGCGCGCAGCTTCTCCTCGATGTAGAACGACTCCGGCGCCTTGATGTCCTCCAGGTTGATGCCGCCGAACGTGGGCTCGAGCGCGGCCACGCACTCGACGAAGCGATCCGGATCGGACGCGTCGAGCTCGAGATCGAACACGTCGATGTCGGCGAACTTCTTGAAGAGCACGCCCTTGCCCTCCATCACCGGCTTCGCCGCGAGCGGGCCGATGTCACCCAGTCCGAGCACGGCGGTGCCGTTGGTGATGACCGCGACGAGGTTGCCGCGGGCGGTGTAGGCGTGCGCGAGGCTGGGATCCTCGGCGATCGCGAGGCAGGGCTCGGCGACGCCGGGCGAGTACGCGAGCGAGAGATCGCGCTGGCTGGTCAGGGGCTTGGTGGCGACGACCTGGATCTTCCCGGGCCGACCCTGCGTGTGATAGTCGAGTGCGTCTTTGCGCCTGACCTTGCTCATGCGGGGGACGATAGACGATCAGCAGCCCGTCTGACACACGCCGATGTGCTCGAAGCCGGGCGGCTGGTACGGCGCGCCGCAATCGTTGCGACAGCTGAGCGCCGCGTCGATCGCAGCGCAGGCCTCGTCGCCGCCCTCCTCGAGATCGCAGCGCGGCACGCAGCAGGACGAACCGTCGCAGGCCGCATCGCCGAGCAGGTCGGCCGAGGCGCACTCGAGGCCCGGTGCGCAGTCGAAGATGCTGCCGCACGTACCGAGCGCGCCGACCGTGCCGGGCGTCTGCGGGTAGCAAGCGTATCCCCCGCCGATGTCCTGGCAGTTGCCGCCGTCGTCGCAGGCACCGTCGATCGGATCGCAGGTGGGCACGCACGCGCTCGCGAGCCCGAGGCACAGCGTGTCGGGGGCGTCGCACGTGGCCTCGGGTCCGTCGCCCGAGCAGAACGCGGTGCAACGCGGCGCGAAGCCGGACGACGCCGGCGGCCAGCAGAACGAGCCCGGTACGCAGTCGTCGTTGCTGCCCGCGATGTCTGCGGTGCAGGCCTCGCCGAGCGCGACGCCGCCGTCCTCGGGCGCGAGCCGGCACACGGGCGGCGCACCGGTGTCCGGCTCCCCGGTGGCATCGTCGCGCTGCCACGTGCAGCGGTAGCAGTCTGGGCAGTCCTGCGCGAACAAGTCGCACGCGTCGTCGATGATCTCCGGCATCTCCGCGCAGGTCGGCAGCGCGTCGGTCGAGCTCCCGCTGCCGTCCGATCCTTCGGAGGACGTCGCGGCCGAGGTGCTCTCGGTGGCGGGTGCGGTCGTCATGCTGCCGCCTTCGTGACCGTCGTCGCTGGAGGTCTCGCTCGCGCTCGTGGCGGAGCTGGCCTCCGAGCTCTCCATGGGCAGCTCGCCGACGGGTTGCGACTCCAGCTCGCAGGCGAGCGAGAGCGCGACCGCGACGAGCACGGTGTGGGCGACGAAGGCCGCGCGCTGCGGCCGGGGAAGACTTGCGATCCGGAGCATGATCGGTTGGTGTGGAGCGGACGTTGGAAGTATCGAGGAATCGACGGCGGTGTCGCGGCGCGCTCGGTCGCATCGGGTTCGCAGCCGCGCTCGTGCCTGCCGTGCCGGCGCACGCGGCGGACGACGTGCGCATCGAGTGGGTGGCCACGGCCGGCTGCGATGCGCGGGCGCGGGTCGAACGCCGCGTCGAAGCCGATCTCGGCGCCGCGCGCATGCCCGCGACGCGCGTGGTCGTCACGGCCTCCGGCGCAGGCGACGAGTGGCATGCGGCGCTCTCGATCACCGGAGCGACCGAGCTGAACCGCGAGGTGACGGCCGAGAGCTGCGAGACGCTCGCCGACGCGGTCGCGATCGTGACCGTGGTCGCGCTCGATCCGTTCGCGCTCGCGCGCAGCGTCGAGCCCCTGCCTGCGCCGGCGAAGGGCGTCGCACCGACACCCGTGCCACGGCGTCCGCCCACCGCAGCCGTCGTGACTCCGACGCCGCGCTCACGCGTGCGCCCCCACGCCGCGCTCCGCCTCGAGCTCGGTGCGTCGGCGTTCTCGCTGCCACAGGTCGGTGCGCAGCTCGGCATCGCGCCGATCGTCGTGCTCCGACGCGCGCGCTTCGAGCTGCCGGTGCGCTGGCGTGCGCCCTCCGATCGCGCCGCGCCCGAGGGCGTCACCGTGCGCATGCAGCAGGTCACGCTCGGGCCACGCGGGTGTTGGGTCCCGACGCGCGGCGCGATCGGGTTGCTCGTCTGCGGCGGGCTCGATGCCGGACTGATCGCCGCGCGTGGTCGTGGAGCTGCGCTCGCGAAGCAGCGCACGGCGGTGCAGCCCTGGCTCGCCGTCACCGGGGCGATCGGCGCGAGCTGGCGCGTGAACCGGCGCTTCGCCACGTGGCTCGCCGTCGAGGGCTCGGTCGCGACCTTGCAGACCACGTTCCACCTGCGCGAGCCCGGCGACGTGTGGCAGGGGGCACGGGCGGCGCTGTTGGCCGCGATCGGCGGCGAGCTGCACTTTCCTCGATAGATCCGCGCGGCGCCGAACACTCACTCCCTGGACGCTACGCTTGCCCGAGGTGACCAGCGCCGCCACGATCTCCGGGTTCGCCGACGCGAGCGCCGGCACGGCCGTCGCGTACCGCGAGCACGCCGATGTCGTGTGGAGCTGCCTCGGTCGGCTCGGCCTCGTGGGTGCCGACCGCGAGGACGCGCTGCAGGAGGTGTTCCTCGTCGTGCACCGCCGCTGGGCGAGCTTCGAGGGGCGCGCCGCGGTGCGCACGTGGATCTACGGGATCGCGGTGCGCGTCGCGATCGCGCACCTGCGTCGGCATCGTGCTGCCGAGCAGCGCAGCGCACCCGTGGATCGCGAGCCCGTCGATCACGGCATCGATCCGCACGCGATCGTCGAAGCGCGCGAAGCGATCGCGGTGCTCGACGCGCTGCTCGGCGAGCTCGACGACGACAAACGCACCGTGTTCGTGCTGTCCGACGTCGAGGGGCTGCCGGTGCCGGCAGTGGCCGAGCTGCTCGCGCTCAATCCCCGCACCGCGTACTCGCGCCTGCGGGTCGCACGGGCGGACTTCGAGCGCGCGGTCGTGCGCTGGCAGGCCCGCCGTGCGCACGTCGAGCAACCTCCGGCTGCGCTCGCGCGGCTGCGGCACGAGGCGCGCGAGCGCGTGCCGCCGCGCGTGTGGGCCGGCGTCGTGCTCGTGCTCGAGCGTCCCGCGACGATCGCGGCCTCGCTCGGTGCGCTCGGCGGCGTGGGCATCGCGAAGCTCGCGATCGCCGTCGGCGTCGTCGTGGCGATCGGCGTCGGTGCAGCGCTCGTCACCGAGCCGCCGGTGACGGTGGCGACGCAGGCACATGCGCCGAGCACGGGCGAGCGCGGTCCCGACCCCGCCTCCGTGCTGCCGAGCACTGCGGTGGCACCCCAGCCGCCGTCGCGTGCCACGCCCCGCATCGAGCACGGCGTGCGCGTGTCCACGCCGCTGCGCCGCGCGACGACCGAGGTCGATGCCGGCGCGCCGACGCCCGAGCGCGATGCGCGGGTGGGCCCCGAGGTCGCGCGACTGCGTCGTGCCCGTGAGGCGTTGAAGGCCGGACGGGCGAGCGACGTGCTCGTGATCCTGCAGGGCGAGGCGCCGAGCCCAGCGCTCGCCGCCGAGCGCTCGCTGCTGCGGATCTCCGCGCTGTGTGCCCTCGGGCGTCGCGACGAAGCGCGCGGCGAGGCGGTCGCCCACGCGAACGTGCGTCCGGACCGCGATCCCGAGGCGCTGCTCGCCGAGCGTTGCCCGAGCACACCTCGCGGCTGAGCGACTGCTAGCAGGGTGCGGAAGAACGCGAAGCGTTCTTCCGGACACCCTGCTCCGTG
>CAZFKC010000127.1:0-28680 GCA_964519175.1 uncultured Nannocystaceae bacterium
GCTAGGACTTGGGGTGATCGCGCGTCAGGAGCTCGACGATCACGCGTCCGTCCGGCTCCGAGATCTCCGCGCCCTCGGTGATCATGTTGCGCAGCACCTTCGACCAGCCGGCCGCGTCGTCGCCACCGTGCTTGTCGAGCTCGTCGAGCTCGTGGCACTGGGTGCACGCGGCTTGCAACACCTTCTTCGCCTCCGCCGACGTCACCTTCGCCGCCGGGGGCACCGCGAACGGGTCGGCGATCGGGGCGGCTGCGATGGGCTTCGCGGGCATCGCCTCGCTGGGCTTCGCGGCCTCGCTCGGTGGGGCCGGAGCCGGGACCGCGCCGAGCACCATGCCGGCACCGGCCATCATCGCCGCGCGGGCCTTGTCCTCGGCCAGCTCGCGCTTGCGCGACTCCTGCAGCTCCGGGGTGATCGCGGTGAGGTAGGCCGTGACGTACGGCAGATCCTCGGTGACGATCGGCGCGCCGAACACCGACGGCTTCTCGGCCATCCGCGCGCTCACGTCGAACCACGCATCCGCAGTCCTCGGCTTCGCCAGGATCGTGCGCATGTCGTGGCACGACGTGCACTGCTCGACCAACACCTTGCGCCCGCGGTCGAGCCCCGACTTCGTCACCAGCGCGTCGCGATCCACGGACGGATCGAGCTCCACGCTGTCGAGGAGACCGCGCACCCTGGCCAGGTTCTCGTCCGTCATCACGTCGGCGCCGATGCCCTGCGCCCGCAGGGCATAGGGAATCGACAGCGTGCCGAGCACGAGCGTGCACAGCAGGATGCCGAACCCGAGCGCGGGCATCGATTCCTCGAAGTGCCGGAACCACCGCAGGATCGCCAGCTTGGTGAACAGGAGCACGCCCAGCACGATGCCGGCGAGCGCATGGATCACCGTCCGCGCCGGCAGCTCGACCTGGTACTGCCAGAGCCGCGGCAGCATGTGCCACATCATCACGAGGTAGATCGCGAGGAACGCGATGCCCACCCAGCGATGCACCCGCAGCCATGCCCGCGGTGCCCGGGTCTTCTTCGCGACCTCGTCCCAGAACTTCGGGTTCCACAGCCAGGCCTGCAACACCACCGCGGTGATGCCCAGGACCACGAATGCGAGGCCCAACCACATGCTCAGTGTCGTGCTCATCGTCTCGTCTCTCGAAGGGGGTGGCGGCGCGCTACAGCCGAGCGCCGATGTGATCGGCCACGCGCAGCGCGTTGGCCATGATGGTGAGTGAGGGGTTCACGGCGGAGGACGACGGGAAGACGCTGCCATCGGCGACGTAGAGGTTGTCGAGCTCGTGCGCGCGACAGCTCGCGTCGAGCACCGAGGTCTCGGCGTCGTTGCCGAAGCGCACGGTGCCGCACTGGTGGCTCACGCCGCCGACGCCGAGCCGCAGGTGCAGGAACTGCGGAGCCCGGCGGGCGCGGTAGGCCTCCGCGTCGGCCAGCATCTCGCACGTCGCACGGCGCAGTCGCTCGTAGGCCTCGAGGTTCGTCGCGCGATATGCCACCTGCACCGAGCCGTCGGCGCGCAGCGTGATGCGGTTGTCCGGCACCGGCAGGTCCTCGCTGGTGAGGAAGAAGTCGACCGAGTGCGCGGCGATCTCCGCGACCGGAACGTCCGGCAGCTGCTCGCGCGCCATCGCCTCCAGCCCACCGCGATCCATGCGGCCCATGAGCTGGACGGAGCCCAGCGGGGGGGCATCCGCGCCGCGCCCACGGTAGAAGTCGGCGACGCCGAACGTCTTCTGGAAGCGGGACTCGTTGGGCGCCTCGCCGTACGCGATCAAGAGCCCGTTGTGATGCGTCATGTAGTTGCGGCCGACCTGGCCCGAGCGATTCGCGAGCCCCTGCGGGTGGCGCTCGTCGGCCGAACGCAGCAGGAGCAGCGCCGAGTTGATCGCGCCGCAGGCGACGACGACCACGTGCGCGTGCAACGTCGTCGCGACGCCGTCACGCTCGACGAGGACGCCCGTGACCTCGCGTCCGCTCGACGATGCGAGCAACCGCAGCGCACGCGTGTTCGTCCACAGCTCGACCCCGGGTCGCGCGAGCGCAGGGCGCAGCGCCACCACGTGCGCGTCGGCCTTCGTCTCCGTCGGATCGGGATACCCGTCGAAGCGCCCGAGCCGGATGGGAGCATCGCCATGGCGGCGCAGCCCGAGCGGGAGCGGGTAGGGGCGGTGGCCCAGCGACTCGAGATCGTCGTAGAGCTCGGCGATGCGCGGCTCGTGGGGCAGCGCCGCGAACGGATAGTCGCGGCTCGCCGGCGGATCGAGCGGGTCGACGCCCCGTCGTCCGTGCACGCTGTAGAGCTGCTCGGCTTCGCTGTAGTAGGGCTCGAGATCCGCGTACGCGATCGGCCACGCGGGCGACAACCCCCCGATGTGCCGGACCGCGCCGAAGTCCGACTGACGCATGCGCAGGAGCGCCGCCCCGTACATCTTCGTGTTCCCGCCGACGCAGTAGTGCGTGTACGGCGAGAAGGCGGCGCCGGTTCGGTCGTACCAGGTCTCGCGTGCGCCATACCGGGCGTCGCCCATGACCGCGCGCTCGTCCCAGTTCTCGGGCTCCCGCGGCACGTAGTCGCCGCGCTCGAGCACGAGCACACGCTTGCCGGACTGCGCGAGGCGCCAGGCGAGCGTGCTACCGCCGGCGCCGCTGCCGATCACGATGACGTCGTGGGATGGCTGGGTCATGACTGCGAGCTCCTCGAGGAGGGATGCCGACCCGTGAACAGCCACGAGCCGAGCGCGAGCGCGAGCAACGGATAGGCCGCGCCGATTCGGTAGAGCGCGTCGAAGCCGAGGGCCTCGCGGAGCGCACCGATCGTGAAGCTGCCGACGCCCACGCCGATCATCAGCGCTGCGGTGAGCAGCGACGACGCGAGCTCGGAGCGCAGGCCGAGCACGCCGGTCGCGAGCGCGACCGTGAGTGGGAAGACGGGCGCGGTCGCGAGTCCGGCGAGGGCGAACGCGACGACGCCGCTCGTCGCTCCGCCGACCAACGGCAGCGCGAGCATGACGAGCGCCATCGCGAACAGGGCGGTGCGCCACGCCCGGAGCGCGGGCATGCGGCGCAGGAGCGGCGTGGAGAGCAGTCGTCCGAGCGCGAGCGCGGCCCAGAACGCACCGAGGGCCGAGGCCGCGGTGCTGGCATCGACGCCGCGCGCGTCGTGCAGGAACACGATCGCCCAGCTCGAGAACGTGCCTTCGGCGAGCGCGTAGCAGATCGCCACCGCGCCGAGCACGACGAGGCGGGCCCGCGGCGTCGTCGGAAGGGCGCTCGAGCTCGCGGCCTGCGGCACCGCAGGCAACGGCACGCGGACGATGGCCGCTGCGACGAGCAGCGTCGCGATCGCGAGCACGAGCGGCGCGCTCGCCCAGGCCTCGGCCGCGATGGCGGCCCCTATCACCAGCGGTCCGAGCGCGAAGCCGGTACCGATGACCCCGTGCATCGCCGTCGTCGCCGCGGCGCCGTGCTTGCCACCCTGCGCCGCCGGCACGGCGTTGAGCGGCACCGCACCCACGCCGAAGCCGAGCCCGAGCGCGCTACCGGCAGTCATGGCCGCGACGAACGGATCGATCCACGTCGCCGCGGCGAGGGCGACGAGCGCGACGGCGTGGCAGGCGAGCGCGAACGCCAGCAATGCCGCGAGCGGTGCGTCGACGCGCGTGCGCCGGGCGATCGCCCCCGAGGCGAGCGCGCCTGTCGTCGCCGCGATCGTCTGCGCGACGAACGAGCTGCCGTAGGCGGCGTCGCCGAGGCCGAGCTCGTGCAGCACGGTCGCGCTGGCCGGCAGGCTCACCATCGCGAAGCCCTGCAGCGCGCCGGCGAGATGGGCCAGCACGATCGGTGCTCGGTGGGTGCTGGCGACGGTGCGCATGGACTGCACGAGCCAACACCTCGCCGGCGCGGCGGTTACGGCGCGTAACTCGGCAGAGCGCTCGGTGAACCCCGCTTGCAATGACGCGTGCGCGCCTCGCCACTCTTCTCGTCGTCGCGGCCTGTGCTGCGACGTCTCCCACCGGATCCTCCGCCCCGCACTCGACGGACGGCCCGCGGGTCGTCCACGTCGCGCTCACCGTCGCGGAGCTCGAGCCGGCGCGGAGCTGGTTCCGCGCGTGGACGGATGCCGAGCTCGAGGTGCCGGAGTCGTTCGAGGACGACGGCGCACGCTGGGGGCTCGGCCACGCCCATGGCCGCGCGGCGGCGCTGACCCTGGGGGCCGAGCGCGTGGTGTTGCTCGACTTCGACGGCGTGGGGCCGGCGTCGTCCGCCGTACCGGCCGTCAGCAACGATCCCCGCTTCCAGCACCTCGCGCTCGTCGTCGGCGACATCGATGCGCGCTGGTCGGCGCTGCGCGAGCACGTCACCGCGGTCTCGCCGGAGCCCCAGCGGATCCCCGACGAGAACGTCGCCGCCGCCGGGATCCGAGCGGCGTACTTCCGCGGACCCGACGGCCACCCGCTCGAGCTCATCGCGTATCCGCCGGACAAGGGCGCGGCCGCCTGGCACCGCACCGGCGATCGGGTGCTCGGCATCGATCACACCGCGATCGTCGTCGCCGACACGGCGGCGAGCCTCGCGTTCTATCGCGACCTGCTCGGCCTCGACGTCGTGGGCGAGAGCCTCAACGAAGGCGTCGAGCAGTCGCGACTGTCCGGCGTCGCGGGCGCGCGCGTGCGGATCACCGGGTTGCGCGGGAGCACCGGCATGGGCGTCGAGCTGCTCGAGTACGAGGCGCCCGGGCTCGCGGCCGCGAAGGTCGGCGCCGTGCCGGCCGACGATCTCGCCCATGCCGCGACGACGATCGCGGTCGACGATCTCGCGGCGGTGCTCGCTCGCATGCGCGAGGTCGGCACGCCGCCGATCTCGCGCGCCCCGAGCCCGTGCATCGGCTGTCGCGAGCCGGCCGAGGCCTTCATGGTCGCCGACCCCGATGGCCACGTCGTCCAGATCGTCGGTCCGACCGATCGCAGCGAGTGAGGAGCGAGCAATGGACACCGCAGGAACACCACCCGAGCTCGCGACCGCAGAACAGCGCCGTCTCGCCGAGGATGCGGCCGGCACCGCGCCGTGGAAGGCGTGGGGTCCGTACCTCAGCGAACGCCAGTGGGGCACGGTGCGCGAGGACTACAGTGCCGGCGGCGCGGCATGGGAGGCCTTCCCCCACGATCACGCCCGCAGCCGCGCGTACCGCTGGGGCGAGGACGGGATCGGCGGCTGGAGCGATGCGCAGCAGATCCTCTGCATCTCGGTCGCGCTCTGGAACGGTCGCGATCCGATCCTGAAGGAGCGCCTGTTCGGGCTCACGAACGGCGAGGGCAACCACGGCGAGGACGTGAAGGAGCTGTACCACTACCTCGACGCGTTGCCGTCGGGCGCATGGGCGCAGCTGCTCTACAAGTATCCGCAGGCCGAGTTCCCCTACGCGCAGCTCGTGCAGGGCAACCGTGCGCGCTCGCGCGACGCGGGCGAGCTCGAGCTGGTCGACACCGGCGTGTTCGACGAAGGGCGCTACTTCGACGTGTACATCGAGTACGTGCAGCTCGCGCCCGGCGACACCGTGCTGCGCGTGCGGGCGATCAACCGCGGGCCCGAGCCGGCGCCGCTGCACCTCGTGCCGCAGGTGTGGTTCCGCAACCGCTGGTCGTGGTCGCACGACTCCGTGCGGCCGAGCCTGCGCGGCCTGGCTCCCGGGCTCGTGGTCGCCGACGACGAAGCGCTCGGACGCTACTTCGTCCACTTCGATGCCGCGGCCAGGCCGATGTTCTGCGACAACGACACGAACACCCGCCGTTTGTTCGGCGACGCGGAGGCGCGGGGGCCGTTCAAGGACGCGCTCGACGACGCGATCGTGCACGGTCGCCACGATGCCCTCGCCTCCGACCACTGCGGCACCAAGCTCGGGGTGCACCACGAGCGCGTCGTCGCGCCGGGTGCGGAGGTCACCGTCTATCTCCGCGTGGCCCCGGACGCACGGGCCTGGTCGCAGGACCAGCTCGCGGCCGCCTTCGCCGCGCGCGTGGAAGAGGCCGACGCGTTCTACGCCGCGCTGCAGCGCGACCTCGCCGACGCGGACGCACGCAACGTGCAGCGCCAGGCGTTCGCCGGGATGATCTGGTCCAAGCAGTTCTATCACTACGACGTCGGGCAGTGGCTCGACGGCGATCCGGCGCAGCCCCGACCACCGACGGAGCGCCGTCGCGGTCGCAACCACGGCTGGCGCCACCTCAACAACGCCGACATCGTCTCGATGCCGGATACGTGGGAGTACCCGTGGTACGCGAGCTGGGATCTCGCGTTCCACTGCATCCCGCTCGCGCTGCTCGACCCCGAGTTCGCGAAGTCGCAGCTCGTCTTGCTCACCCGCGAGTGGTACATGCATCCGTCGGGGCAGCTGCCCGCGTACGAGTGGGCGCTCGACGACGTTAATCCGCCCGTGCACGCGTGGGCGACCTGGCGGGTGTTCGAGATCGATCGTGAGCGGCGCGGCGACGCCGGCGATCTCGTGTTCCTCGAGGGCGTGTTCCACAAGCTCTTGCTCAACTTCACCTGGTGGGTGAACCGCAAGGACGGCGAGGGGCGCAACATCTTCCAGGGCGGGTTCCTCGGGCTCGACAACATCGGAGTGTTCGACCGCAGCGCGCCGCTGCCCACCGGTGGGTTCATCAACCAGGCCGACGGCACCGCGTGGATGGGCATGTACTGCCTGAACCTCATGCGCATCGCGCTCGAGCTCGCGCGCACGAATCGCGTGTACGAGGACGTCGCCACCAAGTTCTTCGAGCACTTCCTGCACATCGCCGCCGCGATGACGAGCACCGCCGACGGCCACGAGGGCCTGTGGGACGAGGGCGACGAGTTCTACTACGACGTGCTCAGCCTGCCCGACGGTCGACGCGTGCCGATGCGGCTGCGCACGCTCGTCGGCCTGATCCCGATGTGTGCGGTCGAAGTGCTGGAGCCCGATCTACTGGCGAGCGTGCCGGGCTTCACTGCGCGACTCGAGTGGGTGCTCGCGCACCGGCCCGAGCTCGCGCGGCTGGTCTCGCGCTGGGAAGTGCCGGGTCGCGGCGAACGCCGGCTGCTCTCGCTCCTGCGTGGGCACCGACTCAAGCGGTTGCTCGCACGCATGCTCGATCCGGCCGAGTTCCTCTCCGACTTCGGTGTGCGCTCGCTGTCGGCGTACCACCGTGATCATCCCTATCGACTCGAGCTCGATGGACTCGCGCTCGAGGTGGGCTACCAGCCCGGCGAGTCGACGACCGGGCTCTTCGGGGGCAACTCGAACTGGCGGGGTCCGATCTGGTTCCCGATCAACTTCCTGCTCGTCGAGTCGCTGCGCCGCTTCCACCACTACTACGGCGACGACTTCCGCGTGCAGTACCCGAGCGGGTCGGGCGACGAGCGCTCGCTCGCCGAGGTCGCCGACGGGCTCGGTGCACGGCTCACTGCGATCTTCCTGCGCGACGAGCACGGCCGCCGGCCCGTGCACGGCGCGTCGCCGCTGTTCCGGGACGACCCGCACTTCCGCGACCACCTGCTGTTCTACGAGTACTTCCACGGCGACGACGGCCATGGCGTGGGAGCGTCGCACCAGACCGGCTGGACCGGGCTCGTCGCGGAGCTGCTGCAGCCGGGGCGATGAAACTGCCGCGCGCGCACGGGGTTCACCCGGCAGACCCATGACGAATGCCACCCACCACCGTCCACTGCTCGGTCAACGCGCGCTCGTCACCGGAGCATCGTCGGGCATCGGTCGCGCGATCGCGATAGCGCTGGGGAGTGCGGGCGCGGACGTGGTGGTGAACTACGTCGGCGGCGAAGCGGAGGCGACGCAGGTCGCCGATGCGATTGCGGCCACCGGCGCGCGCACGCTCGTGCACCGTGCGGACGTCTCGCGCGAGGACGAGGTCGTGCGCATGTTCGAGCGGGCGATCGCCGAGCTCGGCACCATCGACATCCTCGTCGCCAACGCCGGCCTCCAGCGCGACGCGCCGATCTCCGAGCTGACGCTCGCGCAGTGGCAGACGGTCATCGACGTCAACCTCACCGGCCAGTTCCTGTGCGCTCGCGAGGCCGTGCGCGAGTTCATGCGCCGCGGCGTGGTACCCGAGGTCTCGCGCGCGGCGGGCAAGATCATCTGCATGAGCTCGGTGCACGAGGTCATCCCGTGGGCCGGCCACGTCAACTACGCGGCGAGCAAGGGCGGCGTGGCGATGCTGATGAAGAGCCTGGCCCAGGAGCTCGCCGGCAGGCGGATCCGTGTGAACTCGATCGCACCCGGGGCCATCCGCACGCCGATCAATCGCAGCGCGTGGTCGACCCCCGAGGCCTACGCTGCGCTCATGCAGCTCGTGCCGTATGGTCGCATCGGCGAGCCCGAGGACATCGCACGCGCCGCCGTCTGGCTCGCCTCCGACGACGCGGACTACGTCACGGGCACCACGTTGTTCGTCGACGGGGGCATGACGCTCTACCCCGGCTTCGATCGCGGCGGCTGATCACCAGCCCGGCGGCAGCTCGGGATCCTCGGGCAGCGGCTCGAGCAACGCCGAGCGCGCGAGGTCGGGCACGCCGGCCTTGCCGTGCTCGAAGTAGTCGTCGCGACCGAGGTCGAGCTCGAGGCCGCGGCCGTCGTACACGCCCCACGCCGGATCGCGCTCGGCCGGGCGCTGCGAGTACATGAGGTCGCGCTCCGGCGACGCGACCGGATCGAACACGTGCCCGCTCGTGTGCTGGTGCTCCGCCGTGGCGCCCACGAGCCCGAGCGTGTGCATGATCTCGTGCAGCATCGCGTAGTCGAGGTAGCCGAGCGGCGGCTCGGGCTCGCCCCAGGCCGCGCCGTCGCATGCGTCGAAGCCCGCGATGCGTCCGCCGAGGTACAGCGCGGCGACGCGGCCCTCCAGGACCGGCGGCCACGCGCCGCCGCCACAGGCGTACTCGCTGGTGCCGCCGTAGTAGACGGCGGCGAGCTCGTGGTCCTGCAGCCAGTCCGACAGGATCAGCTCGCGCTCGATGCGTTCGCGTACGTACGCGACGCCGGTCTCGATGCTCGCCACCTCCTCGCTGCCGTGGATCTCCGCGTCGGTGCGCTCGAGTCGGACGAATCCGATGTCGAGCTCGCCGTCGGCGACGTCGAGGTGCAAGCGTCGCCCGGCGGTCTGCCCCGCGAGCCAGTCGTTCCACGCGAGCACCGAGTTGCAGATGCGCTCGTTGGTGTCGAGCTGCAGGTCGGTGCCGTCCGAGGGGATCACGTAGAGCACCTGCACCTCGGGCAGCTCGTCGTCGGCGTCCGGCCGATCGACCTCGGAGCGCACGCTCGGGCAGGTCGGCATCGACGGTCGCGCGCTGCCGGTCGTCGACGTGCCCTCGTCGCTCGCGGCCGCCGTCGAGCTCGAGCTCGCCGCCGACGTCGTCGTGGTGGTCGTGGTCGTGACGCCGCCGGTCGTCGCGTCGGTGGTCGCGGCGCTGGTGCCCGATGCGTCCGGTGCCGTGCCGCTGCGACAGGCGCAGAGCGCCAGCACGGGCACGAGGATCGCGCGCACGAGCGATGCTCGCACGACCGAGCTCAGGGTGTCGCGGGCGGCAGCTCGCCCTCGAGCGGCGCGGGCTCGCTGGGAATCGCGGCGGGCTCGGGCGGTGGCGGCGCTTCGGCGGCGACGCTCGGGAGCGGGGCAGGGGGCGGGCTCGGCAGGGCATCCATCGGCGTTGTCCCGGCCACCGTCGTCGGCCCGGCCACCGTCGTTGGCCCGTCGATCGTCCCTGGCCCGTCGGTCGTCCCTGGCCCGTCGCTCGTCGCGGCGGCGCGTCGCGGCCGGGGGCGTCGCACGGGCGCCCGCGGGGCTTCGTCGTCGCGCTCCGCCGCGATCGCGGGCGTGCGCGACGATGCGTCGTCGATGTCGTCGGGTACGGGCCCGCGCGGCGCCGAGGTGTCCGCCGGCGTCGGCATCGACACGCGACCCGAGGAATCCCGGATCGCCTCCGGCTCGGCGCCGCCCGGCGAGGTCGCCTCGAGCAGCCAGAACGCGATGCCGACGGCGGACGCGATCGCGAGTGCGATCCCGGCGAACACGATCGGTGTACGCGGAGCGCTCGGGCGCTTGCGCGGCCGCGCGACCGCCTCGACGGGCGGCAAGGGCAGCGTCTCGTCGTCGATCGAGTAGCGCGCCGTGGTGGCGCGCTCGTTGGCCTGCGTGGCCCACGACAGCGCAGCGCCCACGCTGGGCGCCGCGTCGGCCTCGGCGTCGAGCTCCACCTCGACCTCCACGTCGACGCGCGACGGCGGCGGCGCGGGCGGGGCCACCGCGGCCACCGGTGGCGCAGCGCTGCGTCGAGCGCCCGGTGCGTGGACGGCCGAGGCCGCGCGCGATGCACGGCTCGCCGCGATCACCGGATGTGGCTCGCTGGGTGGCTGCATGCGCGGCGCGACCTCCTCGATCGCGAGTGTCAGCGAGGTCTCGCTGCGCGAACGCAGGCCGCCCGCGATCTGCTTCGCGATGCGCTCGACCGCGGCCTCGGCCGTCGCGTCGAGCCGCAGCGCGACGAGTCGCTGCGCGGGCCGGTGATGCCGGGCGAACGCGGCCTTGATCTCGCGCATGCGATCGGCCGGGAGGTTCGCGCTGCGCAACACGACGAACAGCGCCTCGGTCGTGGCCGCGAGCGCGTCGAGCAGCGGTGCGTCGTCGTGCTCGATGCCGGTGACCACCTCGGGGGCCAGCCCCTGCTGGCGGGCCGCGTGCACCCATCGCACGAGCTCGAGGTCATCGTCCTCCGCGCACAACAACACGACGGCGGCGGACGAAACGGAGTCCATCTCCTCATTTCATGTAGCAGTCCGCGTGCCACGGCGCACGTGCAAGCGCTCTCGCGGGGGCGGCTCGTGGTGGGCCGGCGAATTCGTGGGCGGCCCACCACGATGCTGCGGTCCGCTCGCCCCGACGAGGACATGGCTCGATGTGCGAAGGCCGTCGCCCGTGTGTGCCTCCGGCACCGCACGAGGACGGCCTTCGTCGCGATCGAATGGTCAGTGCGCGAGCGCGGCGACCATCGTCTTGCCGATGTCCGACGGCGTCTCGGCGATGTGCACTCCGGCCTCGCGCAGCGCAGCGAGCTTCGCCGACGCGGTGCCCTTGCCGCCCGAGATGATCGCTCCCGCGTGACCCATGCGCTTGCCGGGCGGCGCGGTGGTGCCCGCGATGAAGCCGACGACCGGCTTCTTCACGTGCGCGCGGATGAAGGCCGCGCCGTCTTCCTCGGCACTGCCACCGATCTCGCCGATCATGACGATGCCCTCGGTCGCGGGATCGTCGTTGAAGAGCTGCAGGCAGTCGACGAAGTTCGTGCCGTTGACCGGATCGCCGCCGATGCCGATCGCGGTGGTCTGCCCGAGCCCCAGCGTGGTGAGCTGGTGCACCGCTTCGTAGGTGAGCGTGCCGGAGCGCGACACGACGCCGACCTTGCCGGGCTTGTGGATGTAGCCCGGCATGATGCCGATGCGGCACTGATCCGGCGTGATGATGCCGGGGCAGTTGGGCCCGATGAGCCGCGAGCTGCTGCCCTGCATCGCGCGCTTCACCGCGACCATGTCGGAGACGGCGATGCCCTCGGTGATGCACACGACGAGCGGCACACCGGCATCGACGGCCTCGAGGATCGCGTCGGCCGCGAGCGGCGGCGGCACGAAGATGACCGACGCGTTCGCGCCGGTCTGCTTCACGGCGTCGGCGACGGTGTCGAACACCGGCACGCCCTGGCCGGCGCCACCGTCCTTCGCACCGAGCACGTGCTCGCCGCCTTTGCCCGGCGTGACCCCGGCGACGACCATGGTGCCGTAGGCGAGCGACTGCTTCGCGTGGAACATGCCGGTCTTGCCGGTGATGCCCTGCACGAGCAGGCGAGTGTTGCGATCGACGAGGACGCTCATCTTGCCAACTCCACGATCTTGCTCGCCGCATCGCGCAGCGAGGATGCCGTCGTCACCGCGAGCCCACTCTCGTCGAGCATCTTCTTGCCGAGCTCGACGTTCGTGCCCTCGAGCCGTACCACCAGCGGCACGCGCAGCCCGACCTCCTTCACCGCGGTGATGACACCCTCGGCGATCGTGTCGCACTTCATGATGCCGCCGAAGATGTTCACCAAGATGCCCTTCACCGCCGGATCCTTGGTGATGATCTTGAACGCGGCGGTGACCCGCTCGGCCGTCGCGCCACCGCCGACGTCGAGGAAGTTCGCCGGCTCGGCGCCGAAGAACTTGATGATGTCCATGGTGGCCATCGCCAGGCCGGCGCCGTTGACCATGCAGCCGATCGCACCGTCGAGCTTGATGAAGCTGAGGTCGTGGTTCTTGGCCTCGAGCTCGGCCGGATCCTCTTCGCTCGCGTCGCGCAGCGCCTCGAGCTCGGGGTGCCGGTAGAGCGCGTTGTCGTCGAAGTTGACCTTGGCGTCGAGCGCGAGCACGTCGCCGTTCTTCAGCACGACGAGCGGGTTGATCTCGAGCAGCGAGCAGTCGAGCTTGTCGTACGCGCGGGCGAGCGCGCGCAGGAACACCACCGCCTTCTTCGCGGTGTCGCCCTTCAGCCCGAGCCCATACGCCAGCTCGCGCGCCTGGTAGGCCTGTAGGCCGACCGCCGGATCGATCGCGACCCGGAGGATCTTCTCCGGGTGCTTCGCGGCGACCTCCTCGATCTCCATGCCGCCCTCGGTGGACGCCATGATCGTGGTGCGCGACGTGACGCGATCGAGCGTGGCCGCGAGGTACAGCTCCTTCGCGATGTCCATGCCCTGCTCCACGAGCAACCGCTGCACGAGCTTGCCCTCGGGCCCGGTCTGGATCGTGACCAGCGTGCTGCCGAGCATCTGGGCTGCGACCTCGCGCGCAGCTTCGGCGCCCTTGCACACCTTCACGCCGCCGAGCTCGGGGTGCTCCTTGAAGCGGCCCTTGCCGCGGCCACCGGCGTGGATCTGCGCCTTGACGACGACGACCTCGTTGCCGGTGTCGCGGATGAGCTCGGCCGCGACCGAGCGCGCGTCGTCGGGCGACAGCGCCACGCGCGAGCGCGGCACCGGGACGCCCTCGGCGCGCAGCAGGTCCTTGCCCTGGTACTCGTGGATTTTCATCGGGCTACTTCTTTCCGTACGGAAGGATCGCGACGACCTCGCGGACGGCCTTGGCGGAGATCTCGAGCATCTCCTTCTCCTTGTCGCCCAGCTTCATCTCGATCACCTTGTCGACACCGTCCTTGCCGAGCACGCACGGCACGCCGATGTACAGATCCTTGTAGCCGTACTCGCCGTTCAGGTAGGCGGCACAGGGCAGCACGCGCTTCTTGTCGCGCAGGATCGACTCGACCATCGCGATGCTCGACGCGGCGGGCGCGTAGTAGCCGGAGTAGCCCAGCAGGCCGACGATCTCGCCGCCGCCGTTGCGCGTGCGCGCGATGATGGCGTCGATCTTGTCCTGGGGCAGCAGCTCGGTGAGCGGGATGCCGCCGACCGAGGTGTGGCTCGGCACCGGCACCATCGTGTCGCCGTGGCCGCCGAGCACCATGCCGTGGATGTCCTCGACGCTGACGCCGAGCGCCTGCGCGATGAAGTACTTGTAGCGGGCGGTGTCGAGCACGCCGGCCATGCCGATGACGCGCTTGGTCGGGAAGCCCGACTCGGCGAGCATCACGTGGCACATCGCGTCGAGCGGGTTGCTGACGCAGATGAGCACGGCCTCGGGCGAGACCTTCGCGCACTGGCGGGTGACCTCGCCGACGATCTGGCGGTTGATCTCGACCAGCTCGTCGCGGCTCGTGAACTTGCCGGTGACGGGGTCCTTCTTGCGCGGCACACCGGCCGTGATCACGACGACGTCCGAGCCCGCGGTCTTCTCGTAGTCGTTCGCGCCGACGATGTCGCAGTCGAAGTCGAACACCGGCGAGGCTTCGGCGAGATCGAGCGCCTTGCCCTGCGGCAGGCCTTCCTTGATGTCGACGAGCACGACGTCGCCGAGGTGCTTCTGCACCGCCCAGTGCGCGCAGGTAGCTCCGACGTTGCCGGCTCCAACGATGGTGATCTTGTTGCGGCGTGGCATGGCTGTTTTCTGGGCGGCCCTTCTATCACGGCGATGACGGCGCGTCCGCCCCCAGCGCCCATGCGGTTCCTCCCGCGTGCGGGCGCGGATCCGGCGAGACCGGTGGTAGGCTCGCGCCGCTGCAGGACCCGTGACCGCCGTCGTCGCACGCGTATGGGGTATCGGCGGCGTGCTGTTGCTGCTCGCGCAGGCCGTCGTCCGGCTCGCACCGCGCGCGCTCGAAGCGGTGAAGAGCGAGCTCGACGTCGTGCAGTGGGTCGCGCTCGTGCTGTGGTGCGCGTTCATGGCCCACGCCGAGGGTCTGCGCGGATTCCATCGCCGCTTCTCGCCGCGCGTCGTCGCGCGTGCGTGGGCGCTCGCGGCCGCGCCCACGCCACTTCGGTTGGTCCTCGCGCCGGCGTTCTGCATGTCGCTCTTCGCGGCCTCTCGCCGCGGTCGCATCGTGTCGTGGGCGATCGTGGTCGGCGTCGGGGTGCTGGTCGCGATCGTGTCCCGCTTCGCGCAGCCGTGGCGCGGCATCGTCGATGCCGGCGTCGTGCTCGGGCTCGGCATCGGCGCGGCCAGCATCGTGCTGCACACCGTGCGAGCGATGGGCGGCACCCCGCCGCCCATCGATCCGGATCTACCGTCTGCGCCCTGAGCTCTGGTCGCGCCCTCCGGCGCTCTTCCTGGCGCGGGCGGTCGTGCTCGCTGTCCGCCGTGGCGAAGCCACGTCGGGCTCGATGGGCGGTCAGTCCGAGCCGGGGCTCACGCGGGGGTGAGCAGGCTCCACGCGAAGCCGCCGCAGCCCGCCGCGGCGGGATCGGTCGCATCGGCGGCGGGGGTCGACTCGGCCGCCTCGGCGGAGTCGAGCCCGAACGCGGTCTGGCAGTAGTAGAGCTCGCCGTCGCCGGTCTGCGTCCAGTCGTAGCGCGTCCAGGACGCGTCGTCGTCGGACTGGGCGATGGCCACGTTCGCGTCGTTGTCGTAGCTGTCGATGGTGTACGCGAAGCTGTCGCGGCCGTAGGTCGTGACCCACGTGGTCTCGGTGATCGAGTGCGTGCCGCCGAACTCGTCGGCCCAGTCGCCGACGATCTCGAGGCCGGCGGGCGACGTCGTGCTGCCCTCGCTCTCGTCGGAGCTCGCGCCGTCGGCCGCCGTGCTGCTCTCGCTGTCGCTGCCGTCCGACGAGCCCGTCGCCGGCGCGGTCGAGCTCTCGCCGTCGGTGCTGGTCGAGCTCGCTTCGGCGGAGGAGCTGCTGCTCGATCCGGGATCGCCGGTCGTGTCGCCGACCGTCGTGCCGTCGTCGTCGCCGCTCGGGCACGCGGTGAGGGTGAGAAGGAGCGCCGAGACGCGGCGCGTGGTGAGGATGAAGCGATGCATGTTGGGAACGACTCGTCTCGCCTCGTCGCGCGCGAGGCGTGTGGTCGTTCCCCGGTGCGGCTGCACCTTTGCGTCGGAGTCGCCGTCGACCCGAAGCCCTCCGGTCCATCCGCGTGGCCGGGGAACGAGGGACCCGAGGACGGCGCGTGCGTCCACGGGACCGTCGGCAGGTCTTCGGGCTCGCAGGCGTTGCCTCGCGAATCGAGGCGCGTACTACTGGTCGCGGTTCCCAGGGCGGCTGCCCCAGTCGCAGATGCGACGGTCGTTCCTGCTCACCGCTGCGGGACAGCCGCGGATTCACACCGCGTTCCCTCTTGCGCCGGCCCCCCGCGGCTGCGAGGCGCACGGACCGATGGCGGGCGCACTATGCCCGAGCGGGCACGGCCGGGTCGAGCCCGCGGCGCCGCCGCCTCCCCTGGCACGAAATCGACTATCAATATCACTGCGGCGGCGGCCGGACGTCGGGCCCCCTTGACCCCTGTTCCGTCCCCGTGCGAGATCCACCGTAGGAAGTGAAAACCGTTTTCATTTGGCCGGCGACCCTGGCTCTGGCGCTCCCGGGCTGCGTCGACTTCGACACGTCGGAGGGCGGCGGAGCCGACGACGCTGCAGTCCAGAGCTCGTGCATCGCAGGCTGCGGCGAGGGCGAGCACTCGCTGCGTGGCGAGGTGATGCTGTTCGTGAACGGCCGCTTCACCGCCGCCGAGGGCCTCTTCCAGACCAACGTCCCGCTCGGCGACGACGGCAACTATCTCGGCTCCAAGATCTATCTCTACGATCCCGACGCGACGTGCGAAGAAGGCGGCAGCGACTGCCGGCTCGTCGAGCTCGGCAGCCTCCGGCTCGACGAGCGCCTCGGCACCACGTCGCTCGGCGATGGCTCGTTGCGCAAGTTCGGCTTGCGCGAGCTGGCGTGGTCACCCACGCAGGGGCTCTGGTCGATCACCTACGACGTCGCGAACGACGAGTGGGGCATCGCGGAGCTGCGCGTGCCGAGCTGGCTCGAGTACGGCCAAGAAGTCGCGATCGACCGCTACACGATCAGGCCCGGGGACCCGCAGTCGCCCGGCACCGATCCCTGCTACTGGCAGGAGGCGGTGAGCGGGCTCGGCTTCCTCGGCGACCGGTTGCTGCTCGGCGTGCGCGGCATGGGCGGCGTCGGCATCCCGAACAATGGCATGGTCTACGACGTCGCGATCGACGTGCTGCGCGACCAAGGCTGGTGCGAGTACGAGAACGACCCCAGCCACGATCCCCACTACTACGCGTGCGACGTGCTCTGCTCGCCGTGGTCCGACTTCGGGCCCGCGCTCGGCGTCTCGGGCGATCTCGAGGTGTCCGCCGAGGGGGACGTCGAGCTCGCCATGGTGCGCGCCGAGAACGACGCGATCATGCCGCTCGATCGCCAGGCGGTGTTCCGCATCGATGCGCCCGCGGGGAGCGAGCCGTCGGTCGCGCAGCCCACCGGGCTGTACGCCGACGGCGTGATGCCGGGGTTCGACATCGAGGGGCTCGCGCGCATCGACGGCGTGCTCTACGGCATCGACGTCTGGGGCAAGGTCTGGCTGCTCGACGAGTCGGGGGACGCGGTCTCCATCCACGAGGATCTCTCGGTGCACTTCGAGGATCCCGAGCAGTCGTTGCGAGTTCGTGGTGCGACGAAGGTCGTCGTCGACGCCGGCGATGGCTGAGCTGCCGCGCGGGCCGAGTGCGCTGCTGGTCGGCTTGCTCGCGCTCGTGCCGAGCACGCTCCACGCAGCGCCGCGTGGGTACGAGGGGCCGAGCGGGGTCACGGCCGAAGGTGCGCTGGACGAGCGTGCGGCCGTCGACGACGCCGAGCCGCCGGTCGACGCGGCACCGCTGGAGTCGATCGCGCCGCCCCCACCACGGCCCGCCGGAGTGCCGCGCGGGGTGGAGAGCGGACCGGCGACCGGCGAGCCCGAGCTCGAGCGACGCATCGTGCGGGTCGACACCGATGCGCTGCACGGCAGCACGCGCGAGGCCGCCTTCGCCCACGCCGGCGGGCGCACCGTCATCTCGGTCGCGCGCGCGCTCGAGCGCGGAGCGAGCAGCGTCGGCGAGGTGCTCGACCGTGCACCCGGTGTGCGTGCGCTCGACGGGGTCGCGGGCACGAGCGGGCCGACGCGCCTGAACGTCGCGGTGCGCGGCGCGAACCCACGGCTCTCCGAGGAAGCCACGGTGCTGCTCGACGAGGTGCCGATCGCGATGGGCCCGTACGGGCAGCCGAACCTGTCGCTGTTCCCGATCTCGCTGTTCTCGATCGATCGTGTGGATGCGGTGCGCAGCGGTGCTTCGGTGCGCTTCGGCCCCACGACCGTGGGCGGCGTCTTCAACCTCGTCAGCAAGCCGATCCCCGAGGCGCCCGAGATCAAGGTCGCGTCGCGGGTGGACCAGTGGGGCACGTACCAGGGCGGTGCGGCGTTCGGGACCACGGCCGGCAAGCTGGGGATCTACGCCGAGTACGCGCCGCAGGCCGGCCGCACGTATCGGCAGCACAGCGAGTTCCAGGCCCACGGCAGCCTGCTCAAGCTCGTGTGGACGCCGTGGCGCAAGGTCGAGATCGGCTCGACCACGCACGGATGGTTCGAGCACACGCTCTTGCCGGGCGGGCTCAGCCGCGCGCAGTACGATCAGGATCGCTTCCAGAGCGTGCGCCTCGAGGACGAGTTCGACGGCTGGCGGGCCGGCGAGGCGGTGAAGGTGCGCGTGCGGCCGCGCGAGAACCACGAGGTCGCGCTCATCGCCTGGTACAACCGCTCGTACCGCTCCACGCGATTCCGCGGCACGTCGGACTTCGGGCTCGTCGATCTGCCGCGCAACTATCACGTCGTCGGTGTCGAGCCCCGCTACGCCGTGCGCCTCGTCCACAAACGCGGCGCCCACCACGACCTCGCGTTCGGCGTGCGCGGCGTGTTCGAGCGCGCGAGCCTGCAGCGCTTCGAGCAGCTGGACGGGGTCGAGCGGACGCGCGCCTACGACTACGACGTGCGGCTCGGCGCGTTCGCGGCGTATGCCGAGGACGAGCTCTATCTGGCCGACGACGCCGTGGTCGTCCGGGCCGGCGTGCGCGGCGAGGTGGTCCGGCAGTCGCGCCGCGACAACGCGCTGTTCAACGTCGACCCGCAGGGCGCGGTGCTCTCGCGCACGTATGCACAGGCGCTGCCGTCGGTGTCGATCCGCTACGAGCCGCTGGACGAGCTCGGGGTGTTCCTGGCCTACGCGCGCTCGTTCTCCGCGCCCTCGTTCACGCGCATCGGGCTCGCCAACAACACGATGACGCCGCTCGACCCGGTGATCGCGGATACGGTCGAGCTCGGCATCAAGGTCGCCGAGCTCGGCGGTCTGTACGCCGAGGCGACCGGGTGGTTCCGCCACTACGCGAACCTGTTCGACGAGGGCGAGAGCTCGATCGATCGCATCGGCAACTGGTACGGCGGCGGCGCCGAGCTCGACGTCGAGTGGGAGCCGGGCGAGGTGTGGACGTCGCTCGAGGGCTCGTCGCTGTACGGCGGCTACGCGTACACGGACTCGCGGATCTACAGCTCGCCGCTGGCCTTCGACGGCAACCCGGTGTCGTGGTTCCCGAAGCACGAGGCCTGGAGCGGGCTCGCATACGCGTTCCCGTGGCCGTGCGGATTCTTCGCCGCGATGCCCGGGCCCTCGGACTGCCGCGTGCTCAAGCTCGGCGCCGACGTCACCTACTCCGGCGCGCAGTTCTCCTACTACGACGGCGACACGAGCTACGGGCCCTCGAACGGCGCCACCGGGCTCATCCCCGCGTACGCCCTCGTCGACGTGTATCTCAAGTTCCAGACCGTGCTGCCGCGCGCGTGGGTGCTCAACCTCTCGCTCGGCGTGAAGAACGTCGCCGATACGTCGTGGTACTACCGTACCGACGATCTCAATCGGGGGATCCTCGCGCAGCGGCCACGCACGTTCTTCGTGGGACTCGACATCGCCTACACGTTCTTCGGGGCGCACGAGCGTGCGGAGGCTCGACGCGCGCGCAGGGCCGAGCGCAAGGAGACGCGGTGAAGCTGCAGAGCTGGCTGCTGCGCTGGCACCGGCGCACGGGTGCAGTGATCGCGGCGCTCGTCGTGCTCTCGGCCTGCACCGGTGCGGTGCTGCTGTTCCGCGAGCGGCTCGTGCCCGCCAAGCCGAAGGCCGAGCCCGTGGAGCAGCCCGTCGCGCTCGAGACCATCGTTGCCGCCGGTGTCGCCGCCGGCGACGGCTCGCCCGCCACCGACCTCGGGCTGCCCGAGCAGGCCGACGATCCCTACGTCGTGTGGCTCGACGACGACGCCGAGACCGAGGTCTACCTCGACGGTCGCGCGCGCGTGATCGGGCGCCGCGCGGGCATCGACGGCATCACGCGGACCCTGTTCCGCCTGCACACCGGCGAGTTGCTGGGCCCGTTCGGCACCGTGCTCTCGCTGGTCACCGCGTTCGGCATGCTCGCGCTGGCGGGCAGCGGCACCTACACGCTCGTGTCGCGGCTGCGTCGGCGCGCGCGCAACGTCGCGACCGTCAGCAGCGACGATCGACGAGCGGCGTGAAGGGAGCATGCGGGTCGTGCACGACGCTCTTCGCCCCGAGCAACGCGCCGACGTCGGAGAGGTACGCGTCGCCGTCGAGCTGCTCGACCACGCGCACGCCCGTGCCGGCGTCGAGCTGCCGCCAGGCGGCGAGCACACCCGCCGCGACCTGCAGCAGCGTCGCGTTCGTGCCGAGCCGCAGCGCGTCCGCGACGCTCGTCTCGAAGCCGCACCACAGCTCGCCGAAGCGGCGACTGCCGAGCAGCACGCCGACACGATCGATGCCCGCGATGGCGATCGTGTGCGGCGGCCACAGGCGTCGGTGCGCCGGGCTGCGTTGCGCCGCAGGCGTGGCGAGCCAGCGACGGGCCGCGTCCGGCACGCGGTACACGTACGCGAGCTCCGGCCCGCGGTATCGCGCTGCGAGCGAGACGAGCTCGTCGTGCGGTACGACGAAGCCCTCGACCGTGTCGTCGCCGCAGCGCACGCGGTAGCGCGCGTCGCAGGGCCCGTGGGGGAGCGCGTGCACGCGTCCGTCTTGCACGACGAGCGCGTGCGGGACGGACAGCTCCGCGAGACACGGCTCCGGCCCCCAGCTCATCGCGAAGGCGCCTGGCTCGTCGGGCGTGCGCGTCTCGTCGAGCGCGTGCGTCGTGTCGAGCTCGGTGACCAGGATCGAGCCCAGCTCGAGCGCATCGACGTCGGCGGGCACGCCGACGCGGGCCGAGAGCTCGTGCATCGCCGCGGCGACCAGGGCGTTCACGCAGCCGGGGTTCATGCCCGCGGCCACGACGTGCGCGCCCGACCAGCGCGGTGCGTCGGCGTCGGCCAGGACGCACGCGTCGTCGAGGATCGTCGCGCGGCTGCCGGGATCCCAGCGCTCGAGGCTCGTGCACAAGTAACGCGCGCCCTCGGCCGCGCACGCGTCGAGGCACTCTCGCCAGTCGAGACCCGCGAGATCGACGACCTCGTCGACGCCGTGCGCACGGATCAGCTCGCGCACGCGCGCGCCCGTCTGCACGCGCTCCGCCGGCAGCACCACTGCGCCGGGCAGCGCGGCGTCGGTGCCGGGCTCGGCGTCGAGCAAGAGGGGTGGCGCTCGACCGGCGAGCAGCGCACGCCCGAGCGGGTGCGTCTCGAGCACCGCCGACACTGCACGGCCGACGCCGCCGCGCCAGCCGACGATCAACGTGCGCCGCGATGCCTCGCGCATCGACGGCAGTCATACCCGCTGCGGGCCGCACCGTCGAGCGCCGCAGCAGCGAGGAGCGCGCGATGAGCATCATCCTGCAAGAACCATGGGGCGAGGGCTTCAGCATCCTGTGTCGGCTCGATCGCGTGCACGTGTGGAAGCAGACCGCGCACCAGGATCTGCTGATCGCCGACACCACGACCTATGGCCGCAGCCTGTTCCTCGACGAGCTGATCCAGTCGACCGAGGCGGACGAGGCGCTGTACCACGAGCCCTTCGTGCACCCGGCGCTCGTGATCCACGGCGCCCCGCGCGACGTGCTGGTGGGCGGCGCAGGCGAGGGCGCGACCCTGCGCGAGGTCCTGCGCCACCCGGAGATCGAGCGCGTGCTCGCGATCGATCTCGATCGCGAGGTGGTCGAGGCCTGCCGCGAGCACCTGCCGCAGTGGAGCGACGGGGCGTTCGACGATCCGCGCGTCGAGCTGCGCTACGAGACGATCCAGACCACGCTCGCTGCCGCCGCGGACGCGAGCTTCGACGCCGTGCTGCTCGACATCACCGACCCGGTCGAGGACGGGCCGGCGGTCGAGCTGTTCACCACGCGCTTCTTCGCCGAGGTCGCCCGCGTGATGCGCGACGACGCGGTGCTGGTGCTGCAGTCCGGCGAGCTCGATCCCTACGACCTGAACATGGCGCGCACCGTTCGCTCGACGCTGCTCGAGGTGTTCCCGTGGGTGCGGTTCATGCACCTTCACGTGCCGTCGTTCCACGGGATCTGGAGCTGCGCGATCGCGGCGAAGCACGAGCGGGAGGCCGACCCGCCGGACCTGGACGCCCGCATCGCGCGGCTCGATCGCAGTGCGCTGAAGGTCTACACGCCCACGGCCCATCGCGGGCTGCTGGAGCTGCCGCCCTATCTCCAGCGCGAGCTCGAGCGACCGGGCCGCGTCATCACCGGCGCGGACGACGATCGCCACGTCAGCTTCCGCCGCACGCCGCCATGAGCCGCAGTCGCACGAACCTGCTCATCGCGCGCGCGGCCGAGGCGCTCGGCTGCACGTTCGACGACGTCGGCACCGAGCGCTCCGACTGGCTGGCGCGGCTGTCGGGCCACGGCCGCAGCGTCCTCATCAGCAAGACGCGATCGCCGTTCCTCACCCAGGTCGCGCAGACGCTCGCGAACAACAAGCACACGAGTCGCGAGGCGATCGCGGCGTGCGGCGTGCCGGTGGTGCCCTCCATCTTGCTCGACGAGCGCGACGATCCCCACGGGCCGCGCGCCGCCCAGGCGCTCGCCCGCTTCGGGCGCGTGGTCGTGAAGCCGAACTGGGGGAATCGTGCGCTCGGGGTCACCGCCGACGTGGACGAGCCGGAAGCGCTGGCCCGCGCGATCGAGCACGCGCGCGGGCTCGACCTCGACGAGGAGTGCCTGCTCGAGCCGATGATCGACGGGACGAACGTGCGCATCGCGGTGATCGGAGGACGTGCGCTCGCGGCCGCCGAGATCCGCCGACCGCGGCTCGTGGGCGACGGCGTGCGCAGCATCGCGGAGCTCGTCGCGGCGATCGACGAGGATCCGCGGCGCGGCACGTGGGACCAGCCCGCGCTCCTGCCGTTCGACCGCATCGGCGTCGACGACGTGCTCGTCGATGCGCTCGCGGTACGTGACCTCGCGCCCACGACCGTGCTGCCCGTCGGCGCATCGTTCGAGATCCTGGGCGAGGAGGGCGAGACGATCGACTGCACCGACGTCGTGCACCGCAGCTGGCTGGCCCATGCCGAGGCCGCGTGCGCCCAGCTCGGCGTCGACGTCGGCGGCGTCGATCTCCGCGGCCCGCTCGAGGCGTTCGCGGACGACGCGAGCCGGGGCGAGGCCGTGCTGCTCGAGGTCAACGTGCTGCCGGCGCTGCACCTGCACGCGCTGCCCAGCATCGGCACGCCGCGTCCGGTGTTCGAGGCGTTCGTCGCCTACTGCCTGTCGCTGCCCGGCGCACCCGCGCCCTGTGCGGCGATCGGGTTGTCGAGCTCGACGAAGCTGTAGGCCGAGCTGCGGTCCTCGATGCGCATGCGCAGGAGCGCCTTGCACGGCGTGCGTGCCGAGAGCAGCCACCCGCGATCGAAGGCGCAGGCGGCCAGCAACTCGGGCTCTCGCGACCACTCGCGCAGCGCGGCCTCGATGCGCTCGCGTACGGCGATCCAACCCACCGACTCGTCGAGGCCGCAGCGGTCGGCGAGCACCCGCAACAGCTCGGCGAGGTGCGCGTGGACGAGCGAGTGCGCGAGCTTGCCGGCGCCCGCGCCCTCGTCGTCGGTGGCGATGAACGACGCGGGGTCGAGCGCGAGCGTGTGGCCGGCGCGGGCGAGCCGCGCACGATGGATGCGGATGCCGCCGAGGTCGCGGACGACGAAGCCGCACGGCCGACCGTCCGCGAGCTGCACGAGCGTGTTCTGCAGGTGTAGCTCGAGCGCGATGCCGTGCGCGGTCCACAGCCGCAGGCCGGCGGGGACGAGCAACGCGAGGTAGTCGCGCAGCATCGCGAGCCCGCGCGCACGCGCGTCACCGCCGTAGCCCGCGAGCAGTCGATCGACCACGAAGCTGCCGTCGTGATCGCGCTCGCCGAGCGCAGCGCACACGATCGTCTCGCGGGCGGTCATCACGTCGGCGGCGCGGACGATCGCGCCGAGCTGGCCGGCGGCGGCCCCGGCCGCGGCGGGCTCGAGCCCGAGCGCACCCGGCTCGGGCTGCACCGTGATCCCGGCGGAGACACGCGGGTCGAGCCGGGCGATCGAGTGCAGCAGCGCCGTGATCGCCGGACCGTTGGCGACGCTCATCGGCGAGACGATGCGTCGCGCGCTCGTGGTGTGCACGTCGAGTGCGAGCTTGATGTGCAGCGCAGCCGCGTCGACGGCCGCGGTGCGCATGCTGAGCAGCGCGCGACCCGGCACCACCACCGGCGCCACGGCGAGCGACGCTGCGATGGCCGGGGGCAGCAACGCGGGGAGTCGGCGGAGCTGGGCGGCGTGGACGGGCACGCGCACCCGACCGGGGCTCGCACGCCCGAGCACCGGATCGAGACGTGCTTCGGCGTCGCCGTGGACGCGCAGCAACTCGCGCGGCACGTCGACGGCGCAGATCGGCGCGCGTCCGAGCAGCTCGGGGGCGTACCGCAGGTTCTCGGGCCACGAGAGCCCGAGCCGCGTCTTCGCGAGCGGATGCCAAGGGTGGCCGATGGCGACGAGGTCTTCGCCGTCGCGCACCGGTGCGGCGGTGCGCAGGCGCAGCAACGTCGCGGGCGCGCGTGCACGCAGCTCGGCGACCCACAGCGCGAGCGCGAGCCTCGGCACGCCGTCGCCGAGCTCGAGCGCCAGGCGATCGACGACGGCCGGCGCGAGCGCGAGCCTGGGCGAGAGCTCGGCCCACGCGCGCAGCGGATCATCGAGCGACGCTGCGCGTGGATCGTCGAGCTCGGGTACGTGCAGCTCGAGCGCACGGACGCGCCGCAGCGGCAACACCGGACCATCGGTGATCGCGAGCGCGCCCGGCTGCAGCGAGGCGTCGATCATCCGCTCGCGCGCGAGCGCCAGCACCAGTCGCGCGGCGACGATGCGCGCCGCGTGCAGCCAGCAGGTCTCGGGCTCGAAGAGCGGCAGCTCGAACCGGGCGGCGATGCGCTCGATCGTGCGGAGCGTTCGCCGGCGGGTGGCGCTGTCGATGCACGCGCCCACGCGAGCCTCGGGGCTCAGCCGCCGTTCAGCTCGAACCCGACGAGGCAGCGGGTGCCCTGCACGTCACCGGGCTTGTAGCGGGGGCGCACCAGCGTGCGGTTGCGGTTGTGGAAGGCGCTCTCGAGCGCGGCGATCTGCATGTCGGAGAGCTTCGACGCGGGACACGCCGTGCCGCCCCACATGTACAGCTCGCCCTTGCCCGCGTGCTTCACGAGGATGCTGCCGTGATGCGTCGAGAAGTCGTCGCTGCCGGCTCCGTTGATCGTGAGCTGCACGAGTCGACCCGCGGCGCCGACGTCGTCGGCGTGGGCGGGACCGCCGACCAGGGCTGCGCAGGCGAGGGCAAAGGCGGCGACCAGGGGACGAAAGCGATGCAATCCAGGCACGATGCCGAGCGAGACGGGCGCAGTCACGGGGCGATTCACGGGGGTTCGAGCTTCGCCCAAAGCCGAGTGCGTGTGGCGCGCGGAAGCGGGTTTTTTGCGGTGTGGGGCCAGGCGTTGCTAGCCTTTTTCGGCACGATGCCCAGCCTGGGTCCACGTCTGTTCGCACTCGCACTGCTCACCCAGGGCTGCGCGCATGCGGCCGCGCGCACGCCTTCCGAGCCCGACCTCGAGGTCGTGCAGGCGCTCCGGCGCGACAACGCGACGCTCCGGCGCAAGGTGGCGAGCCTCGAGGATCGCATCGTTCGGCTGGAGCGAGAGGCCTCCCGCAGCGGTGTGCCCGAGGGCCGCGAGCTGCCGGTCGTCCGGCTGTCGCCGCCGCGCGAGGAGGACCCGCCCGAGGACGGGATCGACGCGCGAGCGCCCCGGGCCGACGCGCCCGCGCGGCCCGGGCCGACGCGGCCGATCGGTCGCAAGCTGGGGATGATGCCCGACTCCGGGCCGGCCGAGCCCGAGGCCGTCGACGAGTCGTTCATCGCGGACGCGGCCGGGCCGGCCTCCGATCGCGGCGCTTCGTATCGGCTGGTCGGCGACCGGCTGGTCGAGCTGACGAAGACGAAGGCGCCGACCCGACCCGATCGTCCGGCCCGCGACGCCGCCGGCAACGCGATCCTCACCGAGTACGAGACCGCGATGGCGCTCTACAAGGCGGGCCAGACCGCGGGTGCCGAGCGGGCCTTCGACATCTTCGCGCGTGCCCACGCGAAGCACGACTACGCCGACAACGCGCTCTACTGGAAGGGCGAAGCCGCCTACGACCAGGCGCGTTTCGACGAGGCGCTCACGGCGTTCACCGAGGTGGTCGAGCGCTACGGCGGCGGCAACAAGGCCCCGGATGCGCTGCTCAAGATCGGGCTGTGCTACGGCAAGCTGGGCGATGCCGACAACGCGCGCGACGTGCTCTCCGGGCTGGTCGCGGCCTACCCCGACGCGGGCGCGAGCGACATCGCCCGCAAGCGTCTGGACGAGCTGGGGGGCTAGATGTCCGTGCGCCGTGCCATGTTCCCGTGTCTTCTCTTCGCGCTCGCGGCCCTCGCTCGCGAGGCCTCCGCACAACCCTCGGGCGACGAGGACATCAGCGCGACGGGGGTCGGCAACGCCAACACCCGCACCGGGCTCGGTGCGAAGCGATCGCAGGCGCTCGACGCCGCGTTCGGCACGCCGCCGGCCAACGCACCGAACGATCCGAGCACCACCGCCGATCCCGACTATCGCTCGCAGAAGGGCACGAAGGGCGGCGACCAGACCTACGGCTCGACCGCGCGCTCGTTCGGCAACGAAGGCGAGCTCATCGACGGCTACCAGATCGTCGACGGCGGCTACGACGAGGACGAGGGCTACGCCGAGAACATCCCCGACGTGCACGTCGTGCAGGACGGCGACACGCTCTGGGACATCTCCGGCTACTACCTCACCGATCCGTACGCGTGGCCGCGGCTGTGGTCGTGGAACGAGCACATCACGAACGCGCACTGGATCTTCCCGGGCGATCGCGTGCGGCTCTACGATCCGCGACGCGGTCGCCGTGGCGCGGGTGATCAGCCGAACCTGCGCTTCAGCAAGACGCGCGTGCCCGACGGTGCGGAAGAGGAGAGCTACATGCTCAACCAGACCGCGTTCGTCGACGCCGCGCAGTTCGAGACCTCGATGAAGATCGTCGGCGGCGGCGATGCGAACGTGATGATGTCGACGCTCGACACGGTCTACATGAGCTACGACCGCAAGAACCCGCCGGTGCGTGGCGAGCGGCTCGTCGTGTACGCACCGCAGCGGAAGGTGCGCGACCTCAAGGACAAGAAGGTGCTGGGCTACATCGTGCAGATCATGGGCGAGGTCGACGTCGAGTCGATCGCGCGCAAGACGGCCGAGGGCACCATCGCGACCGCGCTCAATCCGGTCGAGCGTGGCTATCGCGTCGGTCCGCTGCGGCGCCAGTTCAAGCGCGTCGACGAGACCGAGTCGGACGAGTCCGCGACCGGGCTCGTGGTCGCGACGCTGAACGACGCCGGACCGATGAACGTCCGCAAGTCGAGCAAGGCCCGCTACTCGCTGCTCGGCGACCACGTGCTGGTCGGCGAGAGCCAGTTCCTGGTGGTCAACCTCGGCAGCTCGAACGGCATCGAGGTCGGCAACAAGCTCGAGGTCGTGCGCAAGGGCGACGAGTACACCGGCAAGCGCGTCTCCAAGCGCGACAAGATCCCCTACGAGGACGGCTGGCCGCGCCGCGTGATCGGCTCGCTGGTGGTGCTGCAGGTGCAGCCCGACACGGCCCTGTGTGCCACGATCTACGCGCGCCGCGAGATCGAGCGGGGCGACCACGTCGAGCTGCGCGGGCGCAACCTGAAGGGGCGTCCGAGCGATCCCGACGAGGGCGACGACGACGAGACCTCGACCGGGCGCCGGCGCGACACCCGGGCGCGGGGCACCGCCGAGGCCAAGGGCGGCAAGGTCCGGCTCGGCGGCGACATGGGCAGCGAGTAGGCTCCGCTCACGAGTTTTCTCTGCAACGAACGCGGGTGGCGGTCGACCGGGGATCCGTGCGTCCCATCGCCGCGATCGAGCTGGGCCTGCGGCGCGTCGCCGAGTACGAGCTGGATGGCGCGCTGCCGCCCGCACCGCGACTGGCCATCGTCGGCGCCCGAGCGTCGCTGCATGCCATCACCGCGCGGGTGCCCGCGCTCGTCGCGGCCGCGGCTGCGCGGGGGCTGTCGCTCGTGTCGGGCGGCGCGATCGGCATCGACGCCGCAGTGCATCGCGCGGCGCTCGACGCCGGGGTGCCGCAGCTCGCGGTCCTGCCCTGCGGGCCCGACCGCGTCTATCCGCCGGCGCACGCGGAGCTGTTCGGGCGCATCGCCGCGTGCCCGGGCAGCGGCGTGTTGTTCGGGCGCCCGCGCGGGTCCATGCCGACGCGGGGCGCCTTCGTGAGCCGCAACGCGATCGTCGTCGCGCTGGCCGATGCGTGCCTCGTGCTGCAGGCCGAGCTGCGCTCGGGCAGCGAGACCACCGGACGGCTGGCCCTGCGCGCGCACAAGCGACTCGCCGCGCTACCGGGCACGGCGGGGTGCGGGGCGCTCATCGCCGATGGCGCCCACGCGTTCGGTGACGACGACGATGCGCTCGATGCCTGGCTCGACGACCGCGTCGTCGTGCGCCGCTGGCCGTCGCATCTCGTCGAGCTCGAGCAGCGGCTGCGCAGCCACGGCAGCGCCGGGGTCACGCTCGATCAGCTCGGCGGGCCGATGGCCGCGATCGCGATCTTCGAGGCCGAGGCGCTCGGGCTCGTCACCGAGGTCGGGCTGGGGCGGTGGGTGGCGATCTAGC
>CAZFKC010000128.1:0-28582 GCA_964519175.1 uncultured Nannocystaceae bacterium
CGACCTCGTGCAGCCGATCCGGCTGGTCGAGGACGCGCCACCGAGCACGCCGTGAGCTGTCTACGGATGGACTCGTGGTCGGGCCGGGCCGTCGCCCTCGAACTGTGGCGCGTCGTCGCCGATCACGTCCCAGCTCGCCTTCGACCCCACGAAGATGTGATCGCAGATCGGGAGCTGGTGTGGACCATCGAGCAAGCCGGGCGGGAAGCGATACACACGACGGTTGCGATCGTGGTCGGGCGCAGGGGAGCCGCAGGTGCGACAGAATGCGCTGCCGTACCCCGACGCGCGCTCGTAGAACGCGACGAGCTCCTCCCCGGCGATCCAACGCAGGTGCTCGAACGCGACCACCACGGTCGCCATGCTTCCGGTGCCGGAACACTTGCGACACAGCGAGCAGTGACAGATGCCGATCCCGGAGTGCGGACCGACGATCTCGAACCGCAGCGCTCCGCACAGGCAGCTTCCCTTCAGCATCGTAGCGCCCCTTCCTGCGCCGGGATCCTCGACGCGGTTTCGAGGCCTGCGGTGGCGGTGGGTTCCATCGCGGACTCGCCCCAGCGATCGTCGACCCACCGCAGGGTGGCTTGGATCTCGCAACGATGTTCGTCGAGCGACGCAGCCAGTATCGCGTCGCGGGTGCGCGCGTCGTAGTACCGCCCTTCGGCCGCCTTGGCATGGCGATGCAGCACCTCGCCGCCGGCGATCGCGAGCTCGTGCGCGGGCGCGAGCGCCAGCTCGAGGTGGTCCGCGAGATCGCGCAGTTCCACTTCCGGGTGCTCGAGGAAGTGGTCGAAGTCGAGACCACGCAGGCGCGGTCCCCCGGGTGACGCGGCGATCGATCGACGTAGCTGCAGGTCGGTCACCCACACGTACGCCGCCGCCTGCAGGTCGGTCATCGCGTCGGGATCGAGGACGAGCCCACCGATGCGGGCAACCATCCGTCGCCGCTGCGGCGCGCTGGCGTTGGCGCGCAGATCGATCCGCCGGTTCACACTCTTCGCGATGGCCGCGAGAAAGCGCGGTAGCGAAGCAAACAGATGAACGCCGCGTGCCTGCGCATCGAGCTGGAGCAGCTCGGCCATGAGCTCCTGGACGTGGGTACCGACCTTCACGACCGCACAGTCGTCGGGCCTGCTCGTGCGGAACAACAGCGCGGTGATCGGCGCGAGCGTGCGTAGCCAGGCGCGACGCTCGTCCGGGTCGGCCAGCCTGCCATAGTGGAGCGACCACTCGCCGAGGATGCGGGGCTCGTGAATCGCGAAGCAGCCCGGCATCTCGTCGATGCACTTGCACACCAGTGTCGAGCCGCAGTAGCCAGCGGTGAAAATCCAGCGCTGGCGCGTCGGCATGGGCGAGGCGTGCTCGTAGCGCTCGACGAGGTCGGCGAGTCCAACGCGGACCGCTTCGACACGGAAGCCATCGACGCGACGATGATCATCATCGGAGATCTTGCCGAGCAACACGGTGCGCCCACCATCGGCCATTGCGAGTGGGAAGAGGCCCGAACGCTGGAACAGATCGGCCGGCAGACGCGGGCCGGTCGCGACACGAGGGCGGGCCGCGACGCGCACCAGCGCGCGGAAGCGAAGCAGGCACGCCAGCAGCTGCTCGAAGTCGTTGGGGTCGAATCCTTCCTCCGTGCACCAGCGTCCACGGAGCTCGCCGACCCGCATCGTCCGACCCTGGCCGAGCTCCGTCAGCAACGCGACGAGCGTGGGGTCGTGGTCGACGGTGAATCCGTGGCCATTGGCGGCGACCAGCATCGTCGCACCTTGCTGCGTCCATGCGAGCACCCCCGCGGCGGGCGACACGAGCTCCGCGTCGTCGCTGAGGTCCTCGTCCGCGACTTCGGCGAGCGGCAGGGGCCGCTTGAAACCGAAGCGCGTGCGCCTGCAGAGCTGCTCTGCGGCGAGCTCGGAGTGCAGTTCCGCATCCGCGAGCAGCTCGCCCATCGCGGCGAGCGCCGCCGCCGCAGGATCGGCTTGCCCACCGAGCCGGAACGGCTCGCATCTCGCCGCGTGACGCGTGCGTGCGATCATCGACTCGAGGCCCGCCAACGGCGCCGCGAACGGCACGATGCCGAAGGAGATGCTGATGCTGAGCTCGCCATCGGTCGGCTCGGCGAGGTGGAAGCAGTCCCAGGGCCAGTAGTAGAGATCGCCCGGCTGTGTATCGAGCACCGTCGCATATGCGCGCAGGCGTTCGTAGTCGTAGTGCTCGTAGAGCATGTTCTCGTGACGGGATCCCGCGGGCAGCCGCAGGTGCCTCGCGACCTCGTCGTAGTCCCAGATGAGGTAGCGTTTGTGGCCCGCCAGCGCGTAGGTGATGCTGTCGCCGATGTCCTTGTGGAACTTGAACGGTGTGCGCTGGTACACGCCCGCGAACAGGTTGATCTGAGCCGGGCCCGCGGGCAGGCCGATCGCGCCGTACAGCTCGCCGAGGAACCGCGCCGACGCGAGCCAGAGCTCCTCGTCGCTGCGCTCGAACTCGTCGGTGAGCACCAGCAGCTCGCGTGCCCCGTGCTCGCGTATGAGTCGCGCGACGTACTCTGCGATCGTCGCGTCGCCGTCGGTGCACCAGTGCCGTTCCGTGGCGAGCGCTCGGTCTCCGTCCACGTACAGACGCGGCGGGCTCGCCAGCCGCCGCAGATTTCGGAGCCCGCGCAGGACGTCATCGGCACCGCCGAGCAGCTCGCCGAGACCGTGGTTGCGGAACACCACCGGCCCGCGATGCCAGTAGAGCCTGCCGAGCTCGTCACACAGCGCGCGGGTGGACTCGAACGGGCGATCAATGTAGAGCGGTGGCGACATCGGTAAGGACTCCTGGCATCGCGTCGAAGTGATCCGTGACATCGGTGAGTACCCAGCCACCCGGAGCTTGCTGCCGCGAGACGAAGGTGGGCGCAGCGGGGATCGCCAACGAGCGCACGAAGCTGGCCGGCGCAGCGGCTCCCGCATAGAGAAGGATGCGTGCATGCAGCGCCGTCACCCGATGACTGAAGCGATACACCTCCGCGTCGGCGAGCCCGGCTCCCCGCACCCCGGCGGCGGAAACGGTCGGCAGCCCTGGACGTACGCGCAGATCGGCGAGCGCGAGCGCCTCGTAGTGGAGCAGCTCCTGCAACTGACTCGAGTCGGCGAGGCTCCGCAGGACCTCGTCCATTGCGAGGTAGAGCCCGGTCACCACGTTGGGTGCGGAGAATCGCGCGTCGGGCCATGCCGAATAGACGCGCTCCGCGAAGTCCTCGGAGTGGAGGGCGCGGGCGGAGAACATGGTGCAGCGAAAGCTCGCGACGAGGGCCTGGCCCAGGTCGCAACGCCGCCGCAACGACTCGCGATGGAACAGCTCGCGGCTGAGCTCGGGCAACCAATCGGGCGCTCGCCCCCGGTAGAGCCCGAACATGAGGTCGTCGTAACGATCGCTCATTGCGCGAACCTCTGCGCCACACGACCGACGTGACCTGCGATGCGTCCGTAACTCGCGCCCTCTTGCTCGAGCGTGATCGGCAGGTCACGCCCCGCACGGCGTCGTGCGAGATCGATCAGATCGAGCGAGTACTCGGAGATTGGGTCGGCATGATTGTCGTACCACATCGGTACCGACGCGGAGTCGGGCAGCAAGTTGTACCCCGCCACGTGGACCTCACGTACGTGCGTGATGCCTTGCCACGCATCGAGATACTCCTCGGGATCGCGTCCCGTCGCGGCGCAGTAGCCGACCAGGTGGCCGATGTCGAGCACGAGACCACAGTCGGCTCGCTCCGCCACATCCTGCATGAACGACAACACGTCCAGCGAACCGAGGTCGAAGTAGATCGGCGGGTTCTCGACGAGGAACGGCAAGCCGATGATTCGTTGCAGCTCCACGACATTGTCGGCGATGGCGACGGCGCTGGCGCGATCGAAGACCGGCGGGAGCATGTGTTGCTCGAGCGCCGTCGTGCCCCAGCGCCACAGCCCCACGTCCTCCTCGACGTAGACCGGTGCGAGCCGATCGATCTTCGGTAGGAGCGCTCGTATCGTCTCTTCCTGGGGACCCAGCGGATACATCAGGTTCAATTCGAGGAGATGCACCACGCACGGCAGACCGGCTTCGGAGAGCGCGGCAGGCAGCTCGTCGGGCACCTCCACGTCGGAGTAGAGCCCGACCTGGAGATAGTCGAGCGTGCCCCATGCCGGGTGACGTCGCTCGGCGCGCCAGCGACAGAGCTTGGCGGCCTCGACGGGTGTGGCACTGACGCCCACGCCATCGAGGGTTCGTCGATTTCTCACGATGGATGTCGTCATCGGATCCTCGTTCCTCACCCGTCTATGTGGGCGCCGGTGAGCACACCGACCTTGATCGACAGGCCTGCGATCAGCCGGCGGTCGTAGTAGAAAGTCGCCTCGGGCTTCCCTTGCGGGGACAGGAAGAACGAGACTGCGATGTTGCACGAGTCGAGCTGCTCGACGGCGTGCCACCAGTGACGTGGAATGAGCAACGTCTGCCCCGCCTCGACGATGACCTCTTGGTAGCGGGCATCGCGTGCGGCCGGGTGCGCGTCGAGGTCCGGAGCGAAGACGTCGAGGTCGCTCCAACTCCCGCGCGCGAAGTCCCGCGATCCGGTCACGTGTGATGGATAGAGGCGATCGAAGTGGTCGGGCGTGAACAACAGCACACGCTTGCGTCCCTGCAACACGCAGATCAGCGAGCCGAACGAGTCCCAGTGGAGACCGGTACGCTGGCCGCGCGGTTGGATCCAGAGCAGCGCATGATCTTCGATCCACTCCGGGCGCAGGAAGGCAGGGACACGGATGTCCTCGATGAGGTACGGACACTCGGCGAAGATGTGCGCCGAGGTGAACATCCGGGGATCGCGGCCCGCGACGACCGCACCGAAGGTCGTCTCGATCCGCATGCGATTGCGCGCGGTGTAGAGCGCGTCCGGGTGGTAGTAGGCGCGTATCGGGTAGTCACCGAAGCGACCGACGAGCCACTCGCGGGTCCATTTCCGCGTCGCCGGCCAATCCTCCGTCACGTCATCGAGCAGCACCGGGAGCTCTGGAAGCAGGTAGCCCGCGTGGAACTCGTCGATACCGAGCCCCGCTGCGCAAGGAATGGGTGTGTCGATGCGCTTCACGTTGCTGGTGCTCCGTCTTCCTCGGCGTAGAGCTCTGCGCCGAGCAGCGGCGCCGCGGCAGCGCGCAGGTTCTCGCGCACGTGCCGAGCATCCCGCGAGCCGAATAGCGCGGTACCGACGCCCGGAAACGACTGCACCCAGGCGATAGCGGCCGCGGCGTCCGAGCGATCACCGATGTGGCGATCGAGCTCTTCGGGGAAGGAGTACTGCGGTACGCCGCCGTCGAGCGCACCGGCAGCTACCACGTACATGCCAGCGGCCGCGGCTCGACGGATCATCGGTCGCATGTGGGCGCGGAGCATGCTGAACGGAACGCGTAGCGCGCGGGGCTGCGAGTCGGTCGGGAGCAATCCCAGCAGCTCGTCGAGGTCGATCGGGTATGCGGCAGAGATCCCCCAGCATCGCAACAGGCCACGAGCACGCAGCTGCTCTAGCATTTCGGCCGCAGCCGTGAACCTGCGGGACAGCTCGCGCGTGCCGACGTACATGCGATGCAGCTCGAGCGAGTCGAGGAACACGCAGTCGAAATAGCCGAGTCCGGTGCGCGCGAGCGAGTGCTCGACGCTCTCGCGCAGCAACTCCGGCGCGATGCAGTACATACCTTGCACGAGGTCGCCCCAGCCGAAGATCCCCCGCTCGACGAAGCGGTCCTCGAGCAGTGCGGTCAACCGCGCAAATCCGAGGGACGCTATCGTGTGCTCGACGAGATCGGGCACGATGCCGATGGTAGTCGTGACGACGAGATCTTCGCGACGACACAGTTGCTGCTCGCTCGCGAGCCGCACGGCCTCACCGATGCAGCGCTCGTGGGCACCGTGGTGGTGGTGGAACGCCGTGTCCAGAACGTTGCAGCCCCCGGCGATTGCCGACACGATCGCGTGGGGGTCCTCCGTGCCACGCTCGCGACATGGACCGATGCCCAGCGAGCACGCCCCGCGCCCCTCGAAGCGTCGGTAGTGCATGGTGGCGAACCGCCGCGTGTAGCCGAGGTTGTCCCACGGCGCACGAATAGCGGCCTCCGCCGGGATCGAACGATCGCTTGCAGGCATGGTCTCCATGGCCGGCTCCGAGATCCGTGGTCGGCGGAGCAAGAGCGCTCCGCCGACCACGAACGGGTGACTACCGAGGGCCCCCGGGCACGATGGGTCCGGGCACGCCGGGCGTGACGGGGATGATGTTGGGGTTCGGGCAGCTCCGCGTCGCGCCATAGGCCGCGACCTCGGAGAGCTCGTCCTCGGTGAGCGGGGTCGAGTGCGCCGCGAGATCACTCTCCTGCTGCACGCCGATCCCAGTACGAACCTGCAGGTTCAACTTGCGATGCTTGGACTGAATGGGCTTCATGTCGTTACCTCTCGTCTTTCTTTCGTTGGTGGTTGTTTCGATTCACTCGTCGAGGAACTCGATCGGCGCGGAGTGGACACGACCGATCGAGCCGGCGCGGGGATGCGGCTGCCTGTCGTCGAACCACGCCTCGATCAGCACGAGCCCCGCAGCGTCGACCTCCGGGGCGACGGCCACGACGCGGGCCGTGGTCGCGATTCCGGACAGCGCGTCGACATGCACGATCGCCGCGCCGACGCCGTAGCCCGCGGCCGACTCCGCCGGAACTGCAGTCCGCAACACCCGCTGCGTGGATACCAGTCGCACGACTGGCTGGTCCGCGAGCACTCGTTGCCCTGGGTCGACGTAGCGCGCGGCGAGCTCGGCTTCGAACGGAGCACGAAGTACGAGCGCGCCGGCCTGGGCACGCAAACGCTCCACACGCGCGCGATCGATGTCGAGCGCGCGTCGAGCAGACGTGGCCCGCGTTTCGGCGAGACGGGCCTCGTAGCGGGTGCGCTTGCGCTCGTCGGCGCTCGCATGCTCCCGCAGCGCCTCGATGCGATCGGCATGCTCGCCGGCGAACTCGTGCGTGCTCCGCGTCTCCGCGGCCCGTGCTCCGCCGGCTTCGACTTCTGCGCGGGCGATGCGGATCGCGTGGTCGAGGTCGGGATCGACGAGCATCGCAATCGGTGCGCCAGCGGCGACGCGATCACCGAGCCCGAATGGAAGCTCGGCGACGTGGCCCGGAGTGTTCGCGGTGAGCTCGACTTCGAAGCGAGGGACGACCAACGAGAGGTGTGACGGCGTGCCGGGCGTCGGCGGGTCCTTCCGTGGTGTCGTCGACGCATCCACCCACGTGGCCGCGGTCCCGATCGGCGCCGGCTCGATGCACCCGCCCTGCAGCAGACACGAGAGTACGACTGCGCGTCTCATGTCGCCGACCTCGTCAGAGACGCCTGTGCGTGGACCAGCGCGTGATACACGTCCCCGCGCGCGACGAGCTCGTCGTGCCGGCCGGCCTCCACGATGCGCCCCCGATGGAGGACGACTATGAGGTCAGCGGACGCGATCGTGCTCAGTCGATGCGCGATGACGATGCGTGTGCAGGAGAGACGCTCGATGCTCCTCGCGATCTCTTGCTCGGTACGAGCATCCAATGCGCTGGTGGCCTCGTCGAGCAAGAGAATCGACGGACGGCGGAGCAATGCTCGTGCGAGCGCGATGCGCTGACGCTGGCCGCCCGAGAGCGACTGCCCGCGATCCGGGAGCAGCGACTCGTATCGCATCGGCAACCGAGTGATGTCGTCGTGGATCTGCGCAGCTCGAGCCGCCGCGACGACGCGGGCCAGCGGCTGCGTGGCGTCGCCGAGGCAGATATTCTCGCGGATGGTCCCAGCGAACAGATACGGGTGTTGTGCGACGACGCCCACGCATCGGCGCAGGCTTGGAAGGTCGAGCCCACGGATCTCCTGACCATCGAAGCGAATCTCGCCACTGCTGGGCAGGTGGAGCCCGAGCAAGAGACTCGCGAGGGTCGACTTGCCCGACCCGGACTCGCCCACGATCGCCACCGTCTGACCCGGGTGGATCTCGAGGCTGACGTCCTCGAGCACGAGCGGTTGATCGCGACCGTATCGGAACGAGACGTTGCGCAGCGAGACGTGTCCGCGCAGTCGCCCGACGCCGTCTCCGTGACGGTCGCTGGGCTGCTCGGGTTTTGCACCCAGCACGTCTTCGACGCGCTCGAGATACGCACTCAGCAACGAGAGCTGCAGCCCGCTCTCGATCAACGCAGTGAGCGGCGCGAGGAAGGCCGCGGACAGCGCCACGACCGCGATCATGGTGCCCACGGTGAAGCTCCCCGTCATCGCGAGGTGAGCACCCACGCCGAGCACGAGCAGCGGCGAAGCCGTTCCCAGTCCGGCGAGCAGTGTATTCGCGAGGCCGTCGACGCGAGAGCGTCGAGCCGCCTCTTCGAGCTCGCGGGTGTAGAGGTTCGTCCAGCGCTGCACGCTGGTGCGCTCGTGGCCCGCGGCCTTGATGGTCTCGATTCCCGCGATCATCTCGGCGAGAAAGCCCTGGGCCCGCGAGGACGCATCGAGCTGGGCCGCCATGGCTTCCACCAGAGGCCGCTTCACTCCGAGGAGGACGGCCAGGCGAGCGAGGCCCAGAGTGAGCACTACCAGCGACATCCGCAGGTCGATGAACGCAATGAGGCCCAGGTAGCCGATGACGAGCAACGCGTCGAGCAGCGCCGCGATCACCGTCGACGCCAGGAACTCACGGATCTGCGCGTTGCTGTTCACCCGCATCATGAGATCGCCCGTCTGTCGCCGTTGGAAGAACGCGAAGGGCAACGAGGTCAGGTGACCGATGAACTCCGTGGCCAGCTGGAAATCGAGCTTGGTACGGAGGTGCACGAGCAAGAACGTGCGGGCAAGCGTGGCCAGCAGGCCGAAGACGACGACCGCCACGCTCCCGACTGCAATGATGCCGAGCAGCGGGTGGTCATCACGCGGCACCACACGATCGACGACGACGCCCGTGACGATCGGCAGCAGCAAACCGAAGGCCTGCAACAGCCCGGTCATGAGCAGGATCTGTGCGAGTAGACGAGGGTCGGCCAGCAGCCGCCGGATGTACCGCCACACCGACGGCCGGCGATCGCAGCGCCTGACGAAGCCCGCGTTCGGCGCGAAGATCAACGCGACGCCGGTGAACTTGCGACGCACTTCGTCGAGCGCCAGCCGGCGACGTCCGCTCGCTGGATCGACCACACGCACGCCGCGAGTGTCGATGCCTTCGAAGACCATCCAGTGTCCGAACGACCAGTGGACGATCGATCCCGCCGGCAAGTGCCCCAGATCCTCGACCTCGATCCGCACCCCCCGACCGGTCAGGCCGAAATGCGCGGCGCCTTCGACGATGGCCTTGCCGGTGAGACCCGCGCCGGCGACCGCAAGCACCTCACGGACGTGAGTGAGCGAGACGTCGACGCCCCATTGTCCAAGCGTCATCGCGAGGCAGGCAGCGCCGCAGTCGCCCGTCTCGAGCTGCTGGACCGGCCGGATCCTGCGCAGCCTGTGGGGTCGCTCAGCCATCGCCCAACACCTCTTCGAGCGCGGGGAGCAGCAGATAGGCGAGCGGCTTGCGGCGCACCGGTATCGCGGCCTCGCCGAGCATTCCGTCGTGCAGGGTCCAGCTGCGTCCTTCAGCCTCGATCTCGCGCGAGTCGAGCCGCGCCTCGACCATCACCACTGGACCTTGCAAGTCGAGCACGTCGGCGATGTGGGGTCCGACCACGCGCTGGATCTCCTGCACGCCCAGCACCTCGTCGGTCACGGCGACGACGGTGGATTCCTGTACTGCGCTGGCGAAGCCGTCGAGCTCGAACCGGAGTCGCTGCCCGATCTCGATCGCGGGGCGATGACGGCCCGAGACCAGGGCGCGTACGCGTACAGCGTCGCTGCGATCGTCGGTGATGGTCAGAACGACCTGGCCTGGCTCGATCGCTCGTCCTGGCTCGACGCGAATGTCACCGATGCGACCAGCCGTGCTCGCGCGTAGGCTCACGGACTCGACGCCTGCTTTCGCTCGGGTCAGCCCGACACGCGCCTCGGCAACGGTGAGCTCGAGCGCCCGATCCGTCGGGGTACGCAGCCGCGCGAGTACGGCCCGTTCGAGCTCGTCCTGTGCGCGCGCGAGCTCAGCCAGCTCGACCTCGGCACTGAGCTTCGCAACCACCTGTCCGGCCTCGACACGCTCCCCCGGCACCACGGGTACCGACTCGACGACACCGGCACGCGTCGATGCGACGTCATCGTGGGCTGCCGCGACGATGAACGCGGGGCCGTTGGCGTACTCGGTGACGCGGGCGAAGCAGAGCAGCAGCCCGCAAGCGACGAGCACGAACGCGGCCAGCAAGTGCGAGTGGTGCAGATAGCCCGGCAGGCGCTCGAAGAACACGCCAAGCTCGTCCGTCGTGGCAGCGAGGCGGTGCAGCGCTTCGTCGCGGTACAGCGACCGCGTGCCGACCATCCCCTCGTCGAGTTGCTCCTCGATGGCCACGCGTTCGAAGTGCAGGAGCTGCAAGAGGGGCGCGACCTGTTGGGCCCACAGTGCGAGTAGCTCGAGATCCGAGGGCGAGAAGCACGGCTGCGCGCTCGGACGGGCGATGACCACGACGGCGTGGGTCTCGCCACTCGCGGACACGATCGGCTGCGCCAGCAATCGTTCCGTGCCTGCTCCCGCAGGATCGTCGATCTCTCGCCGGTAGACGGCGCTTCTGTGCGCGATCGGTGCCAGCTGGACGCTCTGACTCCGCACCGCCTCGCCGGCGATTCCACCACTCGTGGAGTGTTCCTCGCCGTCTGCCGTCCAGAGCAGCGCTCCCTCGGCGTGCACGAAGTAGCAACGTGCGCGCACGGCCTGAGCGAGCTCCGTCGCGGTCTCGGCCACGATCGCTGCGGCCGCCTGCAGGTCGCCCTGCGTCGCGAGGCGGCGCACACCGTCGATGAGCAGGGCCATCCGATCATGGTCGTGCGGACCGATTGCCGGGCGGGCGCACGCCGTCGCGCCGCTCTGCGCAGTGAGCGTTGTGATCATCCGTACCGGGTGGCCTTCGCGATCACCCCTTGGCGTCGCGCCGACAGCGAGTGACGCGTCGGTCGACCGGCCGCGCGCTTTTTTCCGGCGGCAAGCTCGGTATGATCTCGGTGGTGCCCGACCTCGTGCAGCAGATCCGGCTGGTCGAGGACGCGCCACCGAGCACGCCGTGACCGTCCGTCCGTTCCACGAGATGCCGCGCCCGCGGCCGCATGCACTGCTCGGCAACTTCCCCGACTGGCTCGGCATGGAGCAGGGTCGCCGCGTGCTGCAGCGACTCCTTCGCTACGCCGACGAGTGCGGTGCGCTCGCTCGCGTGCCGCTCGGTCCGACCAGCATCGTGGCGGTCAACGACATCGAGCTCGTCGCCGAGCTACTCGCTGCCGACGAGGCCAACTACAAGGGCTGGACGTACATCCTCACCCGCACCGTGATGCACAACGTGTTGCTGTTGAACGGTGACGCGTGGGCCCACGGGCGCAAGTTGTACCGCCAGGCGCTGCGCGACGCCGACATGCTGGTGTCGGCCGAGCACTGCGTGCAGGCGCATCTCAACGGCACGCCGCGCGAGCTCGATCTCGGCGGCCTCGCGCATCGGATGGTCGGCGACACCGTCGCCCACTTCGTCGCGCGCACGCGCATCGACGAGACGCTCGATGCCGATCGCGCGCGCGTGCAGTACGAGCTGGCCGCGGTCGGCATGGATCTGCAGTGCCAGCCCTGGGCGTACCTGTGGCCGAAGCGCTGGACCGATCTGCGCGCGTCGATGGCCCGCCTGCGCGCCCACTTCGCGAAGGTGGTGCGCGCACGCCAGGCGCATCCGAGCGGCGAGCCCGACGTGCTCTCGGGGCTGCTCGAGCTCGCGCGCACGGGTGAGCACTCGGCCGACGCGACGGCGCTCGCGGACACGGCGATCGCGATCTACTTCACCGCGCACGACGTGCTGGCCGCGTCGACCGGCTGGTGCCTGTGGCTGCTCGCGCGTCACCCCGAGATCCAGACGCGGCTGCGCAACGAGCTCCGTGGGCTGCGCAGCGCCGCCGAGATCTGCGAGCTCGACTACCTCGGTCAGGTGGTGAAGGAGAGCCTGCGGCTCTACCCCGGCTATGCGCTGTTCGGGCGCAACCCGCAGCGTCCGCTGCGGCTCGCCGGCTACGACGTGCCGAGGAGCGCGCTGCTCATCGTCTCGCCCTACGTGATCCATCGGCTGCCGCGCTACTGGGCGCGGCCGCATGCGTTCGATCCGGAGCGCTGGCGCCACGATCCGAACGGCGTGCCGCCACCACGACCCGACCACGGCTACCTGCCGTTCGGTGCCGGCCGTCGCAGCTGCCTCGCGTCGCGGCTCGCGTTCCCGACGATGAAGCTGCTGGTCGCTCGCGTGATCGAACAGGTCGAGCTGCGCGCGCGTGCCGATCACGAGCCCCGCCTCGCGTACTGCGGCACGCTCTACGCCGAGAACGGGCTCCCGGCCTCGCTGCGCGCCCTGCCCTCGTGAGCGCTACTGCAGCACGCGCTCGAGCGCCCACATGCACGCGAGCATGCCGATGCTCCAGCCGAGCACGCGACGGATCACCGCCGCGGTGCGCGGGGCGTGACGCTGCGCCGCGTGCCACAGCGGCCACGCCAGCAGCACGAGCGCGAGCTGGGCGAGCTCGATGCCGACGTTGAACCCGAGCAGCGCCGGCACGCGGGCGTGCGCCGGCAGGCCCAGCTCGCCGAGCGCACCCGCGAAGCCGAGCCCGTGCACGAGCCCGAACGCACCTGCGAGCGCCGGTCCGTGGATCCTCGGCCGCGGCTCGAGCACCTGCAGCGCGACGACGACGAGGGTGATCGCGATCGCGAGCTCGGCCCACGCCTGCGGCAAGGCGAGACCGCCGAGCGCGACGGCGGCGAGCGTGAGGCTGTGCCCGGCCGTGAACGCGGTGACCGTGGCGACCAGCGGACGCACGCGCGCCGCGAGCAGCACGAGCGCGAGCACGAAGAGCAGGTGGTCGGCACCGGCGAACAGGTGCGCGGCCCCGAGCTCGAGGTAGCGCGCGAGCACGCCGGGTTCGGCCTGCGCCGCGGGGATCTCGAGCTCGGGCGTCGACGGATCCACCAGCGCATGCACGCTCTCGCCGCGGCGCGGCACGACGACGACGAGCGCGGCCAGCTCGAGCCCGTGCAGCGCGATCCGCTGCCCGACGAGCGGGCCCTCGCAGCGCCACACGATCGCGTCCACCAGCTCGGCGCCCTCGCGATACGACGACGACGCGGTGCTCGTGCAGGTCGGCGGCGGCACGAGCTGCACGGTCAGCGTCGCAGGGCGGCGCAGCGTCACGGCCCAGCGTGCGTCGTCCTGCTCGACGAGCCGCACGCTCGTGGGCGACTGCGCGTGTGCATGCACGAGCGTCGGCGCGAGCACCAGCACGAGCGCGAGCAGCCAGCGCCATGCGCTCATCGCCGCACCTCCGCGCGCACGACGGTGATCGCATGGGCCTCGCGCAGCGCAGCGAGCTGCGCCGCACGCTCGCGACCGCTGCGATCGTGGTGCCAGTCGTGGACGACGCGAGCGCGGACGGCATCGAGCTCCGGCAGGCCGCCCTCGCTCCGCGCGCGCACGTGCAGCCAGTGCAGGCCATAGGGGCTCTGCACCGGGCCCGACCAGGCGCCCGGCATCATCGAGCTCGCGGCGCTCGCCAGCTGCGCGCCGAAGGTGGCCTCGATCTGCGCGGGCGTGGCCCCGACGAGCTCGCGCGGCAACATGCTCGGCTCGCCTACCGGCACCTGCTCGAGGTCGAGCTGCGGCGGTCGTGCATAGCGATCGGCGTGCGCGCGCAGGTACTCCGCGAGCTCGGCGTCGTCGGGCGGCGGCAGGCTCGTCGCGAGTCGGCGCTCCATCGCGGCGGCCATGCGTGCGCGCAGCACCGGGTGCGCGCGCACGAGCCCGAGCCGTCGCGCCCGCTCGAGCAGCGCGTCGTCGTCGATCGCGACCGCATGGGGATCCGCGGCGCGCAGCGCTTCGACCACACGCGCGCGCACGAACGGATCGCTCCACGGCAGCCCCAGCGCGAGCGCGCGCTCGACCAGCACCGCCTCGTCGATCGCGCGCTCGACCTCCGCCGCGCCCGCACCGGTCGCGACGTGCACGACGATCGCAGTGCGCTCGGGCATGGGTGCGAGCGCACGCGAGGCGAGCCACAGCACGAGCCCGCCCGCCGCGAAGCCGAAGAGCCTCCGCGCACGCACGCGCACCGACGGCGGGATCGTGATCATGGTCGGTAGAACACGGGGCTCGCCCACGCGCGCTCGCGGCCGAGCTCGGGTGGGCCGTCGCAGCAGTCGGCGAGCTCGGGCGGCACGTCGTCGGGCACGCTGCAGTCGACCTGCGCGGCGCGGCAGGCCAGCGTCGACCATCGACAGCTCGGACCCTCGAGCACGCGCGCGTACCAGAACGCGTGCTCGCGGCGATCGAAGTCGTCGTCCTCGAACACCGCGCACAGCTCGGCCGCGCCGGCCTCGACGGGCGCGCACGTGCCGGGGTCGACGAACGGCTCGGCGCTCGCCGTGCCGGCGACGTCGATGACGCGGTGTCGTACGACGCCGTCCTCGAGCCAGCCCTTGACGATCTGCAGGCGCTCGAGCCCCACGCTGGGATGCTCCGCGCTGCCGGGGTCGCGCAGCGCTCGAACGGCGACGCGCATCACTTCGCCCTCGTGCGCACCGGAGAGCTCGCCGCCCATCGGCACGCCGCGGGCGTAGCCCTGCTCGACGAAATCCGGCGCGCTGCAGAGATCCGCGGGCAGCTCGAGCCCGGTGAAGGTGCGCAGCACGATGCGCGAGCCACTGGTCGCATAGGCCTCGCGTCGCTTCATCGCTGCGAACAGTGCCGCGCGCGAGTTCTCCTCGGCCCACAGCACGGCGAGCCCGCCGGGGTTGAACCACACGTGATCGACGAGACCGACGGCGTCGGCCGCGAGGAACGACGCGCCGCCGTGCCCGGCGAAGCCGCGCTCCTCGACCGCGCCGGGCGTGCCGGTGTGCGTGTCGGTGCTGCCCACGAAGCCGTAGGTGAACGGGTTCGCACCGGTCTCGCTGGCGATGCGCAGCCCCGCACCGAGCGCGTCGCGCACGAAGTCGGCGGGATTCAGCTCGTCCTTCGCGAGCCCGAGCGCCGCGGTCGACAGCGTGTCGTAGGGCGCGAGCTCGAAGCCGCACTCCTCGTCGTTGCCGAGCTCGGGCAGGCACTCGGAGCTGCCCTTGTGCTGGAAGATCTCCACGAGCGGCTCGAGCTCCGCGCGCCGCTTCGCATAGTCGGCGTCGAGCGGTGCGCCGGCACCATCGACCGGCTCGAACATCAGCCCAGCCGAGAGGTTGGAGTTGTGCGGGATCGTGAGCACGTCGCAGCCGGGCGTGCCACGCACGCACTCGCGCTCGAGCGCATCCCACAGCGCTTCTTCCTGCGGCGCATCGAAGTAGCTCGGGGGCAGCGCCGGCACGTGCTCGTCGGCGAAGATCACGTTGCGGTGGAGGTTCTTCGTGCCCGGCGACGCCGACCACTCGTAGGCGACGAAGCTGGTGAACGCGCACGCGTCGGTGGGATCCTGCGCCTGCGCAGCGGCCTCGCGCACCTCGGCCCATGCGCTCGTGGCCGCGTCGCCGCAGAACGCGTTCGCCTCGGTGCACGGCGCGGGCCAGCGCACACCATCCTGGGGCGCGGCGAGCAGCGCGTTGCCGGACACGAACGCCTTCTGCGGATCGTCGCGATAGACGCTGCAGGCCTCGGTGTCGTAGCCGGGGAAGCCGGGCGACAGGCACGTGGTGACGAGCCCGAGGAACTCGGCGTGATCCGAGAGCGCCACGAAGTCGAGCGGTCGCGACAGTCGGAGCGTGCGCGCACCGTTGCCGGCCGCGTCGTAGGGCGGCAGCTCCACCGCCTCACCGCGCGCGAAGCGATAGGCGTCGACCGGCCGCAGGCGCGTGCCCGACAGGTTCGCGTCGAGCGACAGCGCGGTGTGGACGTGCAGATCGCCGAAGAACGCCCGGCGGTCGGGGTCGAACGACGCGCAGCTGGGCACGAGCGGCGCGCCGTCGTCCTGCGGCTCGCCCCGGTCGCGACAGCCGACGAGCAGCGCGATCGCTGCCGGGATCCACGCGCACGAAGGGCCGCCCATCCCGCCAGCCATATCACGCCCGGCGCGCACGCCGAAGCCCGCTCGGCCCCCGTGCTCGGCCGGTAATTTGCCCAGCACGCCGCGCTCTGGCACGCGAGCTGATAGTGGACGTTCCCGCAGCTGGTCCTGCCGCGGGCCCCCATGCGGGCTCGGTACGCGCGCGCAACCTGCTGCAGCGCGGCGGCGAGCTGGTGCGGCCGATGGCCACCGACCTGCGGGCCGTGCGTCGCCGCGCGGCGCTCGTGGGCAGCGTGCTCGCGCTCGCGCTCGGCGGGTTGGTGTGGCGCGCATGGGTGATCGCGATCGGCCGCCACGACCAGTACGCCGAGGCCGGCAACCGTCAGCAGCTCCGCACCTACCGCGTCGACGCGAGCCGTGGCGACGTCGTCGATCGCGGCTACATCGCGCTGGCGGTCACCGATCACGTGCACAAGGTCGTGCTGAACCCCCGCGTCATCGAGGCCCAGGGCGCCGGCGATGCGGTGGTCGGCGCGCTGCTCGACATCTTCCCCGACGAGGACCCGGAGTACCTGCGCGGCGAGCTCGAGCGCGACAAGGCCTACCGCCAGCTCCGCATGCTGCTCGACGACCAGCAGGCGCAGAAGCTCGAGCGACTGCAGCTGCCCGGCGTGAGCCTCGAGCAGGCCCCACATCGCGTGTACCCGCGCAAGAGCCTGGCGGCCCACGTGGTCGGTCGCGTCGGTGCGCAGGGCAAGGGCAACCTCGGCATCGAGTACGGCATGGAGACGTTCCTGCGCGGCCGCGATGCGATGAGCCCGGCCTACTTCGCTCGCGGACAGAAGCTGCTGGTCGAGGGCTTCCCCGATCCCGACGTGTCGCGCGGCAACACGGTGGTGCTCACGATCGACTCCGCGATCCAGAACATGGCCGAGGCCGCGATCGACGAGCTGGTCGCGACCTGGCTGCCGGCGTCGGCGAGCATCGTGGTGCTCGACCCGCGCAACGGCGAGGTGCTCGCGATGGTGAGCCGGCCGACGTTCGATCCGAACCAGCCGGTCGACACGCTCGGGCAGACCGTGAACCACGCGATCCAGAGCGACTTCGAGCCCGGCTCGACGATGAAGGCGGTCACCGTCGCCGCCGCGCTCGAGGCCGGGGTCATCCGCAAGGAAGAGAGCTTCTTCTGCGAGAAGGGCAAGTGGCAGTACACCGAGGATCACGCGATCAACGACACGAAGCACTCCGAGTGGCTGTCGGTGTCGGAGATCCTCGCGGTGTCCTCCAACATCTGCACGACGAAGATCTACGAGCGGCTCGACAAGCAGAACATGTACGAGTGGGTGCAGCGCTTCCACTTCGGTGAGCGCCCGCCGATCGAGCTCTCGGGTGCGACGGCCGGCGTGCTCGCGCCGTGGCAGAAGTGGTCGGCGATCCAGGGTGCGAACGTGTCGTTCGGCCAGGGCATGACCGCGAGCCCGCTGCAGGTCGCGGCCGCGTTCGCCGTGATCGCCAACGAAGGCGCCTACCACCCGCCGACGATCGTGCACAAGGTGCTCACGCCCGACGGCGACGAGCTGCCGATCACGCGACCGCCGAAGGAACGCGTGGTGCGGGCCGCGACCGCGAAGACCGTGCTCGAGATGCTCGAGAACGTGGTGCACAGCGACAAGGGCACCGGCAAGAACGCGAAGATCGACGGCTACCGCGTGGCGGGCAAGACCTCGACCGCACAGAAGGCCAGCAAGCAAGGCGGCTACGCGGAGGACGAGTACTTCGCGTCGTTCGTCGGTGCCGTGCCCGCGAAGGCGCCGCGCGTGGTGATCCTCGTGTCCGTCGATCTCCCGCAGGGCGGGCACTACGGCAACGAGGTCGCGGCCCCGACGTTCGCGTCGCTCGGCGCGCGCGTGATGGAGCACCTCGGCGTGCCCCGCGACGACGGCTCACGGCCGACGCCGGATCCGATCAAGCTGCTCGCGTCGAGCCACGTGCTCGTCGAGGGCTTCACGCCGGTGCTCGACGTCGAGCCCGCGCTGCCGGGCGATCGCGCGATCGAGGTCGAAGGCGGGCTGCCCGACTTCACCGGGCTGACGCTCGCCGAGGCGATCGACGCGGCCGACGAAGCCGGCGTGGTGCTCCACCCGCGCGGCACCGGGATCGCGACGATGCAGGATCACCCGCCCGGCCCGATCGCGCCCGGTGCGTCGGTGCAGGTCCTGTTCGAGCCGCCGAAGTAGTGCGCCGCGGACACGTGTCGCCGAGGCCGGGGTGTGCTGCACAGCAAGAGCACACCCCGACATCGGCGCGGTCAATCCAAGTCAATCCAGAATCAATCCAGGGCTCAATCCAAGCTCAGGGCAGTAAGCGAAGCCAAGGTCTCGGAAGCGCGTCTCGGTTATGCCGAGCACATGTGCAACGGCCGAGCCCGCAGTGGTTTCGCAGGGTTCGCCGAGCCGGCGCCCGCCGTCCACGACGCGCGCGTCGTGACGCCGCATGGCGATCGCGACGCGCGTGCCCCAGGTCGCGCGGCCCCTTCAGTCCTCGGTGCAGGAGCGCACGGTCCACGACGAGCCGTTGCCGTGCTCGAAGTAGGCCTCGTGGAGCGGATCGTCCTGCCCGATCTCGATCGCATTCGAGCACGTGACCATGTCAGTGGCCTCGGTCGCGCACACGAACCACGTGCCGAGCGGCAGCTCGAGCACGAAGCCGCCGTCTTCGCCCGAGCTCGTGCCCGCGACCTTCACGGCGTCGGGATCGAGCCGCCCGGGGCCGAGCGCGCCGTCGATCTGCGCATCGCGGTCGTAGACCCCGAGGACCACGCCCGCCTCGGTCATCACGCAGTCGCCCTCGACGTCGCAGATCCGCTCGCGGGTCTGGCCGACGAGCCCGGCCTCGATGCCGGGATCGGTGCACCGGCGACTCTGGCCGCCGCTCTCCCCCTCGCCACGCTCGTTCGAGGGACCACAGCCGACGAGGACGAGCGCGAAGGCGAAGTGACGAGGCTCCACGACGAGCAGGCTAGCGCCGCGGCTCGCGGCCGCAAACCAACGTGGGACGCGCTACGCAGGCACGGCAGGCGGGAGCAGTCGGACGAGGCCCGCGAGCCCGCCCAGATCGCGATCGACGTGCAGCGCCGAGCAGCCCGCCGCGCGGGCGCCCGCGAGATCGTCGCCGTCGTCGTCGCCGACGTGGACGAGCTCGTGCGGCGCGACCCCGAGTCGCTCGCACGCGATCGTGAAGATCCGCGGGTCCGGCTTCTCGACGCCGACCTCGGCGGACACCACCAACGCGTCGATCTGCGCGAGCACGCCGAGCCCGTCGAGCGTCGCACGCAGGCGTGTGTCCCAGTTCGACAGCACCGCGATCGCGAAGCCGCGCGCGCGCAGGGCCGCGAGCGTCGAGACCGCATCGGGCACGAGCCGCCAAGCGCTCGGGTCGGCGAAGTGCGCGTAGAGCTCGTCGAGCAGCTCGGGCGCATCGCAGCCGGTCGCGCGCACGATCACCGCGGACCAGTACGCGCGCCAGCCGGGATCCTCGGCGCGCAGCGATCGCAGCGATCGCATCGCGTCGGGCAGCACTTCGGCGATCTCCGCCGACGTGCACGCGGTGCCGTGGCCGACCGCGTGCCGGTGATAGACGTCGGCGATCGACTCGCGCGGCACGAGCAACGTGTCCGCTGCGTCGATCGAGAACGCCCGCACCGCGGGCCCGATCGCGACGGTCATCGGCGGGGCGCGACCGCCATCACGGCCGGCGACGCGCGACGATGAGGTACTCGCCGAGCCCGGGACGCGGCATGTTCGGGCCCACCGAGCGCGGCCGCGTGGCCAGGCTGGCCGGGGTCGTGGTCGGCAGCCGGTCGCGGCGGGGCCCCGCCACCGACCGGGTCAGCGCGTAGCTGGTGTCGATGGGCGGGACAGCGGAGCGATCGGCGTCGTCTGGCTTTCCCATGGGGAGGCGGGTTGTACCAATGCTCGGCCCGCGACGGAAGCCCTGCAAGCATCCTCGCGAGGAATTCGTCGCCAGCTGGAGGCGAGCTGGAGGCGAGCTCGCGGCGCAGAGGCGCGCGCGCGGCCGCGTGGTCAGAGCTCGACGAGGCCGGCGTCGGGCTCGCCCGATCGTCGCGCAGGCGCAGCGGGTGTGGCCCCGATTGCCTCCATCGCGTGGGCGCGCGGCGCATGCATGCGCTCGAACGCCTCGGCGCGTCGCTCGATCGCGCGCTCGCGCGCTTCGACCTCGCGCGCCCATGCTTCGGCCTCGCGCTCGAATGCCTCGGCGCGACGCTCGAGCGCCTCGGCCTCGAGCTCGAACGCGCCTTCGAAACCCCCTTCGAACGCACCGTCGAACGCACCCTCGAGCTCGGCCTGCAGGTGCGCCTCCAGCTCGTCCTCGAATCCACCGTCGAAGAGGCCGTGCATGTCGATGCCGATGTGGCCGTGCCAGGGGATGCCGAACGGCCACGCGTCCCAGCCCATCCCGCCCTCGATGATGATGTACAGATGATCACCACGCTCCGGCGGCGCGGGCGGAGTCGGTGGCGTGGGTGGCAGCGGCGCGACCGGGCGCGGCGCGGCGACGTCGAGCTGCACCGTCTCGCCGGCGCTCGCGATGCGGACGAGCGCGCGATCGCTGCGACCATCGCCGAGCACGTCCTCGACGACGACCGTCGTCGGAGTGGCCGACTGGCCCGCGGGCGCGCTCTGCGGCGAGCTCGCAGCCGCGGTCACCCCCGGTGCGAGCCACGCGACCGCACCGAGCAATCCGAGCCCGGCGCCGACGCGCCATGCGGGCTTGAGCTCGGCGACCTTGCGGCAGCGCTCGTCGAGCAACCGCGTGATCCGACGGACGATCGGCGAGCGCGGTCCGGCCATCGTCGACGCGAGCGGCACGGCCGGCTGGTGCTCCACCCACGCGGCGACCTCGGCGAGGCACTTCGCGAGGTGCACGCCGGTGCCGCTCGAGCGCGCGGCCCAGTCGTCGCACTGGTACTCGGCGCACTCCTCGAGCTTGCGCCGCACGAGGTGATGCAGCGGCTGGAAGAAGAACACCGCCTCGATGACCGCGCTCGTCACGAGCCACGCGGGATCGCGGCGCAGCACGTGGGCGAGCTCGTGCGCGAGCATGCTGTGCTGCTGCTGCGGCGAGAGCCCCTCGATCGCGCGCTCGGGGATGCACACCTCGCGGCGCACGAGCGCGACGGGCGACGGCAGCGCGGTGGAAGCCGACAGCCGCACGCGCTTGGTGAGCTCGGCCTTGTTGCAGAGCGCGAGCCACGTCTCGAGCAACGGGTCTTCGATCACGTCACGACGCGTCGCGAGCTGGCGGCGCAGTCGCCACGCAGAGATGCCGATGCGCGCGACGCCGAAGAGCGAGCCGAGCCCGACCAGCGACAGCACGATCCACGGCCACGCGGACGGCGTCGTCGCCGGCGTCGCGGCGGCCGCGATCGCGACGGGCTCGCGGCGCGCGGTGATCGTCAGCTCGCCGGCGCGGTGGCGGATCACCGTGGGCGCGGGTGCAGCGACCGGCGCGCTCGCCTGCGCGGGCTCCGTCTGCAGCGCCGCGGGCATGCCGAAGTGGCCCCAGGGCGGCGCGATGCCGGTGCCGAGCTGTGCGGTCGCGGTGAAGATCCCGCCGAGCAGTGCGAGCTTCCACAGCGATTCCTGTGTGCCGAGCGAGAGCTTGGGGATGAGCTTGCACGCAGCCCACACCGTGATGATGAGCACCGTGCTGTGCAGCGCGTAGGTCAACACCCACGACAGGATCGTCGCGACCATGGAGCACACACCTTTGCTGGCCCCCGAAGGGCCGATGGAACGAGCAAGGCCGGAGAGACCAGCAGAGACCAGTCCGCGAGCGGGTGCCTAACCGCTGCCTTCTGGATCCGATTCCCGTGCGTCGGCGACCAGTCGCTCGATCGCTTCGAGGTCCTCGGGTGCGACCGTGCGACCGCCCAGCAGATGGCTGACGAGCGCGGCTGGATCGCCGCCGAAGAAGAACGTGGTGAGCTTCGCGACCATCGAGCTGCGCACCGCCTGCTCGGCCACGTTCGCGCGATAGACGTACGTGCGGCCGCGGCTCTCGTGCGTGACGAAGCCGCGCTTCTCGAGCCGCGAGAGCAAGGTCGCGACGGTGGTGGGGGCGAGCGCGCGATCGGCCTCGCGCAGCCGCTCGTGCACCTCGGCCGCGGTGGCCTCGCCGCGGTCCCAAAGGACGCGGAGCAGCTCGAGCTGGAGGTCGCTGAGTTGGGGGTCGCCCATCTACTACAGTCGTAGTACTACAGGCGTCGTCCGAGAGCGTCAAGCGGAAAAACGCCGTGGGTGCCCCCCTGCGGCCTATCCTCGGGCCCGACCCCGATGCAGCTGCTGTTCGCCCATGGGCTCGAGAGCGGCCCGGTCGGTCGCAAGACGGTGTGGCTCCGCGACGCCGGCCACGAGGTCGTCGCGCCCGACTGCCGCGAGCTCGATCTCGGTGGGCGCATCGCGGTGATCGAAGCCGAGCTGGTGCGACGCGGGCCGATGATGGTGGTGGGCTCGAGCTTCGGTGGCATCGCCGCGCTCGTCGCCGTCGTCGCGGCCCACGCGAAGGGGGTCACGGCGCGTGGCCTCTTGCTGTGTGCGCCGGCGTTGCAGCTGCCCGCACCACCGCCGTGGCCGAGCGAGCTCGCTCCACCCTGTCGTTGCACGATCGTGCATGGCGTGCAGGACGAGATCATCCCGATCCAGCTCTCGCGCGACTTCGCGGCGAAGCACGGCGTCGAGCTCGTCGAGTGCGACGACGATCACTCGCTCGCGGGCGCGCGCACGACCATCCTCGACGCGCTCGATCGGCTCGCGCGCTAGCGCAGCGGTACGATCTTCGGCGCGCGTGCGCCCGGCTCCCAGATCGACTCGATCGCCTGCAGGCTCGCGGCCGCGTCGTCCGCTTCGGGCACCGACCACGCCGCGAGCCCGATCGCGCCGAAGACGACCAGCGCACCGGCGAGCACCCGCACGCGCAACGCGACCGGCACCATCGGGCGCACCGCGACCACCCCCATCGCGAGCGTGATGGCGACCGGCACGAGCCCCGCCAGCGGCACCCGACCGCGGAAGCCGTCGAGCACGCTGTACGGCTGCAGTCCGTCGCGGACGAGCGGCCACAGCTGATCGGCGAGCGGATTTCCGGTCGGCACGAGGTGGGGGAACAGGTTGGCCGCGAGCCCGTTCACCACGACCGACCACAGCGCGAGCCCGAGCACGATCGCCAGCAGGCCTTCGCGAGCGCCCCGCTCGCGCAGCACGATCGCCAGCATCGGCGCGAGCGCGGGCAGTGCGAGCACGACGTGACGCGGGCCCACCCGCCAGCCGCCGGCCTGATCGATGCACAGGGTCGCGAGCACCAGCGTGCCGAGCACGGCGAGGTGCAATCGCACGTGGGTCGGGTCGACGTCACGGGCGAGCCGCCACGCGAGCGGCGCGAGCACGACGAGCGGCGCGAAGTAGAACAGCCCGCCCCACGGCGAGAGCAGATCCTCGACGACGTCGCCGAGCTCGGGCACGTCGAGCCCGAGCAGGCCGTGGCCCACGAGCTGCGCCGATCCGGGATCGACGAGGCTGTCGTAGCTCGTCGCGAACGGCGAGCCGAACGCGATGCTCTGGTAGAGCGCGAGCACGGCGATCGGCACGAGCGCACCGGCGAGTGCGAGCGCGAGCGTACGCAGGCGGCCGCGTCGCGCCGCGCCCACGAGCCACACCGCGATCGGCAGCGCGGCGAACACCGCGACGTACTCGAGCGTCACCGTCGCGCCGGCCGCGAGGCCGCCGAGCGCGGCCGTGCGCAGCGTGCCGCGATTCTCGGATTTCGCCGCGATCGCGTCGCCGATCCACGCGACTCCGACGAACAGGGTGAGGGCCGCGAGCGCATGGCTGAACAAGAGGTGCGCGTACACCACGAGCGGCGTCGCGAGCACCATCGCGAGCACGGCCACGCGCGCGATCGCATCGCCGCCCAGCCGACGTCGCGTGAAGCCGGCGAGCACGAGCACGGGCACGAGCCCACCGAGCAGCCGCGCCAGCAAGGTGAGCCCACGCAGGGTCGGGGTCTCGCCGACGAGCCCACACCACGCGCGCTGGATCGCGTAGGCGAGCACGGCCGGCGCGGTGCCGCCGGGCGGCTTGTTGGGGTAGAGCGCGCCGCCCTGCCCCTTCGCGGTGTCCATGCCGGCTTCGATGCCGAGCGCGACGACGGGATCGAGCGCGAGCGTGCCGTGATCGATGATCGCCACCGCCTGCATCAGCCGCGGGCGCTCGTTCGCGTTCATCATGCGCGACAGGTACGGAAAGCTCGCGCCGCACGCGAGCACGAGCGCCAACGACCATGCCCACGCGTGCGCAGCGACGGGCGCGTGCGCGGAGCTCTCGGGATCTCGGGCAAGGGCCACCTCGATGTCGACATCATAGCGGCGCGCCATCGTGGTATGAATGCCGCGTGGTCGTGCGCTCCGGATTCCGCGTGGCCGTGCTCGCCTGCGCCGTCGTGCTCGGCTGCGATCGCCTGAACTGGGAGGACGAGCGGATCGAAGGCAACGCCGACACCGGCGCGCTCTTGACCCCCTCCAAGGCCGCGGAGCCGACGCCCGAGCCGGTGGTCGCACCGCTCGACACCGCGAACCTCCCGCCGCTCGAGCGCGCGAAGAAGAAGCTGCCGTTCCCGGCGAAGGGCGCGACGCACCTCGGCTTCAACCTGCAGGGCCTCGAAGGCGTGCATGCGCTCGCGGGTGCGCTCGAGATCCCCGACTGGGCGGTGCCCGGCGAAGGCGAGACGCGACAGCTCCGCGACGACGATCTCGGGGACGGTTGGTCGTGCACGCCCGAGCCCACGCGCCCGTGTGCGATCGGGATGCACCTCGCGAGCCCGGCCCAGCTGAAGGCCGTGCGCCTGCACCTGCTGTCGCCGCCGGCGAAGGGTGACGCTCGCATCGCCAAGGTTCGCCTGCACACCGACGCCGGCTCGGCCGACGCCGAGCTGCCCGACGAGCCCGGCTTCGGCTACATCGTGCTCGGCAAGCCGGCCGAGACCCGCACGCTGATCGTCGAGGTGCTCGAGACGCGCGGTCGCGACAAGGCCCCGCTGCGCATCGCCGACTTCGAGGTCTACGGCATCGGTGGCTCTGCGCGCGATCCGATCGAGCTCGACCCCGAGAAGACGATCGTGCGCACCGACGGAGCGGCGTGGAGCAAGATCCACGACGGCTGGGCCCACGGCACCGCGTACCTCGAGACGCTCGCGGACGACGGCACCACGCGGCGCGTGATGCCGGGCACCGCGATCTACGGGCGCGCGAGCGATCGGATCCAGCTCGTCGAGGTGCTCGACTCCACCGACTGCCGCACGCATCGCGGCACCTACTACATGCTGGATCGGGTCTCGCGCGTGCTCGCACCGGTCGGCGATCTCGGCGGGCTCGGTGGGCAGGTGTTCCGCACGCGCGCGGGGCTGGGCTTCGCCAGCGGCTACGTCGACGAGGTCGAAGCGCGACTCTCCGGCGTCGTCCTCGACGGCGAGTCCTACAAGCACCGTCGGGCGCAGCGCGTGTCCGACCTCGAGGGCCCGCAACAGCTGGTCGCGTGGGACATGGAGACGGAGCCGAGCCCGCACGGCGGCGCGGCGATCAACCAACCGCTGCCGAGCTGCGTGCTCGGCTCGGACGACTCCGTCGCGGCGCTCGCGAAGACCGGCGCGAGCAAGGCGACCACCAAGCCCGGCGAGTGGATGATCTGCGAGCTCGGCAACGGCACGCGGGCCTACCTCACCGATCACGGCCCCTGCGGCAAGTCGTGGGAGATCGTGGTGCTGGGGGGCAAGTCCGAGGTCGTGGCCAAGAGCGGCGCCAAGCGCAAGGGCGCACGCCTCCGGCTGCGACGCTGGGCCGACGACGCATTGCTCGTCGAGGTCGCGGGCGACGACGATGCACAGCAGCTGTTGCGCGTCGACGCCCGCGCGATCACGACGGTGGGCGCGGCGACGCTCGCGGTCGATCCACCGCCGGCCTGCCGGACCCGCTGCGACGACGCGCTGCGGAACCCGGCGAAGCCATGAGCTATCATCGTGGGCATGCGCTCCCCCGCCCTCGTCGCGCTGCTCCTCGCGGCCGTCGCCTGCGATCAGACCCAGAAGATCGACGACGCCGCGAAATCGGCGCGCCAGACCGCCGAGGACGCCGCGAAACGCACCACCACCGCGGTCGACGATGCGAAGAAGTCGATCGGTCAGACGGTCGACGACGCGAAGAAGACCGCGAGTGACGCGAGCAAGCAGGCCGGCGATCTCGTCGACACGGCGAAGAACGCGACCAAGCGCGCGTGGGCCGGGCTCACGAACACCGGCGAGCTGAGCACCACGGCGCTCGCCTGGCTCGCGAGCAACACCGAGGAAGAGGACATCCGCAAGGTGCTGTCCAAGGGTGCCCAGGTCGCCCCGGTCGCGCTCGAGATCGCGAAGACGGTGAACGCCGCGGTCGACAGCGAGACGGCGGTCGAGCCGATCTACCAGTCGCTCGAGGGCCGTGACCCTGCGGAGGTCGACAAGGCGATCTCCGGCATGTCCAGGGTCGAGGTGATCGACGGGCTGAAGATCGGCTACGACCAGCTCAGCAAGCTCGACGCGAGCACGAAGGTCGACGAGACCGCGTACCTCGTCACCTGGCGGCACGAGGATCACCTGGTCGGGCTCGTCTATCGCACCAAGCGCACGATCGACATCGACATGCTGATCAAGGAAACCCCGCGGCTCGTCACGATGACGAAGGCCGCGATCGCAGCCGAGCCGTGAGCGCGCGCGCCACCACGCTCGGCGAGCTGCTGCGCGACCGCAGCGATGCCGACTTCGTCGGCTGCGGGCCCGCCACAGCCTTCGAGGCGCTCGTGTCCGACTCGCGGAAGGTGCAGCCAGGCACCGTCTTCATCGCGCTGACCGGCGCGGCGCACGACGGCCACGCCTTCGTCGCCGACGTGCTGCAGCGCGGCGCCGTCGCCGTGCTCGTCGCGCGTGGCCGCATCCCCGCGCCGAACGGGCCGCACGTGTGGCTCGACGACACCTGGGCCGCGCTGCCCCAGCTCGCAGCGCACGCCTACGGCGATCCGGCCGACGGGCTGCGGCTCGCGGGCATCACCGGCACGAACGGCAAGACCACGACGGCGCACCTCGTCGGCGCGATCCTCTCGGCCGCCCAACGGCCACACGCGCGGCTCGGCACCACGGGCAACTGGATGGTCGACCACGAGGACCGCGCCGGCTTCACCACGCCGTTTCCCATCGAGCTGCAGGCGTTGCTCGCCCAGGCCCGCGATCGCGGTGCCACCGATCTCGTGATGGAGGTGTCGTCGCACGCGCTCGCGCAGGATCGCGTCGCACCGCTGCGCTACCACGCGGTGGGAATGACCAGCTTCAGCCAGGATCACCTCGACTTCCATCCCGACATGGCCTCGTACCTCGCGGCGAAGTGCCGGCTCGCGAGCACGTACCTGCGCGAGGATGGCGTCGCGGTCGGTGCGGTCGATGGTCAGCCCGCGGTGCGCACGTTCCTCGACGCGGCGCGGCACGGGCACACGCACGTGTGGCGGGCCTCGCGGGGCGAGGACGCGCAGGCCGAGCTGCGCGCCGAGGAGATCGACTTCGCGGCGACGCACACGCGCGCTCGCATCGTCACGCCGCTCGGCGGGCTCGAGCTGCGCTCGCCGCTGCTCGGGCCCTTCTATCTCGACAACAGCATGGTCGCGATCGGCATCGCGCTCGCGCTCGGCGTCGCGCCCGACACGATCGCCGACGCGCTCGCGAAGAGCCACGGGGCGCCGGGGCGGCTCGAGCCCGCGCGCGTCGAGGGCGTGGCCGGCCCGCATGTGCTCGTCGACTACGCCCACACCCCCGACGCGGTCGAGCGCACGCTCGCGGTGTTGCGTCCGCTCGCGCGTGGCCGGCTCGTCGTCGTGCTCGGCTGCGGTGGGGATCGCGATCCCGGCAAGCGCCCGCAGATGGGTGCGATCGCGGCGCGGGACGCCGATCGCTTCTACGCCACCTCGGACAACCCCCGCAGCGAGCCGCCCGATCGCATCGTCGATCAGATGATCGCCGGCGTCGCCGCTGCGCACCGCGATCGCGTGGTGCGCGAGGTCGATCGCGCGCTCGCGATCGAGCGCGCGATCCTCGAAGCCGACGCCGACGACATCGTACTGGTCGCCGGCAAGGGCCACGAGGACTACCAGCTCGTCGGCGATCGTCGCCTGCACTTCGACGACCGCGAGCACGCCCGCGCCGCGCTCGCACGCCGCTGACGGCGAAGCACGGCCGTCGTTCCTTCCGCGGATCGAGACGCGCAGCGTCGGAGGATGGGGAGGGCTCCGGCGGGCTCCGCCCGACGGAGGGGAAGGACGGGCCGTCC
>CAZFKC010000129.1:0-28402 GCA_964519175.1 uncultured Nannocystaceae bacterium
ACGGCGGGCGCGGTGGTGCGGGCGCGCTGGGCCGCCGGACGCACGTGGTCGCGCGCCGGCGGGGCCTCGCCGCCCATGTGCACGTTGCCCTTGAACGTCGCGCCGTCGGCGATGACGAGCCGCGGCGCCGTGATGTCGCCCACCAGCTTCGCGCCGGGGTGCAGCGTCACGCAGTCGCGGGCGGTGACGTTGCCGAGCAACACGCCGGAGACGACGATGTTGTGGGCCTCGACCTGCGCCGCGACGATGCCGCCCGGCGCGACGTAGAGCGTCTCGGACAGTGCGATCGCACCGTCGACGCGGCCTTCGATGTGGAGATCTTCTTCGCCCGTGACCCGACCGCTGACGCGGATGTCGGGTCCGATCACGGTGCCGTTCTCGACCGGGCTCGTGCCGCTCGCTGCGTGTTGTGCTCTCGCCATCGGCTAGCCATCCATGTCGACGCTGCCCTTGAAGGACGCACCGTCGGCGATGAGCACGCGCGGGGCCCGGATGTCCCCCACCACGCGGCAGTTGCTCTTGAGCTCGGCACGCTCGCTGGCCTGGATGTCGCCGGTGACGCGGCCGTGGATCGTGATCGTGGCGGTCTCGACGTTGGCCTCGAGCGCGCCGCTCTCCTCCACGAAGATGTTCTCGCGCAGGCTGACGCGCCCCTTGACGGTGCCACGCACGACGAGATCCTCGTCGCCCGTGATCTCGCCGTCGATGACGATGGTGCTGCCTATGACGGTGTTGGCCATGGTGTGCTCTGGAGCGGGAAAGCGGGTCGGCCGCTGGGAGCGACCCGGAGAAGCGGTGGATCGAACGGGAGACGGCCGCTAGCGGCCGCGGCCGAGGCCGTCTGGGAGTTGCACGTCCATTTCGACCGCGCCCTCGAAGCGGGCGCCGTCGTGGATGATGACCCGGGGGGCGCGCACGTTGCCGGCGACCTGGGCACCCCGCTCGATGGTGATCGAGCGCGAGGCCACGATGTCGCCGCGCACCTCGCCGTGGACCTCGACGCTGGCCACGTCGAGGTCGGCTTCGACGACGCCGCCCTGCGCGACGACGAGATGGCCGGCCAGTGCGACGCTGCCTTCGAGGCGGCCCTCGACCACGAGATCTTCCTCACCGGAGAGCGCACCGCGGACGGTGATCTGCGGGCCCAACACGCAGGTGGTGGATCGGGGAACGGGGGCTGCCAAGCGCCGGCAGGCTAGCAACGCGACGTCTGTGCGGTCAAGCGACGCCCGCGCCCGCCGTTTCGACGGTGTTACCCTTCCCGCTGTGGCGTCGGGGTGGCATCGATGTGGCGGACGACGGTGGTAACTCGCGTGCGCTGACGCTCGATCCGGTCCGTATCGAGCGCCGTTCATGCACGACACTCTGCCTGGTACCGACCTCGGGGCCCGAGCTGCCCGAACCGCGAGCCCGCACGTGATCGATAGACCGACTCAACGCAAGCAGCCTCGCAACCACGCGGACGACGAGCCGCTCACCCGCGACGCGCTGGTGGACGTGCTCGCGGGTGCGGAACGCCCCGACCGTGCGACCCACAAGGTGGGCACCGAGCTGGAGAAGTTCGGCGTGCGCGTGCCGAAGGACGACGGCGAGCTGCTGCCGATCGACTACGGTGACGTCTCGCGCGTGCTCGCGGCGATGTGCGAGCGCTTCGGTTGGCAGCCCGGTCCCGACCTCGGCCCTGGCGGTGAGATCATCGAGCTGCGCAGAGACGGCGCCTCGATCACGCTCGAGCCCGGCGGTCAGCTCGAGCTGTCCGGCAAGCCGCTCGCCACGATCCACGAGACCTGCGCCGAGTTCACGCAGCACTACCGCGAGCTGCACGCGATCTCGCAGGAGCTCGGGATCTCGTGGTTCACCGCGGGCTTCCATCCGTGGGCCCTGCGCGAGCAGCTGAACTGGATGCCCAAGGGCCGCTACCAGGTCATGCGCGAGTACCTGCCGACCCGCGGCGGACGTGGGCTCGACATGATGCTGCGCACCTGCACGGTGCAGGCGAACTTCGACTACACGAGCGAGGCGAACTGCGGCGAGCGGCTGCGCGTCGCGAATGCGATCGCACCGGTGGTGTGTGCGATGTTCGCGAACTCGCCGTTCGTCGAGGGCCGCGACACCGGCCTTCGCACCGCACGCAGCACGGTGTGGACCGACGTCGATCCGGCGCGGTGTGGCGTGCCCGACTTCGTGTGGGACGCCGAGGGCTTCGCCTACGAGCGCTACGTCGACTGGGCGCTGCAGGTGCCGATGTTCTTCGTGAAGCGCGACGGCAAGTACAACCCGTACCACGTGAGCTTCGCGGAGTTCATGCGCGACGGGTTCACCGCACCGGACGGCACGCACCACGTCGCGCTCTGGTCCGACTGGGTGCTGCACCTGTCGACGGTGTTCCCCGAGGTGCGGATGAAGCCGTTCATCGAGTTCCGCTCGGCGGACGCGGTGCCGAGCAAGTGGCTGTGTGCGCTGCCGGCCCTGCTGAAGGGTCTGCTCTACGACGACGACGCCGGCGCGCGGACGTGGGCGCTGTTCGAGGGCTTCGACGCGAGCGAGCGCGCGCAGCTGTGGTTCGACGCACGCCACGCCGCGCTCGCCGAGCCGCGGCTGCAATCGCTGGCGAAGTCGCTGGTGGCGCTGGCGCGCACCTCGCTCGATCGCGCGAATGTGCTCGACGACAAGGGCCGCACCGAGGCCCGCTTCCTCGATCCGCTGCAGACGCTGGTCGAGTCCGGCCAGACCCCGGCCGACGTCGCGCTGGCCGCGGTCGCAGCGGAGCTCGGCCCCGGCCCGTGGGCCGGACCCGCCGCACAGCGCGCGTTCGTGCGTCCGTTCTACTTCTCGGGCGCCGAGCCGTAGGCTCGCGCTACGATCTCCCATCGTGCGGGTCGTCGGCTGGTGCATCTGCGCGCTCCTCGTCGCTTGCACGACGCGGACGTCGCCGGAGTCGACCGGCAGCGCCGGCTCGTCGCTGCCGCCGATCGAGCCGCCGCCGATCGCGACGACGAAGCCGCCGACGCCGGAGCCCCCGAAGCCGCGACCCGCCGTGACCCCGGCGAGCACCGCCGCGCATGCGCACGTGCAGAACCGCGTGCTCGGCAGCGCCCTACCCGACTCCCCGCTCGTCCACTTCACGACGATCGAGCACGCCGACACCGCGCTCGCGCACTTCCACGACGCGCTGCGCAAGCTCGCTGCCGGCCACGATCCCGACGGCAAGGTGCGCGTCGCGATCTACGGCTCGTCGTCGGTCGCGGTCGATCGCTATCCCGCGTACCTGCGCGGATACCTGCAGCAGCGCTTCGGTGACGGCGGCATCGGCTTCGTCGCCGCCGCGCCGCTGTGGCGGTGGCACCGGCACAACGAGGTGACGATCGACGCGACCAAGGGCTGGAGCATCGATCACGCGCAGAAGAAATCCGTGCGCGAAGGCGGTCACCTCGGCGTGATGGGTGCGTCGGCGATCGCGACCCGCAAGCGCGTGGCCACCGCGGTGAAGCCGGGCGGCAAGGAGTCGTTCTCGCCGTACGCGGAGCAGAGCCGCATCGAGGTGCACTACCTGAAGCAGCCGAAGGGCGGCCGCTTCGCGCTGGAGATCGGCGATCGGAAGCTCGCGACGCTCTCGACGCGCGCGCCCGCGTTCGAGGCCGCGGTGCACGTGCCGAAGCGGCCGGGCAAGTCGCTCGAGCCGATCCGCATGCACCTGCTCGGCGACGGCGAGGTGCGGCTCTTCGGGCTCTCGCTCGAGCGCGAGGAGCCGGGGGTCATCGTCGACGCGTTCGGCATCGGCGGCACGCGGGCCGCGAACATGCTCGTGTGGGACGAGCCCGGCTGGGCGAAGGCCCTCGCCGCGCGCGCGCCCGATCTCTGGGTGCTCGCCTACGGCGCGAACGAGTGCATGGACGAGGACGAGTCGATCGAGACCTACCGCGAGAACCTGCGCGCGGTGCTCGATCGCTTCGCGAAGGTCGTGCCCGAGGCGAGCTGCCTGCTCGTCGGTCCGGTGGACTTCATGGCCGAGGCCGAGGACGGCACGTGGAGCCCGCGCACGAGGCTCGCGCAGATCATCGCGACGCAGCGCGAGCTCGCGGTCGAGCACGGCTGCGGGTTCTTCGACACGCGGGCGATGATGGGTGGCGACGGCGCGATGGATGCGTGGGTGATCGGCGAGCTCGCGAAGGCCGACCACCTGCACTTCACGAAGCTCGGCTACACGTACGAGGGCCGCGTGCTCGCCGATGCGCTCATGCGCGACTTCGACGCCCCGGCGACGAAGCCCTGATCGTCGGCCCGGCGGCACCAGCGGGATGCAGGTCGGCGACGCGACGCCGCGGAGCTCGGCGCGTCATCGACGAGCCCGACCGCCGCTGGTCCAGGTCGAGCACGAGCCGATCGTCGCGCTCAGGCCTCGTCGCCCTGGGCGTCGATCAGCGCGCGCTTCCACTCCGGCGCGGAGTCGCTGACCCCGAGCACCGGCGACGGCGGCTCGGGCTCGCCCGCCGCCCCGTCCTGCGGTGCGCCCTCGGCCGCCCGATCTTCGTCGTTGCCGGCCGTGGGCTCGCCGTCGCCGTCCGCCTGCGCGGCGGCTCCGTTCTCACCCGCGTCGCTCGGCTCCTCTTCGTCGTCACCGCCGAGATCTTCGACGAGCTCGAGGTCGTCCTCGTCGAGCATCTCGAGATCCTCGACCTCGTCGCCGGGCTGCGCGGCGAGATCGGGGCGCTGCGGCACCGGTGGCAGCGGCGCGCGCGGCTCGTTCGGCGGCTTCGGCAGCGGCACGCCGGGCTGCGTGTTGCCGGGCGCGGTGTGATCGCGCGCGACGTAGACGGGTGCATGCGCGGCCCCGTTGCCACCCAGCACCTCGGCGAGCTCGGCATCCAGCGGTGCGCTCGCGAGGATCTCGTCCGCACGCGTGCGTGCCCACGCGACGATTTCGTCGGTACGCCCTTCGAGGCCGAGGTCGGCCAGTAGCTCGGTCAGCGGCACAGGGGGTCCGGCGAGCCTATCACGGCGCGGCGGCCGTTGTGCCGACGCCGATGCGGCCCTTGCCCTCGTGCTCGAGCAACCACTGCTTGCGGGGCAGGCCGCCGGCATAGCCGTGCAGCGAGCCGTCCTTGCCGATCACGCGATGACAGGGCACCACGATCGAGATCGGGTTCTTTCCGTTCGCGGCTCCGACTGCCCGCGCCGCGTCGGGCCGGCCGAGCGCGCGGGCGAGCGCGCCGTAGCTCGTCGTCGCACCGAACGGGATCCGCTCGAGCTCGCGCCACACCGCGCGCTGGAAGTCCGTGCCGCGCGGCTGCAACGCGAGCTCGAAGCTGCGACGACGTCCGGCGAAGTACTCGTCGAGCTGGCGACGGGCGCGATCGAACGCGCGCGCGTCCTTCCGCCACGCCGCGGACGGCACCGGCTCGCCGCGTTGGCCCGCGAGCCACAGCCCGACCAGCGCCGCGCCCTCGCCGACCTGCGCGTCGCCGACGTGCGCTTCGCCCACGAGCAGGAGCTCGCCGACCGGGCTCGCGTGGGTCGTGTAGACGAGGCTCATCGCTCGCTGCCCTCGCTCTGCCACAGCAACATCGCGGCGTAGGACCGCCACGGTCGCCACGCCTCCGCGCGCTCGGCCAGCGCGCGACGACCGACCAGACCGAGCGCGCGCATGAGCCCGAGATCGCCGTCCGGGAACGCATCGGGGGCACCGAGCGTGCGCATCGCGACGTACTGCGCCGTCCATGGACCGAGCCCGGGCAGCGCCGCGAGGGCCGTCGCGGCGCGCTCCGGATCCGCGCCGAGCTCGACGTCGATCGCACCCGACTCCCACGCGCGCGCGAGCCCGACCAGCGCTTCGGCGCGCGCACGCGGCAGGCCGATCGCCGCGACCTCGATCGGCCCGGCCAGGGCCAGCTCCGCCGGCGCGATCGGCAGGCGCACGAGCGCACCATCGTCGGTCGCGATCGGCTCGGCGAAGCGCTGCACGAGCCGGCCCGCGAGCGTGCTCGCAGCGGCGACGCTGACCTGCTGGCCGAGCACCGCACGCACCGCGAGCTCGAACCCGTCGAAGCCACCGGTGATGCGGATCCCGGGGCGGCGCGAGAGCAGTGGCCGCAGCGCGCGGTCGCGGACGAGCACGCCGATCTGTGCCGGGTCGGCGTCGAGATCGAACATGCGGCGCACGCGGGCCGCGATCGCGAGCGAGACACGTGCGAGCGATGCGGACAGCTCGACCCGCAGCGCACGCCGGGCGGGCGCGTCGGAGACCGCGATCCACCCGCGCTCGGAGCCGATCCGCACCGTCCGCAGGTAACGATCCTCGGTGACGTGCTCACAGCCCGCGATCGCGCGGCGGCGCAGGTACTCGAGCGCGTGGCCGAGCTCGAACGGCGCACGGTAGCCGAGGTGGAGCACCGGGCCATCGCCGCCGCGCGGCACGTGACGACGGCGACGCACCGCCGACGGCGTGCAGCCGAAGCGGGCCCGGAACGCCGCGTTGAAGCGACGCACGCTCGCGAAGCCGCTCGCGAACGCGACCTGGGCGAGCGGGAGATCGCCGTCCTGCAGCAGCTGCTTCGCGAGCGCGCAGCGGGCCGACTGCGCGAGCTCGATCGGCGACACGCCGAGCTCCTGCTGCAGGGCGCGACGCAGGTGCCTCGCGCCGACGCCGAGCGAGGCGGCGAGGCGATCGAGCGGCTCGCGATCGAGCGCGCCCGCGGAGATCCGCGCGGCCGCGGCGGTGACGAGCCGAGAGCGTGCATCGATCGGCGCGGCCCCGGGCGCGAGCTCCGGTCGGCAGCGCAGGCACGCGCGGAAGCCGGCCTTCTCGGCCTCGAAGCCGGCTGCGAAGAAGCGGCAGTTGCCCGGCTTCGGCGTGCGCGCGCTGCAGATCGGCCGACAGTAGACGCCGGTGCTCGTCACGCCGACGAAGAAGCGCCCGTCGAAGCGCGCGTCGCGGGCGACGAGCGCCCGGTAGCAGGTGGCGGCATCGAGCAGCACGGCACCTGGGATAGCGCGCACGCGCGGCGCTGTCTGGCCGTTTTCGGACCCGGCGACGAATTCGTCGCCGACGTCGGCCCAAGGCCGGCTTCAGAGCTGTTCGTCGCCCGTGCTGCTGCCGGAGCTGTCCGACGAGCCGCTGTCGGACGAGCCGCTGTCGGACGAGCCTTCACCGGAGTCGCTGTCGGCGCTGCCGAACGTGGTCATCCACGTCGTGCTCGCGCCCCCGCTCGACTCGCCCGTCGTCGGCTGCGGCTCGATCGTCGGGTCGATGTTCAGCGTCGCCGAGATCCCACTCTCCTGCCCGCCGGCCTCTCCGCCCGAGCTGTCCTCGGTACCGGTGGTGGTCGTCGTCATCGGCGCGCCCGTAGTGTCGTCACTGCGTTCGTCGCCGTTGTCGTCTTCACCTGCGCACGCGCCCAGCGTCATCGCAAGCATCGCTCTTGCCACGCACGACCATCGTCGCGCAACCGTCCGTCGCCGTACCATGCTGCTCCCCTTTGTCGTCTCCGGGCAGACGCCGAGGTCGCGGCGATGAGAGGGCACCCATCGTCCGCGACGCTCGGCGTCGCCTCGAAGCCCGCCGCGCGTGTTCCCCCACGCGGCGTTCGTGCAATGAGACTCGCCGGCGCACCTATTCGGTTTCGCCGGCGAGCAGAGAGCATCCCAAGTTGTAGAAGCCAGGGACTACGCGATGGCAGCTTCGGCGGATTTCACTCCGCCGTGGAAGCTACGACAGCTTTCGCGCGGCCGAGCGCACGCGCCAGCCGCCGAGCACGAACAGCACCATCAGCCCGAACGGCGCCGACTGGGCCGGATCCACCGCGCACGACAGCGAGTCGTTGATCTCGTCCTTCACCTCGTCCGCGTCGCAGTCGCCGTCCTCGTCGTCGTCGCAATCACCGTCGCTGTCGCCGTTCACGTCGACGTCGACGTCGATGTCGACGTCGATGTGGATGTCGAACTCGGCCGCGAGCGCGTCGGCGCACGCCTGCAGGTTACCGCCGGTCGCGCAGAAGTTGCCGTCGCAGAAGATCGCCGCGCCGGTCGTCTCGCACTCCTCGTGGCACTCCTGCACCACCACGTCCTGGCAGCTCTGGTACTCGACCTGCTGACACTCGATCTGGCAGTCCATGTTCGCGGTCGCCTCGCACGAGCTCGAGCACGCGGTGCTGCACACCGGCATGCACTCGGTCTCCGTGCTGGCGCTGCAGCCGGCCTCGCAGTGGGTCGCGCAGCACTCGTCCGCCGACGCGCCACACTGGCCGTCGTCACCGCCACACGAGCCCTCGGCGCCGCCCTGGCAGTCCGCCATGCAGAACGCCGAGCACTCGACGCTCGCCGACGTCGTGCACTGCTCGTCACACGTTTGCTGGCAGGTCTCGGTACATTCGACCTCGGCGGTGAGCGTGCACTGCGGCGCACACTGCTCGTACAGACGCGACGCGCATACGCGCTCGACGCTCGCCGGCTCGCAACGCTGCTCGCACGACTCCTTCGGCACGACCTCGCAGTTCGCGGCCGCGTTCGCATCGAGCCACAGACCACCACAGGCTTCGAGCCCGTCGGCACGAGCGTCACCGGCGAAGGCGAGCACCGCGAGGGCAGAGAGGGACGAGAGAACGATCGGGATGTGACGGAGGGACATGCTCCGCTACGTGAGCAACGCTCGTGCCACGCGCGCACCGGTTACGGCGATCGGGAGGAATTACCCTCGACTTACGAACGAGGCGCCGCCGGCGACCGTGCGCACGCGCGCAGCGACGCAGCACTGCCTCGAACGCAGCGGCTACAGCGAGCGGCTCCGCGTCACCCCGCGGCCGCGCCGAGCTGCTGCGCGAGCACACCCGCGGCCGCGCGCAAGGCCTCGTCGAGCCCGCTCGTCTTCGGACCACCCGCCTGTGCGAGCTCGGGCTTGCCCCCACCCTTGCCGTCCACGTGGGGTGCGATCGCACCGACGAGCTTGCCCGCGTGCACGCGGGCCTCGAGATCCTTCGTGACCGCGACGAGCAGCGTCGCCTTGCCGTCGGCCTCGGCCCCGAGCACGACGACGCCCGAGCCGAGCTTGTCGCGTAGCGCATCCGCGGCCGGCCGCAAGGCCTTCGCGTCGGTCACCGCCAGCTTGCGCACCAACAGCTTCACGCCCGCGACCTCCGTGGTCTCGAGCTGCGCCCCGCCACCGCCGGTGACGAGCTGCTGCTGCAGCCGCTCGATCTCGCGCTGCGTGCCCTTCAGGTCCTTCTGCAGCTTCTCGATGCGCGCCGGCACTTCGTCGGCGGCCTGCGCGTGCAAGGCCTCGCGCGCGTCGTCGACGAGATCGGCGAGGCCCTGCGCCCACGCGAGCGCGCCCATGCCGGTGACGGCCTCGATGCGGCGCACGCCCTGGGCGATGCCGCCTTCGGCCACGATCGCGAACAGCCCGATGTCGCCGGTGCGGGACACGTGCGTGCCACCACAGAGCTCGATGCTCGAGTCGAACTGCACGACGCGCACGCGCTCGCCGTACTTCGCCTCGAACAGGCCGATCGCCTTGCGGGCCTTCGCCTCGTCCATGCTCTGCTGCTGCACGTCGGCCACCGCGTTCGCCAGCACCATCTCGTTCACCGTCGCCTCGATGCGATGGCGATCCTCGATCGAGATCGGGCGGTTGTGGCTGAAGTCGAAGCGCAGGCGATCGGGTGCGACCAGCGAGCCCTTCTGCACGACGTGCTCGCCGAGGTGCTTGCGCAGCGCGTGGTGCAGCAGGTGCGTCGCGCTGTGGTTGCGGCGGATCGCGTTGCGGCGCGCGGTGTCGATGCGCGCATGCACCTTCGCGCCGACCTCGAGCGTGCCGCCCGACAGCTTGCCGCGGTGCACGAACAGCGCGCCGAGCGGCTTGATGGTGTCGCCGACCTCGAGCACGGCCGCGCCCGCGGTGATGCGACCGGTGTCGCCGATCTGCCCGCCGCTCTCGCCGTAGAACGGCGTGCGGTCGAGCACCACGTCGACCTCGTCGCCCGCGCGCGCCGTGGGCACGCGCTTGCCTCCGACGACGAGCGCACGCACGGTCGCGTCGGCCTCGTCGACCTCGTAGCCGAGGAACTCGCTGTCGCCGAGCTCGCCGTGGAGCGCGAACCACAGATCGGCGACCGCCTTGTCGCTGCCGAGCTCCGCGTTGTGCTCGCCCGCGGCCTGCCGATCCTTCAGCGCTTGCTTCGCGGCGGCCTCGTCGAGCGCCAGCCCGTGCTCGGCCACGATGACGCTGGTGAGATCGAGCGGGAAGCCGTAGGTGTCGTAGAGATCGGCGGCGACCGCCGGCGAGAACGCCTTCGAGGACGCATCGTGCAGGTCGATCGCGGAGCGCAGGCGTCGGAGCCCGCCGTCGAGCGTGCGCCGGAACGACTCCTCCTCGGCACGGACCACCTCGTCGATCGTCGCCGCGCGCTCGCGCAGCTCGGGATACACGTCGCCGAAGCCCTCGACGACGACCGCACACACCTCGTGGAAGAACGGCTTGTCGAGCCCGATCTCGGTGCCGTGTCGGATCGCGCGCCGCATGATGCGGCGCAGCACGTAGTTGCGCGCGCCCTTGTCCGGGAACACGCCGTCGGCGATGAGGAACGCGGTCGCACGTGCGTGGTCGGCGATGACCCGCAGCGGCGCCTCGCCCTTGTCCTTCGGACGGCGGTTGCCGGCGAGCTTGCGCGCGTACTCGACCATCGGTGAGAGCAGATCGGTCTCGAACGTCGAGCTCGCGCCCGCGATGCCGGCCGCGAAGCGCTCGAGCCCCGAGCCGGTGTCGATGCTCGGCTTGGGCAGCTTGCTGGTCGTGCCGTCGGGATGCTTCTCGTACTGCATGAACACGAGGTTCCACAGCTCGACGTAGGCATCGTCGTCGAACGCGGGGCCGCGTCCCGGCGTCTTCGCGAGGCCGGGCTCGACCTCGCCGCCGAACAGGTGGATCTCGGAGCACGGCCCGCACGGACCGGTGTCGCCCATCGCCCAGAAGTTGTCCTTCGCGGAGCAGCGATAGATGCGTTCCTCGGGCACGAACGCGCGCCACAGCTCGTAGGCCTCGTCGTCGGCGGGCGCGTCCTCACCGGTGCCGTCGAACACGGTGATCGCGAGCCGCTCGGCGGGCAGCTTCATCTCGCCGGTGAGGAACTCCCAGCCCCACGCGATGGCGTCCTTCTTGAAGTAGTCGCCGAACGAGAAGTTGCCCAGCATCTCGAAGAACGTGTGGTGCTTCGGCGTGAACCCGACGTTGTCGAGGTCGTTGTGCTTGCCGCCGGCGCGCACGCATTTCTGCACCGTGACGGCGCGGCTGTAGGGCCGGGTCTCGCGGCCGGTGAACACGTCCTTGAACTGGTTCATCCCGGCGTTGACGAACAAGAGCGTGGGATCGCTCTTCGGCACCAACGAGCTCGAGGGCACGTGGGTGTGGCCGCGGTCGGTGAAGAACTTGACGAAGCGACGACGGATCTCGTGGGCGGACATTGCGGGCTCGGGCGGCTAGTAACTGGTGTCGACCTGCAGGCCGGACTGCTGCTGGCCGGAGCTCACGCCGCGGAAGTAGAGCGCGAAGTCGTCGGCGTTGCTGGCGGCGGCGATGGCCATCTCGTAGGTGACGAGCTGCCGCTGCACCAGCTCGGTGAGCGACTGATCGAACGAGACCATGCCGTAGGGATGCGTGCCTTCCTTGATCGCGTCGACGATCTCGTGGGTGCGAGCGCCGTCGACGATGAGATCGCGGATGCGGGGGGTGTTGATGAGGATCTCGACCGCGGGAATCATGCCGCGTCCGTCGGCGCGCGGCAGCAGGCGCTGCGAGACCACCGCCGTGAGGATCGACGCGAGCTGCAGCCGGATCGCGTTCTGCTGGTGCGGCGGGAACATCTGCACGATGCGGTTGATGGTCTCCTGCGCATCGAGCGTGTGCAGCGTCGAGAACACCAGGTGGCCGGTCTCGGCCGCCAGCAGCGCCGTCTGGATCGTCTCGAGGTCGCGCATCTCGCCGACGAACACGACGTCGGGGTCCTGCCGCAGCGCGGAGCGCAGCGCGGCGCTGAACGTGTTGGTGTCGAAGCCGAGCTCGCGCTGGTTGATGACCGAGCGATGGTCGCGGAACACGTACTCGATCGGATCTTCGATCGTGATGACGTGCGACGCCCGCTCGAAGTTGATGAGGTTGAGCAGCGACGCCATCGTGGTCGACTTGCCCGTGCCGGTGATCCCCGTGATGAGGATCAGCCCGCGCTGCTCGTGCGCGAGGTCGCGCACGCGCGTCGGCAGGTTGAGCCGCTCGAACGGGGGGATGTCGCCCGCGATGACGCGCATGACCATGCCGGTCTCGCCGCGCTGGCGGAACACGTTGACGCGGTAGCGCAGCCCGTCGGGGGTCGCGTAGGCGAGGTCGACCTCGTGATCCCGCATGAACTTGTCGTGGATCGTCTCGTTCATGATGTTCATCGCGAACGTCATGACGACCTCGCTGGTCATCGGCGGGACGTCCTTGAGCGTGCGCAACGCCCCACGGATGCGGAAAACCGGCGGCAATCCGACCTTGAGATGGACGTCCGAGGCTCCGAGCTTGCGCGCGGCCTGCAGCACGCGGTCGAAGATCTCGTTCATGGCCGGCGAAGGTAGCACCTCTGGCTACGCCCCGCGACCCACGCAGGCTTGACCCTGCGTGCGCTCGGGCGCGATCCTGGGCGCCTATGCTGCCTTGCGTCCGAAGTGTGGCGGGTGTTGCGGCCTTCGCCTCGGTCCTCGTCGCGTGCACGCAGATCGGCGGGCCGTACACGGGCAACGAGATGTCGCCGAATACGGAGGCCGTCGACGAGAGCGGCGCGGGCACGAGCGCGGCAACCTCGGGCGCCGAGGCCACCACGGCGACGACGGCGGGCACCACGACCGATCCGACGACGGGGCCGACGGCCACGACGACCCCGGGCACCGATCCGACCACGACCGATCCGAGCAGCGACCCGACCACGACGGATCCCACGACGACCGATCCGTCCGATCCGACCACGACCGATCCCACGACCGATCCCACCACGACCGATCCCACCACGGACCCGGGCAGCAGCAGCACCGATCCCTCGACGAGCTCGAGCACGACATGACGCCGCGACCTCGACATCGTCTCGCCCTGGTCTCGCTCCTCGCCATCGCCTGCGCCGGCGACGACGTGCCCGTGGGCGGCAGCGACGGCAGCAGCAGCGAGAGCACCGGCACGCCGAGCGCCACCACGTCCCCGCTCACCAGCACCACGACGTCGGCGACGACGGAGGTCACCTCGGTGTCGAGCACCGATGCGAGCAGCGAGTCGTCGAGCGGCGATCCGGACACGAGCAGCGGCGGCGAGACCGACACCGGGCCGGCGATCGACGTCGCGTGCGGCGACGCGCGCCCCGAGGGCGCCCAAGTGCCGCCGCCGCTCCCGGCCTACTCGGGCGGCACGTGCCCCGCGTTCGTCTCGGGCTGGAACGAGGACTTCACGAGCTCAGGCTTCGCGCGGCGCTTCATCTACGTGCAGCCCGCGGACGCGCAGCCGGACGAGGTGTTCCCGGTCGTCTTCCTGTGGCACTGGCTCGGCGGCGATCCGGACGACTTCTTCGAGGAGGCCGATCTGCAGAACGCCGCCGACGAGCTGCGCTTCGTCGCGATCGTGCCCGACAACCGCGGTGACCTGCTGTTCAAGTGGCCGTTCACCCCGGTCGACCCGGACTGGCGCATCGACGAGGAGCTGACGTTCTTCGACGACCTGCTCGCGTGCGTCGCCGAGACGGTGCCGATCGACGTCGACTGCGTGTCGAGTGCGGGCGTCTCGGCGGGAGCGCTGTTCACGGATCAGCTCGCGTCGCGCCGCGGCCAGTACCTGTCGTCGTTCATCTCGCTCTCGGGCGGCACGAGCGGGCTCGTGCGACCGTGGGGCGGCTCGCCGCACATCATGCCGGCGATGGTGCTGTGGGGCGGGCCCTCGGACTTCTGCATCGCGATCGACTTCGAGAGCACCTCGCACGATCTGGAGACGCACCTGGTGGAGGACGGGCATCCGGTGCTCGAGTGCGTGCACAACTGCGGGCACTCCGAGCCGCCGTTCGAGCCGCCCTTCCCCGACTCCACGCCTTTTCTCGGCATGTGGCGGTTCTGGCTCGATCATCCCTACTGGCTCGAGGACGGCGAGAGCCCGTGGAACGCGGGCGTGCCGGACACCACTCCGGAGTGGTGTGCGATGGGGGTCGGCAACGCGATCCCGCGCGAAGGCGAGTGCAACGGCCCGGGCTGCTGACGCGAATCGCCCAGGCGAGCTGCACAATCCGCCATCGACTTGCCCGAAGTGCATGCGGGCGGCCTGCGTGCGCGCTCTCGCGACGTGGTGTCGTGCTAGCACGCGGGCCGTGATCGACCTGTCGTCGTCTGCGGTATTGCTCGAGCTGCCGAAGCCGTCCGCGTTCGCGCTGCGGGCGATCGAGCGCCACCGCGGCACGTTCGAGGAGAGCCTGCCGACCTTGCGCTTCACGAAGCCGCGGGCGCGTGCGCAGGGCGAGCGCATCGAGCTCGCCGAGCTCGCGCAGGTCGTGCCGGCAGGGCCGATGGTCGTCGCCGCGCCAGCGCCCGTCGAGCCCGCACCCGTCGAGCCCGCTCCCGTCGAGCCCGCTCCCGTCGAGCCCGCGCCGTCGCTCGTCGCCCTGCCCGAGCCCGTGTGCATGCCGGCGCCGATCGTCCGCGGCCACACGCAGCCGTATCGCCCGGTGCCGGTGCGCCGCGCGGCGCCGCCCGACTGGCTCATCGTGCTCGCGTGCTGGCTCGCGTCCTTCGTGCTCGCGGCGACGCTGTGGATCGCGACCGCGTAGTGCTAGCTTCGCCGCGCATGCGGATCGAACGCGACGGCGAGCTGGCGATCGTGCGGATGGAGGCCGGCAAGGCCAACTCGATGAGCCGAGAGATGCTCGGCCGACTCGTCGAGCTGTGGGACGAGCTCGAGCGCACCGATGCGCGCGCGGCCGTCATCACCGGCGACGGGCGCTCGTTCTGCGCCGGGCTCGCGCTCACCACGTTGATCGAGCTCGACCGGGCGGAGATGCGCGGCTTCATCGATCTGTTCAGCGACGCGATGGCGCGGCTGTTCCGACTGGCGCGCCCCGTCGTCGCGGCGATCGAGGGTCACGCGATCGCCGGTGGCTGCGTGCTCGCGACGCTCTGCGACGCGCGCATCGCCGCCGACGCACCGTCGAAGATCGGGCTCAACGAGGTGCAGCTCGGCATCGGCCTGCCCGCGATCGTGCTCGAGCCGCTCCGCCTCGTGATCCCGCCGGCATCGTTCGTGCACATCGCGCTCGAGGGCGGGCTGTTCGCCCCGGCCGACGCGCAACGGCTCGGGCTCGTCGACGAGGTCGTGCCACCCGATCGCCTGCTGCCCCGCGCGATCGAGCGCGCCCGCGAGCTCGCGGCGATTCCCGCTGCCGCGTACGCCCAGGTGAAGCTCGGCTGGCGCGGCCCTGCGCTCGAGCTCGTCGCGCGCGACGGCGACGACGTGCGCGAGCGCTGGCTCGACACGTGGTTCTCGACGGACGCGCAGCAGCGTCTGCGCGCGACCGTCGATCGGCTGCGCGCGCGCAGCTGATTCGCCGCGTCCCCGGGGACGCGCCATGGGACGCCCCCGGGGACACTGCGTGCACGCGTGTCCGCTTCGTTGGCTTCGCCGTGCGTTTCGTTTGGAGCGTGCGTTGCAGCGGTGCGCTTCCGGAGCGGGGAGCTCCGGAGGCAGGGCACAGACATGCAGACCATTTCATTTCTCATGCTCGTTCACGCGGGCCTTCCGACGGTCGACTACGGCAAGGCCGGCGCGCAGCTGATCGGTCAGGGCAACGATCGCTTCGGCTTCAAGAGCGCGAGCGGCGATCTCGACGACGACGGCGACATCGATCTCGTGGTCACCGCGCCGCACCAGGGCGCGGACGGCAACGCGGTCTACGTGTTCTTCGGCGGCTTCGATCTCGCCAGCGGCGTCACGTTGGACGCGACCATGGCGGATGTCGCGATCGTCGGCGATCTGGGCGACGAGAGCGGCTGGTCGGTCGCCGTCGGCGACGTGCTCGGCGATGCGACCCCGGATCTCATCATCGGATCGCCGAGCGCGAACGGTGGCGAGGGTGCCGTCGAGATCTTCGAGGGTCCGCTGATGCCCGGTGACTACCACATCGGCGACGCGACCTACGTCGTCGACGGCCACGTCACGAACGGCTACGCCGGTTGGTCGGTGACCGCGGGCGACTTCGACGGCGACTCCCAGGGCGAGCTCGTCATCGGCGCCTGCGGCGTTTCGGGCGACGGTGCCGCGTACCTGCTCGATCTCGATGCGGCGCCGACGGACACGTCGGCTGCGACCTCGACGTTCGTCGGCATGGGCGAGACCGGCTGCTCGCTGGCGAACGCCGGCGACTTCAACGACGACGGCATCGACGATCTCGTGGTCGGCTCGCCCGGCACCGCGCAGATCGTGCCCCACTCGTACGCCGGCGCGATCTCGCTGGTCTACGGGCGGTCGAGCTTCGCCGCGAGCTACGACCTGTTGAACGGCGACCCGATCGCGATGGACATCGCGTACGTGCACGGCGAGGCGACCGGCGAGAACTTCGGCTTCGACGTCGAGCCGGCGGGCGACGTCAACAACGACGGCTACGCCGATCTGCTGATCGGCGCACCCGCGATCGACTGCACGGGCATCGACTGCGCGACGCGGACGCGTCGCGGTCGCGTGTATCTGCTGCTGGGTACCAAGGATCAGGCACCCGGTGGCGGCACGGGCCGCGGGCTGCACGGGACGAGCCCCGGCAGCGATGTCGCCGATCTCACCTGGGTCGCGCCGGTCGACGACGACTACACCGGGATCTCGGTGGCGGGTGCGGGCTGGGTCGGCCACGTCTACGGCCGCACGACCTCGCCGCTCGTCAACCCGAACCCGCTCCACTACGGCAAGGTCATGTTGCTCGGCACCGGTGCGGACATCGCCTACGCGATCCCGTACGACGTGCGTCCGCGCCTGATCGTGGGCCCGCACTACGAGTGCACGTGGGACAAGGAGATGCACACGGTGAGCTGCGAGCTCGTCGGCGCGCCGGACCCGGATGCTCCGACGCCGCGACAGATCGTGAAGGACCTCGGCGCGATGAGCTTCGGCGGGCACGTGTTCACGGGCGCCCCGGGCTCGCGCTTCGGCTTCGAGGTGCTCGGGCCGGGCAACGTGGATGGCGTGGTCGGCAACGATCTGTTCGTCGGCGCCCCGCACCAGCTCACGTACGACGCACCGGCGGGCGACGGCGAGGCCTACGTGTTCACCGGGGAGTAGGCCGAGGCGCTCACGCGCGCGCCCGGCCGCCCTCCGCGTTCGAGGTCTCCGAGTTTCTTCGGAGGCCTCCAACGCGGCCTCCTGACGCGTTCGGCCCTTCTGGGTGTTTGCCCAGCCTCATGGGCAGCTGCCGCCCCCGTTTCCAGCAACCTCGAGGTCGAGGTTTGGCCTGACCTGCAGCATCATCGTCGCTAGCGCTTCCGCTTCGCACGTCGGTAGTGCGACGTTGTCGCGGATGGCCAGCTCGAAGGAGACGGACGCCAGCGCACCGTCGCGCGTCGAGTCGATGGCCGCGAGCGACCTCAGCGCGTCATTGTCGTCGATGATCAGGTCTTCGAACATTGTTACGTGTTCCAGCCCGCGGAGGTCGACGAGCGCATCATTGTCCCAGAGCTCGAGATAAACACTCGTCTCATAGATGGACAGTCCCGATAGCGTGTCGAGACTGTCGTTGTTGGCGATCGTCACGACCCCAGCCGAACGCTCCATCATCTCGGGCAACCGAGTGAGAAGGGGATTGTCGGTCACCTCGTACTCGAACACGGTAGTGAAGCGAACATCCACCATCGCGAGCATTGCATTTGCGGCAAGGGTCAGGTACTTGACGACGATGGCTCGTGGTAGCGCCAGCTCCACGAGACGGGGGTTGTGGTGGACCCATAGTCCCCCTCCCGCCCCCTCGCGTCGGGGATTTTCCGTGCCCTCGTAGGACGCGAAGCCACGGACCGCCTCCAGTGACGCGTTACCCCCGATTTCGATCGACCAATCCAAGAAGCGCAGGGCGTCGAACCCATCGATCACTACCAGCGCTGCATTGTCGCGGATGCGCAGGAATCCGTTGATGTACTCGAGTGCGTCGATGCCCGCGACGGTCTCGAGCTGAGGGTTGCCCGTGATGGAAAGCTCGCCTCCCCGGAGCTGGACGCTCATGTCCAAGAGCCCGACGTAGGTCAGACCGTCCAGTCCCTCGAGCGAGCGCAGGTTCGGGTTGCGCTCGATGGCGACCTTCTCGGCCCGCTTCAGGCACTCGAAACCCGCAAGATCCTCGAGCTCGCTGTCGACGACATGCAGCTCGCGGATGGTCTCGACGCGAGGTAGATCAGCGACGTCGGCTCGCGTGCGCACCTCGACCACGTCGAGCTCGCCGGGATCACAGCCGACGACCGATGTGTCGTCGTGACAACCCGCCTCGAGCAACAGAGCGCTCGACGCGACCGACGCGGGGGCGACCCACGATCGCAAAGTGCGAGCGGAGGCAGCGAGCATCGGTTCAAGGATCGCAGTAGGGCTGGAACGCCTTGGCGGTACCATCCATCGCCGACCATGCGCTGTTGTGCGAGACGCTGACGTAGTGGGTAGAGGAGAGGCCCGCCAAGCGTCATGGGCAGCTCCCTCCGTTTCCGGCGACTTCGACATCGATCGAAGGATCGGCCTGCAGCATCATCGCCGCCAGCGCCTCCACTTCACACGTCGGCAGTGAGACGTTGTCGCGGATCGCCAACTCCTCGTAGATCGTCGCCAGCGCGCCGTCGCGCGTCGAGTCGATCGCCGCAAGCGACTGAAGCGCGGGGTTGTCGTCGATGATCAGCTCGTCGAGCGTCGCAACGCGCTCCAGCCCTCGGAGCTCGACAAGCGCGTCGTTTTCCCGGAGCTCAAGATAGCCGATGCCCTCCACCTGGGACAGTGCCGCGAGCGACTCGAGACTGTCGTTGTTGGCGATTACTACGACGAATGCACCAAGGGCAAACAGCTGGGGCAACCGCGTCAGGGTTGGATTGTCGGTCACGTAGTAGTCCACCACGGTATCGACGCGAACATCCACGCTCGCGAGCACGGCATTTGCGGCGAGGTTCAGGCCCTTCACGGCGATGGGTCGCGGCAGCGCCACCTCCACGAGCCGGGGGTTGTCGTGGACCCACAGCCCTCCTCCGCCCCACTCGTCCCTGGGACGTTCCGCGCCCTCGTAGGACGCAAAGCCACGCACGGCCTCGAGTGAGGGGTTGTCTGCGATTTCGATCGACCACTCCACGAGGCGCAGGGCGTCGAGTTCTTCGAGCTCGACCAGCCCAGCGTTGTCGCGGATACGCAGGAAGCCCTCGACACGCTCTAGCGCGTCGAGACCGTCGAGTGTCGCGAGCTGGGGGTTACCCGTGATTGAGAGCTCCCCACCCTGGAGTTCGATACTCTCGTCGAATAGCCCGACGTACGTCAGCCCTTCGAGCCCCTCGAGCGAGCGCAAGTTCGGGTTGCGTTCGACATAGATGTTCTCCGCCCTCTTCAGGCACTCGAAGCCCGAGAGATCCTCGAGTTCGCTGTCGACGACGTGCAGCTCGCGGATGGTGTCGACGCGGGGTAGATCAGCGATGTCGGCACGCGTGTGCACCTCGACCACGTCGAGTTCGCCGGGGTCGCAGCCAACCACCGACGTGTCGTCGTGACAACCCGCCGCGAGCAGGAGAGTGCTCGACGCCACCGATCCGACGACGTGCCAGGAACGCATTCTGCCCACGCGCAGGTTCATCCGGCTTGCCATGCCGCGGCACCCCAAGCCGCGGCACTCCAAGCCGCGGCACTCCAAGCCGCGGCACTTTTCCTGATATATGGCCTGTCGCATTCCGTCAACGGCGCAGCCGTCATCTGCCGAGAACGCGTCTCGACCACCTCGTAGTGCGCAACGAGCTGGCTCGTGAACGCGCCGGATGCTCGCGCTTCGAACTTGCTCGCGCCTACGCAAGAACGAGACACACTCTGCTGGGCGACAGCTGGCCATGTCCGCGCGCACAACGCCGACCACGATCGGAGGGCGAGCTGTCGTGGTAGTGCGCCGGGCGGGACGACCCATCACCACCGCTCACGGAGTTGCGGAGTGCGCAGGGTCACGCCTGCGCTGGCGCGCGAGCAAAAGTTCGCCATCTCATCGCCGCCGAGCGATCGCCGGAGGACGACGAGCGCGGTCAGTTCACCGCGTTTGTCGCACCTCCGGGGCCGGCGCAGCTCGCACTATCCGATGAACTCGCAGCGCCTACGGCGCCTTCGCGTCCGCCTTCGCGTCCGCCTTCCCTTCGCTCTTCGGCGCGCCGCAGCCTTCGCACTTCCCTGCGTTGTGCGGGTTCTCGTGCCCGCAGTACTCGCACTTCCACGGGGCCACCTTCGCGTCCGCGTCGGCCTTCGCCTTCGCGTCCGCCTCGGCCTTCGCCTTCGCGTCCGCGTCGGCGCCGTCCTTCTTCTCCTTGTCGGCGGCCATCACCTTGTCGACCGCCGACTGGGCAGCGTCGATGTCCGCGACCACCTTCTTCAGCACCGCCGCCGCCGCAGCCTCGTCGCTCGCCCCCTTCGCGAGCGTCGCCTCCGCGCGATCGAGCGCCCCCTTCGCGTCCTCGGCCGCCACCTTCGCACCGAGCCGGCTCGACTCGTCGCCGGCCTTCGCCGCCGCTTCGGCTCGCTTCTCGCGCAGCTTCTTCAGCTTGTCGTCGAGCCCCGCGAGATCGGAGACGAAGTCCTTGCGCAGCGTCGAGTTCGCCTCCGACAACTTCGCGATCTTCGCCTCTTCGCCGAGCCCGTCGGCCTCGTCGCGCAGCTTCTGCGCCGCAGCGATGCGCGCCTCGATCGCCGGCTTGAAGCCGGGATACTGCGCGGCGAGCTCCTTCGCCTGCGCGAGGTTGCTGTCCCACGCCGCGGTCTCGCCTTCGACCGACTTCTTGCAGCCGCTCACCAGCAGGAGGAGCGCAGCGACCCAGACGGCGACGATTCTTCCGACGTTCGACATCGACGTCGGTTTTATCGCGAACGCCTACGTGACGACCAGCAGCTTGCCGCGGAGGTAGCGGCCCTCGGCGAACGACGGCGGCACCGGGAAATCCGGCGGCAGCCCGTGCTCGCCGATGACGAACGCCTCGCGCCCGCCCCCGAACGCCCCGAGCCCGAGCCCCTGCATGAGCTCGTCCTCGGGGAGCTTGCTCGCGTTGCTCACCGCGAGCACCAGCCCACCGGGCTCGACCACCTGCACGATCGCGCGCATGAGGTCCTCCCAGTTGCGCAGCGCCGAGAACACGCGGTTGCCGACGCGCGAAAACGGCGGCGGGTCGACGACGACGAGCCCGAACTTCTCGCCGCGGAAGCGCAGCCGCTCGAGGTGCTTGAACACGTCGCCGTCGAGCGGCGTGCAGGCCTGCGGATCGAGCCCCGACGCGGTGAGGTTCTGGCGGCAGCGCAGGTGCGAGCGCGCCGCGGCGTCGACGTTCAGTACTTCGCTCGCGCCGCCCCGCACCGCTCGCACCCCGAACGCGCCGGTGAACGAGAACAGGTTGAGCACGCGGCGATCCTTCGCGAGCGTCTCGACCATGCGACGACCCTCGCGCAGATCGAGGAACAGCCCCGGCGACACCGGAGCCGTGACGTCGACGATGAAGCGCAGCCCGTCCTCGGCGACCTCGTACTCCGGCGGCGCCGTCTTGCCGGCGAGGTGGAACGCCGGCGGGCGACGATCCTCGGCGGAGACCGCCCGCAGGCGATCCTGCAGGTAGATGCCCGCGGGCTCGAAGCGGCGCATCAGCACCGCGACGAGCGTGTCGAGCCACGCCTCGGCCGCGCGCGAGTACTTGTAGATCAGCAGGAAGTCGCCGAGCCGATCGACGGCGACGCCGGGCAGCCCGTCGCCCTCGCCGTGGACCAGCCGGTAGGCGGTGCCGACGGCGTCGCCGAGGAAGCGCGCGCGGTGCTCCGCCGCGGCCGCCACTCGCGCATCGATCGCGGCCTCGTCCCACGTGAAGCGCTCGGCACGGCTGACGACGCGAAGCGCGATCGCACCTTCGGGCTCGAACAGCGCCCACGCGAGCGCGGCGTTGTCCTCGTCGGCGACCCGCAGGCACGTGCCCGCGGCGGGCTCGCCCGGCAGGCGCGTCAGCGAGTCGCGGAACACCCAGGGGTGCCCGCTGCGCAGGCCACGGGCCCCCGCGTGCGTGATCTTCACCGCGGCTTCGTCGAGCCGACGGCGCATCGGTGCACCGGAGCCCGCGCCACGCCCAGAGCGGCGGGGACCGCCGCGTTGTTTCTCGGCTCGCCGCCGCTCTTCGCCCACGCGGCGCGCACCATAGCGGAAGTCGCCCGGCCTTGCGATGGAAGCGACGGCCCCTTTGGCGGTACCCTCTGCCACGGGTCGGCGGGCCCCGTCCACGGCCGACCGCCCCCGGACAACGATGGCCAACGACCGCATCGGCGAAATCCTCGTCCGCGAGAGCATCATCTCCGCCGACCAGCTGCGGCAGGCCCAGGCCGACACCCGCAACAGCGGCAAGCGCCTGGCCTACAGCCTCGCGCGGCTCGGCATCCTCGGCGAGAAGGAGCTCACCGAGTTCATGGCGCGCCAGTACGGCGTGCCCTCGATCTCGCTGTCCGAGTTCGAGATCGACCCCGAGGTGATCCAGCTGATCCCCAAGGAGGTCGCGCAGAAGCACACGGTGCTGCCGGTGCAGCGTGCGGGCTCGACGCTCATCGTCGCGATGGCGGATCCGTCGAACATCTACGCGATCGACGATCTCAAGTTCCTCACGGGCCTCAACATCGAGCCGGTCGTCACCACCGACGCCGCGATCGAAGAGGCGATCGTCCGCTACTACGAGCAGCCCGAGCGCCTGTCGAGCTACGACGACGTGATGGGCGACCTCGACGCCGAAGAGGTCGGCTACGCCGAGGAGACCGAGGACGAGTTCAACGCGCTCGACAGTCAGGCCGAGGCCGAGCAGGCCCCGGTCGTCAAGCTCTGCAACCTCATCCTGCTGAACGCGATCAACAAGGGCGCCTCCGACATCCACGTCGAGCCCTACGAGAAGAGCTACCGCGTCCGCTATCGCATCGACGGCGTGCTCCACCAGGAGATGACGCCGCCGCTCAAGCTGCGCAATGCGATCACGAGCCGCATCAAGATCATGGCGTCGCTCGACATCGCCGAGCGCCGGCTGCCGCAGGACGGCCGCATCAAGCTCAAGATCGGCAAGAACCGCGAGATGGACTTCCGCGTGTCGAGCCTGCCCACGCTCTTCGGCGAGAAGATCGTGCTGCGTCTGCTCGATCGCGACAAGCTCGAGCTCGACATGACGAAGCTCGGCTTCGAGGTCGCGCCGCTCAAGATCTTCAAGGACAACATCAACCGCCCCTACGGCATGTGCCTCGTCACCGGCCCCACCGGCTCGGGCAAGACCACCACGCTCTACTCGGCGCTGTCCGAGCTCAACTCGAGCGAGGTCAACATCAGCACCGCGGAAGATCCGGTCGAGTACAACCTCTCCGGCGTCAACCAGGTGCAGATGCACGACGACATCGGGCTCAACTTCGCGGCGGCGCTGCGCTCGTTCCTGCGCCAGGACCCCGACATCATCATGGTCGGCGAGGTCCGCGACTTCGAGACCGCCGAGATCGCGGTGAAGGCGGCGCTCACCGGCCACCTCGTGCTCTCCACGCTGCACACCAACGACGCGCCCTCGACGATCAATCGCCTGCTGAACATGGGCGTCGAGCCGTTCCTCGTGACCGCGTCGGTGAACATGATCGTGGCGCAGCGGCTCGCGCGGAAGATCTGCCGCGACTGCGTCGGCGAGGACCCGCATGCGTCGAGCCAGGCGCTGATCGACGCCGGCATGACCCAGGCCGAGGTGAAGCTGTTCACCCCCAAGCGCGGGCGCGGCTGCCGGACCTGCGGCACCACCGGCTACAAGGGGCGCGTGGCGCTCTACGAGGTCATGGCGCTGAGCGACCCGCTGAAGGACCTCGTGTTGAACGGCAGCTCGACGGCCGAGCTCAAGACCGAGGCGATCCGGCTGGGCATGTCGACCCTGCGGCGCAGCGGCCTGAACAAGGTCGCCGAGGGCCAGACGACGCTCGAGGAAATCCTGCGCGTGACCGCGAGCGATTAGCTTTCGGAGGGGCGCCCGAAGCGGGACGGTGCCGATGTAGGCACAAGATTCGCGGCGTCCAGACGATTTGGGTACCCTGGATCGGGCTCGATCCCGTGACCAGACTGCCGTGACCGTACACCTGTCCCAGCTGCTCTCCGCGATGGTCGAGTCGGGCGCGACCGACCTCCACATCACGAGCGGTGCGCCGCCGCACCTGCGCATCGACGGCGATCTGGTGCCGCTCAAGGTCCCGCGCCTCGGCATGCTCGAGACGCGCGCGCTCATCTACGAGATCCTGAACGACAAGCAGAAGCACAAGTTCGAGGAGGAGCTCGAGCTCGACCTGTCGTTCGGCGTGAAGGGCCTGGCCCGCTTCCGCGCGAACGTGTTCCAGCAGCGCGGGGCCACCTGCGCCGCGTTCCGGCTCATCCCCTTCGAGATCCCCCCGCTCGAGGTGCTCGGCCTGCCGCCGGTCGTGCGCACGCTGACCCAGAAGCCGCGCGGGCTCGTGCTCGTCACCGGCCCCACCGGCTCGGGCAAGAGCACCAGCTTGGCCTCGATGATCGACGTGATCAACCACGAGCTGCGTGGCCACATCATGACGATCGAGGATCCGATCGAGTACCTGCACCAGCACGGCACGTGCGTGGTGAACCAGCGCGAGGTCGGCTCCGACACGAAGAGCTTCGCGAACGCGCTCAAGTACTCGCTGCGCCAGGACCCCGACGTCATCCTGCTCGGCGAGATGCGTGACCAGGAGACGATGGAGGCCGCGCTGACGCTGGCCGAGACCGGTCACCTCACCTTCGGCACGCTGCACACGAACTCGGCGGTGCAGACGATCAACCGCGTCATCGACATGTTCCCCTCGCACCGCCACTCGCAGGTGCGCACGCAGCTCAGCTTCGTGCTCGAGGGCATCCTCTGCCAGTCGCTCCTGCCCAAGCCCGACGGCGGCCGTGCGCTGTGCGTCGAGGTGCTGGTGCCCACCGACGGCATCCGCGCGCTCATCCGCGACTCGAAGATCCACCAGATCTACTCGCAGATGCAGCTCGGCCAGGGTGTGCACGAGATGCAGACCTTCAACCAGTCGCTCGCCGATCTCGTGCAGCGCGGACAGGTGACGATGGAGGTCGCGTCGCGGCGCTCCAGCGATCCCAACGAGCTGCGCTCGATCATCGAGAGCGGCAAGGGCCTCGCGCAACGCCGCGTGGTGAGATAGCGGAGCCACCATGCCGACGTACCTCTGGGAAGGCATCAACAAGTTCGGCGAGACCCGCAGCGGCTCGGTCGCGGCCGAGAGCGAGGGCGCGCTCACCGAGCGCCTGCGCGCGCAGGGCCTCTCCGTCACGAAGGTGAAGAAGAAGCCGATCGACTTCGTGATGCCGACCATCGGCAGCGGCGTCGGTCTGCGCGACATGGTGGTCTTCACCCGCACGTTCTCGACGATGATCGATGCCGGCCTGCCGATGGTGCAGTGCATCGACATGCTCGCGAACCAGGCCGACAACCTGCGCTTCCGCAAGGTGCTCGCCGGCGTGAAGACCGAGGTCGAGTCCGGCAAGTCGCTGTCCGAGGCGATGGCCAGCTACCCCCGCGTCTTCGACGATCTGTTCCGCAACCTCGTCGCCGCCGGCGAGGCGGGCGGCATCCTCGACGTCATCTTCCGCCGGCTCTCGAGCTACCTCGAGAAGGCCGCGAAGCTGCGTCGGCAGGTCCGCGGCGCGATGGTCTACCCGTCGGTCATCATGGTCGTCGGCATCCTCGTGGTGCTGGTCATGGTCACCCGCGTGCTGCCGGTGTTCGAGAAGATGTTCAAGGACCTCGGCGCCGGCAGCCTGCCTGCGCCGACGCGCTTCGTGCTCGCGATCAGCCACGCGATCACGAACTACTGGTACCTGTTCGCGGTCGTCACGGTGGCCATGATCGCCGGCTTCATCATGGCGATGCGCACCCAGCGGGGGCAGTACATCAAAGACGCGGTGCTGCTGCGCATGCCGGTGATCGGCAACGTGATGCGCAAGGTCGCCGTCGCCCGCTTCACGCGTACGCTCGGCACCCTGCTCTCCTCGGGCGTGCCCATCCTGGACGGGCTCGACATCGTCGCGAAGACCTCGGGCAACCTCGTGGTCGGGCGCGCGATCATGTATGCGCGCGGCAAGATCTCCGAGGGCAAGGACGTCGCGTCGCCGCTGATGGAGACCGGCGTGTTCCCGCCGATGGTCGTGCAGATGATCGGCGTCGGTGAGCAGACCGGCGCGATGGACGAGATGCTGCAGAAGATCGCCGACTTCTACGAGGACGAGGTCGACACCGCGGTGGCCGCGATGACCTCGCTGCTCGAGCCGATCATGCTGGTGTTCCTCGGCGGCATCGTCGGCGGCATGCTGATCGCGATGTACATGCCGATCTTCGAGGTCGCCGGCAACATCAAGTGACCGCGGCGCCCGATCCGTCGGACAGCGACGTCGGCATCGTCGATCAGAGCGGGCAGCACGGCCGGCCCGGTGTCCCGGCGCGCTCGTCCGCGCGCGTCGCCCACGAGCGGCGCATCGCCTACTTCATGCTGTTCCGCGTCGGCATGCTCGCGATGCTGACGGTGCTCGCCGGCGTGCTCACGCTGACCGGCGAGCCGGGCATGGTGGGCGCCGACGGCCTGCCGGTGTGGAGCACGATCGTCGTCGGCTACGTCACCACGATCGTCTACGCGTACTGGCTGCCGCGCGCGCGCGAGCTGTCGCGGCTCACCTGGACGCAGACCGCGATCGACATCGTGTTGGCCGCGATCGCGGTGCAGCTGACCGGTGGCGCCGACTCGGGGCTCGTGTCGCTCTACATGATCTCGGTGCTCGGGGCCGCGACCACCGGTGGCCGCGTGCAGACCTGGGCCGCCGCCGGCGCCTGCGCGGCGATGTACCTGACGATGAGCCTGCTCGAGGTGACCGGCACGCTCGAGCCCTCGACGCTCGCCGGCGAGGCGCCGCGGCTGCCGCTGCGCGACACGCTGCAGATCGTCGGCCGCACGCTGGCCGCGTTGCTCGCGGTGTCGCTGCTCTCCTCGTACCTCGCGGTGCAGCTGCAGACCTCCGTCTCGCAGGTCGGCAACCTGCGCCTGCTGAACGAGAACATCGTGCGCTCGCTGAGCTCCGGGCTCATCACCGCCGATCGCGAGAACCGCCTGCTCTACTTCAACCCGGCCGCCCGCGAGATCCTCGGGCTCCGCGATCACCAGATCGGCATGCGGCTCTCCGACGTGCTGCCGGCGCTCGCGGGGGTCGAGCCCGCGGCGCCGGAGGGACGCATCGATCTGCAGCACGTGCTGCCGGACGGGCGCCGCATCCACGTCGGGCTCTCGCGCATGCCGCTGCGCGACGGCGCCGGTGCGGCAGTGGGCCAGGTGATCAACTTCCAGGACGTCACGCGCCTGCACGAGCTCGCCGAGCGGGTGCGACGCAACGAACGGCTCGCGGCGCTCGGCGGCATGGCGGCCTCGGTCGCGCACGAGATCAGGAACCCACTCGCAGCGATCTCGGGCTCCGCCGAGCTGCTGGCGAGCGCGACACTCGACGACGAGGACAAGCGTCTGCTCGCGATCATCCGCCGCGAGTCGAGCCGGCTGTCGGACATGGTCCGCGATCTGCTGGCGTTCACGCGGCCGCGCGTGCCCGAGCCGATGCGGCTCGAGCTCGATCGCTCCGTCCGCCAGACCACCGAGGCCTTCGCCGCGGACCCGAACAACGCCGGGCTCACGGTCGACTACGAGGGCGCCGCCGGGCTGCAGGCCGACGTCGATCCCGTGCAGCTCGGCCAGGTGCTGTGGAACCTGATGCGCAACGGCGCCGAGGCGATGAACGGCAAGGGCGTGCTGCGCGTGCGGGTGGGCGGCGACGACGACGAGGTGCGGATCTCGATCGCGGACCAGGGCACGGGGATCCCCGCGGATCGACTGGAGTCGATCTTCGATCCGTTCTTCACGACCAAGGAGCACGGCACCGGCTTCGGGCTCGCGATCGTGCACCGCGTGGTGCAGGACAACGGCGGGGTGATCCGCGTGGCCTCCGAGCTCGGCAAGGGCAGCACGTTCACGATCACGTTCCCGCGGGCGACCGAGCACGGCACCGCCGAGAGCAGCGGCGTACTCTCGCTGGACTAGCAGGGTGCGGAAGAACGCGAAGCGTTCTTCCGGACACCCTGCTCCGTG
>CAZFKC010000130.1:0-28186 GCA_964519175.1 uncultured Nannocystaceae bacterium
GCACGGAGCAGGGTGTCCGGAAGAACGCTTCGCGTTCTTCCGCACCCTGCTAGCGCGACTTGATCCGCCCGCGCGGCTCCGCGGGTGAGCCGGTGCCCTTCGACGGCCGCCCGTCGAGCTTCACGAGGTCGACCCACGCGTCGTCCTTCATCAGCACGAACGGCTCCTCCACGAAGGTGAGGTGGCCGGCGCCGTCGTGCTCGATGACCTCGAGCTTGCCCATGCCGTAGCCCATCGGCCCGCGCGCGTAGTAGTGCGCCTGTACGGTGTAGGGGAACGCGGCGGCCTTGCCGGGGATCGTGAAGCACTCCGGTCCGTACCCGGTGGTGACGTCGGCGTAGAGCTCACCGCCCGAGGGCAGGCTCTTGCTGCTGAAGAACGCATGCCCGCGCTTGCCGTCGAACACGTGCAGATCGACGTCGTTCGCGTCGGTCTCCCAGTTCAGCACGAAGCGTGTCGACGCGCGGTTGTCGATGCTCGCGTGGCGCTCGCCGACGGCGCGCGCGATCGTGGGCTCGCGGCTCGGCTCGGACGCGAGCCACGCGGCGGCGATGAGCCCGAGGTCCTCGCGGAGGATCCGCTGCACCTGCGCGAAGCGACCCCCGGGATACTCGCGATCGAGCCCGGCGATGATCGCGTTGAAGGCCTCCTCGTGCTTGCCCGCGCGCAAGAGCGCGTACGCGTAGAGGCGATGGCTGCTGGGATGATCCGGCCGCTGTGCGACCGCCTTCGCGTAGGTGTCGAGCGCCAGCTCGGCGCCCTCGTTGCCGAGCCACTCGAGCTGCTCGCCGGCCATGCGTCGCAGATCGGTGCGCGACGGGAACAGGTCGATGATCGAACCGAACGCCCGCGCTGCGCCGCGCAGGTCGCCGTTCGCGGCCATCGCCTTGCCGAGCCCGACGAGTGCGAGCACGTCACCCGGCGCCCGCAAGCGCCACGCCTGCGCGAGCTCGAGCGCACGCGCCTTCTCGCCGGCCGCGAGCGCATCCATCACCAGCTCTAGATCGCCGGTGAACGGATCCGACGGCTGCGGCAGCTCGATCGTGGATCCGCGCGCGGGTCGATCCGCCTCGAGCTCCGCGAGCGCATCTTCCGTCGGCCGCGCGGAGTGCCGCGGTCGCGGCCCTCGGACGTTCGCGGTCGGTTCCTCCGGCACGCGCCGCGCGTCCGCGAGCTCCTCCTGCGGCTCCGGCTCCGGATGCGGCGGCGCTGCGCCGGGCACCGGTGTCGTCGTGGGCGAGGGCGACGCGGGCCCGGCCGCCCTGCCCTCGTTGCCGCCGCCGTCGGCCGGCGGGGCCGCCGACGTTTCGACCTGCGCGCGCATCGCTGGCTCGAGCGCGCCCTTCTGCTCCGCGAGCTGGTTCTCGGCCTTGTCCTTGTTCTTCTCGAGGTCGTCCCAGTTGCCGGGCCCATCGGGCGTCTTCGTGACCTGCTTGGTCGGCAGACCACCGCGCGCGATGACATCGATGCCCGCCGCGCCGACCGTGAGCACGTCCGCCATCGCCGTGCGCTCGATGCCGAAGCGGCGATAGTCGTCCTCGGTCTCGAGCACGAGCAACGCCGTGTAGTCGGACAGCACGCGCTGCGAGGTCGACAGCGTCACGATCTCGCCGCGCAGACGATCGCCCTGCCCCGTGGCCGCGTCGCTGCCGAGCCCGGCGAGCTGGGCGGTGAGCTCCTCGATCTTCGCCATCGCACGCGCGCGCTGCAGCAGCGGTCGCGGGGCCGTGGCCACCTGCGCGCCCTCCTCGGTGATCGCGACGTCGCCGATCGCGACCGACAGCGCACGATCGGCGGGCAGCTCGGCATACACGAGCACGGCATCGCCGGGCTGCACGCCGTCGACGACGTGCGGCCAGAACCAGGTCGCGCCCTCGACCGCGACCTTCAGTCCCGATCGCGTCGGGCGCTCGAGCTTGTCGGCGAGCTGACCCACGCTCACGCGCGCATCGAGCACGATGCCGTCCTGCTCCAGCTCGCCGCGCGCGAGATCCTCGAGCAGCGCACGATCCTGCAGGCCACCGTCGACCAGCGCATCGAAGCGCTCGATGCCCCGCGTCGCGGCCAGCGTCTTCAGCTGCTCGAGCGCCGCCGCGCGCTCGCTCGCGCCCGCGGTCAGCACGCCGTCGCCCACGTAGAGCACGCGGGGGGCCTTGCCGATCGCCGCGAGCCCCACCCCGAGATCGCTGGCTCCGAGCGCCCCACGCTTGCGCAACGCGTCGAGCTGCGGGGCTCCGAAGCCGCCCATGCTGCCCTCGTAGATCTGCTCGGAGCTCTGATCGAACGCGATCACGCGCAGCACGGTGTCGCCCTTGCGGCGGCCGAGCTCGGCGATCAGCGCTCCGAGCCGATCGACCTGCCCGCTGAAGTCGAGCGATCGCGACGCGCTCGTGTCGAACAAGATGGTGAGCTCGTCCATCGACTCGCTGCCGGCGGAGATCATCGGAGTCACGCGCGCGACCGCTAGATCGCCGGAGCGCAGGATCGGCGCCGGACGATTCCCGGTGCGCAGCTCGAGATCCATCTTCGGCGTGTAGTCGGACTCGTGCAGCTCGACCTCGTGCAGGATCGCCTCGGCGCCGTCGTTCGGCGCGCGCACGAGCACCTTCACGTCGAGCTTGTCGAGCTTCGGCAGCCCGCACACCGGCAGCACGTACGGCTCGCTGGCCGAGTGCAGCGCCTGCGACCAGCCGATCACGAGCTTCTTGCGGGCATTGGGTGCGATCGGGAACACGCGCGCCTCGAAGCGATTGCCCGCACCGTTCTCGAGCAGCGCCGGATCCTGGCGACGGTGCAGGAAGTCTTCGTAGGCCACGCGCGCGGCCTGGCGCTCGACGACCTCGCCTTCTTGCCAGCGATCACCGATCTCCATCGCGAAGCGACTGAGCGCGGCGCCGGGCGGGAGCTGGATCGAGAAGCGACCTTCGAGCTGGCGCGCCTCGGGGTTGTCGAACGAGAGCTCGAGCTCGGTGTACGCGAGCGGGCCTTCGACGACCGCCTTCGCATCGAACGACACGAGCCGCAGACCGGTGCCGTCCGACGCGGTCAGCGACAGCGGACCCGCATCGGCGCAGATGTTCGCCCGTACCCACGCGAGCGCGACCTCGGGCGGAGCCGGGCGCACGACGGTGGGTCGATCGGGCTCGGGCGGAGCGACGACGGGCGGCGTCGCTTCGGCGACCGTCGGGGTCGGGGTCGTCGGCGTGGTCTGCTCGACCGCCCGGTCCTGAGGTCGGGTGCAGCCCGCGAACGCGAGCACGACGAGAAGCGGCCAGACGCGGGCGCGGACCATGGTCCGGCGATTAACGCACGAGAATCCCACTCGGGTTCAAGCCGGGGTTCGAGCCACCTGCGTGGGGCGCTCGGCACGTGGGCGAGCGGTCGCTGCTGGAGCGATCGACTTGACGCCGGCTTTGCGCGGTGTCGATGATGCGACCATGGGCAGGACCATGATTTCGGCGCTCGCGCTGGCGTCGCTCGGAGTGTTCGCGTCGACGGCGGCTGCGCAGACACCTGCGGGTCGTTTCCCGATCACCGATCCGAGCGTCACCCCGCAGTACTTCGGGCTCGGTCACGAGCCGGACGTGCAGGGCGCGTTCAACTCGCCGACGATCCTGTTCGTCAACTTCGACGGCGGCACGATGAACGGCGGGTGCGGCAACGACTCGCACAACAACTGCTCGACGATCATCCAGGGCGACATCATGCCCTACCCCGGTGATGCGAGCGCACGCGCGGCGGTGGTGCAGGCGGTGCGCGAGGACACCACCGACTTCGGCATCATCACGATCGATCAGCGCCCGCCGGACAACATGCCGTACGCGATGGTGATGGTCGGCGAGCCGTCGTTCGACGTCGGCCAGGTCGGCGGCGTCGCGCCGGGCATCGACTGCGGCAACAGCAACCCCAACATGACCAGCTTCGCGTTCCTGGTCGAGTCGGGGCCGAACACGATCGCGACGGTGATCAACCAGGAGGCCGCGCACACCTGGGGCCTCGAGCACGTCGACGACGATCTCGACAACCTGTATCCGACCGCCGGCGGCACCAGCAACCCGACCTACCGCGACGTGTGCAGCCAGATCGTGTCGGACACCGACTTGAACCCGATCAACGGCCAGTGCGGCCAGGTGCACACGATGTTCTGTCCGAGCGGGCAGCAGAACTCGTACCAGGAGCTGCTGCTGCTGTTCGGTCCGCCGGTGCCCGACAACATCGCGCCGTCGGTGGTGATCGACGAGCCGGTCGAGGGCGCGACGTTCGGCTACACGGACAGCTGGAACCTGGTGATCACGCTCAACGACGACCGCACGCCGCAGGTGTTGGTGACGTCGGTGTTCTTCGACGACACCGAGGTCATCGCGGATCAGCAGTTCGTCAACACGACGCTCGACTTCCCGATCACCGGTGGTGATGCACCGCAGGGACATGGTCTGTCCGAGGGCACGCACACGATCACGGTGGAGATCACCGACGAAGCCGGCAACCCCGCGACGGCGGAGGTGAGCTTCGAGATCATGGGTGGGCCGGTGAGCGCCGACACGAGCGGTGGCGCCGGCTCGAGCGGCGAGCCGGAGGACACGAGCGACGGCGACGAGGATGCCGGCACCGAAGGCGGCGGCGTCACGACGACCGGGCCGACGATGAACGGCGACGACGGCGGCTGCAGCTGCACGATCGACGACGACGACGCGCGTGCGTTGCCGATGCTCGTGCTGCTCGCGCTCGGGCTCCGCCGACGCCGTCAGCCGCGGAGCGCGCCGCTGATTGCATGCACGTGATCGTGGCGCCGGAGGGCGAGCTCACCCTCCGGCACCACGCGGTTGTCAGGACGCCGAGGTCACGACCCCGGCGCCGATGGTCTTGCCGCCCTCGCGCATGACGAAGCGCATGCCGGGCTCGAAGGCGGTGGGACGCACGAGGGTGAAGCGCACCGTGGCACGGTCACCCGGATCGATCGCGCCGTCGGTGTCGAGCACCGCGGGCACGTCGCTCGCGCCGAAGTAGAGCTGCGGCGCGTAGCCGGTGGCGAACGGCGTGTGCCGTCCGCCCTCGGCGGCGGTGAGCACGAAGATCTCCGCGGCACCGCTCGTGTGCGCACGCAGACTGCCCGGTGCGATCACCACCTGCCCGCGCGCGACCTCGTCGCGCTCGAGCCCACGCAGCAGCACGCCGACGTTGAGACCGGCGCTGGCCTCGGGGATGTCCTTGCGGAACGCCTGCGTCCCCGTGACGACCACTTCGCGGCCGCGATCGCTACGGCCCGCGATCTCGACCTTGTCGCCGACCTTCACGCGACCCCGCTCGACACGACCGGTGACGACCGTGCCGCGACCGGGGATCGTGTGCACCGCCTCGATGGGCATGAGGAAGGGCGCGTTCACATCCCGCTCGGGCACGGGGATGTGCTCGTCCATCGCGGCGACGAGCGCGAGGATGCCGTGCACCCACGGATCGTCCAGCTTGCCCTCTCCGACTGCACGCAGTGCCTCGAGCGCGGAGCCGCGCACGAAGTGTGCCGTGTAGTCGAACTTGGCCAGCTGCTCCGCGACCTCCATCTCGACCATCTCGAGCAGCTCGGGATCGGCGATGTCGACCTTGTTCACGAACACCACCATGTGGCGCACGCCGACCTGCCGGGCGAGCAGGATGTGCTCGATGGTCTGCTTCTGCGGCCCCTGCGAGCCGTCGACGAGCAGGATCGCGCCATCCATCTGCGACGCGCCGATGATCATGTTCTTGATGAAGTCGGCGTGCCCGGGGCAGTCGATGTGTGCGTAGTGGCGGTGGTCGGACTCGTACTCGACGTGCGAAGCGTTGATCGTGATGCCGCGCTCGCGCTCCTCCTTGGCGTTGTCGATCTCGGCGAACGCCATGGCCTTGCTGCCGTGGCGCGCCGCCATCACCTGGGTGATCGCGGCGGTCAGCGTGGTCTTGCCGTGGTCGACGTGACCGATGGTGCCGACGTTGACGTGGATCTTCGTGGTCATGACTTCGTTGCTGTTTCTGTCTGCGGACGTGAGTGGGTGAGCGCCCGTTCGCGGGCGCACGGATTCCTGCGCGCACGGGGTGCACGACGCGGAATCACCGGATGCGGCGGACGTCGCGTCCGCTGCTCGTTGCTGGTTCTCGTCTCGCCTGGCGCCGCGTTGGCCGACTCGGGGTCAGCCGCGATCCCGAAGGACGCCAGGCCACCGCAAAGCACGCAAGGCGAGCAGACACGCGCGCATGCGCACGTCCTGCATCGAAGCCCTGTTGCGACGGGTGATCATGGGATCCTCGGAAGCTGGGCAGTGTAGGGTCAACGTGCGAGTTGTCAATGCGGTTTCGTCGGCTGCGTGCGATGCTGGAGCCTTCGATGGGGTCGAGATCGAGTTGGTCTGCGGTCGTGCTGCTCGCGAGCGCGTGCACGCGACCGCTCGTCGGTGATGGCGCCGGCGACTCGAGCTCGACCGGTGGCGAGACGAGCTCGTCGAGCTCGGCGAGCACCACGGCACCGAGCAGCGATGCGAGCTCGTCGCCGCCGACGAGCTCGACCGCCGTCGACACGAGCTCGCAGTCGACCGACGCGGCCTCGGTTCCGGACGTCGGATTCTCGGGCTGCCCGAACGACTGGCAGCCCCCGCAGTGCTGGGCGAGCGTGTGCGACGAGTTCTTCTGCGGCGAGAGTGCGAGCATGTTCGACGCGGGCGGTTGTCCGCGCGTCGTCTGCGAGAGCGATGCGGACTGCCCGGCGTCGCAGTACTGCAACGCGCGCATGCGTGCGGGTTCGTGCTTTGGCTACGGCCCGGAGAGCTGCGAGTTCTCGTCGGGTCAGTGTGTCTGCGGTGGCAGCCTGGGCTGCAGCGGCGATCCTCGCGGCTTCTGTCTCGACCGCATCGAGTTCCCGCCCGAGCAGGCCTGCTACGCGCTGGGGATCGAGTGCGAGTATCTCGATCCCTGGTTCGTCGACGGCTACTGGGCGACGTTCGAAGTGCTCGATGCGATGAGCACCGACGTGCGCACGCAGACGCTGCAATGCCAGAGCGAGTATGTCGCGCGCTTTATCGGCGACTGCGCGACCGATCCCTGCTTCGTGCTCTGTCAGGAGAACTCGGTGTCGGGTTGCCCGCACGAGAACGACTGCGACGACATATGCGCAGCGGCCGAACCGAGCTCCGCGAGCGCGCTCGCGCTGCTGCTCGCTGCGGATCCACTGGCCTGCTTCGACTGCACGAGCTGTCCCGACGGCGATCCGCTCTGCGCCGCGCTGTGGGACTGCTCGGAGTGAGTCACTTCGTTCGCGTCGTCAACCCGCGCGCCACGAGCGCACCGAAGGCCAGCGCAAAGACGACGTCGATCGCGACGAACACCAGCGTCGCTTCGCCGCGATAGAGCCGGTTGCCGAGCGCGCTGTCCGAGGTCGCCAGGTCGCGAAGCGCCCACAACGTGTTCGCAGCGCAGAAGAGCGCGGCCATCAGCGTTTGCTTGCGGCGCTCGTTCGTCACGCGGCCGACCGCGAATCGTCAGCACGCCGACGAACGCCATCAGCTGGTAGAAGAACCCGAAGAAGTCGGCGAGCACCGGCTCTGCGGCGAGCTCGGGCGCGACGCCGAACTCGACCAACGCCGCTGAGCCGCGCACGATCATCGAGCTCGCGAGCACGACGTAGAGCGCACCGATCACGGTGAAGACGAGCGCGAATCCGCGGATCGGCGGCGGGGTTGCGGGCATGCGGCTCCGATTCTAGCGCGCGTCCGGACGAGCGATCCGCTGCACGTCGCTGCCGAGGCAACCCGAGTGGGGAAAGAACGCCCCGCCGACGACGAACACCTCGTCGGCCGTGATCGCGACGTACTTCGCACGCACGTCGACGGTTGCGACCCGACGCACGCGACCATCGTCGCGCGCGACGGCGACGAGCACTTCGCGTGCGAGCGCGTAGACCTCGTCCTTCGTGAGCGCGAGGCCCGGGCCACCGTACTCGACGGACGCGAGCGACTGCGCTTCGCCGGTCGCGGTCGCGTGCATGATCTCGCCGGCATCGCGCCACGCGGCGCCGCTTGCATCGGCGACGAGCCCGACGCTGCCACCCTCGCTGCGGCCGACGACCTGCGGCTCTCCGTCGGGCAGCGTCGTCCGCCAGATGCTGCCCGTCGTCGTGTCGGGATCCCACTCGTCCCACCACACGACTCCACCCCCGATCGCGACTCCGCGTGCCTCCGCCGAGATGCTGCCGACGCGCTGCGGCGAGCTCGTGCCGGTCGCAATCCGCCAGATCGCGAGCGGCACGTGTCGCGATGCTGGATACGCGAGCCAGTAGATACCGTCGTCGCCGGCGACGAGCTGGCCGGCGCGATCCGTGTTCGGCACGCGCTCGATCTCCGCACCGTCGATGCGTGCACGCTGCAGAACCCGGGTGGCGCCGTCGTCGAGATCCGCGAGCCAGTACACGTGCGATGCATCGATCGCGATGTCACGCGGACGCTCGACCTCGGCGAAGACGGTGGGCACCGATGCCGATCGTGTATCCCAGCGCATGATCTTGCCGTACTCGCTCCAATACGCGACCCCGCGTGTCGCCGCGAGCGCGTCGACACAACCGGAGCTGGTGGTCCGTTCCCGCGAGGGCTCGGGTCGGCCGGCGACGCGGCGCGATCGCCCGGCGCCGAGGCTGTGCCAGCAACCGCTCGCGAGCAGCGTGACGGCGAGCAACCCTGCAACTCGCGTTCGCTTCATCACCGGCGGAACGCGCGATCGAGGCCGGCGATTTCACCGCGCGCTGCGCCCTCGCACGGTCCTGGGTGCTAGCCTCGCTCCATGCATCGCACTGCCCTTGTCTTCGTCGTGCTCGCGTCCATCGGCTGTGGCGATCCTGGGTCCGACGATGGGGGCACCGGCGACAGCAGCTCCAGCTCGTCCGGCTCCACGAGCCCGACCACGACGGCCACGACGGCCACGACGACCACCGCGGGCACGAGCACCACGGAGCCGATGACGTCGACCAGCGGGCCGATCGAGGCCACGTCGGAGACGGACGTGGTGGACTCGAGCAGCAGCAGCGCGGGCGGGAGCGAGAGCTCGACGACGGCGAGCGGCGCGTGCGAAGGCATGTCGTTCTTCGCGACGAGCGTCGGCAGCGGCGAGATGGGCGGGAACCTCGGTGGTCTCGAGGGCGCCGATGCGACCTGCCAGGCGCTCGCGGACGCGGTCGGCCAGGGCGGCTGCACGTGGCACGCGTACCTGTCGACCACCGACGAGGACGCGCGCGATCGCATCGGCGCAGGCCCGTGGCAGAACGCGGCCGGCGACGTGATCGCGGCGGACGTCGACGCGCTGCACACCGACGGGCTCTCGAATGGGGATCCCCAGCACGTGCTCGACGAGAACGGGAACGAGATCCCCGGCAACGAGCACGACATCCTCACCGGCTCGCAGGAAGACGGCACGCTGCTCGAAGGCAGCACGTGCGAGGACTGGACCGCCGCGGGTGGAGAGTCGGTGGCGCGCGTCGGCCACAGCGACATCCCGATGAACCCGATGTTCAGCCCGTCGTGGAACTCCGCCCACGACACGCCCGGCTGCACGCCCGAAGAGCTCGCGCAGGTCGGCGGCGCGGGGCGGCTGTACTGCTTCGCGATCGATTGAACGCTCCGTGCGCTGGAGGGACCAGTGACGCTACACGCGAGAATCTGCACGGTCGTGGACACCGAGTGGTCGAGCGTCGACTCGGTGCGAGTGGGCCGCGTTCCTGCTGCCCTCGGCACACCGCAGCGCTACGTCATCGTCGCGGACGACGAGGAGCCGGTCTTGCGAGTCGATGTCCATTCCGACGCGGACTGCTTCGCCTTCCAGGACGCCATCCTGTGGCGCGGCAATCTCATCATCGGCTTTGGCAGCCACGTCCATGCGGTCTCGCTGGCCGACCACTCCGTGGTGAGCATTGCTGTCGAGATGTACTTCGGCCACCTGTACCCCGCCGTCGATTATGTGCTGCTCGCGTCGGGTACTCGGCTGTACCGCATGGAGCCCGACCGCTCGATCGCGTGGATCAGCGAGCCCCTCGGCATCGACGGCGTGGTGGTGGACGAGATCGGACCGACGATCCGAGGCGAGGGCGAGTGGGACCCTCCGGGAGGTTGGCGACCGTTTGCCGTGTTCGCCACCGACGGGAGACCGGCGTCCTAGCGAACGCGTTGTCGCGCGCGCTCACTTCGAGCGCTTCGGACCCACCTCGCGGGTCGAGCGGCGTCCGAACACCAGCCCCGTGATGATCGAGACCAACCACGGTAGCAGCGACACGAGGACCATCAGCCCGAATCCCGCTGCCGCCGCGACGACCGAGCCCAGCGCGATGCCGAGCGCCTCGCCGATGCTGGTCGGCTTGGCGTCTCCGATGTTCGCGAGCACCGCGATGAACAAGGCCACGCCGAGCGCGATGCAGGCGAGGCTCACCATGTGGAACGCGAACGCGACCCAGCCCAGTCGCGTGAGCCCCTTCAGGTGGCTGCGTGCGCGTGCCCAGTGGCCCGCGCCGTAGACGAGCGCGGGACTGACGATGATGCCGAGCGCGGTGAACACCAGCGCCGCCTTCGACACGCCGGGCGCGGGATCCGAGGTCGCGCCCGCCAGCCACACGCTGAGCGGAACCAGTGCGGCCGTGATCCAACCGATGCGATACAGCACGCGTGGGCGGCGGAGCGAGACCGCGACCGTCGCGGCATCGAGCGGGAGCTCGTGCGGCTCGGGCCTCGGCGTCTGCGGTGGACGCTCGGGCCGCTCGGGCCGTCCGTTCGTGCTCTGGCGCTCGAACAGCGTGATGTCGACCTTCGTCTCGATGTTGCCCGTCGGTGAGACGACGGCTTGGTTGATCTGCCGACTCGTCTCCGCCTCGCGCCGCAGCACGATGGGGCCGTCGAAGATCTTGCTGCCCGAGTAGGCCTCGATGACCTCGTCGGACATCGTCTCGACCACGCCACCCACCATCTCGAGCACCGGGCTCACCGCCGCTGCCACCTCGGCCGCGCGCCCACCATCGGAGCCGGCGGAGGCGAGCGCCGCCTCGGCGGCGTCGAGCTTGGCCTGGCGATCGGCCGAGCTCCGCACCGCCTCGCGCACGGCACCGGCACGACGTCCGCCCTTCGACTTCTCCTTCACCACGAAGACGTCGAAGCGCACGAGATCCGGCACCGCGCCCGCCGACGAGTAGATGACGAAGCCGTCGAAGCCGAAGTCGATCGTCGCGGGCTTGTCCCGCATGGGACGGTGCAAGACGTTGTAGGACTCCGGCGACTCGTAGATCCCGATGGTGCCGTTGGTGTCGGCCGTGACCACGAGGATGTACGCGCGGAATCCTCGACGGAACAGGTAGCGAAACGAGATCCAGTCGATGCTGATGAGCACCGAGTCGTAGCGTTGCGTGGCCACGGGATCAGAGCTCGCGGTGCAGCGAGGGCAGCGTCGCGCCCACGGTGTCGAAAGCGTCGTCGCGACGATCGAAGAGCAGCAAGTCGAGCTCGGCCACGACCTTGCCGCCGTCGGACTCGCTGGTCACCGAGAGCTCGTGCTGCGCCATCGTCTGCGCATCGAAGATCTTGCTGCCCGAGCACGAGGCCAGCACCTTGTCGCCGAGATTCGCGATGACCGCTCCCACCACCTGCGTGACCGGCTCGATGGCCGCCTGCACGGCGCCGCCGATGGCCGCCGCCGCGATCCCACCCGCGGCGGTCAGCGCACCCTTGATGTCGCCGATCGTCTGGGTGATGAGCCCCGACGTCCCGACTTGATTGATGACGAGGCCCGCATCGCGAAGCCGCTTGCGATCGTGAACGACGTAGACCTCGTACTTCACCAGGCTCGGCACGGCGCCGACCGACACGTAGATCGGATAGCCATCGAAGCCGAAGTCGATGCGACCGGGCTTTTGTCGCAGAGGTCGATGCAGGATGGGATAACTCTTCGGCGACTCGCTGATGAAGATCTTGCCGTTGGTGTCACAGGCTACGACGACGAAGTAGGCCTGGAAGCTGCGCCACGTGGTGTAGGCGAAGTCGATCCGATCGATGCTGACGAGCACGGAGTCGTTCTTGGGCTCGGTGGGCGTGGGGTCGGGCATGGTGGCGCTCTCCTGCGCACGTAACAGATCGCGAGCCTACCAGATCAGCGCGCAGCTCGTCCGCTTCCGACTATTTCGCGGGGGGTGGTTCGAGCGGCGTGGGCTCGGGCGGCGTGAGCTCGAGCGGCGTCAGCTCGAGCCGCGCGGAGCCGTTGGGCTCGCGGCCCACGAACGTGCGGCCGACACACGCGACGCGATCGTCGGCCATGCGGCCACACGTGCGCCATGCGCCCGCGGCGATGGCCTTCGCTCCGGCGAGCGCGGGCAGTGCCTTGGGGAATGGTCTCCCCCACTCGGTCGGCTCGTCGCCGAGCTGGCCGCCGTCGTTGCTGCCCCAGCACAGCACCTCGCCTGCCGACGTGCGCGCGCACGCATGATCGTCACCCGCGACGATCTGCGCGACGTCGGCGAGCCACTGCATCGCCTTCGGCGTCGCTCCGATCGTGTGCCGATCGTCCGGGCCCATCGACTCGCCGCGCGGATCCATGTCGCGCCCCCAGCACTGCACCGAGCCGTCGCCGATGCGCGCGCAGCCGTGGAAGTTGCCGATCGCGAGCTCGACCGCGTCGCTCACGGCGAGCTCGACCGGCGCCTTGCGATCGACGGTGGTGCCGTCGCCGAGCTGCCCCCAGTTGTTGCGGCCCCAGCACAGCACGCGCCCCGCCTCCGTGCGCGCGCAGACGTGCGCATAGCCGACCCCGACCTCGACGACCGGCGGCAGCTCGATCGCCTCGGGCATGAGCACCGAGCGCTCCTTGCCGCCGCCGTCGAGCTCCGGATCGAGCCCCCAACAGAACAGCGCGCCCTCGCGGGTGACCGCGCAGTTGCGTGTCCCGCTGCCGTCGACCGCCTTCGCCGGCGGCAGCATCGGCACCTTCGTCGGACGATCGCGGCGCTGGTTCGTGCCGTCGCCGATCCCGCCCCAGCTCGGATCGCCCCAGCAGTCGACCTCGCCGCTCGTCAGCAGCACGCACATCGGATCCTCGCCGACGACGTAGACCGCGGGCGCGGCCAGCTCGAGCGCGACCGGCTCGAGGCGATCGATCGTGGTGCCGTCGCCCAGCTCGCCCTTGTCGTTCGCGCCGCTGCAGCGCACGACGCCGGCCTCGTCGGAGATGCAGGTGTGCATCATCGCCGCGACCATCGACCACCGCGGCGACGGGGCGGGCTCGGGCGGCGCCTTCGGCGTGCACGCGAGCAACAGCAGCAAGACGGACGAGGAGCGCACGCGGGCACAGGATAGCCGACTAGCGCGCCGTCTCCCGCACCCACGTCTGCACGCGCTCGCGCAACGCCGGCAGCGGCAGCGCACCTGCACCGAGCAGCGCGTCGTGGAACGCCGGCAGCGTGAAATCCTCGCCGAGCTTCGCCTGCGCCTCGGCGCGCAGCGCCAGGATCTCGAGCTGACCGATCTTGTAGCCGAGCGCCTGGCCCGGCCAACCGACGTAGCGATCGACCTCGTTCGCGATGTTGTTCGGCGCGAGCGCGGTGTGCTCGAGCATGAAGCGCTCGGCTTCTTCGCGACTCCAGCCCAGCGAGTGGATCCCGGTGTCGACGACGAGCCGCGCCGCACGCCACGCATCGAAGCTGAGCATGCCGAGCCGATCGAGATCGGTTTCGTAGAGGCCCATCTCGTCGGCGAGTCGCTCGGTGTAGAGCGCCCAGCCCTCGACGAATGCGCTGTGCCCCGCATGCCGTCGCACGGCCGGGAGCCCGGTGAGCTCCTGCGCGATCGCGATCTGCAGGTGATGGCCGGGGATCGACTCGTGCACCGCGAGCACGCGCGCCTCGTAGCGCGGGCGCGTCTGCGGATCGAGCACGTTGATGAAGTACTCGCCGGGCTTGCTGCCGTCGGTGTGCGGCGGCTCGTAGTACCCGATCGTGGTGAACGCGGCCTTGTAGGCCGGTACGCGTCGCACGAAGCACGGCGCCTTCGGTAGCCGCCCGAAGAAGCGCGGCATCGCGGCCTGCGCCCGCGCGAGCGCATCGGCAGCGGCTTGCTCGACCGCCTCGGGCGTGTCGAAGAACAGCTTCGGATCGCTGCGCAGCGCGGTGAGTGTGGTGGAGAGATCCTTCGTGCCCAGCGCGCGCTGGCCGAGCGCGGCGATCTCCGCATCGATGCGCGCGATCTCGGCGAGCCCGCGCGCGTGCACGTCCTCGGCGGTGAGCGGCAACGTCGTGTGCCGCTCGATGAGCGCGGCATAGCACTCCGCACCCTGCGGCAGCGCGCCGATGCCCGCCTTCGCGCTCGGCCGCGCCTTCGGCAGGAGCGTGTCCTGCAGTAGCGCCCGATAGCGACCGAGCGCGGGCCGGATGCCGTCGTCGACGGCCGTCGTCAGCTCGCGCGCGAGTGCTCCGCGATCGCCGGGCGAGCGCGCGACCGCCTCGAACAGCGCCCACTTCGCGGTGGGGGTGTCGAGCTGCCCGTCGATCATCGCGATCACGCGCTCGATCGACGGCGCGTCGCCGACGAGCCCTTCACCCAGCCCGACGCGCAGCCGCGCGATGTCGAGGTCGATCGCCGCGGGCACGGCACGCACGCGGGCGAGCAACGTCGAGCGCGCGTGGGCGGCCGACATCGGATGGATGCGTCCGATCTCGTTCGCGCGCTCGATCGGGTTGAAGGTCGCGTTCACGAGCCAGCGCTCGAAGCCACACACTTCCTCGCGGATGTCCGCGCGCAGGTCACCGGCGAGCACCGCCGCGGTGAGGCGATCCTCGTCGGACAGCTCGCCCAGCGCTTCGAGCCGGGCCACGAGCTCCCGCCGCATCCGAGCGCGCGCGGCCTCGGCCGCGGGACTGCCGTCGTCGATGCGGTCGTCCCACGTGTGCACGCCGAGCTTCGTCGCGCCGAGCGGCGACTGCTCGAGGCGCCACGTCCAGTGATCGCGCAGGATGACCTGCAGCTCCGCATCGCCGACGCCGACCGCGGCCGAGGTGATCGCCTCGGCGAGCCCGTCGTCGACCTGCGCCGCAGGCTCGGGCTTGCCGTGCGCACACGCGACGAAGAGCAGCGCTAGCCCACCGGTGGTGGCGGCGGCGGCGTGCCTTCGTGGCACACGCTGATCTCGAGGATCATGTACAGCAAGATGAGCTCCTGCGGGTTCAGCCCCGTGTGCGGCACGCTCGAGTTCTCGAACGTGCTGTACATCATGCGGCCGCAGCCCCACTGCCCGCTGATCGCCATCGGTCGCACCTTGTTCGGATCGCTGCAGCTCGTGCACGGGCCCTCGACCCATACATGATGCCCCACGTCGACGTCGTTGCCGTCCTCGTCCTGCACGATGACCGGCGAGATCGAGTCGATGCCCGAGTAGTTCAGCACGGTCTCGACCGTGGGCAGCGCATTCAGGTTGGGGTTGCCGCCGCCGATGTCCTTCAGCTCCGGCGGCAGCGCCTGCAGCCACGCGAGCAGCTCTTCGTCGACCACCGTGCTGTTCACGTCGTAGGCCGGCTGGATGTCGGGCATGCCCGGCGAGTGGAACTCCTGGTAGTCGGAGAACGGCTCTTCGATGTACTCGTTGCTGTGATCGGTGGCGTACCACTTGCCGCCGGCCGCCACGTAGTCGCGGATGTTCTGTGCGCGCAGCGGCGCGACGATCGGCGCGCTGAACCAGAACTTCGTCGCCGCACAGGGCACGAAGATGATGTGGTACTCGCTCATCTCCAGGAAGTCGTCCATGAACGCGCCCTGGTCGCTGTCGGGGATGAGCATGAACTGCTCGGTGCCGGGCACGAGCTGACCATTCGCGTTGGTCTCGCCCAATCCGAACTTCGCGAGCACGTTGAACACGCGATCCGGATCGGTCTCGTACACCGCGATCTTCGGGATCCACATGCCCGCGTCCGGATTCCACACGCCCGGCAGGTTGCTCTGATCCTCGGGCACTTCGTTGCTGCCCTCGACGACGTCGAAGTCGACGACGCGGAGGAACTCGCCCTTCTGCACGACCAGCTGCTGCCCCGCACCCGCGACCGCCGGCAGCTCGAACGTGCCATCGGCTTCGGTGAACACGAACGGCGTGTCGCAAGTGAGCTCGACGCACTTCGAGCAGTACACCTTGTCGGGCACCGGCTCGACCTCGCCCTTCGTCAGGTACACGACCGCCCCGCTGATCGGGATCACCCGATTCGGTGCGAACACACGGCCGGTGAGCGTCGCGTTCGCGTCCTGCGGTGGCGGACAGCCGCCGCCCTCCTCCGCGTGCGAGCCGGTCGTCGGCGACACGCCGACGTCGATGCGATCGCCGGTGTCGAGGCCGGCGCTGCTCGACGGCTCGCCCGTGGTCGGCGTCGCCGTCGTCACCGTGAGCGTCACCGTCGGGTCTTCCCGCGTCGGTCCGGCGCATGCGCCCGCGAGCGTCAGGACGAGGAGTGAGCGGCTGGATCGACGCATCGTCACACCCACGGTAACCGATGCGGTCCTCGGGGTTCCCGGAAGCGCGCGTGTGAACGGATCCGAGCACCGATCCGCGTGAGCGCCAACGCACGCGGACGCGCATCGGGCCGGAGTCGCGCTGCTCGCCGCGCTCCGAGCCGGGGCACCGTCCGCTCGGCAGGCGGCGTGAGAGACTCGCCGCGACGATGCAGGGATCGTCTCCCTCGGTCGAGATCACGCTCGGCGCCGAGTCGACCGACGTCGGCGCGTCGGGCTCGGCGCTCGAGCTCCCTGCGGGTCACCTCATCGGCCGGCACGTGATCGTCGAGCGCCTCGGCGCGGGTGGCATGGGGGTGGTGTACGCCGCCTACGATCCGCAGCTCGATCGACGCATCGCGATCAAGCTGCTGCGCGATCCATCGGATCCGGACGGCCACGGCCGCGCATGGATGCTGCACGAGGCCCAGGCGCTCGCGCGACTCGCCCATCCCAACGTCGTCGGGATCCACGACGTCGGCATCATCGACGACCGCGTGTGGATCGCGATGGAGTACGTCGAGGGCGAGACGCTGTGGGCCTGGTGCGGACGCACGAAGCCGTCGTGGCGCGAGGTGCTCGAGGTGATGATCGCGGCGGGGCGCGGGCTCGCGGCCGCGCACGCGGTCGGGCTCGTGCACCGCGACTTCAAGCCCGACAACGTGATGGTCGCCGAGCGCGTGCGCGTGATGGACTTCGGCGTCGCATTCATCGCGAGCGCGGCCGACGAGGAGCGCGAACCGACGTCGCGCGAAGCGGCTGCGGAGCCCAGCCGCACGCGCGCCGACGCGCTGATCGGCACGCCCGGCTACATGGCGCCCGAGCAGCTGCATCGACGGGCGGTCGATGCGAAGAGCGATCAGTTCGCGTTCTGCATCACGCTGTGGGAGGCGCTCTACGGCGCGCGGCCGTTCGCGGGCGACACCGTGATCGAGCTGTCGAGCGCGGTGCTGCAAGGCCGGCTGCGCGAGCCGCCCGACGGCAGCCGCGTGCCACGATGGCTGCGCGAGATCGTCACGCGTGGGCTCGCGACCGATCCGGCCGAGCGCTTCGCATCGATGGACGTGCTGCTCGACGCGCTCGCGCGCGGGCAAGGCCGTGCGCGTCGGCGCATCGCGTTCGCGGCGGCGGGGCTGCTCGCGTTGGTCGTGGCCGGTGCGCTCGCGCAGCGGGCCTCCGCAGCGCAGTCGCTGCGCGAGGGCTGTCGCAGCGAAGCCGCCACGATCGGCGAGCTGTGGCCCGGTGTCGAAGATGCGCGCCGCACCGCGATCGGCGAGGCGATGACCGCGAGCGGCCTGCCGTTCGCGGCCGACACCGCTGCGCGCAGCGGCGAGCGGCTCGATCGCTTCGCCGCCGAGTGGGCCGAGCTGCGCGCGCAGGCCTGCATCGCGGACGGCGGGGTCGCGGCGCCGCTCGGAGTCACCCGCGCGTGCCTCGACGAGCAACGCGACGGGCTCGCGAGCCTGCTCGACGTGCTCGGCGAGGCCGATCGCGCCGCGATCGTCTCGGCCGTCAGCGTGACCTCGTCGCTCGGACCCCTGCGCGACTGCGAGGATCCTCGCTCCGCGCAGAACGAGTCCGCGTCGCACGATCCGGCGCAGCGCGAGGCCGAGCGCACCAGTCGGGCCGAGCTCTCGCGCGTGCACTCGCTCTCGCTGGTCGGGCGCGCGCGCGAGGCGGTCGAGGTGGCCGCGCAGGCGGTGGCGGCGGCCGAGCAGGCCGGCTCGCCGATCCTGCTCGCGTCGGCGCACGGCATGCACTCCGACGCGCTGTTCCACACCGACGACTTCGCGGGCGCAGCGAAGGCGGCGCAGCGCTCGTTCGCGATCGCGCTCGGCGAGGGCCGTGACGGGCTCGCGGCGCGCAATGCCTCGCGCATGGTGCTCCTGCTGGGCTATCGCCTCGGCCGTCCCGACGAGGCGCTCGAGTGGGCCGACATCGGCGGCGCACTCGTGCATCGCGGCGGGCTCGAGGGCGCGGAGCTCGACGCGCAGATCCGTCACCACCGCGCGATCGTGCTGGCGCTCTCCGGAGATCCGAAGGCCGCCATCGCCGAGATGGAGGCCGCAATGGCGATCGCGACGGTGGAGAACGGCGCCGACCATCCCTATCTCGCGCAGATGAGCACCGATCTCGGCACGATGTACTTCATGGCGAACGAGCCCCGGCTCGCGCTCGAGCACCACACGCGTGCGCTCGATGCCTACGTCGCTTCGCTGGGCCCCGGCCATCCCACGGTCGGCACGATGCTCGGCAGCATGGGTGCTGCCCATGCGGCGCTGGGGGAGCAGCAGCGCGCGATCGAGTGCTTCGAACGCGCGCTCGCGATCGCGGAGGCCATGGGCGACGCGATGCACAGCTCGGTCGGGCTCGCGCGGATGAACCTGGGCGGCGCCTTGGTGCGCGCCGGCGAGCACGCGCGCGCAGTCCCGCTGCTCGAAGGAGCGCTGGCGATCTTCGATCGCGATCCCACGATCCACGCGCGCGAGCTGCCCGAGCTGCTCACCGCGCTCGGCGAGGCCAGGCTCGCGCTCGGCGAGCGCGCGGCCGCGATCACGGCGCTCGAGCGCGCGGCCCAGCTGGCGCCCGAGGGCAGCCCGGAGCGCGCGGCCGCGCAGAAGCTGCTCGCACGCGCGCGACAGTGACGCTCACGGCCTCGACGCGATGCAGCGATCGAGCTCGGCGTGGTCGTAGCGCAGCGGGCTACGCGACCAGCTCGCCGACGATGCGCGTGTACATCGCCTGGGCCTCGTCCCCGAACACGCAGAACACCAGCTTGTCGATGTCCGTGGTCTGCACGTAGTCCCAACCCTCGCGCACCGCGATCCTCGTCGCGCGCTCGAGCGGGAAGCGGTACACGCCGCACGAGATCGCCGGGAACGCGACCGTGCGCAGGCCCTGCTCGCTCACGAGCGCGAGCGAGTTGCGATACGCGGCCGCGAGCAATCCGTCCTCGCCGTGGCCGCCGCCCCGCCACACCGGGCCCACCGTGTGGATCACGAAGCGCGCCGGCAGCCGGAAGCCTGGGCTGATCTTCGCGTGCCCGGTGGGACAGCCGCCGAGCGTCCTGCAGTAGGCGAGCAGCTCGGGCCCGGCCGCGCGATGGATCGCACCGTCGACACCGCCGCCTCCGAGCAGCGACTCGTTGGCCGCGTTCACGATCGCATCGACCTCGAGCGTCGTGATGTCGGCTTGGATGATCGCGATGCGCGGATCCATCGGCATGCGCGATGGTAGCCGCTGCTCCGTCGGCGGGCTGCGCGGCGGCCTATGCCCTGGTATGTCTTGGTCCGGCCATGCGATCCGTCCCTGCGCTCGTGCTCGCCGTGCTCGTCGGCTGCAACGGCTCGACGACCGACAGCGCCGAGGCGGCCAAGACCGAGGTCGTCGCAGCGGGTCCGCCGACGTTCACCCGCGACGTCGCGCCGATCCTCGATCGCGTGTGTGCCCCGTGTCATACCGAGGGCGGAGCGGCCCCGTTCGCGCTCGTCGACTACGACGACGTCCGCGACCACGCCTCGCAGATCGTCGACGTCACGCAGAAGCGCTACATGCCGCCGTGGCTGCCCGAGCCGGGCAGCGCGCGCTACGTCGGCGAGCGCCGGCTCACCGACGGCGAGCTCGCGACGATCGCCGCATGGGCGGAGGCGGGCCGCCAGGAAGGTGATCCGAGCGAACGACCACCGCTGCCCGCGAAGAGCGGCAGCTGGCGGCTCGGTCCACCCGACGTCGTGCTCGAGATGGACGTGCCCTACGTGCTCGCTGCCGACGGCATGGACGTCTATCGCAACTTCGTCATCCCCGTTCCGCCCGAGGCCGAGGGTTGGATCAAGGCGGTCGAGCTGCAGCCCGGCAACCCGAAGGTCGCGCACCATGCCGTGCTCCGCGTCGATCGCAGCGAGAAGTCGCGCGAGCGCGACGCGGAGGATCCCGAGCCCGGGTTCTCGGGCATGGACTTCGCGGGCGCGCTCATGCCCGATGGACGCTTCATCGGGTGGACGCCGGGCAAGGCCGTCGATCCCGGACAGGTCGCGCGCTCGTTCCACCTCTCGGCGGGCAGCGACATCGTGCTGCAGGTGCACCTGCGCCCGTCCGGGAAGCCCGAGCCGATCAAGGCGCGCATCGGGCTCTACATGAGCGATCGCCCGGCGACCCGCCGCGCGCTCGCGATGGAGCTGTCGTCGACCGACATCGATCTGCCCGCGGGTGCGAGCGACGTGCACGTCACCGATCGCTACACGCTGCCGGTCGAGGCCTACGTCGTGACCGTGTACCCGCACGCGCACTACCTCGGCAAGCGATTGCACGGCTGGGCCGAGCTGCCCGACGGCACGAAGAAGTGGATCGCGAAGATCGAGGACTGGAACTTCGACTGGCAGGATCAGTACCGCTTCGCCGAGCCGCTGCGCCTGCCCGCCGGTACGACGATCGCGATGGACTTCAGCTTCGACAACTCGGCTGCGAACCCGCACAACCCCAGCTCGCCGCCGGTGCCCGTGAAGTTCGGCCAGGCATCGACCGACGAGATGGCCGAGCTCATCCTCGAGATCGAGCCCGCCGATCCCCAACAGCTCGCGAAGCTCGACGCCGACTTCATGAACGCGTGGGTCGAGCGCCAGCTGCGGTACTTCGACAAGCAGCTCGCGAAGAACCCGAAGGACGTCGATGCGCTGGTCTCCGCGGCGGCGTTCGAGGCCCGTCGCCATCGCACCGACGCGGCGATCGCTCGCTACGACGCCGCGCTCGCGCTCGAGCCGAAGCGGGCGAGCGCGCGCGTCGATCTGGCGATCGTCTTGATGGAGGCGCAAGAGTGGGATCGCGCGCGCACCGAGCTCGCGCGTGCGCTCGCGGATGCGCCCGACGATGCGCGCACGCACCTCACGCTCGGCAACCTGCTGCGCAAGCGCAAGTCGTTCCCCGAGGCGATCACGCACCTGCGCCGTGCGACCGAGCTCGACCCGCGCTCGACCGAGGCGTGGAACAACCTCGGCATCACGCTCGAGCTCGATCGCCAGCTCCCCGCCGCCCAGGCCGCGCTCGAGCAGGCGCTCGAGCTCGCGCCGAAGCGCACGCTGTTCCGCGAGAACCTCGCGCGCGTGCTCGCGGCCCAGGGCAAGGACGCCGATGCGATCGCGGCCTATCGCGCGGTGCTCGAGGTCGACGAGACCAGCGTGCCGTCGCTGAAGGGCATGGCGCTGTTGCTCCTGCGCACCGCCGACGAGGGCTCGTCGAACGCGCTGAAGGCCGCCGATCTGGCCGACCGCGCCGCGAAGCTGACCGGCGGTCGCGACCCCGCGGTGCTCGAGGTGCTCGCGACGGCCTACCACGCGTCGGGCAAGCTCGACCGCGCGATCGCTGCCGCACAGGGCGGCCTCGCGCTGGCGAAGCAAGCCGGCGACGCGACGCTCATCGATCGCCTGCAGACGAAGCTCGACGAGCTGCAAGCGCTGCGATAATCTGCGCGTTCGTATGAGCGCTCGGAGGCCGTGCTCGTGGGGTCGATCGAGGTGATCTCCTGCGTCTCGCGGCGCTAGCGATCGCGGCGTTGGTGGCGGGCGTGTCGTCCGCCGAGGCGCGTGCCGAGGAGCCCGTCGATCCCTGCGCCGCCGCGAAGTGCGGGGAGCTGCGGGGCATCGTGCGACGCGCCGGCGATCGCGTGCCACTGGCTTCCGCGCGCGTCCTCGTGGTGCCCGAGGCGAGCAAGCGCAAGCCCGGCGACGTACCCAAGCACGAGCACCTGCGCCCCGACGTCGTGCCCGCGTGGATCCGCAGCGCGACCACCGAGGAAGACGGCACCTACGTGATCGAGGACGTGCCGGCCGGACGCGTGCGCGTCGTCGTCGTCACCGACGGCTTCCTGCGCAACGAGACCATCATGGTCTTCGCGCCGGGCATGGTCGTCGCGCCCGGCAGCAAGCCGAAGCCGATCTTCGTGGAGCCGCTGCCGAGCGCGCCCTACCGCACGATCGTGCAGCAGCCCAAGCAGCCGAAGCCACAGACCAGCAGCGTCGCGCTCTCGCGCGAGGAGATCGCGACCTTGCCCGGTACGCAGGGCGATCCGCTGCGCGCGGTCCAGAGCCTTCCGGGCGTCGGACGCTCGCCCGGCGGGCTCGGCATGCTGGTGCTGCGCGGCGCGGCGCCGAACCAGTCGCGCGTGTTCTACGGCGAGCACCCGATCCCGCGTGCGTTCCACGTGCTCGGCTTCACGAGCGTGATCCAGGCCGACGTGCTCGAGGGCCTCGAGGTGCAGCCCAGCAACTTCGGCACGAAGTGGGGCAACGCGAGCGGCGGTGTCGTGCTGCTCGATCCGCGGCGTGGCCGTCGCGACGGCGTGCACGGCCACGCCAAGGTCGATCTGATCTCCGCCGCCGCGCTCGTCGAGGGCCGCCTGGGCAAGCGCGGCTCGTTCATGATCGCAGGCCAGCGCGGCTACGTGGATGCGGTGCTACGCCTCGCGGAGAAGGTCGATCCCACCGCGGTCTTCGCCTTGCCGCGCTACTACGACTACCAGGCGCAGTACGACGTCGACCTGAAAGACGGCGCCGCGCTCACGGTGCGCGCGATCGGCTCGGGCGATCGCTGGAAGGCGCGGTATCTCGAGCTCGGCAAGCGTGTCGATGGCTTCACGCTCTCCGACCAGTTCCATCGCATCGAGGTCGTGCACGAGCGCAACAAGGGGCGCTGGCGCACGCTGGTGAGCCCGGCACTGCGCTTCGACGCCGCGCGTTCCGACGGCACGCTGGCATTCTCCACGCGCCGCGCCTACGTCGTGTCGTGGCGCGCGGAGGCCGAGCGCCACTTCTCGGAGCACTTCTCGCTCACCGCCGGCACCGACTTCATCGTCTCGCCGTTCCGCTTGTTCGCGCGCACGCGCGACTTCGAGGCGGCCGAGCCCACCGAGCGCACGCTGAAAGGCCACGACGCGCAGATCGGGGTCTACGCGCACGCGACGATCCGCGTCGGTGGCCTGACGCTGTGGCCCGGCGTGCGTGTCTCCGGCTTCAGCCGCAGCGCGAACGAGAACACCGGCGTCGATCGCAGCAATGCGGTCGCCTTCGATCCCCGCGTGCTGTTCCGCTGGGACGTCGCCGATCAGTGGTCGCTGCACGGCGGCTTCGGCTCGTACTCGCAGCCCGATGCCCTCGCGCAGTCGGCCAGCTCGGGGTTGTTCTCGAACGGCTCGCTCGGTGGCGGGCGCGTGGTGCTGCCGCCGGTGCTGCAGCAGGCGCTCGACCCCGGCATCGGCAGCGGTGGGCTGAACGACATCGTCGACGTGCAGCGCGCCTGGCACGGCAGCGCGGGCTTCGAGTGGACGAGCGACTTCGGGCTCTCGGTGCGGGCCACCGCGTTCGCGCGCTGGCTGCAATCGATCGAGAGCTACGTGTGGCAACGGCAGCCGAACTTCCGCATCCGCACGCCGTTCACGACCGAGCAGCAGTCGCGCAACTACGGGGGCGAGCTGCTCGTGCGGCAGCGGATCTCCGACAAGCTCTACGCCTGGGTCGGCTACACGCTCATGCGTTCGGAGTACCGCGACGCCGACGTCGAGCTGGGCCCGCTGATCTCCAGCGCCTACGACCAGCGCCACAACCTCGTGCTGCTCGCCAGCTACGCGTTGCCGCACCACTTCCGCATCGGCGGTCGCTTTCGGCTCGTGAGCGGCACGCCCTACACGCCGGTCGCGGGCACGGTGACGACCGAGCTCGGCACGTATCCGATCGACGGCGTGACGAACTCGGCGCGCTTCCCCGTGTTCCACCAGCTCGATCTGCGCCTGGATCGGAGGTGGTTCCGCAAGCGCACCACGTGGACCGCGTACGTCGACGTGCAGAACGTCTACAACCACCAGAACGTCGAGGCGTTCATCTACGCCGACGACTTCCGCAGCGTCGTCGGCAACCTCGGCCTGCCGATCTTCCCGAGCCTCGGCGTCCGCGTCGACTGGTGAGCGAGCACTCGCTCCGAGAGGTAGTTGCCGCGTCGCCTTCCGGGTTCCCGAGCGGCTATGATGCGGGCGTGATGGCTCGTCTCGTCGGTGTCGTGGGGCTGGGCGCACTCGCGCTCGGGTGTGCCGATCCGGGTGGGCGCGGCGAAGGCGGCTCGCTGCCGACCAGCCTCAGCGTGGGCTCGCAGGGCTCGCTCACGAGCGGCGGCGAGTCGGTCGGCACCGACACGCCCGACGACTCCGACGAGGTCGGCGAAGCGGGCAACAGCGCACCGGTGCTCGATGTGGGCGCAGCCTCCAACGCGACCGCCGAAGCCGAGGGCGGCAGCGGCGAGGGCTGCACGAAGGTCGACTTCTTGTTCGTGATCGACAACTCGTCGTCGATGGGTGACGAGCAAGACGCGCTCATCACCAGCTTTCCCGGCTTCATGCTCACGATCCAGAACACGCTGACGGACGCGCAGGACTACCACGTGATGGTGGTCGACACCGACGCGCTGTGGGGTGGCGAGTGCGAGGTGCTGTGCGGGTTCTTCGGCGGCGTGTGCCCCGACAACCCCGGCTATCCCTGCGGCATGGGTCCGCCGACGATGTGCGAGACGACGCTCGGCGCCGGCGTGACGTATCCGATGGGCGGCGACGCGACGAACATGCAGTGCAACTTCTCGTCGGGCATGCGCTACATGGACATCACCGAGCCGAACCTGCCGGCGGCGTTCCAGTGCGCGGCGAAGGTCGGCAGCGACGGCGACAGCGACGAGAAAGCCGCGAGCTCGCTCGTGTCTGCGCTGTCCGAGGAGCTCTCCGGCGCCGGCGCGTGCAACGAGGGCTTCATCCGCGACGACGCGATCCTCGTCATCACGCTCATCACCGACGAGGAGGACAAGGGCTCCACCGGCATTCCGGAGGGGTGGTTCGCCAACGTGATCGCGAGCAAGGCCGGCGACGCGACCGCGATCGTGATGCTCGGGCTCATCAACGACCGGGATCAGCCCGCGCCGGTGTGCCCGGTCGAGAGCGAGGACGCAGTGAAGCTGCGCACGTTCGTCGAGATGTTCCCGAACCACATCCGCGGCAGCATCTGCGAGGGTAGCTTCAACGGGTTCTTCGAGGACGCCGTCGCGCTCATCGACCAGACCTGCGACGACTTCACGCCGGCCGGCTGAGCGGGGCCTCGAGCGGCGCAGATCGCGAAGATCGCGAAGATCGCGAAGATCGATCTTGCTGCAATAAGCCCGCGGGGGGCCCGGTTCGCGCGCGAATGCATCGCATTCCCGACGACCCCGCACGTGCGCTCGATCGGATCATCTACGAGATGAGGCTTCAGCTGGTGGAAGCCAAGAAGCAGGTGTGTGTGGCGATCGCCGACGAGCGCACGCTCCGGCGCCACGCCGATCGCTACGTGACCGAGGCGGCGCACTGGGAGCGGCGGGCGATGACCGCCGTGCGCGCCGGGGCCGACGACCTCGCGCGGGCCGCATTGGTGCGCAAGGGCGAGCAGGAGGAGCTGGCCGCGGGCTACGAGGCGCAGTGGCAGGAGCAGAAGCGCGCGGTGGACACGTTGCGCACGGCCCTGCGCGCGCTCGATCAACGCATCTGCGATGCGGCGCGCCAGCGGACGCTGTTGGTGGCGCGATTGAGCCGCGCGCAGGCGCAGCACATGATCGCGGCCACGCTCTCGAACATGAACGGCTATGCGCCGTGGACCCCGCTCGAGCGCATGGAAGAGCGCGTGATGCAGCTCGAGGCCGACGTCGACGCAGCGTCGGAGATCTACGGCGGCGCCGACCTCTCGCTCGAGGCGCAGTTCGCCGCGCTCGAGCGCGGCAGCCGAGTCGACGACGACCTCGCCGCACTCAAGCGACGCATCGAAGCCGAGCGCCCCCGCAAGGCGCTGCCGGCCGGCCTCGCCTAGACGCGACTAGACGCGACTAGACGCGACCGCTGGGCGGTTGACAGCCGCGCCGTCGCACGCCGACCCTGGTTGCGATGGATGCTCGAAAGACGGCGATGCTGGTCGTGCTCGCGTGTGGATGCGGGGACACGGTCGACGCGGACGGCAGTGGATCCACCGGCGCGAGCTCGCTCGGCACCTCCAGCCCGACCACGACGCAGAGCGAGACGACGGGCGGATCGAGCGGCACGAGCGAGAGCGTCGACTCGAGCACCGTGGGCTCGAGCGGCATGGAGACCGACGGGCCCAAGTTCGACGTCGGTGGCAGTCAGCAGGATCTCGACGACGGTCCTCCGCGTCCGACCTGCAAGGTGGTCGACGACATGGATGCCGTCGGTGAGTGCGGCGACTCGGCGCCGCCCGACAGCTTCGATCCCGAGACGCAGTGGACGTGGACGAGCCCCACCGATCCCTTCAGCATCGTCGCGCCGCTCGTCGCGAACATGACCGACGACAACAGCGACGGTGCGATCGATCTCTGCGACATCCCCGACGTGCTGGTGGTGTCGGCGAACTCGTCCGGTGCGCCCGGCGTGCTCGGCCATGCGTATCTGCTCGATGGCGAGACCGGCGTCGAGCACTTCCAGATCACGACACCCGTCGATCACACCGTGACGCCGGCGATCGGCGACATCGACGGCGACGGGCTGCCCGAGATCGTGACGTGCGTGAGCAACGGCTTTCTCGTCGCGTTCGAGCACGACGGCACGCTGAAGTGGACGGGCGACGATCCGTGGCCCGAGGTCTACTCCGGTGCGATCGCGCTCGCCGACCTCGACAACGACGGCGACGTCGAGATCATCGCCGGCAACTTCGTCGCCGACCACCTCGGGCAGCGCGTGTGGACGGCGCCGCAGGCGGCCGGCCCGTGGTCGGCCACCGCCGCGGCGGATCTCGATGGCGACGGCGAGCTCGAGGTCGTGCTCGGCAACGCGGCCTACCACGCGGACGGCGGGCAGTACTACTTCAACGCGGCGGTGCAGGCCGGCTATCCGCAGATCGCGAACCTCGACGACGACGACGAGCCCGAGGTCATCGTGATGAACGGCAACGGCATCGCGATGCTCGAGCACGACGGCACCACCGTCTACCTCGACCAGCGCCCCACGGGGGATCCGCAGGGCGGCACCGGCTGGCTGCGCCCGGCCACCGTGCACGACTTCGACGGCGATCAGGTCGCGGAGTTCGCGGTGAGCTCGGCGAACCACTACACGGTGTACGAGGGCGACGCGAGCATCGTGTGGTCGGCGAACGTCTCGGATCAGAGCGGGATCGCGGCGGGCACTGCGTTCGACTTTCTCGGCGACGGCATCGCCGAGGCGATGTACGCCGACGAGACCACGATGTTCGTCTTCGACGGCGCCGGCCTACCGCTGCTCAGCACGCCTCGTACCAGTGGCACGCTCAGCGAGTACCCGGTGGTCGCGGACATCGACAACGACGGTTCCGCGGAGATCGTGGTGGTGTCGAACCAGTACATCGGCATGGCGTCGCCGACGGTGCAGGTGATCAAGGACGTGGACGATCGGTGGATCCAGGCGCGCCGGATCTGGAATCAGCACACCTACCACGTGACCAACGTGCGCGAGGACGCCACGATCCCGCAGTACGAGCCGCCGCACCACGAGCTGCTCAACACCTTCCGCACCAATGCGCAGATCGAAGGCGGTGGCATTTGCAAGCCGCCCGCAGAGGGCTGACGTGGCACGGCCTCGTTGCCATGCTAGCCTCGTGGCATGGTTGCACATGGATTGTTGATGATGTGGGTGTTGGCCGCCG
>CAZFKC010000131.1:0-27435 GCA_964519175.1 uncultured Nannocystaceae bacterium
GAGGTACGCGAGCCTGCGGCGCCTGCGGTCGAGGCGAGCGCGAGCCCCGTTGCCGCCGCGCGGCCGGCCGCGAAGGCCGACGGGCGCAGCGCGGCGCAGCTCGTCGCCGACGGCAAGGCCCGCGCGCGCAGTGGCGATGCCGCTGGTGCGGAGTCCACGTTCCACCGCGCGCTCGCGGCCGACCCGCGCAACGTGCCTGCGCTCGCGGCCCTGGCCGATCTGCACTTCGATCGCGGCGCGTATCCCAAGGCGGTCGACTTCGGCCAGCGTGCCGTCGCGCTCGCGCCCCGTCGCGCCGAGCTGCGCGTCGCGCTCGGCGACGCGCTGTTCAAGGTGCTGCGCTACAAGGACGCACGAGCGCAGTACGAGCGCGCGCGCGAGCTCGGCCACCGCTCGGCCGCCGCTCGCATCGCGCAGGTGGACGCGAAGCTGGGCGGTTGATCACCGCCGGCTGCGTACGCGGGCGGTGAGCATCGCGATGCCGGCGATCATGAGCGCGCCACCGATCGACGTGAGCGCGATGCCGATCGCCGCCGTGTCGTGGCGGAACCGGCAGCGTCCGGCGAAGTCGACGTCGTCGCCGCTGCAGCGGCGGCGGTAGGGATGATTGTCGATCGCGAGCGCGACGGCGCCGCCACCGAGCACGAGCGCGCCGCCGCCCAGCAGCGCCCCACCGGCCGCGCGCAGCGGCCGTTTCGCGCGGGGCAGCACCACCTGCACGTTCTCGACGACGCCCGCGACCGCGTCGATCGGTCGCGTCACGCTCTGGTAGCCCGGCTTGTCGAACACGAGCTCGTGGTGCCCCGCCGGGAGCTCGGTCGCGAGCGGCGTGCGCCCGAGCTCGCGCGGACCGAGCCGCACGCGTGCGCCGCTGGGCTCGCTGGCGGCGGTGAGCCGTGGCGGCGGGGGCTCGTCCGGCACGAGCCGGGCCGCCATCGCAGCCAGCTGATCGGCGAGCACCGTGGCGACCTCGGCCGTGCCGCAGAGCTCGCAGCTCGCCTGCTTGCTCGCGGTGATGGCCCCGTTCGTACCGTCGAGCAGCTCGATCGCGATCGTGTAGTTGCGCTCGACGACGCCGATGCGCACGCGCAGCGCCGTGCGTGCACCCTTCGCGGCAGCCGCGACGCACGTGGCTTCGGCGCAGGGCTCGGTCGCTTCGCGCAACACCACGCCCCCGCGCGCCAGGCCGCTCTTGGCCGCGAGCGCGAGCTCGGTGCGTGCGGTGTCCTCGAGCTCGCCATCGACGACCAGCGGTAGCAGCACGACGGCCTCGCGATCGGTCGGTGCGGCGGCGCGGACCGGAGCTGCGACGAGCCCGAGCGCGAGCCCGAGCGCGACCGCGCCGCGGCGAAGATCACTGCAGCTGCGCATGTCGATACGCGACCTCCTCGTCGGACAGGGCCCGCGTCCACGCGCGAATCGAGCGCAGCTCGCAGCCGAGGTTGTCACCGCCGTCGCTGCGACCGGCGACGGTGACGACCTGGGCCCCGTAGGCGAAGTCGTTGGGATCGAGCCCACCCGACGCTGGAATCGGATCGGTCGGGGCCTCGCCGTCGACGAACAGGGTGGCGTGGGTACCGTCGTACACGCCGTGCACGGTCACCCAGTCGTCTTCGTAGAGCTGATCGCGATAGACCGTCTCGTGCTCGTCGCCGGCCACGAGCTCGAGCTGCAGGCGATGCGCCGCGGTGTTGACGACGAGCCCCAGCCCGTAGCTGCCGCTGTTGCTGGTCTGCGCCACGAACAGGATCGGCCGCGAGACGAAGTCGTCGCTGGGATCGTCGACGCGCACGCGTGCCTCCAACGTGATCGCCTCGAGCCCCGGCAACAGCTCGGCGAGATCGGGCCCGACGCCGATGTCGTCGTCACCGTCGAAGCGCGCGTGATCGCCTTCGATCTGCGCGCCCATGAGCTGGAGATCGAAGCCGTGATCGCTGCCGTCCGGCACGCGCTCGCTCGCCGGCGCCGCGAAGCTCCAGTCGAACAGCAGGCCTTCGCGCGGGTCCACGAAGTCGGGCTCGGGCTCGACGAGACAGCCGGCGAGAGCGCACGCGCAGAGCAGGGCGACGCGCATGGCTCAGCCGCGCCCCGGCTCCGAGAGCAGCCCGGCGGCCGCGAGCTGGGTGACGAGCGCCGCGCGCGAAGAGATCCCGAGCCGCGTGTACACGTGGTCGAGATGGCTCGTGACGGTGCGCGGGCTGATCTGCAGGCGCTCGGCGATGGCGGCGTTGGTCAGGCCTGTCGCGACGAGCCGCGCGATGTCGAGCTGCCGATCGGTGAGCCCGAGCGTCGCGGCGCCGCTCGTCGGAACCGCGGTCGCAGTCGCGGCGTCGACGAGCCGGAGCTGCACGTCGGGCCCGAGCTCCAGCGTGTCGCCGAGCTGCAGGAGGCCGAGGTCGACCTTCGCACCGTTCACGAACACCCCGTTGGTCGATCCGAGATCCATCACGTTGACGAGCCCGCCCGCCGCGCGGATGAGCTTCGCGTGCTTGCGGGAGACCCCGTCGTCGTCGAGGCGCAGATCCGCTTCCTCGCCGCGTCCGATCACGGTCTGGGCGGACACGAGCCGGTGCAGCTCGCCTCTGCCGGGTCCCGCCACGACCAGCAATCCGGGCTCGAACGCCGGCTGCGCGGACCCGCGCGGCGGACCTGGACGACGTTTCGTCTTGTCGTCGGCCATCGTCGCGCGTCCGACCCTCCGAGAGCCCTCCGATATTTAGCAGATCGTGCGGCTTCGCGCGGGCGGCCGCGCACGCGACCCGTCGACGACACCGACGATCCTGCTACCGTGGAGCCATGACCCCGGGCACCGCGCTGGCGCGCTCTCGCGCCGGTGTCATCGGCATTTTCGCCGCGCTGGCCGTGGTCGCGACCGCATTCGCGCTGCGCTCGCCGACGTTCGCCCCCGATGCGGCCGTGGTGGCGATCACCGCGACCGTCGTGAACTTCGCGGTCGCACTTTCGTGGTGGCTCGCCGCGCGACGCATGTCGCAGCGCTCGCGCACGGTCGAGACGCAGGAGCTCGCCGCGTTGCGCGACATCGTCGAGCTGGCCGGCATCGGCGAATGGCGCTGGGATCTCCGCAGCAATCGCGTCGTGTACAGCCGCGCGTGCGCGACGATGCTCGGGTATCGGCAGGGCGAAGTGGGCTCGACACTGTCGGCGTGGGGCAAGCTGGCGCACCCCGAGGATCTCCCGCGCCTGCGCGCGTTGGTCGACGAGCTCTGCGACGGACGCATCTCGCACTACGAGGCGCGCGTGCGGCTGCGCGCCGCCGACGGTAGCTGGCAGACGATCATCGACCGCGGTCGCATCACGGTGCGCGATGCCGACGGCAAGCCGATCATCGCGATGGGCGTGCACATCGACGTCTCGCGGCTCGAGCCCGGGTCGCCCGCGCACCCGCTCACGCCGGTGCCCGCGGCCCACGTGACCACGACCCGCGGGGCGTGTCTCGTGGTGGACGACGATCCGAGCGTGCGCGTCGTGGTGGAGATCGCCGGTCGACGCGCCGGCATGCGCATGCTGACCTTCCCCGATGCCGAGTCGGCGTGGCAGGCGATCATCGACGGCGGTACGCCGCTCGCGATCGTGACCGACTTCGACATGCCGGGCCCCAACGGCATCGAGCTCGCGCAGCGCGTCCGCGATGCCGGGCTCGCGTGCCCGGTGCTGCTGATGACCGGCCGGCCCCGCGAGGACTTCGCGCGTTGCGACGTCGTCCGCGGGGTGCTCGGCAAGCCGTTCGCCCTCGGCGAGCTCACCGCATGGCTGACTGCGCTCGCGATGGGGGCCGAAGAGCGCGCGGCCCGGGACTGACGACGCCGGCCTTTCCCGGTCCGTGGGGGTTTGCTAGATCGTGGGTGCTTTCGTCATGAGCGACGCGCAGTCGAGCCGCATCGGAGTGGTCGCGATCGGTCGCAACGAGGGCGAGCGCCTGCGCCGCTGTCTCATCGCCCTACGGCGGGAGACCGATCGCATCGTCTACGTCGACTCCGGCTCCACCGACGGCAGCTGCGACACCGCGCGTGCCCAGGGCGCCGACGTCGTCGACCTCGACATCTCGATTCCGTTCACGGCCGCGCGGGCGCGCAACACGGGATTCCGGCGCTTGCTCGAGCGCTGGCCCGACGTCGAGTACGTGCAGTTCGTCGACGGCGACATGGAGGTGTTGCCGGGCTGGCTCGATGCGGCCACCGCCGTGCTCGACGCGCGTGAAGACGTCGTCGCGATCTGCGGCATCCGGCGCGAGCGCCACCCCGAGCGCAGCATCTACAACCGCATCTGCGACGTCGAGTGGCGCATCGGGCCCCCGGGCGAGACCGCGAGCTTCGGTGGCGACGTCATGTTTCGCGTCGCGGCGCTCGCCGGTGTCGGTGGCTACGCCGAGCACGTCATCGCGGCCGAGGACGACGAGCTCGGCGTGCGGCTGCGCGATCGCGGCGGCGTGTTGCTCCGCGTCGACCGCGAGTCGACCTTGCACGACGCCGACATGGATCGCTTCGCGCAGTGGTGGACGCGGGCGAAGCGTTGCGGCCACGCGTACGCGCAGGTCAGTGGGCTGCACGGTGCGGGCAGCGAGCGGAAGTTCGTGCGCGAGATGAAGCGCGCGTGGGTGTTCGGCGCGGCACTACCGGCCTCGGCTGCACTGCTCGCGGTCCCGACGCTCGGGCTCTCGTGGCTCGCGCTCGGCATCTATCCGCTCAACGCGGCGCGCATCGCCGTCGACACGCACAAGCGCGGGTTCGACTGGCGCGACGCGGTCGCGTGGGGAGCCTCGTGCGCGCTGTCGCCGATCCCCCAGGCCTTCGGCGCGCTCAAGTTCCACCTCGATCGGCTCCGCGCGAAGCGGCCCGAGATCATCGAGTACAAGGGCCCGCCGCGGGCGCGCTGATCCGCATGTCGGCCCCGCGCATCGTGCTCGCGCTCGTGCTGGTCGCGATCGGTTGCAAGGGCGGCGGCGGTGGCTCGGAGAGCTCGGGCAGCGGCGAGGGCTCGAGCAGCACCGGCGCGCCCACGTTCGACGGCTGCCAGTCGGTGCCGGACGCCGACGGTTGTGCGGCTGCGGCCGCGATGGGCTGCGCGTGGTTCGACGTGCTGCACGTCGAGCGCCACGAGGACACCTGCACGCTGCTCGATGCCTTCGGCGTGTGCCTGCCCGCGCAGCAGGGCGGTGATGGCTGCGTGTCGCCGTCCGGCTGCGAGCCCGCGGAGGATCCCTTCATCTGGATCCAGCCCGACGGCACCGCGTGGTCGATGACGACGTGCGGCGGCGTGCATCCGACCGGGTGGATGCACTGCGAGTCGGGCTCGCCGGACGCCGAGCCACCGGTCTGCAACTGCGCCTGCAGCCTGGCGACGTGAGCGTCAGCGCGCGAGCGCACGCTGGACGAGATCGGACGGGACGCTCGCGGGCGGGAGCTTCGGCGCTCGACGTCCGCGCGGCGGCTCGAACCACGTACGCACGTCCTCGTCGAGGCCGAGCCCGTGCATGTAGTTGTAGATCGCCTTGCGCAGCCCGACGCCGAGCATGTCGTGATCGGTGCCGGTGGGATCCTCGAACGCGAGCTCGTTCCTCGCGAAGCTCGGGGTCGCCGTTTCGCGCAGGCGGATGCCGAAGAGCTGCGGATCGCGTCCGATGGGGCTGTGTGCCGTCGCGGCGAAGCGGTGCCAGAACGCGGACTGCAGGCAGCCCTCGGCGAAGAGCTGGCGCACGCGCTCGAGCGCGTCGATCGTCTCCTGCGTCGTCTCGGTGGGGAAGCCGTACATCAGGTACGCGTGCACCATGATGCCCGCGTCGGTGAGCGCACGCGTGACGCGGGCGACCTGCGCGACGGTCACGCCCTTGTGCATCTTCTCGAGCAGGCGATCGGAGGCGACCTCGAGCCCGCCGGAGAGCGCGATGCAGCCGGCGCGGGCGAGCAGCTGGGCGAGCTCGGGCGTGAAGGTCTTCTCGAAGCGGATGTTGCCCCACCACGAGATCGCGACGTCGCGCGCGAGCAAGCGCTCGGCGAGCGCGCGCAGGCCGGCTGGCGGAGCAGCCTCGTCGACGAAGTGGAAGCCGGTCTGCCCCGTCTCGTCGACGATCGCGAGGATGCGATCGACCAGCACGTCGGCGCCGGCCGGCTCGTAGCGCGCGATGTAGTCCAGCGTGACGTCGCAGAAGCTGCACTGCTTCCAGTAGCAGCCGTGCGCGATGGTCAGCTTGTTCCACCGCCCGTCGGACCACAGCCGATGCATCGGGTTCAGCATCTCGACCAGCGACACGTAGCGATCGAGCGGGAGGCCGGCCCAGCTCGGGGTGCCGGCGTGGGCGAGCGGGATGTCGTGCAGGTCGGGATCGTCGCGCAGCACCACGGCGTCGCGGTCCCGTACGAACGTGCGCCGCAGCGGAGCGCCGGCGTCGCGGAGGTGCTCCACGAGTGCGAGCAGCGGGCGCTCGCCGTCGTCGAGCGTGACGAAGTCGACGTCGTCGAACACGCGGGGATCGGCGAGCCCGCGCAGCTCGGTGTTGACCCACCCACCACCGAGCGCGATGCGGGTCCGGGGCGAGGCGGCGCGGATCGTGCGGGCCATCCGGAACGCACCGTAGACGTTGCCGGGGAAGGGCACCGTGAGCCCGACCAGCTCCGGGCGGTGCTGCTCGACGAGCGCACGCGTGATCGCGGCGAGCTCGTCGTCGACCAGCGTCGGTGGGGCCGCGAGCGCGGCGTGCAGACCGTCGAAGGTGGCCGCGCTGGCAGCCAGCTTCTCGCCGTAGCGCGACAGCTCGAAGTGGGGATCGATGCCGTCCTTGATCGCGTCGGCGATGTCGTCCACGAACAGACTGGCGAGGTGCTTCGCGCGGTCGGCCGTGCCGAGCGCACCGAAGGCCCAGTCGAGCGCGTCGTCGTCGTGCGCACCGGGACCCTGGGCGATCGCGGCGAAGCGCGGACCTTCGGGCAGCCACGTGCGACCGACGATGCGGAGCGCGAGCGTGGGATCGCGGCCCTGCAGGAAGCGGATCGCCGGCTCGACGGTCTCGACGTAGCGCTCGCGCTGCGCGAGCACGTTCGTGATCGCCGTGCTGCGCTCGGCACCCGGCTGTGCCAGGCGATCGACGATGCGTGTCAGTCCGTCACGGCTGAACAGGCGCAGGAAGAGCTCGAGCGCGGGGTCCGCCTGCGTGACGACGAGCCCGAGTCGCTCCGCGTGCTGGCGCAGGAAGCCGAGCAGATACGCCGTCGCGGGATACGGCGTGTTGAGCTGGGTCATCGGCGGCGTGACGAGCAGGATCCGCAACGGGGCGATGATGGCTCGACCGCCGCGCGCCGTCGACCCGCGGCCCGGGGCTTTGACCGCGGCGCGTGCGTGCGCCACCTTCATGCACATGTTCGCCGTCGTGATCGATCGCGTGACCGGGGACACCGCAGCCGCGGCGAGCGCCCTCGCGACCGCGATGGGCAAGACCGCGTACGAGGCGCGGCCGAGCGTGCAGCTGCCCGGCGGCGGGCCGGCGGTGGTGGGCGTGCATGCGACGAGCGAGGCGGCGCAGGGCGTCGCCGCGACGGTGCGGGCGGCGGGCTTCGTGTGCACGGTGGTGCCGGTGAAGGATCCGCTGCCGCAGCTCGTGGTGCCGCAGCGGTTCGAGCTCGAGGGCGACGCGTTGCGGGTGGAGGCGCGCGCGCACGTGCAGGCGAGCATCCCGTACGACGCGATCGAGGTGCTGTTGCACGGCACGCGGCAGACGCAGACGCAGGGCACCGAGAAGGTCAGCACGCGGAAGCTGTCGATCGGCCGCGCGGTCATGAGCGGTGGGCTGGTCAACACGCGCACCGAGACGACGACGCGCACGACCACCACGACCGACAGCGACGAATTCCTGCTGGTGTTCGCGGGCGGCGACGTGGTGTCGCTGCGCGAGCGCGAGCTGCAGTACCAGTCGCTCGGCCCCGCGCTGCAGCCGTCGCGCATGGCGAACTTCCGCCATGTGGTCGCCGAGGTGCAGCGGAGAGCGGGGCGGGCGATCAAGGACGATCGACTGATGCGCCGCTCGGTGCAGAGCCAGATGCTCGGTCCGATGCTCAGCCCCGACGATCACCTCGAGCTGGCCGCGAAGCTGGTGGCGGCGAGCCTCGTGGGCCGCCTCGGCTGAGCTCGGGAGGCGACGACGCCGGCCGGTGTCGTCGCGGGCGGGCGGGCGAAGATGCGGCGTCGTCGCCGACGCGCGGGTGAAGATGCGCCGGCGACGAATCGGCACGATCGCGGAAACTCGCGCCTCCCGAGGCGCTCGGACGCCTCGAATTGCCCGCTGCGTGCCGATTCACGGGAGAGGCGCGCTCAGCCTTCGCGCGCGCCCTTCCCGAGTTCACGACGCTTCAACGCACCACGCAGGGGCCCGGTACCACGTCGAGCGGCTCGGGAAATGCGATCCCCGGCTCTGCGCTTCGATCGCACGCGACCGCCTCCGCCACCGTCGCGGACACATAGCCGCGGCACGTCCGGCCGTCGTCGTCGCGCAGCGGGACCACCCAGCCGATGCCCGCGGACGGGATGCCTTTCACCGGGCCGAACGCGGCGATGCGCTGCGGCGACACGAGCTCGCCGAGCACGTTGCCGTGATCCTCCGCCGGCCAGCTCGGGTCGGCGCGCACACGGACGCGCGGTGCATCGCCGCCGAGCTCGATCACGTGGCGGTAGCTCGCGAGCTCGCCGAGCGGGCGCGCACCGTCGCACGATCCACGCAGCGTGGCCGGCCGGGCGACGTCCACGTCGGCGATCTCCGACGGCGCGCCGGCCCCGTCGGTGCACGCCGCGAGGAGCGCGATCGAGAGCACGCCGCGCTTCACGACCCCAGCATAGCGCGAGGCGACGATGGGCCCAGCGCGCCCACATCTCGGAAGCAGCGAATCGGCCGTTTTCGCAACTTCGCGAGCCGTGAAGGCCTCACGCGAGCCGAGCTTGCGAAAAGCGGACGGTTTCGGCGCGTGAGACGTGCAGCGAGCAAGCTCGGGGCGAGTGAAGGCGGCCGCGAGCAAGCTCGGGGCGAGTGAAGCCCGGCGCGCGCAAGTTCGGGGCGAGTGAAGCCCGGCGCGCGCAACTCCGGGGCGAGTGAAGCCCGCCGCGCGCAACTTCGGGGCGAGTAAAGCCCGCCTCGCCCGGCTCGTGTAGGCTCGGCGCGCGCGTGCGGCTCAACAAGTACATCGGCGAGTCCGGGCGGTGCTCGCGGCGCGAGGCCGATGCGCTGATCGAGGCCGGGCGCGTGACGTTGAACGGGCAGCCTGCCGTGCTCGGCATGCAGGTTGCCGACGGCGACGAGGTGCGCGTCGACGGCGAGCTCGTCGGCGGCGCGCGCAAGCTCGAGCGTCCGGTCTACATCGCGCTCAACAAGCCGATCGGGATCACCTGCACGACCGATCGCCGCATCGCCGGCAACATCGTCGACTTCGTCGGCCACGACGAGCGCATCTTCATGATCGGGCGCCTCGACAAGGACTCGATGGGCCTGATCCTGCTCACCAACGACGGCGACATCGTCAACGAAGTCCTCCGCGCCGCACACGGCCACGAGAAGCAGTACATCGTCGACGTCGACCAGCCGCTCGATCGCGGCTTCATCTCCGCGATGTCCTCCGGCGTCACGCTCGACGACGGCGCGATCACGCAGCCCTGTCGCGTGCGCAAGCTGGGTCCGAAGCGCTTCGAGATCGTGCTGACGCAGGGCCTCAACCGCCAGATCCGCCGCATGTGCGAGGCACTCGGCCGCCGCGTCACGCGGCTCGAGCGCGTCCGCATCATGCACATCCGCCTCGGCGAGCTCCCGCGCGGCAAGTGGCGCGACCTGACGCCCGACGAGGTCGCCGGTCTCGCACCACCGCCCGAACGACGCGGTCGCTGGCAGCCTGCGCGCGAACGCAGCGGCGATCGCTGATCGCCTCCGCAATCCCGCTCACCGGCGCTGCAGCGACCGCGCGTGAACGGTGCTCGCGATCACCTCGCGCACCGACCCTCGCGGTGCCTGCGTGCTACGATCGCGCATGGCCCGATCGTCGCGGTGGTTCGAGCGGGTGCGGAAGTCGCAGCAGCTGCCCGATCCCGAGCCGCCGCTGCCGCTCACCGATCGCAGCAACGGCGAGTACTTCCACGCGCAGACCGAGCACGAACGGCGCATCCGCCAGCTCGCGATCGCCCGCGCCGACGCGCTCGCACCGAAGCTCGGCCTCGATCGCCGCAGCTTCCTCGCCAGCTCGATCGGCATGACCACGACGCTCTGGGCGGTGAACCAGCTCGCCTGTGGCGGCAGCGGTGGCAACGGCAGCGGATCCGCGTCGGGCACGGGCGGCTCGAGCGGAAGCACCGGGGGCACCGGCGACGAGCTGGGCTCGACCAGCTTCGGCAGCACCTCCGGCAACGGCTACGACCTCGGCGGCGGCGTCGACAGCTCGACCGGCGAGCCCGACTGCGAGCCGCCGGACGGCGACTACTTCATCTTCGACGTGCAGACCCACCACGTCGATCCCGGTGGCTCGTGGCGCGACACGAACCCCGCATACGCGGAGTTCTTCGCCGGGCTCGAGCAGGCGAGCTGCGGCATGGACCCGATCGAGTGCCTCTCGCAGCAGCAGTACCTCGAGCTGATGTTCCTCGGCAGCCAGACCACGATGGCGGTGCTCTCGTCGGTGCCAGCCGTGCTGTGCTCGCGCGCGTTCCCGACGAGCTGCGGGAGCCCGCTCGACAACGAGGGCATCGCCGAGACCCGCGATCTGATCGACATGCTCGCGATGAGCCAGCGCTCGCTGAACCACTGCATGATCACGCCGAACGTCGAGCTCGCGCAGCAGCTCGAGGTCATGCAGCTCGTCCACGAAGAGCGCGGCGTCGCCGGCTGGAAGTGCTATCCGCCGTGGGGCCCGAACGGCGTCGGATGGTTCCTCGACGACCCGGAGATCGGCATCCCCTTCATCGAGCGCGCGCAGCAGCTCGGCGTCCCGATCCTCTGCATCCACAAGGGCATCCCGCTGCCCGGCTTCGATTCCACGCACACCGATCCGCGCGACGTCGGCCCCGCGGCCGCGATGTTCCCCGACGTGCGCTTCATCGTCTACCACTCCGCGTGGCTGCACGGCGGGCTCGGCAACGGCGAGGGCCCCTACGATCCCGAAGGTGTGCTCGACCCGAGCAATCCGATCGTGTTCCCCGTCGACCAGGGCGTGAACAGCCTCATCAGCTCCGTCATCGCCGCGGGCCTCGGCCCGGGCTCCAACGTGTACGCCGAGCTCGGCAGCGTGTGGACCAACCTGATGGCGTACCCCGATCAGGCCGCGCACGTGCTCGGCAAGCTCATGCTCTTCCTCGGCGAGGACAACGTGCTCTGGGGCACCGACTGCATCTGGACCGGCTCGCCGCAGCCGCTCATCGAGGCGTTCCTCGCCTTCCAGATCTCCGAGGAGTTCCAGGCCACCTACGGCTATCCGGCGCTCGACGATGCGCGCAAGCGCAAGATCCTCGGGCTCAACGCGGCGGCGGTGTTCGGCGTCGATCCCGACGCGGTGCGCTGCCGCCTGCCCGGCGAGGCGATGGCGAAGGGCCGGCGCGAGCGCGATGCGATCCACGGCCCGCGGCGATGGAGCTCGATCCCGGCGCCCGGACCCCGCAGCCGCCGTGAATTCCTGCGCTACGTGAAGACCCACGGCGCGCTCTGAAAGGCTATTGTCCGCGCCGCATGGCGACGGGCACCAGGGCGCAGCTCCGCTACCGCTTCGACAACCTCATGGCGCGTGGCGCCGGCGCGCAGATCCTCGTGCTCGGCGCTGCGACGACGGTGCTGATCACCGCCACCGCGATTGCGCTCAAGCTCTACGGCGGCATCCCCGACGAGGAGGGCAGCGAGGAGTCCTTCGGACGCCTCCTGTGGGTCGCGCTCATGCACGCGCTCGATGCCGGCACCGTCGCCGGCGAGACCGGTGCGTGGGCGTTCCTCTTCATCATGCTCGTCGTCACGTTCGGCGGCGTGTTCATCTTCTCCGCGCTCATCGGCGTGCTCAACAACGGCTTCGGCAACCTCATCGAGGGGCTGAGGCGCGGCCGCTCGCCGGTCATCGAGCGCGGCCACACCGTGATCCTGGGCTGGTCGGCCAAGATCTCCACGCTGCTGCGCGAGCTCGCGGTCGCGAGCGCGAACCAGCGCGACGCGTGCGTGGTCATCCTCGCCGACCGCGACAAGGTCGAGATGGACGACGAGCTGCGGGCGGCGGTCGGCGCCGGCAACCTCCGCGTGGTCACGCGGCGCGGCAACCCGATGGACCTCGTCGATCTCGGGCTCGTGTGCCTTCCGACCGCGAAGGCGGTGATGGTGCTGCAGCCCGACGACCGCGACGCGCAGGTCGCCGACGCGATGGTGCTGAAGACGCTCATGGCGATCGCGAAGACGAACGCCAGCACGAAGATGCACGTCGTCGCCGAGCTGCAGGACGAGGCCACCGAGGCGGTTGCGCGCATCGTCTCCGGCCCGGAGGCCGCGCTGGTGGTCTCGCCGCCGCTCATCAGCCGCCTGCTGGTCCAGACCGGCCGACAGTCGGGTCTGTCGGTCATCTACAACGAGCTGCTCGACTTCGGTGGCGTCGAGATCTACGTGCAGCCGCAGCCGCAGCTCGTGGGCAAGCGCTTCCGCGACGCGGTGTTCGCCTACGACGACTCGACCTTGCTCGGCCTCGTCACCGCCGACCAGCGCGTGCTCTTGCGTCCCGATCCCGAGCGCCGCTTCGAGGCCGGCGATCAGGTCATCGCGATCAGCGAGGACGACGACACCGTGGTGATGAACGGGGAGCCGCAGCAGTATTCGAGCGACCACATCGTCGCGCGGCCGCCCAGCTCGGTGCGGCACCGCGAGCGCACGCTCGTGCTCGGCGCCGGCGAGCGCATTGCCCGGGTGCTGCGCGAGCTCGACGCCTACGTCGCGCCGGGCAGCGAAGCGGTGGTGGTGGGCGAGCCGCCGTGGATCGACGCGGTCGACCCGGCGGCGCTCGGCACCGCGAACAGCACGATCGAGTGTCGACGCGGCGACATCACGCGCCGCGAGCTGCTCGACGGTCTGCAGGTCGACACGTTCGACACGATCCTCGTGCTCTCGGAGCAGGAGGGGCGTTCGCAGGAGCTGGCCGACGCGCGCACGATGATCGTGCTGCTGCATCTGCGCGACATCCTGCGCAAGCTCGGCAAGCGCGTGCCGATCACGAGCGAGATCCTCGAGATCGCGAACCGCGACCTCGCCACGGTGGCCGAGGCCGACGACTTCATCGTGAGCAACACGCTGGTGTCGCTCTTGCTCTCGCAGGTCGCCGAGAACCCGCACCTCGTGAAGGTGTTCGACGAGCTCTTCTCCGCCGGTGGCTCGGAGATCTACCTCAAGCCCGCACAGGACTACGTCGCGCTCGAGGTCGACCTGCCGTTCGCGGCGGTGGTCGAGGCCGGACTCCGGCGCGGCGAGCTGGCAATCGGCGTGCGCAAGGCCGCGCATGCACGCGACGAGACCAAGGCGTTCGGCGTGGTGGTCAATCCGCGCAAGCGTGACCGCATCCGCCTCACGGCGGGCGACAAGGTCATCGTCATCGCGGGTGATTGACGCCGACGCACCGTGGTAGGGTGCGGATCACGTGGTCGTCGCGCACCTCCTCTGCCTCGCCCTTCGTGGAGCGCCGGAGCCGGTGCCCGAGCCCGTGCCGGAGCCGGCACCGGTCGCTGCGCCGACGACGGAGCCGGTGCCCGAGCCCGAGCCACTGCCGGAGCCGGAGCCGGAGCCGGAGCCGGAGCCGGAGCCGCTGCCCGAGCCGCGCGCCGAGCCCGAGCCCGAGCCGGAGCCGGTGCCGGAGCCGGAGCCGGAGCCAGCGCCCGTCGTCGATCCGAGCGCGAGCGAGCGCAAGCGCACCGGGCTGCAGCGCCACCGCTTCGTCTACAAGAACCTCACCGCGCTCCGCTACAACCCGCTCGGGCTCGTCAACGAATTCAGCTTCGGCTATCGCCTCCAGCTCGTCGACAAGAACACGACGCTGTTCAAGGACAGCTACATCGCGTTCAAGGCCCACACGTTCCTGAACCCCGCGTTCGGCCGCGTCGGGCCGATGCTGGAGATCCAGCCGCTCGCGCTGCTCAACCTGCAGTTCATCTACAACGCGGTCGGCTACTTCAAGACCTTCGATCAGCTGCAGTCGTTCCAGAGCCCCAACGCGCAGTTCTCCGACACCACGCTCGACAAGCGCACCAACAAGCGCTTCCCGGGCACGGGTCACTACGTCACGATCGGCATCTTGCTGCAGGCGAAGGCCGGGCGCTTCGCCGTGCGCGACAATCCGAAGTTCTACTACGCGAGCTTCAACCTCGCGCGCGATCCGGTGACGCGACGCAGCGACACCGTCTACTACGATCAGACGCTCGACATCCTGCACCCGAACAAGGGCTGGGCGGTCACCAACGACCTCGATGCCATCTATCTGTTCGACTTCGGGCTGAAGCTCGGCGCTCGCTACACGCTCACGCACGCGTTCTACGAGGAGTCGATGTACCTCTCGGGCGAGCGCACGAAGAACATCAACACGCCGACGCACCGGGTGGGGCCCGCGATCCTCTACAGCCCGCCGAAGTGGCACAAGAAGGCGGCCAAGCGCACCAAGGTCTCGCGCAAGCGCTGGTACAACCCCACCGCATTCCTGCTCGCCCAGTGGTGGGTCAAGCATCCCTGGCGCACCGGCACCGACGTCTCGGCCGGCGTGCCGTATCTCGTGCTCGGCTTCAGCTTCGAAGGCGACTTCTTCCCCTGAGCCATGCGCGTGCGGTGGGCAGCGCTCTTCGTCTCGCTCTCGCCGGCGCTCGCGTCCGCGGACGAGACCTCGATCGTCCTCGACGGCGAGATCGAGGCCGGCGGGCTCGACCACGAGCTCGTCGCCTTCGAGGTGCCCGAGGGTATCGTCGAGATCGAGGTGCGACACGCCGACGGGTCGAGCACCGACATCCTCGACTGGGGCCTCGACGATCCGCAGGGCTTCCGCGGCTGGGGCGGTGGCAACGAGGAGCCCGCGGTGGTCGGCATCGACGCGGCGTCGCGCAGCTACCTCGCGGGACCCATCGAGGCCGGCACGTGGCACGTGGTGATCGGCAAGGCGAAGATCACCGAGAGCCCGCTCGCGTACAGCCTCGAGGTGGTGCTGCGCGACGAAGCCACGCTCGCCCCGCAGCCCGAGCGCAGCACGTACGCGCCCGCCGCTGCGCTCGTGTCCGAGGCGCGCTGGTATGCCGGTGACTTCCACGCCCACTCGCGCGAGAGCGGCGACGCGCGCCCGCCCCTCGACGAGATGGCCACCTTCGCGCGCGGCCGTGGGCTCGACTTCGTCGAGCTCTCCGATCACAACACGGTGAGCCAGCTCGACTTCATCGGCGCGGTGCAGCCCGATCACCCCGAGCTGCTGCTCGTGCCGGGCATCGAGTACACGACCTACGCCGGGCACGCGAACGCGATCGGGGCCACCGCCTGGGTCGATCATCGAATCGGCCAGGAGGGCGTGACGATCGCGGGGGCCTTCGCGGCGATTCGCGAGCAGGGTGGGCTGGTCTCCATCAACCACCCGGCGCTCGACCTCGGCGATCTGTGCATCGGCTGCGCCTGGGATCACGAGCTCGATCCGAGCAGCATCGACGCGGTGGAGATCGCGACCACCGGTCTCGATCAGGCCGGCCGACTGTTCGACGACGAGGCGATCGCGTTCTGGGACGATCTCTGCGACCTGGGTGCGCACGCGGCCGCGATCGGCGGCAGCGACGACCACAAGGCCGGTGTCGACACCGGGCTGTTCCAGAGCCCGATCGGGGACCCGACGACGATGGTGTTCGCGAGCGAGCTCTCCGTCGCTGCGCTGCTCGACGGGATCCGGGCCAGTCGCACCGTGGTGAAGCTGCAGGGCCCCGACGATCCGATGGTCGAGCTGGTCGCGCTGCGCGAGCACGACGGCGACACCGTGCACGCGGATCTCCCGGTCGACTACGAGGTGACGGTGACCGGGGGCAGCGGGCTCCGGCTGCGCGTCGTGCAGGACGGCATGCCGGGATCCGCCGTCGTGATCGACGCGGATCCGTTCGTGCACGCGTTCGCGATCGCCTCGCCGTCCGAGGGCGAGACGCGTGTGCGCGCGGAGCTGCTCGAGGACACGCAGCGCCGCGTGATCACCAGCCACGTGTGGCAGCGGGCCTGCGACGAGACCGCATGCACCGATCCACCCGGAGGCGTCGACACCTCGGGTGGCACTGCGTCGACGAGCAGCACCGGCAGTACGGGCAGCAGCGGCGGCGCAGGCACCGAGAGCGGCGACACCGGCAGCGATCCGGGCGCGGACACGCCGGCGACCGGCTGCGGCTGTGCGAGCGGTCCCAGCGGATCGTTCGCAGTCGGCCTCCTATTGCTAGGATGCCGGCGGTGGCGTCGGCGCAGAGGCGATTCGCTCGCGGCACGCTGATCGCACTCGCCATCGCGTGGCTGTGGCTCGGCTCGGGCAGCGCGCGTGCGGACGATCTGCTGGAGTTCGCCGTGGTGCGCCACGGTCTGCCGCCGCGGCTGTGCACGGACGAGAAGACGACGACGCTCGTCGAGCTGCGCAACGACGGCCGCGTGCCGTGGTCGAACCTGCTCGGCGATCGCGTCGCCTACCACTGGCTCAAGGACGGCGAGGTGGTCGTCCGCGAGGGCCGTCGCAGCGGGGTCGGGGGCGTGGTGATGCCCGGCGCGAGCACGGAGCTGCGTGCACGGGTCGATGCGCCGAGCGAGGCCGGTCGCTACACGCTGCAGTGGGCGATGGTGCGCGACAAGGTCGCGTGGTTCCCGGAGCCCGAGGCCGCGCGCGTCGAGCTCGACATCGTCGACGGCGGGGCTCCGCTCGCGTGGTCGGTGGAGGTGCTCGAGCAGCCCGGCTTCGCCGCGGGTGAGCCCACCCAACTCCGGGTGCGCATCGAGAACCTCGGCTGCGCGGCGTGGTCGAGCGCATGGGGCGATGCGTTCGCGTACCACTGGGTCGATGTCGACGGCCGCATGGTGGTGCGCGACGGCGAGCGCACGGCGATGCCGGACGTGCCGCCGGGTGGCTCAGCGGAGCTCCGCGTGCGCGTCGTCGGGCCCCCGCGTCCCGGTCCGCACACGCTGCAGCTCGAGCCGGTGCGCGAGCACGCGAGCTGGTACGGCCCCGCGGTCACGCCCGCCGTGGCCGCGCTGGCGATCGACGTCGCGGACCCCCCGCTCGCATGGTCGCTGCGCGAGGCGAAGCCACCGTCGTTCGGCTACGCGGGCGCGCTCGTCGAGGTGCCGATCGCCGTGCGCAACGAGGGCACGCGCGCGTGGTCGCACGAGGCCGGCGATCGCATGGCGTATCGCTGGTACGACCCGAGCGGCCGTGTGCTGCCGATCGAAGGCATGCGCACCGAGTGGCCGGGCACCGTGGCACCGGGCGACGAGGTCGAGCTCGCGGTGCGCGTCGAGCTGCCGACCACGCCGGGTGTCTATCAGCTGCGCTTCTCGCCCGTGCGCGAGGGGGTGCGCTGGCTGGGCCCGCCCATCGACGACCTCGCCGGTACGCGCGATGCCGCGACGATCGAGGTCGGGCCACCGCAGCTCGGCTGGTCGATCGTGGCGACGCAGCTGCCCGGGCGGATGTGGGTCGATCGCACGACGACCGTGCCGGTCGTGCTGCGCAACGACGGCGCCGACACGTGGTCGCCGGCGATCGGCGATCGCGTGTCGTATCGCTGGCTCGACGACGACGGCAATCGCATCGGCAACGAGGGCATGCGCACCGAGCTGCCCGGGGAGGTCGGGCCGGGCGAGCAGGTCGAGCTCGCGGTGCGCGTGCATGCCCCGGACGACGTCGGCCGCCTCGTGCTCGAGCTCGCGATGGTGCGCGAGCACGTCGCGTGGTTCCCTCCGCCGATCGAGGGCGAGCCGCGCGGCAGCGTGCGCATGATTCGATACGGAGTCATCGTTTCGGCGGGCGTGCTCGCTCTGCTCGCGCTCGTCGGCATCGCCGCGCGTGCGCTGGCGGGGCGGGGGCGGGCGCTCGCCGCTGCAGCGTGGGCCCCCGCCTGCGTGATCGCGGCCTGCTGGGCGCTCGGCGAGTCGTTCGCGGACCTCTCGGGCGTCGAGGCGTGGGGCGGTACGCGGCTCGTCGCAGCCTCGGCGGCGGCCTGGTGCGCGCTGCCGGTCGCGCTCGTGCCGATGCGCTGGCGCGCACCCGCGGCGACGTTCGTGATCATGCTGGCGTTCGCGCTCGCGCTCGTCGACCTCGGCTACCTCGACTTCTTCGGATCGATCGTGCCGACCTCCGCGCTCGCGGCCCTGCATCACCTCGGTGACGCGCATGCGACGGTGTTCTCGCTGTGGCAGCCCCAGTACGCGCTGCTGGCGATCCCGTTGGGTGCGGTGGTCGTGCTCTGGGCGCTGCGTCCGGGCAGCGTGCTGGAGCGCGGCGCGGCCGTGCAGGCGCTCGCACTCTGCGGTGTGCTCGCGATCCCGGCATGGCAGGGGCTCTACGAGCTGGCGACTTCGCCGATCGGTGCGCGCGTGTTCTCCGAGCGCGACAACGTGGGTCGGCTCGGGCTGTGGAACGCGCACCTGTTCGAGGCGCTGCGCACCACCGCGCGCTGGATCGGCGCCGACTCGTTGACGCCCGACGAGCGCGAGCAGCTCGCGACGTTCTTCCGTGAACGCGACGAGTCACGACCACCGCCACGCGCGGTCGCACCGAACGCGAACGTGGTGGTCATCCAGATCGAGGCCATGCAGAGCTGGGTGGTCGACGCCGAGATCGACGGGCAGCGCGTGATGCCGTTCCTGCACGCCGCCGAGGCAGACGCGCTGCACTTCACGCACGTCTACGATCAGACCGCGCAGGGCCGCACCTCCGATGCGGAGTACCTGCTCGTGCAGTCGAGCCATCCGTTGCGCACCGGAGCGCTGTCGTTCCTGCGCGCCGACAACCGCTTCGACACCATCGCGCACCGCCTGGCAGCTGCGGGTTGGACCACGCTGTCGGCCCACCCCTACGCGCGCGGGTTCTGGAACCGCGCGGTCATCCATCCCCGCTACGGCTTCGCGCGCTCGCTGTTCCGCGACGAGCTCGGGCCCGGCCGCAACGTGGGCTGGGGCCTGTGCGACGCCGACTTCCTCGCGAAGATGGGCGACGTGCTCGCGGAGACCGAGCAGCCGTTCTTCGGCTTCTTCATCACGCTGAGCCTGCACCATCCCTACTCGGACTTCCCCGCGCCGCTCGCCGAGCTCCAGCTGGGCGACACGAACGGCACCGCGCTCGGCAACTATCTCCAGGCGATGCGCCACGCCGACGGAGCGCTGCGCGGCTTCTTCGCGCGGCTGCACGCGGCCGGGCTCGCGGACCGGACGATCGTCGTCGTCTACGGCGACCACGTCGCGGGCCTGCCGAGCTCGCCGGAGCTGCTGCGGCTCGCGGGCGTCGAGCGCTGGGATCCGAGCGTGCCGATGCGGATGCACCGTGTGCCGGTGTTCGTGTGGATCCCGGGCGCAGGGCTGCACGGCCGCGACGATCGCATCGCGGGGCAGCTCGACCTCGCGCCCACCGTGCTCGACGCGGTCGGCGTCGCACCGTCGCCCTCGATGCTCGGGCGCTCGCTGCTGGGGCCACCCGGTGATCGCATCGTCGTGCTGCCCGACGGCAGCGCGATCGCGGACGATCGCTTCTGGGTCGCACGCGGTCGCGACGAGATTTCCGGCGGCGGCTGCTTCGATCCGGACGGTCGCAGCCGCGCGCGCGACGATTGCAGCGCGCTCGCCCAACACGCCGCCGACGAGCTCTGGGCGGCGCGGGCCGTGCTCGACCACGACCTGCATCGCACGGCGCTCGATCCGCCCGAGCCGTGAACAGGCTCACGCGCCCCGGGCATCGCGTGGCCACAGTTGTTGCGGTGCGGCGCTCTGCGAGGTGCTCTACGATGGCCGAGCCCACGGAACCCGCGGGCTTGGCCGTGACACGGAGCTTGCACGACGCGCGGCCTGCGGGAGCGAAGATGGGCGGGAGCATGCGCGGGTTCGGATCGAGGGGGCGGCGTCGGTGCCAGGGTGCATCGCGACTGCTCGCGACCGTGCTCGTGCTCGCCGCCTGCAAGGAAGGCGGCAGCGCACCGACCCTCGAAGGCGTCGACGACCAGCTCGCGGCGGTCGGCCAGGAGCTGGTCATCGAGCTGGTCGCGACCGACCGCGACGGCGACGCGATCGACTACGGCTTCGACACCGAGCACGACGCGATCACGACGCAGGGATCGATCACGCGCAGGCCCGACGGCACCGGCGTGTTCCGCTGGACGCCGCTCGCCGACGACGTGGGCACCTGGTACGTCGACTTCACGGCCAGCGATGGTGCGCACGAGGCGGTCGTGACCGTCGGCATCGACGTGCGCACGACCTTGGGGCAGGGCGCGGTGCCCACGTTCCGCGAGCCGCTCGGCTCCGGCACGACGCTCGACCTGCAGCTCGCGGCCTGCGTCGAGTTCCCGGTCGTCGTCGACGACGAGGACGACAGCGCCGTCGCGCTCTCGATCGCCGAGCCTGCGCTCGGCGGCGCCGAGCTGGTGCAGGAGAGCGGGCTCACCGGGGCGTTCACCTGGTGCCCCAACAAGGACCAGATCGCCGACGAGCGGCACCCGGTGGTGCTCGTCGCCGACGACGACGACGAGGCCCACGAGCCGACGCTCAAGAACTATCTCATCGTGCTGCGCAAGGCGCCCAAGCCCGACTGTCCCGGCGAGGGCCCTGCGGTCGAGCACACGCCGGCCGACGTGCAGTCGGTGCTGCCCGTCGAGATCGCCGCGCACATCACCGACGACGTCGGGCTCAAGCAGGCGCCGCTGCTCTACTGGACGTACACCGAGCCCCATGTGCCGGTCGACTTCGGCAGCCTCGACGTCGTCGAGATGGAGCTGACCGCCGGCGACATGCAGGACGGCCAGTGGAGCGCGACGGTCGACAACCCGGTCGCTTCGCTGCCCGAGGGCAGCTCGGCCTCGATCTGGTACGTGATCTCGGCGGGCGACAACGACGACACCGCGGGCGACTGCGATCACGTCACCGATGCGCCGGCGGACGGCACGTTCACCCTGCTCGTCACCAACACGGGTGACGCGGGCGGGCTCGGGGTCTGCGAGCCGTGCACCGCGGACGTGCAGTGCGGCGACACCGACGACCTGTGCGTACCGCTGGGCGCCGAGGGCGACGGCTTCTGCCTCACCGATTGCGACGTCGACGACGACTGCGACGCCGACTTCGCGTGCACGCCCATCGAGTCGACGGACGGCATGGTCGCGAAGCAGTGCGCACCGCGCTCGGGCGAGTGCAGCGAGCCGCCGCCGCCCGAGTGCACCGACGACGCGCTCGAACAGAACGACACGCGCGACGACGCGCAGGACCAGCCGCCGCTCGCGGCCGACGAGTACACCGCGCTCGCGGCCTGTGCCGACGACGACGACTGGTACCGGGTGGTCGTCGCCGCCGACACGACGATCGGCGCGCTGATCGACGGCGACGAGGCCAGCAACCTCAACGTGGGGCTGTACGACTCGGCCGGTACCGCGATCGCCCAGGCCGAGGGCGCGAGCTCCTTCGAAGCGGTCGAGGAGTGCGTGCACGCCGGCACGTACTACGTGCGCGTCTACGCGTTCGGCTCCGCCGACAACACCTACGATCTCTTGCTCGAGACCGAGCCGGGCACCTGTGCGATGTCGTGCATGGACGACGACCTCGAGCCCGACGACACGTTCGCGCAGGCCACCTACGCGGAGATCTATCCCGAGCCCTACGTGGTCGAAGACCGCATGATCTGCGGCGGCGACGACGACTGGTACGAGGTCGCGCTCTACACCGACGAGACGATCGTCGTCGATCTCGACTTCGTGCAGAGCTCGCCCGACGAGGATCTCGATCTGCACTTCCACGACGACGCGGGTGTCGATCTCACGCCGTGCGAAGAGGATGCGCCGGGCACCTGCACCGCCGCGCAAGGGCAGGGCACCGGCAGCGACGAGCACTACGAGTTCACGGTCGACGAAGCCGGCTGTTCGCCGTGCACGTACTACGTGCGCGTGCACGGCTGGGACGGGGCCGAGAACGACTACGGGCTGACGCTCGCGCTGCAGTAGCAGCGGCCGCGGGTGCGCGCGGAGGCCGTGGCCGCAGAGGCCAGCTGGCCGCGAGGGCTAGGCCGGTGGCCAGCGGCGCAACGGCTGTGGTCACGGACACGGGCGCGGCAACGCCCGTCTGGCCGCGGTTTTCGAGGGATTTCGGGCTGGGGAGGAGGTCCTCCCACTGGCACGCACATTGCTCCCGGGCGGGCAACCTGCCTGGGCAAGTCGCCCAACCACCCGAGGATTCCATGCGCACGACCAAGCATTTCCGGCTCGCGACCTCCTGCATCGCGACGCTGTGCGTCGCGGCCTGCTCCGAGGCCGGCACCGATAAGGACGTCGAGACCATCGACAACCGCGAAGGTGTCTACGACTACGTCCTCGGTGTCGATGCCGACGGCAACGTGAAGAGCGGCGGCGCGCACAAGATCGCGAGCTTCGACGACGCTGGCAAGCGCGAGGCGATCGACAGCTCGAACTTCCCGCAGCGGCTGCATCCCGATCTGACCACGGGCAGCGCGTATCGACTGTTCGATGCGACGCTCACCGAGGGCGAGACGAGCTGGCCGGTGTTCGCCTCGACGTGGTGGCCGCAGGCGCGAAACGGCACCGCGTGGCGCTGGCAGCCGGGCGCGAACCAGAGCTACGCGAACCTGACGGATCGCGATCGCCTGTCGCCGCTCGAGAAGTACGACCTCCTGTTCAACCCCGGCCAGACCCGGCAGGTCGAGGCGGTCTCGCACTGCACGTTCCCCGATGCGCAGGCGCATCCCGACAGCTGCACGCAGGTCTCGCATCCCGCGACCACCGTCGCCGGTCCCGCGACCGAGTGGGAGCTCGAGCACCAGGGCCAGTACCAGCAGTACGAGCCCGACACGTGGTGGGGCCACTGCAACGGCTGGGCGTCGTACGCCACCACCGAGGCGCTCGGTTATCCGCGCCGCGACGTCCGCGTGCGCGTCGAGCAGGACCGCGTCGTCGAGTGCACGGACGGCAACACCACGGGCTGCATGCTGTTCCGCATGGCCGACATCGAAGCGCTGATGACCGAGCTGTACTTCAGCGACCAGGCCACGTTCAGCGGCCGGCGCTGCAACACCTCGCCCGACCAGATCACCCGCGACGCCGACGGCCGTCCCACCGACGTCGCGTGCCGCGACCTCAACCCCGGCTCGTTCCACATCGCCATCGTCGGAATGTTCGGCCGTGGCGCACGCAACCTCGCCACCGGTGAGACCGGCGGACGCCCGGCGTTCGTCATCGACCACAACTACGACCACGAGATCTGGAACTTCCCGATCGTCCGCTACGAGATCACCGAGCAGCAGTCGGTCACCGAGGCCGAGGCCACGCGGCTCGTCTCCGAGAACGGCTCCGACTACGGCTGGAACGCCTCGGCCACGCAGTTCCGCCGCATCCAGCTCGCGTACTGGATGGTCTCCGACTCCGTCGGTCCTGCCGAGCTCCTGCGCCGCGCCGACACCCGCAGCGTCGAGCCGGTGCGCGTCGAGCTGAACTACGTGCTCGAGCTCGACAACCAGAACCGCATCCTGGGTGGCGAGTGGATCGAGGAGCCCGTCGCGATGGGCGAGAACAACAAGGAGCTGCATCCGGACTTCATCTGGATGGCGCTCGATCATCGCGGCGCCGGCGAGGCCGCCGACGACACCGGTGGCGACGACGACAACCCGTTCATCTCGTACGACCGCGCGCGCGCGCTCCTGCAGTGCGCGAACGATGCGAACACCTGCGCGCCGGTGCGCATGGGCGGGGACGAGGCGATCATGGATCTGGTCGCCGACGTCGGTCGCAACCAGACCCGCAGCTACGACACGGGCGTGGTGCAGCCGGGCACGTACACGGTCCGGCTGAGCCACGACACCGCGCGTCCGGGCGGCGACGCCGATCTCTACGTGCGCGTCGGATCGGCACCGACCACCTCCGCGTACGACTGCCGTCCGTACAGCGATGGCAGCGACGAGGAGTGCACCGTGCAGGTCACGACCGCGACGACGGTGTTCATCCAGGTGCGCGGCTACGGTGACGCGAACGCGTTCCGCCTCGTCGTCCTCGGCGACGGCGAGGGTGGCGAGCTGCCGCCGACATGGGAAGGCCTGCAGGAGTCGGGCACGGTCACGCGCGATCAAGAGGTGCGCTTCGCGACGCCGGAGCTCGCCGCGGGTAGCTACCGCTTCGAGATGACCGGCACCGCGGATGCGGATCTGTACGTGCGCCGCGGCTCGGCCCCGAACACCACGACGTTCGACTGCCGTCCGTACGCGAGCGGATCGGCCGAGAGCTGCAGCGTCACGTTGTCGCAGCCCAGCGTCGTGCACGTGATGGTGCGCGGTTACGCAGCGTCGTCGAGCTTCGAGCTCACCGGCACGCGCCAGTAGCAGCGCGCGGCTCCGCGCGAGCGCAGCGGCCGGGGGGATCGCCGATCCCTCCGGCCGTTTCCTTTCGTGCGTGGCGTTTTGATCCGACGGGTCAAACGTTGACCAGCGCGCGGCCCGGCCGCGGCATCCCCTCGCGTGGAAGCCCGCAGCGCGACTCGATCGGGTCCGACGTTGGGTCGTGGCGCCTGCGTTGCACGCCCGACGCACTCCAGATGACGCCCCCCACCTCGTCGAGCTCGCGTGCGTGCGCAACTTCGACACTGCGACGGATGCAGGGCGTGATCGCGCTCGCCTCGGTCGTGGCGGGGATGACGGTCGCGCTGGTGGCCGGCGCGGCCGCGGGCCTCGTCACGCGGAGGTGATGCGCGCCGTCGCGCGGCCGGTGCTGCGCGTCAGCGTCGACGCCGTCGGCCCCGGAGCGCGACCGCGAAGCCGAGCATCACCGCGAGCGCTCCGCCGACCATCGCGACGGGGATGCGCCAGCCGGACCACGCTGGCTCGACTGCCGCGGGCGTCGTCGCATCGGAGGTCGGCAGCTCGGGCACGGACGCGACGAGCACCGGTTGCGGCTCGCTCGTGCTCTGCATGATCGCGGGCGCGTCGTCGATCGGCGTCGGCTCGATCGGCACGAGCTCCGGCACCTCCGGGCCCGCAGGTGCAGGACCTTGCTTCGCGATCAGCCTGCGCAGCTCCTTCAGCACAGGCGCGGTCGCGACTGGCTCCGTGCGCTCGTCGTATGGCCAGTCGAGCTGGTCGGACAGGACGCGGATGCGACCCATGTGGTGGTTCACGGTCGCGAGCGCGTCGCCCTCGTGGGAGAGGAACACGAGGTAGGTCGCGGGTGCGTCGTACGGCACCGGCGCGCAGATGAAGTCGCGATCGGCCGCGATCGCGAACGTCGCCGGCAGCTCGCCCTTCAGCACGTCCACGGGATGCGCGACGACGCGTTGGTGGAAGGTCGACCACGAGCCCTCGATCGCCGCGGGCTGCACGGCCTCGACCTCGACGATCGCGACGATCTCCGCCTGACGCAGGGCCTCCTTCAGCCCGACGTAGGCCGCCTTGGCGTCGGCGTCCTGGGCCCAACCGAGACCGACGAGGAACAGGGCGGCGGGGAGGCAGCGGCGCGCGCGGGGCATGGAGGCCTTGCAACGCGCCAGCGTCGCGATCGGTGTGCGGCCCGGAAGACGCCACCGCGCAGGCGCGACCGAAAGGGTGGCCCGGCGATCGTGGTCGACCGCTGATCCGCTCGGCCGGCCCGCATCGGGACGCGCGACCGGGGCGCGGCGGGCTGGCCGCTTCGTCTGCGGGATTGCATGAAATGCAACCGTGGGCACGCTCGAGATCATCGATGCCGGTGCGCGACCTTCGGTGGATGCGGCGTTCGACGCGGGACTCTCGGAGTTCTGCGTGCGGCACGGGATCGACGTGCTGCCGCCCGCAGTGCTGGGCGACGAGCAGAAGCTCGTGAAGCTCGTGACCGTGCGCGACGAGGCGGGCGTGCTCATCGGTGGTGGTCGCGTGCACCAGCGCCATGCCGAGCGCGGGTTCCCTGCGCAGTGGTCGTTGCGGCACTTCGCGGAGCTCCGCGAGCACGTGCGCGGGCTGGCGGCGAGCGACACGGCCGAGATCGCGGGGGTGTGGACGACCGCGTCCGCGCAGAACGGCGGGTACGCCCGGCTGGTGACGCACGCCTGTCTCGCGAGCGCGCGCGTGCTCGGCAAGAAGGTCGCGTTCACGGTGAGCCACGATCGCTTCGATCCGGTGCTGCGCGCCGTGGGCATGACGCCGGTCGTCGGTCTGGCGGCCGTGCCGTTCCCGACCCCGAGCTACTCGTCGCGGATCTACGCGTGCGAGCTGGGCGCGCTGAAGGGCGCGACCAAGGTCGACCGCGACGTGGTCGCGACGATCGTCGACTGCCTCGGCGGCGCACCGATGCCGATGCCGATCCACGAGCTCGCCTCGATCGAGCAGGGCTGCCCGAGCTGGACGGTGAAGCGACGGACGAACAAGACCCGCGCGGCCGGATGAGCGGGGCGCGGTGGCGGCGCGATCAGTCGAGCGGTGCGAGCCGTGCGAGCCACACGCCGGTGCGCTCGCGATCCGAGACGCCGTAGAGCGTGGTCTCGCCGTCGTCGAGCACCCATGCGCCCCCAGCGACATTCGTGTCGACGAGCTGCTCCTCGAGCGAGTCCCGATCGACGGCGACGAGATCACCGCGCCACTTCGTGTCGGGGTCCAGCACGCTGACGACTCGGTCGTCGGCGAGCATGCGGTAGTTGCGACCGACGCGGTTGGCGAGCAACTCGCGCTCGCCATCGGCCGTGACCGACCAGAGGCGGCCGCTCAGGCGCCAGACGTCGTGTAGTAGCGCGCGCGCCGATGCTTGCAGGATCAACGAACGCTGCTCGCCGAAATCGATTTCCCCTTCGTGATCGAACAAGGGCACGAACGCGGCGGACTCGCGATCGAACAAGCGGAATGGCCCGTAGCCCCAGAGCCCCGAATCGAGCCATCGGCCTTCGACCTCGGTCGTGCGGAGTCGGTGTCCCGGCGGAACCTCGAACGTCGCAGCGCTCGTGGTGGAGAAGAAACGCTGGGGCTGCGTGCCGAACCCCCCGAGGTAGAGGCGGATGAAGCCCTCGTCGATGAAGTCGAACGGCGAGAATCCGGTGTACGCCAGTGCCGTGTCGGCGAGGTGTGTCGTTGTCCCCACCGTGCGGTCACGCGAGAAGATCGCACCCTCGGGCCACTCTGGATTGTCGGTCTCGGTTTCCGTCGCGTCCTGCCACACGATCCAATGCAGGTCGCGCGATACCTCGAACTCTCGAACGTTCGTGGCTTCCGTCGTGACCGAACCGTCGAGCAGCGACAACCGCACTAG
>CAZFKC010000132.1:0-15602 GCA_964519175.1 uncultured Nannocystaceae bacterium
GACATGCTCGCGTGGTTGAGCGCGCTGCCGCCCGCGCTCGGTGACATCAATCCGCTGAACGACGAGAGCCATCCGACGCTCGGTCAGCTCCCGCAGCTGCAGACCGTCGACAACTGGTCGGGCATCGACATGGTGCTGCCCGTGATGGTCGACGACGGCATGGGCGGCATGGCCGACGTCAGCCACAAGGTCTGGCTGCAGGGGCCCGGCGGCGCGCCGGCGGCCGTGCATCCGCTCACCGTCACCGGCCAGTTCGGCTGCGGCAAGATCCAGTTCACGAGCTACCACGCCGCCGAGTTCTTCGACTACGTCGGGCTCTCGCCGCAGGAGCTCGTGCTCATCTACACGATCCTCGAGATCGGCACGTGCCAGGAGCCGCTGCCTCCGCCGCAAGGCTGAGCGTGCTCGCGCTCGCGCTCGCCTGCGGCTCGGAGCCGCAGGCGACGCCGCAGCCCGAGCTCGTCGTCGTCGCGGCGGATCTGCAGCCGCAGACGCCGGACGGCACGCCGTTCGATCCGCTCGCGGATCGCGAGCACGACGTCGTCGTGCTGCTGTTCGTGACGCCGGATTGCCCGGTGTCCAATCGCTATGCGCCCGAGCTGCAGCGCATCGCCACCGCGATCGCGTCACCGCGCATCGCCTGGTGGCTGGTCTACCCCGATCCGGACACCAGCGCGGCGGCGATCGAGCAGCACAAGCGCGAGTACGCGTTGCCCTGGCCCGCGCTGCGCGACCCGGGCCACGAGCTCGTCCGACGCGCGCAGGCGATCGTCACGCCGGAGGCCGCGGTGTTCGTCGACGGCGCGCTCGCCTACCACGGTCGCGTGGACGATCGGATCCCCGAGCTCGGCCGCGCGCGTCCCGAGCCCACGGTGCGCGATCTGCAGGACACGCTCACCGCGGTGCTCGCCGGTGCGCCCCCGCGCGTCGCGGTGACCACCGCCGTGGGCTGCCCGATCGGCGATCTTCGCTGAAGGATCAAATCTTCGTGATCTCGGTGGTCGGCCGGCGGCGCTCGGCGCCGTCGAGCCAGCCCTGCGCGTCCTCGTCGCGGAGGAACGCGCGCATGCGGACCCGCTGCGCCACCGCGGTCATGTTCATGCGCACGCGCGTGAGATCGTTGGCGACGATCAGCGCCATCGCGACGAACGCGACCTGCCCGGCCCAGTCCCACATGCACGTGCGCACGGCCTCGCTGTGCGCGTCGACCTTGCGATAGTCGAACAGCACCTTCTTCACGCCCGCCGCGCTCGCGCGCGCGACGATGTCGGCCTGCAGTCGCTCCGCCTCCGGCACGTCCGCGATCACGCGGTGGAGCACGACGCGCAGGTGATCACCATCGGCGCTCAGATCCGCGAGCGCGCCGGCAGCTTTCGACACCCACCAAGTGTACGCCCCCACCCGCGCGAACCTCCCACCCTGCCCCGAGTGGGGGAATTCGTGCCTCGCGAACGATGCGAGGAAGGTGCGGCCGCGCCGCGTTCCCAACGGTGTGCCGAAGAGCGACCTGGGCAACGCTGCCCTCCGCCCCATCGCGGGCCGGGAGCCGAGCCATGCGCGCGAGAAGAGAGCTGCGAGCCATCGTCCTTGGACTGTCGCTGGGCTGGATGGCCGCGGGAGCCTGCGCGGTCGAAGTCGACACGGCGTTCTGCGTGAAGGAGCAGCGCTCGTGCTCGCACGCGGACGAGTGCGAGACCGACGAGGACTGTGTGCCTGCGGAGGCCTACGACGCCGACGCGGTGACGACGTGCGACGAAGGTCGCTGCGTGTGGGACTGCAGCGACGGCGAGAGCTGCCCCGCGGGCTGGCGTTGCCACGTGCCCGAGCGCGGCCTCGACGAGCTCTTCGGCGCGTGCTGAGGGCGTCGTGTCACCCGACTAGGAGCCGAGCGCGAGCGCGGCACAGGCCAGCGCGACGAGCCCGGTCGCGCCGAGCACCGCCATCATCACCTGGGGGCGCGGCAGCACGCGATGGATCGCAGCAGCGGCAGCGACCGAGCGCGCAGCGGCGATCGAGCGCTCGGCGGGATGTTCCTCCACGAGCTCGGCCGGCAGCACGTCGCGGCGCGTCGGCGCTTCGTGGCTGAGGTCGGCGATCTCGACGTCGATCTCGATCGGGGTGGGCGCAGCGGCGGGCGGAGCATCGAAGTACAGCGCAGGCGGACGCGGGGTCGGCGTCGCGATGATGCGCTTGCGGGGGCGCACCTTCTTCATCACCACCGAGTACTCGGTGCCGGAGGTCTCGGGGTCGGCGTCGATGCCCTCGGGCTCCGGCACCGCATCGGCGACGCGCAGCGCGGGCGAGGCGTTGCCGAGGCGCGGCGGCGGGAGCTCGACCGGCGTCTGCGGGCGCATCGGGATCACCGCGGCGCGCGGGCCCGACTCGGCCGCCGGCGTCCGCGAGGTCTCGGGCTCGGCGAGCACGACGTGCTTCGCGACCACGAGCGTGTGCAGCGCGAGCACGGCCCGGAAGTGGCCGATCATCGCGCTGTCGATCACCTCGTGCAGCGTCGACTCGCCGTCGCAGAGCTGCCACACGCGGCGCGCGTCTTCCCACTCGGCGAGCGCGGCGGGATCGGGATCGTCGAAGAAGTCCCAGCCCTCGCTGGCGGCCTTCACGTGCTGGGGTCGCACCGGCTGCTTGCCGGGCTCGACCATGGGGATCGCCACGCGCCCGAGCGAGCCGAGCGTCGCGAGGATGCGCGGGGTCTCGTCGGAGCGACGCGCATGCTCGAGCAGCACGTGGCCGAGCGTCGGGCCGACACCGTCCGGGAGATGGGTACCGACCCACTCGACGTCGCCGCGCAGGAGCGTCATGCGAGCGCCGGGGTGCAGACAGAGCTGCAGCTGATCGAGCACGCGCTCCTCGACGAAGGTGCGCGCGACCTGGATCCACGCGGGCGCATCGGCACCGCTGTCGGTGCGCTGGGCGAAGCGCTCGGGCTGCTTGCGATGGACCTCGGCGACGAACGACTCGACGCGATCGAGCGGGCCGGTGCCGCGCGCTCCGGTGAGCCGACCGCGGATCACCTCGAAGGCGAAGCCGGCGTCGCCCGTCTCGATGACGAGCACGCCGGTGGGATCTTGGGCCGCGAGCGCGGCGAGGATGTCGACGACGGGCAGGTGCCGCGCAGAGACGGCACAAAGCGGCGTGATCGCGGCGGGGTCGGGACCGACGGTCGCGACGGCCACACCGCGGACGACGAGCTGACGCCGGCGATCACCGACCGCACGCGCGCTGCTTGCACCGAGGTGCTGCGCGACGAGCTCGCTCGTGGTCACCGGATCGCCGAGCTCCGTGCTCGTTGCTCGCTCGCGTTCCTGCGGGCGTGCTGGTTGGACTCTCAGCATCTCCGACTCCTCGACGTCTATGCGGTGGGGCGTAGCCGCGCGCCAGTGGCCCGGGTCGGATCCATGTCGAGATCATCGTGAGCCGCCGCGGTGGCAGATGTCCCACCGCGCCGGCGCTGCAATTCGTGCGTGCAGGGCCACGGATCGCCGATCCGATGGCCAATGCGAGCGACCCGCTTCGGGCCGCGCTGCATCGATCGCGATCGATCGGACGAGGTGGCGCTCGGCCCGTCGCACTCGTACGAAGAGAGCGCGGTAATCTCTCGCCCACATGACGCACCCGCTCGCCGGCCAGAAGGCTCCGCGCTCGGTGCTGGTCGACGTGCCGCGTCTGGTCAGCGCCTACTACACCCTCGTGCCCGACCCGGCCGAGCCGGCGCATGCGGTCGCATTCGGGACGTCGGGGCACCGCGGCAGCTCGCTCGCGCACGCGTTCAACGAGCAGCACATCCTCGCGGTCACGCAGGCGATCTGCGAGTGGCGGCGCGCCCACGGCATCGACGGTCCGCTGTTCGTCGGCCGCGACACGCATGCGCTGTCCGAGCCGGCACACGCGAGCGTGCTCGAGGTGCTGGTCGGCAACGATGTCGAGGTGCGGATCTCCGCGGCGCCGGTGCCCACGCCCGCCGCGTCGTTCGCGATCCTCGAGCACAACCGCGGCCGCGAGCGCGGGCTCGCCGATGCGATCGTGCTGACCCCGAGCCACAACCCGCCGGAGGACGGCGGCATCAAGTACAACCCGCCGCACGGCGGACCGGCCGACACCGACGTCACCGGCGCGATCGAGAAGCGCGCGAACGCGATCCTGAAGGGCGGCCTCGCCGAGGTGAAGCGCGTGCCCTACGAGCGCGCGCTCGGCCGCGTCGCGCAGCACGACTTCGTGACGCCGTACGTCGCGGCGCTCGGCGAGATCATCGACATGGAGGCCATCGCGGCCGCGAAGCTGTCGATCGGCGTCGACCCGATGGGCGGGGCGGGCATCCACTACTGGGGCCCGATCGCGGAGCGCTGGGGGCTCACGATCGAGGTCGTCAACGACGCGATCGATCCGACGTTTTCGTTCATGACCCTCGATCGCGACGGCAAGATCCGCATGGACTGTTCGTCACCGTGGGCGATGGCCGGGCTCGTGGGCCTGAAGGACCGCTTCGACATCGCGTTCGGCAACGACACCGACTACGACCGCCACGGCATCGTCACGAAGAGCGCAGGCCTGCTCAACCCGAACCATTACCTCGCGGTCGCGATCGAGTGGCTGTTCAGTCACCGGCCCGGCTGGTCGGCCCAGGCCGCGGTCGGCAAGACGCTGGTCTCGAGCAGCATGATCGACCGGGTGGTCGGCGCGCTGGGCCGCCGGCTCTGCGAGGTGCCCGTGGGCTTCAAGTGGTTCGTCGACGGGCTGCGCGACGGCTCGTTCGCGTTCGGCGGCGAGGAGAGTGCGGGGGCCAGCTTCGTCCGCAAGGACGGCTCGGTGTGGACCACCGACAAGGACGGGATCATCCTCGATCTGCTGGCCGCGGAGATCACCGCGGTCTCCGGGCGCGACCCCGGCGAGCAGTACCGCAGCCAGGTCGAGCGCTTCGGCGAGCCGGTCTACGAGCGCATCGACGCGGCGGCCAATGCCGCGCAGAAGGCGGTGCTGAAGCAGCTCTCGCCCGAGCAGATCACGACCAAGGAGCTGGCCGGCGAGGCGATCGTGGCCACGCTGACGAAGGCGCCCGGCAACGGAGCTGCGATCGGCGGGCTCAAGGTCGTGACCGCCAACGGGTGGTTCGCAGCGCGGCCGTCCGGCACCGAGGACGTCTACAAGATCTACACGGAGAGCTTCCTCGGCACGGACCACCTGCGACGGATCCAGCAAGAGGCGCAGGCGATCGTGGCCGCCGCGTTCGCATCCGCGGGTGTGTGAGCGAGTCCGCCCCGTGGGCGGATGTGCAGGTATCGATCGCGGTTCAGCGGATCGCGTTCGCCTTCGCGCGCATGTATCGGATCGTTCTGCGGCTCTGCACGGCAGGACGTGAGAGACTGATCGTCGACGATGAAGCGATCGACCACTGCGTTGTCCACCGTGCTCGCGCTCGTCTCGTTGCCCGCCGTCGCCCAGGCTGCGCCTCCAGCGGGTGAGGCGTCGGGCAGCATCGAGGCTTCGCCCGCGGGCGTGACCACGACGGGCGACGCCACGAAGCCGAAGGCGAGGTCGCACGACAAGCGCAAGGACGTGCGGTGGATCAAGCGCTGGGCGCCCGAGCGCAACATGGGCGAGATCGGGATCTACGGCGGCATCTTCGTGCCGGCGCGTCGGCTCGAGCTGTTCGATCCCGACGCCTCGCTGCCCGATCAGGGCTACAAGCCGCTGCGCAAGGTCAACGGCGAGTTCGGTGCGCGCGTCGGCTACTACCCGATCCGCTTCCTCGGGCTCGAGCTCGAAGGCGGCGCGATGCTGGCGCGTACGACCAACGACGATCGCGCGACGCTCTACCACGTGCGCGGGCACCTGGTCGGTCAGCTCGGGCTGTGGAGCGTGACGCCCTTCGTGCTCGCCGGCCTCAGCGGGCTCGGGGTCAGCAGCTCGCGCAGCGCGGTGGGTAAGGACATCGACATGGGCTTCCACTTCGGTGGCGGTCTCAAGTTCTACCTCGCGCGCTACGTCGCGCTGCGCGTCGACGTCCGCGACACGCTCACCGCCGGTCGCGGCGTCGACAACGGTGTCATCAACAACTTCGAGGCGCTGCTCGGGCTGTCGATCACGCTCGGACGCAAGGACAAGCCGCGTCCGCGCATCGACACCGACAAGGACGGCTTCTACGACGACGAGGACAAGTGCGTGAACGAGCCCGGCGTCGCGCCCGACGGCTGCCCGCTGCCCGGTGACAAGGACGGCGACGGCTTCCTCGATCCCGACGACGCGTGCATCGACGAGCCCGGCGTCGCGCCCGATGGCTGCCCGATCCGCGACAAGGACGGCGACGGCTTCCTCGATCCCGACGACCAGTGCATCGACGAGCCCGGCGTCGCGCCCGACGGCTGCCCGATCCGCGACAAGGACAAGGACGGGATCCTCGATCCCGACGATCAGTGCATCGACGAGCCGGAGACGAAGAACGACTACAAGGACAGGGACGGCTGCCCCGACGAGGTGCCCAAGGAGGTGGCGAAGTTCACCGGCGCGATCGAGGGCATCTTCTTCGACACCGACAAGGCGGTCATCAAGCCCAAGAGCAAGCCGGTGCTCGACAAGGCCGTGAAGGTGCTGAAGGACTTCCCCGACGTGAAGGTCGAGGTCTCGGGTCACACCGACAGCACGGGCGACCGCACGCACAACATCGATCTGTCGCAGCGCCGCGCCGACGCGGTGAAGAAGTACCTCGTCGACCACGGCATCGACGCCGACCGCATCGACACGCGGGGCGCGGGACCGGACGAGCCGCGTGCGGACAACACCTCGAAGGCCGGCAAGGCCAAGAACCGCCGCATCGAGTTCAAGCTGCTCACGCGCTGAGCGGCGTCAGTACTGGATCCGCAGCCCCAGCTCCACGATGCCGGCGATCCGCTGCGGCAGCCGCACGAAATTGAAGAACTTGAAGTAGAGCAGATCGGCCTTCACGTCGATCCGCAGATCGTCGAGCCGGCGCAACAGCCCGGTCTTGAAGGTCAGCTTCGTGCCGACCATCTGGTGCAGGAACATCGACAGCTCGCGGTCGGTGGTGAGGAAGCGGCGCCGGTCGTGGTAGCGCTCGCGGTAGAAGAACGCCGCGTCCTGGAAGTATGTGCGCGCGCGGATGCGGAGCTGCCAACGTCGCGCGAGATCGACGGTGTACGCGAGCGCGACGGTGTGGCTCAGCACCTCCCAGTTGTCGCCGTAGAAGCGGTAGTCGAGGCGGATCGACGCCGGCCGCCGCCGACCCACGTAGTGCAGCAACGAGCCGGCGAGCGCGAAGCGATCGCGCAGGCCGGGATGGTGCTCGAGCGGACACACGGCCGCGCCGTCGCACGTGCGTAGATCGGGCGTGCGCCCCGGGAGCGCACCGACCGGCACGTAGCGATACGGGCTCGACTGGAAGCCACGGTTGTCGCCGAAGAAGCCGGTCACGCGCATCGTCGTGCGCTTGCCCAGCACCTGGGTGAGCGCGAGGTTGCCGGCGTGGGTGCGCAGGCCGGCGCGGAAGTTGTCGTCGCCCGCCCGGAACACCTGGTTGTCGACGAACACGTAGCCGGCGGTGAGGTTCGTGTTGCGCTCGAAGAAGTCGCGCCCCACCGACACGCTGCCGGTGTGGCTGGTCCAGTCGTTCTCGTCGGAGAACGCGTAGCCGACGTCCGCGGTCCACTGCCCTCGCTCGAGCGCGATGCCGCCCGAGCCCTGGTTGCGCAGCTCGGTGAAGTGCGGAGTCGCGGCCGACAGCACGTCGACCGAGGCCGAGGAGATCACGTCGGCGACGTAGCCCCCGCGCAGCGTCAGCCCCACGTCGCCGGGTGCGAACGTGACGTCGGCGCTCGTGGTCGAGACGATCGTGTGATCGGTGTCGAGGTAGACGCTCTCGCGCGCCTCGACGTCGCCGTCGACCGGTAGCTTGCGCGGCGGCTCGGCCTCGGCCTCGAGCTCGGGCTCCTCGGCGGCCACGCGCGACGGCATCGCGAGCAGGAACACCGCGGCCAGCAGCAGGCGCAGCCAACGGTGGAGCTCAGTTGCAGCCACACCCGCTCCCGCCGCCACCGTTTCCGCCCACACTGCCCTCGCGGTACTCGAGCGCATGCTCCTGCATCGCCGCCTCGCGCGGCGCCGCGTCGAGGTCCATCACGTCCGACGCGAGGATGCGCCGCTCGTGGGGCTTCACGCGCGCGCAGCCCTCGGCGAGGACGATGATCGCGATCAGACGAATCGATGTGCGCAGCGACAAGAACGACCCCCACGCCGAGCGCTCGGCGAGGGTGAGTCACACGACGCGTGCGTCGATTACAGCGGCCTCGCTGTGAACTGTTTGCGGTGCTCGCCAACTGCGTCGAGCACCCGTCGCCGCGACCACGGGCAAGGGCGGTTGGCACCTCGATTGCTCTGTGGCCGCCGCGATGACGCGAGAACGCAGCGTGGAGCGGGGCTCGGCATGGCGCCGAACACCGGATGCGTCGCTCGTCGAGCGCGTGGGCGGGGCGATCGTGCTCCGCAGCGCGGTGGCCTTCGACTACGCAACTTTTTCCACGAACTTTTTTTCGCGGGAGGCAAGCGATGCGACTCGAGCACGAACGATGGATGCGAGCCGTGCTGCTCGCCGCGATCACCGGCTGCAACGGCGGTGGTGGCGGTGACGGCGACGGGAACGACGGCGACGGCGACGACGACCCCTGTCCCGGCGGCGTGTGTCTGCCGACCGAGGATCCGGAGACGGAGGAGAGCGGCGTCGATCCGAGCGCGGGCAGCGACGGGCCCGGCACGAGCGAGCCGACGACGTCGGCCGACGAGGAGAGCACCGGCACGATGCCACCCGATGGCGTCTGCGACCCGGCCCACTGCGATCCGTGGGACATCGCGGTGCCGCCCGACGGCACGGCGCAGCGCGTGTGCAGCGATCCGGACTGCGAGACCGCCGCGGTGCTGCCCGCGCTCGACGAGAACTACTTCCGCTGCCGCGTGATGGCGGTGTTCCAGGAGGGCTGCGCGAACATGGGCTGCCACTCGCCGCTCACGCCGGCGCGCTCGCTGCGGCTCTACGGCCGCTTCGCGGTGCGCGAGTTCCCCATCCACAGCGGCTCGCAGGACGAGGAGGTGCTGCACGACTGCGCGAGCGGAGATCTGCGCTCGGCGACATGCGCACGGCATCCGCTCACCGCGCTCGAGTGGGCCACGAACTTCGACTCGGCGCGCCTGTTCATGATCGACGTCGAGGATCCCGCGACCTCCGAGCTGCTCACGCAGCCGCTCGCCGACGACGCGGCCGGGCTCGAGCACGCCGCGATCGACAACTGGGCCGGCACGAACGACGTGCGCTACCAGACGGTGCTCGACTGGCTGTCGGGCGCGACGGAGCCGTCGGACTGCACCGACGTGCCGACGCCAGCGGTGGTCGGATCCGAGGACAACACGGTCGCCGGCTACTTCCAGTTCTCGTGCCCGCAATGCAACGTCGGGCCGATGATGTGCGTGGACAGCGGTGAGACGCCGCCGCTCTGTGATCCCAACGCGTGCGTGCCGTGAGGAGGACGAACATGAAGACGAAGCTCGACATCATCGCCATCACCAGCCTCTTCGGCACCCTCGCGCTCACGTCGGCGGTCGCCTCGGCGTGGTTCATCCCCGACCAGTTCGCGGGGCCGTACTTCCGCAACTCGGGCGGCAACCACTACACGGGCGCGCCGCGCGGGCTCTACAGCTGCGACGGCTGCCACGTCGGCTCGGAGGATTTCCCGCCGGCCGAGCGCATCCAGCTCATGGTCACGACCCAGCGGGTGAACGGCAACTCGCTCGCCGCCTACGATCTGTTCGGCAGCGGCTACGTGCCGGGCGAGCGCTACAAGATCCGCGTCGAGATGATCGGCGAGCACCGCGGGCACTACATGTCCGACGGCTCGTACGAGGATCCCGCGGGCACGCAGTGGAAGAACGAGTGCCCCTCGGATGCGTCGCTCGCGGGCAACTACCTCGACGCGATCCACAACCGCAATCACATCACCGCCGAGGTGATGAGCGACGACGGGACCTACGCCGACTACGCCGGCAACGCGGCTGGGCGGCTGCGGCCCGACTCGACCAGCGGGCCGACGGCGGAGGGGCCGTGTCTCAACACGAATCGCTGCACCGCCGCGGATCCGCTGCCGCCCGGCATGGAGGCCGGTGGGCCGCTGTCGATCATGGCGCGGCACTGGGTCGTCGATCCGACCAGCAACCCGCCGATCGGCAACTGGTCGTGTGGAGCATGCGACGCGATCGTCAGCAACATGCACGATCTACCCACGCCCGCGGACGAGAACGCGAGCTTCGCCACGTTCGCGACCGAGTTCTTCTGGCAGGCGCCCGCATCCGCGCCTGCGACGGCGGGCGGACGGATCCGCTTCTACATCGCCGGCGTCGACGGTGACGGCTACGCCGACACGCTCGACGACGACTTCGCGTCGGTGAAGGTCGCGGTGTGCCCGGCCGGCACGTCGCAGGCGGAGTGCGATCCGATGGTGGGGCCCGACTGGGGGCTCGGGCTCGTCGCCGCGCGACCGAGCGGACCGACGACGACCACGGCGCGCGCGAGCACGTCGGCCGCGGCGCCGAGCTGGCTGCCGCTCACGTTGTCGTCGATGTTCGTGCTCGGCATCGTGGTGTGGATCGGTCGCAACGGCCGCGGCCGCTCGCTCGCGACGCACTGACCTCACGCTGCTCGTCGCCGACGTCGTGCGGCGACGAGCAGGACGAGCCACCACGCACGTTGCACCGCCGGCGCACCCACGCTGCACGCCGAGACGTCGCGCCGGATCCCCAGCCGACCGTCGCCGGGGTCCTTCGGATCGCGATCGAACGGCGGTGCGTCGTGGCCCGCCTCGGCGATGCGGAAGCCACCGGCGATCACGTCGTCGCCGAACGGATCGGTCGCGGTCATCGTCGCATCCCCGGCACCGTCGCCGTCGACCGCGACGAGGTACACGTCGAGCCAGCCGGTGCCGGCCACGGGTGCCTGCCACGAGAAGCTCCACTCGGTCTCGTCGCGGCTACCGCGGCTGAACAGCGCACCACCCTGTGCGAGCGGGGTCATCACGTCGGCGTCGTAGTCGAAGAAGCCACCGACGGGCTCGCCATCGGCGTCGAGGATCTCGATGCCGACCGAGTTGTAGTTGCCCATCGTGCCCAGGCCGCGGGTCTCGCCGTCGAGGATCAGCGTGAGCTCGTAGACCTGCTCGGGCGTGTACTCGCGGTCGGTCAGCAGCGTGAGCGGATCGCTGTCGGTCAGCAGGCTCGCGCGCCCGGGCGCGTCGAGGTGGCACACGCCGCAGTCGTAGCCGTGCCAGCGCGGCGCGCCGGTGTAGAGCACGCCCCCGCCACCACCGGTCGCGGCCGCCTCCTCGAACGTCGCGGCGGCGTGATAGGCGAGCAGCCACGCGAGCGCGATCACGGCGCATCCTCCTGCCCGGCGTAGACGCAGCTCGGCGACTCCTCGTCGCCGTCGAGCCACGCGAGCAACACGAGATAGTCGGGATCCTCGGCGTCCGCGAACACGTCGCCTTCGTCGTAGAGCTCGCGCCCGTCGTGGAGGTAGCCGCCCGCGGACTCGTCGAGCGGCTTGCGCACGAGCAAGCTGTCCTCGGGCGGGTGCGCGGCGAAGCTGGCCGCGCTCTCGTAGTTCGCGTCGAGCTCGGGCTCGGACAGCGGCAGCCCGAGCCCGGTGGAGGACTTCGTGGCGGCCTCGTCGAGTCGCAGCCGATTGCGCGAGAACACCCGCAGCGGGCGCTCTTCGTCGCCGTGGCACTCGAGCATCGCGCACGAGCCGTCGAGGATCGGCTGCACGCGGCAGCGGAAGTAGTCGCGGTCGAGCTCGGCATGTACGCGCGGATCGACCTGGCAGGCGCAGAGCGCGAGCGCGAGCGAAGCGAGGAGACGAGGCCGCACGTGGAGATCCCCGGGTGGGTCGCGCGAGCGGCCCGGAGATTTCAGGATCCGATCAAAAAGCTCAATCCCGCGACACGTGGCGCTCGGTCCAGCGCTGGGTGTCGTCGTGGAAGGCCAGCGGTCCGAACACGACGTCGATCGAGCCCCACTCGCGCTGCTGCACGCGCACCTCGGGGGGCAGGTCGCGCAGATCCACGCGGCTGCGCACCACCGGGATGCCCAGCGCCGCGCCGAGGCTGTCGGCATCGACCACCTCGCCGCTCTCCTGCAGCCCGTCGTCGTAGTCGAAGAAGATCGTCGGCGCGAGCGGCTTCTTGGGCTTGGGGGCCTTGCCGACCACCATCTCCGTCGCGAGCACGCCGGTGTCGAGCACGACCAGCCACTCGATCGGGCGCTTGCTGCCGTCCTTCGCCTCGACCGTCTGCGTGCGTGCCACGGCGACGATGTCGCCGAGCGCCGACGCGGTGGGGTTCACGATCATCCCCTTGGCGGTCGTCGTGTTCCACACGAGCGTCGTGTAGCCGACGATCACACCGTCGTAGCCGGCGGGTCGATCCGGCGGCGGCGGCGGCTGGTCGTCGTACGCCGGCGGCGGCCTGCGCATCGAGAAGTCGAACAGCGGCTGGGGCTCGAGCTTCGGCGCGTCGTCGACGTGGATGCGCCGTCCGGTGGCGAGATCGAGCTCGACGTGCAGCGGTGCATAGCTCTTGCGCCGCTTGCCGTCGATGACGACGTCGCGACCGCGCACGCGCACCTTCTCGATCACGATCTCCCCCTTCTCGATGCCGAGGCCGCCGCGGTAGTGCTCCTCGAAGGTCGGATCGGCGCTCGCGAACGACCACGCCTGCGTACCGGTGCGCATGTCGACGGCGACGAGCACGTGCTCGCGCTGGAGCAGCAGGTAGTCGTCGCCGAAGATCGCCTGCCAGGACGTGCCCTTGTCGTGGTAGAGCGTCGGCGGTCGCACGATCGCGCTCCACTCGAGGCGATCGTTCAGCAGATCGATCTCCGCGAGCACCACCGTGTCGGGCTCCTGCATGTGCGGGATCCGGATGCCGAGCGCCACGGTCACGCGATCACGGGTGAGCCGGTACGCCAGCGTGTTCGCCTGCGGGTCGAGCCCGACGCTGCCGGTCAGCAGGATGTCGTCGTCGAGCCAGAGCGCGCCGTCCTTCGAGATCTTCAGGTGCTGGTTGCTGCCGAGATCGATCGTCGTGTCGCCACCCAGCGACTGCTGCTTCGCCGGCGTGGTGGGCGAGCGCGACGGCGCGGCGGTGGAAGCGAGCACAGATATCGAGAACGCGAGCGCGACGGAAGCGAGCGACATGACGCGGACTCGGTAGAGCAGGAGACGTGCCACGGGTCGCGCGAGGCCGCGATCGCGGGCTTGGCCGCCGCCGGGCGACCCCGATCGAGTCGCGCGACCCACCGACGACGCGACTCGGGCCGGCGCGAGATCGCTCGCTGGACAGCCCACAGGCCCCCGCGCATGCTCGCTCTCGTGATGCGTGGTGGCTTCGTGGTGGCGGTGCTCGCGTTCGGGTGCGGCCCGGTGGTCGCCGTCGACGACGGGAGCAGCGAGTCGAGCGCGGCCGAGGCCAGTGGCACGACCGGCGTCACGCCCAGCACGACCGCGACGAGCACCTCGGTGGGCTCGAGCAGCTCGACCGGACCGAGCACGTCGACGACGACGTCGGCGGAGGTGACCTCGTCGGTCGACGAGGACACCGGGATCGTCACGACGATCGGCTTCATCTGTGGCGGCTGCGGCGGCGACTTCGGCGGCGTGACCATCGAGTGCGACATCTGGGCCCAGGACTGCCCCGACGGCGAGAAGTGCATGCCGTGGGCGAACGACGGCGGCCGCACCTGGAATGCCACGCGCTGCTCGCCGCTCGGCGAGCCCCCGAACGAGCCGGGCGATCCGTGCACGGTCGAGGGCAGCGGTGTGAGCGGCATCGACAGTTGCGCGCTCGGTTCGATGTGCTTCGGCGTCGATGGCACGACGAACACGGGCAGCTGCGTCGCGATGTGCGGCAACTTCGAGGCGAATCCGACGTGCCCCGAAGGCACGGGCTGCTTCATCGCGTTCGACGGCGTCATGCCGATCTGCCTGCCGCCGTGCGATCCGCTCGCACCCGACTGCGGCGCCGACACGTGCGTGATCGACGAGACCAGCGGCAACGCCTGGTGCATCCCGGCGATCCTCGTCGGTGAGACCGTGCAGGGCGAGCGCTGCGACGACGCGCCATTCGTGTGCAACAGCGACTTCGTCTGCGCGCCGGGCGATCGCGTGCTCGACTGCGTCGACGAGACCTGCTGCACGACGCGCTGCGATCCCGCGATGCCGACCCCGTGCCCGAACGAAGCGCTCGGCGAGCTGTGCATACCGCTCGATGCCGACCCCACGATCGGCTACTGCGGCGTGAAGGCCTGAGGCGCTACGCCAGCCGGTGGCCGCAGCAGGGGTAGAGCCTCGCCGGAGCGGGCGAAGCGTCGAGCCGATCGCTTGCCCGCCACGCGCGGGCCTGCCAGGGTCGAGCCATGACGGACGAGCCGTACCAGCCGATCATCGACGCGTGGATGCAGCACCCGAGCAAGGCCATGTGGGCGCATCCGATGTTCGCCCCGCTGCGGCAGTGGACCGGCCGCGCGCTGCCGGAGGAGCTACCCGTCACCGCCACGCTCGCTGCGCTCGATGCCGGCGGCGTCACGCGAGCGCTGTGCTCGGCGTGGTGGGGACCGCAGGGCCCGATCGTCTCCAACGACGAGGTCGCCGCGGTCGTGCGCGCGGCCCCCGATCGCATCGTCGGCATCGCGTCGGTCGATCTCGCCGCGCCGATGGCCGCCGTCCGCGAGCTGCGACGCTGCGTGCGTGAGCTCGGCTTCCGTGGGCTGCGGCTCCTGCCGTGGCTGTGGCGCCTGCCCCCGAACGATCGCCGCTACTATCCGCTCTACGCCGAGTGCATCGAGCTCGGCATCCCGTTCTGCCTGCAGGTCGGGCACACCGGTCCGCTCGCGCCGTCGGAGCCCGGCCGCCCGATCCCGTATCTCGACGAGGTCGCGCTCGACTTCCCCGAGCTCGTGATCGTCGGCGGCCACATCGGCTATCCGTGGACGCTCGAGATGATCTCGCTCGCGCGCAAGTACCCCAACGTGTACATCGACACGTCCGCGTACAAGCCGAGCCGCTATCCGCCCGAGCTGGTCGAGTACCTGCGCGGCGGCGGGCGCAAGAAGGTGCTGTTCGGCACCAACTATCCGATGCTGATGCCGAAGGACTGCATCGCCGAGACCGACGCGCTCGGGCTCGATGCCGAGGCGCGTCGCGCGTTCCTCCACGACAACGCGCAGCGGGTGTTCGGGCTCGCATAGTCGGCGTCGACCGCACCGACGTGGCGGGTGTGTTCCGCGTTCGCATACTTCTCGCGAACGAGGACCCCATGATCAACGCAGCACAAATCAAGCCCGGCGCGCCCGTCGTCTGCTCGAAGAACGGCCAGTTCGCCGTGGTCGATCACATGGAAGGCAGCGACATGATCAAGCTGCGCAAGGACGACCAGGGCAAGCACCACTGGATCCCGCTCGACTGGGTCGCCGCGGTCGACGAGAAGGTGCACGTCGACCGCCCCGGCGACCAAGCGATGCGCGAGTGGACGACGACGCCCTTC
>CAZFKC010000132.1:15702-27218 GCA_964519175.1 uncultured Nannocystaceae bacterium
TGAGCCCATCACGCGGGCGGCACCTGGGCGGGATCCATCCAGAAGATCTCCCAGTGGTGACCGTCGAGATCGTAGAAGCGGCACAGGTACATGAAGCCGTGATCCATCGCGTCGCCGGCCGACGTGCCGCCGGCCGCGATCGCCTTGGCCAAGAGCGCGTCGACCTCTTCGCGGCTCGTGCACGACAGCGCGAACATGCTGCTCGTCTGCTGCGTGGCGTCGCCGATCGGACGCTTCGTGAACTCTGCGAAGCGCTCGCGGGTCAGCAGCATCACGTAGCCGTCGTCGGAGAGCACCATGCAGGTGGCCTTCTCGTCGGTGAAGCGCTTGTCGAACTCGAAGCCGAGCGCGGCGAAGAACGCCTTGGTACGGGGAAGATCGCGGACGGGGAGGTTGACGAAGATCTTGCGAGACATGGCAGAGCTCCTCTCGATTCGAGTGGCCGACTAGCGGCGGTTGGCGGGGCGCAGCTGGTACGAGGCGACGACCAGCGCGAGGAAGACGAGCGGTCCGACGATGTGGCCGAAGCCGTCGCCGACGAATGCGTGCGACATGGCGGCACCGGTGAGATCGAAGAAGAATCCGGCGTACGCGAGCTTCTTCAGTCGCGGCAGGCCCGGCAGCACGACCGTGATCGCGCCGAGCAGCTTCCACATGCCGAGGATCGTCGCGAAGTAGACCGGGTAGCCGAGGTGCCCGAGGTTCACCAGCACCTCGTCGGTGCGCAGGAGGTTCAGCACGCCGCCGATGACGAAGCTCGCCGGGCCGAAGATGGTGGTGAGCCAGTAGAGGATGGTGCGGGTCTTGGTCTGCATGCCCCGAGGACGGACGAGCTCAGCCCGATCCGACAGGGTCGTGCGGAAAGCTCGAGCGGTCGAGATGCATGCGGATGTGCTCGGCCTCGGCCACGGTCGTCGCCAGCGCGATCGCACGATCGAAGGCCTCGCGCGCCTCGGCCTTGCGGCCGAGCTGCAGCAGCAGCCCGCCGCGCAGCCCGAAGAAGTAGAAGTAGCCGGCGAGCGGCCCGGCCAAGGGCTCGATCATCGCGAGCGCCTCGGCCGGACCCCGTGCCTTCGACACCGCCACCGCACGGTTCAGCGTGACGACCGGTGACGGCGTCAGCCGCTCGAGCGTCGCGTAGAGCAGCTCGATCTCGGCCCAGTCCGTGTCCGCGGCACGCTTCGCGCGGGCGTGCAGCGCCGCGATCGCGGCCTGCACCTGGTAGGGCCCGGGCACGCGGTGACGGATCGCCTTGTCGAGCAGCGCGAGCGCCTCGGCGATCATCGTGCTGCTCCACCGCGTACGGTCCTGATCCTCGAGCAGCACCACGGCGCCCTCGGCATCGAAGCGCGCCGCGGCGCGCGAGTGCTGCAAGAGCAGCAGCGCCGTGAGCCCCATGATCTCCGGCTCCGCGGGGAACAGCCGCAGGAGCAGCCGCGCGAGCCGGATCGCCTCGTCGCACAGGGGCGCGCGACGATCCTGCTCGTCGCCGCGCGCCGAGTAGCCCTCGTTGAACAGCAGGTAGATCATCGCGGCGACGGCCGCGAGTCGGGCCGCACGCTCGGGCCCACCGGGCGTCTCGAACGGCACCTGCGCCTGGGCGATGCGTCGCTTCGCCCGCGTGATGCGCTGCTCCATCGCAGCGTCTCCGACCAGGAACGCCCGTGCGATGCGCGGCACCGGTACGCCGCAGACGATGCGCAGCGCGAGCGCGATCTGCTGGGTCGCCGGCAGCTCGGGGTGACAGCAGATGAACAGCAGCCGCAAGATGTCGTCGCGGTACTGCGTGTCGTCGACACGCGCGGCGGCGCTGCCTTCGGTGTCGTCGAGATCGGAGATCGACGGCTCGGGTGGCAGCGCCTGCTCGCGGCCGACGCGACGCACCTGATCGATGCCCGCGTTGCGGCCGACGAAGATCAGCCACGCCGCCGGATCGCGCGGCGGGCCGTTCGTCGGCCAGTTCTTCAGCGCGCGCAGGCACGCGTTCTGGAAGGCCTCCTCGGCGGTGTCGAGATCGCGGAAGTAGCGGAAGAGGGCCGCCATCGCCTGGGGCCGCGCAGCGCCAAGCGCTGCATCGAGCCAGGCGAGCTCGCTCATGCGAGCGGCCCTCCGGGCGCGTAGAACTGCAGCGGGCGGATCTCGTAGCCTCCGCCCGGGTTGGCGATGCCGAACTCGCGGGCGATCGAGAGCGCGTGCTCGAGGTCGTCGCAGTCGATCACGAAGAAGCCCAGCAAGGCTTCCTTGGTCTCGGCGTACGGGCCGTCGATCACGACGGCGGGCTCGCTGTGCGTGCGCACCGACGTGGCCGCGGTGGTCGGCATCAGCCGCGCGACGGGGCCGAGCCGACCTTCCTGCGCGAGGCGGTCCTGGACCGCGATCAGCTTGGTCATGACCTCGGCGTCGTGCTCCTTCGACCAGGCGCAGACGATGTCCTCGGAGTGGTAGCAGAGCATCGCGTACAGCATCGGGGTCTCCCCGGTGGTCCCCAGGACGAACGAGCGCCGCCCGGGCCGACAACCGGCGCGGATCATGGCACGATCTTTTTCGTGAAACCGCGTCCGAGCGCCGTCATCGCCCTTCTGCTCGCGGTCTGGCCGGGTCGCGCCGGCGCCGACGAGATCTCGGACGAGGAGGATGTCTGCCGCAAGGCGGAGCTCGGCGCGGCGTGCACTGCCGCCGGGAAGGCGGGCACGTGCCAGGACAGCATCTGCACGCGCATCGACTACTCGTCGCAGCCGCCGAATTCCGCCGAGCGCGCGTGTCGCAAGTGCGTCGAGGGGGCCCCGCCCGCGAAGACCGAGGCGAAGGGCGAAGCACCCGCGAAGGCGGAGCCCGAAGCGAAGGGCGAGCCGAAGGCCGGCTGCACGATCGATGCGGGTGCGCTGTCGCTCGGCAGCGTGGTGTCGGGGCTCGCGCTCGTCGGGCTCGCGCGTCGTCGCAGGGGCTGAGCTCGCGCGTCGGCCGTTCGGCCCGCGCGCGCCGTTCAGCTCGGGTCGGCCGCTCGCTCCACGTCGTCGAGCTTGATCTCCACCGTGTCCGCGGCGAAGAGCGCCGCGTCCTCGGGCGAGAGCTCGGGCGTGCCGGGCTCGGGATCCGGCAAGCGACCGAGTCGCCGGCTTTCGCTGGTGGGCGCCAGCGATCGTCGCTCGTGCGTCATGGTCATCGACCGATGGTTACCCGCGGACCACGGATCCGCAACTCGAGCGCGTGCGCATCGACGGCGATGGGAACGTTTCGTGACGACCGACGTACGAGTGACCACCGTACCGATCGTGAACGACGATCATCGTGTCCGAATTCCGAACACCGACCGTCGCCGTGCGGCGTGCGACTCGCCGCAGCGGGCAGCTCGACCGCGGAAAGTCGACCGCAGAGATCGGTTGGCTATGCTGCGGTCGATGGCGTGTGAGGCGAAGATCTACCTGCGCATCGCGGATCCCGGTGCGAGCGGCCGTATCCGCGATGCCGGCCTCGGCGGCGATGCCTCCGGCGACTGGCACGAGATCGCCGCGGCCGACGACGAAGCGACGGCACGACGACTCTCGCGCAGCCTCGACGTCATCGCGGTGTGGTTCTCGATCCATCCCGCCGTCGATCTCGTCGAGATCAAGTGCTTCTCCAAGGGTGCGGAGATCCGGCACCTGTTGCACACCGCCGAAGACGGTTGGATGACGCGATCGGGCGAGTCGCTGGAGTTCGAGGCGAACGCGGCGCTCGAGGCCTGGCTCGCGACCCCGCGCCTGCTCACCGGCGTGCAAGGCTACGACGTGCTCGCGTGCGTGCTGGGTCACGCACAGCCACCCGGCGTCCAGGCGAGCCCGGCACTGCAGGTCGCGCTCGTCTAGACGTCGCCGCGGCCCCTGGTGCGAGCCTCACATCGCGGTCACGCGCACGTCGTCGTAGACCACGACGCATCCGCCCGGGAACGCGCCGCCATTGCGATAGACCCCGAGCGTGATCCGCTGCTGGTCGCGCAGCGTCGCCATCATCGAGAGCGGCGGGCCCAACACGTCTTCGATCACCACGGCGCCGTCGAAGATCACGCTCGCGCCCGGCGGCATCGTGGTCATGTCGATCTCGAGCGCGACCTCGTGCCATTCCGCGGTGCCGAGCGGCACGTCCGCGTCCATCGCCACGCCCTGGCTGGCGTGGTTGTTCATGCGGACCTCGAGGTTGCCGCCGAAGGCCCAGAGCTCGAACTGGTACCAGATGCCCGAAGCGTTCGGGATCTGCAGCTGCAGCAGCCGCGTGGGGGCATCGCTGCAGCTGGCTTCGATCCACACCTGGCTCGCGATGCGGTTGGGCCCGGGCCCGAGGATCTCCGCACCGATTGCGGCGTTCGCCACCGAGAAGAGATCGCCGGGCTGAACGGCACTGCGCAGTGCAACGTCACCGCAGTGCACGGGATCGCTCACCAACGTGGGGTCGACGGCACCGCCGTCCCTGATGATCGCCCACGGCGGCGCGTGCGGATCGAAAGGCGGCTCGAACGACTCACACAGCACCTCGTCGCCGACGCATCCGCACGGCGGCGGGCCACCGGTCGAGCTGCTCTCGTCGGTCTCGCTCTCTGTCGTGACGAGTCCGCTCGTCTCGTCGGCAGCACTCGTGACCGCATCGCCCGTCGAGGTGGTCGCGTCGGTGGTCGAGCCGGTGAGCGTGCCGGTGGTCGTGTCGCCGCTCGCTTCCGAGCTGCCTTCGCTCGAGCTCGCCGGATCGCCGACGACCGGCGGCGACGAGAAGCACCCACACACGAACGCCGTCGCAATCCCACAGACCCCGCCTCGAACCATCTTCGCGCATCCTCGCGGCCGTTCACTCTGCCGCATCTCCCCGTTGCTGGCGTTTCGCATGCGGTTCGAGCCTGCCACGAAATGGCAGCGACTTCGTCCCACAACACGGGGCGACACCTACGCGACAGTGCTAGCGTGGAGGGCCGATGGCCTGGCTCGGCCACACGTTCGCGATCGCGGTGCTCGGACCCGCGCCGAGCATCGACGCTCCACCACCTCGCACGCGCGCCGCCGACGAGGTGCAGCTCGAGCGCGCGCGCGACGAGCCTCCCGCGCCGACGCTCACGCCGGAGATCCGCAAGCGCGGCACCGGTCCACGCGACGCACCATCCCCACCTGGCCTCGCGCCCCCCGGTGTGCTCGAGGATCGCAGCGTCTCCCCGATCGAGGTGCGATTCCGGCCCGACGGCTCGGTGCAGGTCGACGTGCCGCGCTCGCTCCACGCGCGTGCGGCCGCGTGCGCGCTCGGGCGCTGCATCGGCCGGCGCGGGGTGAAGTCGGGCAGCAAGGATCCGATCCCACATGCGACCGCACCGGTCGTGCTGGGCCTCTCCGGGACCTTCGGGTGGTTGCCCGCATCGCCGCGCGATGCGACGCGGCTGCTCGAGCAGACCCGCGAGCAACGGATCCGGCTCGCGATCGATGCGCAGCGTGCGAGGCTCGAGCGCGCGAGCGGAGAGATCTCGGTGAAACTCGGCAAGCTGCTGCACGACCGCAGCATCGACGACGCACGCCGCCGCGAGATCGTGTTCGCGCTGTGGGACGACGCCGCGTGTGCAGCGATTCCACCGGAGGTCGACGAGCCGCTCGCCGCCGAGCGGGCGAGCGCAGCCGGCGACGCGCGCGCGCGCATCGAGGCCTTCGTGCGCCGCTGGATGCCGCGCAGCTCGAAGCTCGGGTTCACGAGCAGCGAGCTCGCGAAGCTCAACGCGAAGCGCTGCAGCCCGACGCCGTTCGTGCCGTACGGCGTCGAGTGACGATCAACCGCTCGGGACGCCGCCACCGGCGTTCGTCAACGCGTAGCCGGTCATGTCGCTGTACGTGTACGCGCCGGTGAGGCCGTTGTACGAGGTCACGGTGCCGGTGTTCGGATCCACGCGGTGCGCGGCGTTGCCGTTCTCGACGGTCCACACGTAGCCATAGAAGTCGATGCTCATGCCGTACGAGCCGGGCGTCGGCCAGCTCGCATCGACGGCGAGCGTCTCGCGGTTGACCCCGATGATCCCGCCGCCGCTCGTCGACATCCACAGGAGGCCGTCCTCGCCGCGCTCCGCCATGCAGCCGGTGTAGCCGCCGACGACCGCAGTGGTGAAGGTCTGCGTCGCGTAGTCGAAGCGGCCGGCCTGCTCGGAGCAGATCCACACCTGGTTCTGGTCGTCGACAGTCATGCCGTACCAGTGCGGACCGACCGGCGTGTTCCAGACCTCGTAGTCCATCGTGTCCGCATCGACACGCACGAGCCGATTGCCCGAGCCGAGCGTCGACGCCCAGAAGTTGCCGTCGCCATCGACGGCGCCGCCGTACATCCCGTAGAAGTCGTTCTGCAGCCCCGCGATCGAGACGGAGTCGATCACCGCGCCGGTGTCACCGTCGAGCAGCAGCACGTCGAACTGGTTGCCGAGCCGACCCGCGGTCCACAGCCGCTCGTCGACGTACGTGCACGTCTCCTCGTTCAGCGTGCCCTGGGCCCACGCGACCGGCCGCTGGCTCTCGTAGTTGAACGGGGTGTGCCACGCGACGCACTCCTCTTCGCCCCACGCGAGATACGCGTTGCTGTTCGAGGTCTGGATGCCGGGCGTGCCGTTGCTCTCCTGACAGAAGGAGACGTCGGCGTAGATCTTGGTGACGCCACCCGACCGATTCGCGACCGCGACGTGGCCGGACTGGCTGACGCTCGTGCGCGACGGATCGCCGACGCCGTCGGGGCGCGTGATGAAGCGGCCGACCTCGGTCACGGTCTCGGTGTCGATCTTCGAGATCGTGCCCTGGCCCGCGTTCGAGGCCCACAGATACGACCAGGCCGGTCCACCGTTGCCGCCGCCGTTCATCACGCACGGCTGCTCCGGGGTGTCGGGCAGCGTGGCGACGTCGAGCTTGATGCCATTGCCCTCGTCGTCGCTCGACTCCGCTGCAGTGGTGTCGGGCGACGAGTCGCTCATCGAGTTGCTGCCGCCGTTCGTGACGGCACCCGTGCCCGTCGTACCGGGTCCGCTCTCCTCGGACGGCGCCGTCGTGCTCATGGACTCGCCGGTACCGTCGCCCTCGGCCGTGCCGGCCGGGCCCGGAGAGTCGCTGCACGCCGCGCCGAGCAACACCGCGACCGCCACCTTGTCGAACGTCGTCTGCATGTCTCCCGACCCCGCTTCACCGGGCACGATCGCATGGCCGAAACGAGCGAATCAACAATGCGACGGCCTGCGCGACTTGCCTCAACGCACGCGTGCACGATCGCGCGAAGCGCCGCGTCCCGGATCCGACCACCTTCGCGCTGGACAGTTTCCGGCCACGCGTTCGGCGTGCTCGGCGCTCACTCGAGCTTCGCGACGTCGCGATCGTCGGGCAGCGCTCGGCGCAGGAACGCGAACCAGCCCTTTTCCGAGGGATCGAAGATCGAGCCGCCGCGGATTGCGACCGCACGTGCATCGTCGCCGACCACGAACCAGATGCGCTGACAGGGAAAGTCGAGCAGCACGTCGACGATCTGCGCCTTCGCGGCACCGGTAGTCGCGGGTGCGCGGACCAGCCGCAGACCGACCTCCATCGTGTGGGCGCATCGGCGGGCGAGGCGATCCTCGTAGCCGTTGCGGTCCTGCAGCAGCGCCCGCAGCTGCGCGAGGGACTCGGCATCGAGCGCGCGCTCGCTCCGCTTCGTGATGGGATGCCCACCGAGCTTGCCGGGGGTGCCCACCGCGTCGACCTCGTCGCGGGCCCGGCCGACGTCGAGCCGCATGATCGTGCCGGACACGAGCTCCTCGCCGAGCCCCCAGCGGAGCAGCTGCTCCGCGTCGTGGTGCTCGGCCGGCAGCGCGAACGCGGGTCCGCTCGCCGCGGGCTTGCCGTCGCACGTGCGCACCGTGAGGCGATAGCTGCCGGCGCCGAGCCACGCGTTCTTGTCGCAGCTCTGGTTGCACTGCGAGCTGCAGCTCATGCCGGTGAGCGGCACCGGCGAGAGCTCGCGGCCGGCCCCGAGCTGCACGCACGGCTCGGGCTCGCGATCGCAGCCGAGCCGCAGCGCGAAGCCGCGGCCGAGCTCGAGGCCGGTGAGCGCGGACCACTGTCCGTCCTTGCCCTGCTTCTCGATGATCGCGCGCGGGTCGAGCCCGATGCCGTCCTTGCTGGTGATCGCGAAGCGACCGGGCAGCACGTTCGTGATCTCGACCGGCGCGGGCGCTGCGGTGGCGACGGACGGGGCGTGTGGGGCCGGGCTCGGCGGGCTGCTCGGCGGCGGGGCGGCCGCGGCGGGCTCGGGACTCTCGGGGGTCTCCTCGCGCGGCACGCTCGCGCTCGTGCAGGCGGTGAGCAGACCCAGCAGCAGCGCGCATCCGCGGATGGTCATCGCGCGAGCAGGACGCACGGACGAGCGAAGCGATCTACGATGGGCGGCGAGCGTGCTGCGGCTGTCCCAACGCTTCTCGCCCGAGCTGCTGATCGTGATGGCGTGCATCGTCACGGTGGTGCTCGTCTCGTTGCCGGCGCGCTTCGGGCTCCAGCTCGCTGCGGCGCTCATCGCCGGCTCGTTCGTGATCGGGCTCTTCGCCGGCGTCGGCTATCACATCGCGCTCTATCGGGCGTTGGCTCCTCGTCCACCGCGCCTGTGGTGGTGGAGCCCGACGCACATGCACGAGAGACTCAGCGACGCGCAGCGACGCCGCGTGATTCCCTGGTTCGTCGTCGGCGCGAGCGGCTTCTGCGGATCGATGCTCGGCGCGGCCGCGTTCCTCTCGGCCGCGCTGAGGTTGTGAGGCGTCGCTGAGGTCGTGAGGCGCGCTGAGGTTGTGAGGCGCGCTGAGGTCGTGAGGCGTCGCGGAGGTTGTGAGGCGCGCTGAGGTCGTGAGGCGCGCTGAGGTCGTGAGGCGCGCTGAGGTTGTGAGGTCCGCTGAGGTTGTGCGGCGTCGCGGAGCGCACGGCGCTCGGCGTCGCGCACGGCGCTCGGCGTCGCGCACGGCGCTCGGCGTCGCGCACGGCGCTCGGGGTGCATCGGGGTGTACGTCGGGAGGCGCCGCGCGGCACGGGCCGGCGCGCCGCAGTCTCGCGCGCCGCGGTCGGCATCCGCGGACGCAGGCTCCGCGCGCCCGCGGGTGCGTCGGATTTCCCGAATCGGGAAGCTCGGCGCCTCCGAGCTCGCACCGGCGGCTCGAGTTTCCCGGACGCGGAACTTCGAGCCCTCCGAGGCGGTGGCGACGGACCCGGCGGCCCGCACCTTCTCCAGGCGGGAAAACGAGCGAGCCCGAGCGCCTCTGGCCCGACGAATTTCCCGCTCGAGGAAACTCGCGCTCGCTCGCATCAGGGTCGCCGCGGTCACGCCGGCGGACGGCTCACAGCTTGGCCCAGCGCGCCTCGTTGGTCTTGTCGTAGCCGACGATCACGGTCTTGCCGCGGATGAGGATCGGCCGGCGCAGGAGGTTCGGCTCCTTCGCCGCGGCCGCGACGAAGTCGGCCTCGCGCGGCGGGTCCTCGCCCCAGCCCTTCGTCTTCGCGATCTCGTGCCGCGTGTTGAGCACAGCCGCGACGCCGCCGACGGCCTTCACGATCGCCGTGATCGTGTCCGCGTCGAGCGGCTTGCGGGCGTAGTTGGTCTCCTCGACCTCGATGCCCTGCTCCTGCAGCGCCGCGCGGGCCTTGCGACAGCTCGTGCACGTGCTCTTCCAGTAGAACTTCGGCTTGGCCATTGTCGCGGACGAGCGTACCGCGGCCGCGCCCGTTGTCGTTCGACGCCAGACCCGCGCCGCGAGGTTCCACCGTCGACGCCGAGGATCCGAGGCGGCTCGGCCGTCGCCGGTCTACCCGGCGCCTCGAGTTTCCTGCGGTCTCCACCGATCCGGGGCAGGTTCACCGGGCCGGGACTCCAGTTCCGATACGGCGAGCTCTCGCGCCGCGCCCTCCGAGCCCGGCCGGCGTTCGGTTTCCCCTTTCGAGGAAGCCCTCGCGCCGCGCGCTCTCCGAGCCCCGCCGGCGCTCGAGCTTCCGGTCCGGGGAAACTCGTACGCGACGCAGCTCGCGTCCCGAATGCGCGGCTTGGGCCTCCCCGTCCGCAGGATCTCGCTCCGCGTCGACGGATTGCGTGCAACGCCCGCGCGTCGTGGTCGACAGGGCGGGACATGCCGCAGCGCGTCTGGTTCCACCTCACTGCGAAGATGCCCCCGCACACGCCCGACCTGACCCGCGAGGACACGGGTGGCTGGCTCTGGAAGTACATGCGCGAGGCGTTTCCGCGTGCGCTCGGTTGCTCGCTCATGCCGGATCACCCGCATGCGATCGTCGGGGACGAGACCTCGCCGGAGCTCGCGAACCAGCGGCTCGCGCGGCTCCTGGGCCACTTCGCGCGCGTCTTTGGAGTGGCGGGCACCGCTCGCATGGCGCGCGTGACGATCATCGAGAACACTCGCACGCTCCGTCGCGAGCTTCGCTATGTCGCGCTGAATCCGTGCCGCGACGATCTCGTGCGCTGCCCGCTCGCGTGGCCGTGGAGCACCCATCGCGACCTCGTCGGCGCGTGCGTGGATCCGTGGGTCACCGCGGATCGGCTCGCGCGCGTGCTCGAGGCCCCGTTGCCCGGATTCGCCGCGCGGCACCACGCCTATGTGAGCGGCGATCCGCACGCTGCGGTCGAAGGCACACCGTTTCCGATCGCGGCGCCGCCCACCAACCTGCCCTCGATCCCGCTGCGCACGATCGCGGAAGCCGTCGCCTCGGCGACACGGACGCGTGTCGGAGCGATCCGCGAGCGTGGACTGCCGCGCGCGTTGTTCGTGGGTCTCGCGCTCGAGCAGGGGTGGAGCTCGATCGCGAAGCTGGCGGACGTATGCGGATGTTGTCCGCGCACGATCCGCAACCTCACCGCGAGCCTCGACACGCGTTTGCTCGGCGCGCCGCGGCTCGTGCTCGGGGATGCGCGGCTGCTGCGATTGCCCCCGCGCGAGCCAGCGCAGCGCTTGTCCGGCCACGGCTGAAGCCCGGTGCGCTGCGCGGCCTGGTCCGGACGCACGCCGTCGCCGAATTCCGTTTGTCCGTCCCCGGAGGACGCTCGGTACGCTGCCCGGTCCGGACAGGACATGCCCATCGCGACCGACGCGCGTGCGGTGCCGTCGGGCTTCCGCCAAAATGGAAACTCGGGGCATCCGAAGCTCGACGCACGGCTCGAGTTTCCCGGAGGCGGAAACTCGAAACGTCAGAGCCGACCACGGCGATCTCAGGCAGGCGTTCTTTCCCGAGGCGGGCAAATGAAAGCGCCCGAGCGCCTCTGGTCCGGCGAATTTCCCTCTCCCGGAAACTCGGCCGATGCGCCCCGCATCACCCCCTCGCTCGCGCCCGCATCACCCCCCCGCTCGCGCCCGCATCACCCCCCTCGCTCGCGCTCGCTTCCCGCGCCCGCGCCCGCGCCCGCACTGGCCTTCGCGCCCGCGTCCGGGCTCGCGCCCGCGCTGGCCCTCGCGCTCATCGCCCGCACCCGCGCCCATCGCTCGCGCCCGCGACCGCGCTCATCGCCCGCGCTCGCGCTCGCAT
>CAZFKC010000133.1:0-26167 GCA_964519175.1 uncultured Nannocystaceae bacterium
ACGGAGCAGGGTGTCCGGAAGAACGCTTCGCGTTCTTCCGCACCCTGCTAGCTCAGCCGGCGTAGCGGCCGCTGAACAGCACGTGCGAGGTCTCGCGGTCGTAGACGAAGAACAGGAATGGGTGATCGATCACCACCGTGGCGATCGTCTCGCCCGGACCGGTGCCGGTCTCCCAGTCCTCGCCGACGCTGGCCGCGGCCGCCTCGATGCCCTTTTCGTCGACGGCCACGGTGGCGCCGTGGACGAGCGCGCGCAGGGTGAAGAGCTCGCAATCGAGGCCGAGCGGCTCGTGGTAGTCGATGCTGCTGCTGTCGATGTGGAACTTCGGCATCGTGATCTCGATCGTGCCCTGCTGGCCACTCGAGCGCGCGAGCTCGAGCTGCTCCGGCGTGACGGCCTCGACGAACGCCGTGAGGCTCGTGAAGGCGTCGGGTTGCGGCACGACCAGCTGCATCACCAGATCGCCGCCGCGGAGCGGCAGGTCGACGGCGGTCAACGAGGCGTCGGTGTAGTAGCTCCCGTTCTCCACGGTGCCGAACATCGCGGGCAGCTCGACCTCGGCGCCGCCATCACGCACGAAGGCCAGCGGATCGTCCTCGACGAGCGCGCTCGTCCACGGCGCGCTCAGGTACGCCACGTTCAGGTCGAACGCGGTCGTGTCTGCCGTGGGCAACGACTCCGGCAGGAAGTCGGTCAGGAGCCCGTGCGACTGCTGCTCGATCACGCAGTTCATCACGTCGTTTATCGCAGCGAGCCCATCTTCGCCGTTGTTCGTGACCGTGTTCATCGCGCCGCCGAACAGGAGCTGGGTTTCGCTCACGGTCGGAGCCCCACCCGCGCCGATCTCCCACGTCGACGGGCGCAGCCCGATGATCACCGGGCCCGAGCCGTCCTCGCCCTCGGGCCGCGCGCGGGACTCGAGCGTGGTCGAGCTCGCGCCGAGCGTCTGGTGCAGGTCGTCGCCGTCTTCGTCCCAGCCGATCGTCGCGTGGATCGAGTCGGCGCACTGCGAGCCGGGAAAGCGCAGGTGCGCCATGCCCAGCACCAACGCCAGCGAAGTCGGCGCGCTCGCGAGCGACGGATGCTGGGCGGCATCGGTCACGCGCAGGAGCTCGAGCGCCAGTGGCCACGTGCGGGCGCCCGCCGCCGCGATGCGTTCGCCCGTGGATTGGGCGGTCGATTCGACCTCCTCGCCGACCTGCCACATCGCAGTGGCCGCCGCAGGCAGCTGGTGGCAGACGAGCAGCGGATCGTCGGCGTCGGTGTCGCCCGCCGTGGTCGTCGACTCGGGGTCGGCCGTGGTGCTCGTGCTCTCCGTCGAGCTGGCCGTGCTCGTGCTCTCCGTCGAGCCGGCGGTGCTCGACGTGGTCGGCGGCGGGTCGCCGGTGGTCTCGGAGCCGTCCGCCGGCGCGCTCGAGCCACCGCATGCGATCAGCGTCGCCGCGGCGAGCGTGAATCCGCACATACCTACCCGATTTCCATAATCCATGGTCTGCACGATTGCACGAGTGTCGACCTCGGCCGGGTCGATCGCTGGCATCAGCGGCGAACGCGGTGCATGCCCACGAGATACACCGCGGCGCCCACTGCGAAGCCGACGAACCAGTTGTAGGCATAGAGCGCATCGAACACCGCTGGCACCGCGTCGACCAGCGCGACCGCGTGCAGGAAGCCAGGCAGGTTCGGCGCGACGCCGAGCACCGTGGCGATCACCGCCCACCGATTCCATCCACCGGTGTACTCGTACTCGCCGCCGCGACGGTACAGATCGTCGACGACCAGTCGCTTCTTGCGGAGCACCCAGTAGTCGACGATGAGCACGCCGCAGATCGGTCCGAGCAGCGCGCCGTAGCCCCCGAGCCAGCCGAACACGTAATTGTTGGTCAGCTTCCACGGCATGATCACGATGCCGAGCGCCGCGGTGATGTAGCCTCCGAGCTTGTAGTCGACCTTGCCGGGCGCCAGATTGCTGAAGTCGTTCGCCGGCGAGACCACGTTGGCGGCGATGTTCGTCGACAGCGTGGCGACGGCGAGCCCGAGCAGCCCCACGACGACGACCACCGGTGCCGAGAAGCTCGCGACCAGCACGCTCGGGTCCCAGATCCCGGTCGCGCTCGACACCGCGGCGCCGATGAACGCGAAGTACGTCATCGTGGTGGGCAGCGCGATCGACTGTCCGATGATCTGATCGCGCTGGCTGCGACAGAACCGCGAGAAGTCGGGGATGTTGAGCGCGAGCGTGCCCCAGAACGCGACCATCGCCGTGAAGAACGGGCCGAACGTCGACGCGAGCGCAGCGCCCTCGAGCCCCGGCGCGTCGAACAGCTTGCCGGTGCCATGGGTCGACCACGCCCATACCAGCAGCACCGTGCCGCCGATCAGCAGGAACGGTGCGGCCAGCGACTCGAGCCACTTGATCGACTCGATGCCGCGCCAGATGAAGTAGACGTTGACCAGCCAGAACGCGAGGAAGCACAGCAGCTGGAGCCCGTCGATGCCGAGCGCCGGGATCGCGGCGCCGCCCTCGACGCCCGCGACGGTCAGGATCGCGTGGATCGAGCCGCCGCCGATCCAGGTCTGGATGCCGAACCATCCGCACGCGACGAGCGCACGTGCGAGCGCGGCGAGGTTGGCTCCGCGCACGCCGAAGGCGGCGCGCGCGAACACGGGGAAGGGGATGCCGTAGGCGGTGCCCGGGTGCGCATCGAGCAGCATCGGGATCAGCACGACGATGTTGCCGAGCGCGACGGTGACGAGCGCCTGCACGACGCTCATCCCGGCCTTGACCATGTCGGCGGCCATCATCCACGTCGGGATGCACACGGCCATGCCGACCCACAGCGAGGCGACGTGCCAGAGCGTCCAGGTGCGCTCGGCGGGCGGGGTGGGGGCGAGATCTTCGTTCCAGAGCCCGCGATCGCTCACAGGCTCCACGTGCCTCTCCGCAGGAACTGACCGGCGCCGGGCTGGCCGTGGAACATCCCGTTCTTCACGAGCGTGCGCCCGCGCTGCATGACGAGCACCGGTGCACCGACCACCTCGCGGCCTTCGACGGGCGAGTAGTCGACGCGCATGTGCAGCGTCTCGTGCGAGAGCGTGTGCACCTTCTCGGGGTCCCAGACGACGATGTCCGCGTCGGCCCCGACGGCGAGCGTGCCCTTTCGCGGATACATGCCGAAGATCTTCGCCGGCGCGGTGGACGTGATCTCGACGAAGCGGTTCATCGAGATCTTGCCCTGCCGCACGGCTTCCCACATGAGGTAGAGCCGCGTCTCGACGCCGGGCATGCCGTTCGGGATCTTCGCGAAGTTGCCGCGGCCCAGCTCCTTCTGGTCCTTCATGCAGAACGGACAGTGATCGGTGGAGACCACCTGCAGGTCGTAGTTCCGCAGGCCCCGCCAGAGGTGATCGTGGTGGTGCTTGGGCCGCAGCGGCGGCGTGCACACGAACTTCGCACCCTCGAACTCGTCCTCGGGCGTGCCGCGCAGATCGTCCTCGCTGAAGAAGAGGTACTGCGGGCAGGTCTCCGCGTAGGCCGGCAGGCCGCGATCGCGGGCCTCCATCACGCGCTCGAGCGCGCGCTGGGCCGAGAGGTGCACGAGGTAGACCGGCACGTTCGCCATCTCGGCGAGCGCGATCGCTCGCTCGGTGCCGGTGGCCTCGGCGACCTCGGGCCGAGTGAGCGCGTGGTAGACCGGCGCGGTGTGGCCCGCTGCGAGCGCGCGCTCGACGAGCACGTCGATCGGCAGCCCGGTCTCGGCGTGCATGCAGATGAGCGCATCGAGCTCGCCCGCACGCAGCATCGCCCGGAAGATCGATTGATCGTCGAGCAGCAGCACGCCCGGATACGCCATGAACAGCTTGAAGCTGGTGACGCCCTCCTTCACGAGCTCGCCCATCTCGTCGAGCACGGGCGGCGGGACGTCGGTCGCGATCATGTGGAAGCCGTAGTCGATCGCGGCCTTGCCCTCGGCCTTGGCGTGCCACGTGTCGAGCGCGACCTTGAGCGTGCTGCCCTTGGGCTGGATCGCGAAGTCGACGATCGTGGTGGTCCCGCCGTGCGCGGCCGCGATGGTGCCGGTCTCGAAGTCGTCCGACGACGTCGTGCCGCCGAAGGGCATGTCGAGGTGGGTGTGCGCATCGATGCCGCCCGGGAAGAGGTACTTCCCGGCGGCGTCGATCGTCTCGTCGAAGTTGCCCTCGAACCGCGCACCACCACCGGCGGCCGCGAGGCCGGCGATCCTGCCCTCGTCGACGAGCAGGTCGGCGACGAAGGTATCGGTGGCAGTGACGACGGTTCCGCCGGTGATGAGCGTGCGCATGGCCGGCCGAGATTAGCGCGGAACCTCAGCGTGCGGCTAGCTGCGCCTCGAGGCTCGCGACCTTCGCGGAGAGCTGCTTCACGGCGTTGATGAGCACCGGGATGAGCTCGACATACGAGACCTTGAGCTTGGCGTCGTCGTCCTTGCCGACGTCGACGACGTCGCCGAGCACTTCGCGGACCTCCTGCGCGAGCAGGCCATACGTGCGCGTGCCCGGCTGCGCGCCGTTCCACTCGAACGACACGGGACGCAGGCGCTCGAGCTCCGCGAGGCCGCGATCGAGGTCCTCGACCGAGTGCTTGTCGCGCGCGTCGCTGTTGTTGAGCATGCGCTGCGCCGAGAATTCGCCTTCGACGCTCATCACGTCCCAGACCTTGACGATGCGGCGCATCGGATCACCGACCGAGCGACCGAGGATCATCAGCGCGCCGTAGTCCGCGGCGTTCTCGATAGCGGCCGACCCCACGGCATTGCCGATGCCCGTATGGTTGTGATCGGTCTTCGTGAAGTAGAGGTCGGAGTTGCCGGAATAGAGGCCACCCTTCGCCCACAGCCGCCCGTTCCTCGAGTCGATGTCGACCAGCGCCTGCTCGTCGCTGTTCTCGAACAGGAAGCCCTGACCGTCGGCGTACGTGCGCAGCCGGAAGCGATGGCCGCCGTCGAAGTTGCCCGCGGTGCACTGGCGATCCGCGGGACTCTTGCCCGCCGGGCTCGCGCTGTAGATCACGTGGTTCGAGTCGGTCGGGTGCCAGATCCAGAGGCCGCGCGCCGGCCCACCGTCGGTGCCGTCGTTCACGACGACGCCGCCACCGGCGTGGAGGTTGCCGTGGCCGACGCGACTGAGCCGCAACACACCGTCGCCGCCGTCGAGCTCGAGCGCTTGCACGCGGACGACGCTCTTCGGATCGATCTGATCGCCGTCGATGATCAAACCGCCGCTGACCTCGACGATGGTGAGCTGTGCCCGCTTGACGGGGTTCAGCGCGAGCGGGTTGGGGCTGACGAGCACGCGCTCGCCCTCGACGCTCACCACGCTCATGGTCTTGGTCGCGCCGCCGTCTTGCGGCACCTGCACCGCGTCGCCGACCCGCGGTTCGTTCGCGAACGACGTGCGCGGAACCTCGAAGACCTCGTGCTCGGCGAAGCCGCCGAGCGAGAAGGGCTCGCGCGGCTCCAACGTCACCTGCTCACCGACACGCTTGCCTGCGAGCGCGGCCCAGACCAGCTCGGGCAGCGCCGGGCTCCCATAGGTCAGTGCATTCGCCTCGAAGTCCTGGCTCGTGTCGCGGCCGCCGAGGACATAGGTGATCCTCGCGCTGATCTGCAGAGTGCTTCCTGGTCCGACTCGTGTCATTGGCGTGTTCCGTCCGTGTTCCGCCCGGCCCGCACCCTGCGGGCCCATCGGCGGCCTCGATTCTGCGCCAAAGCGCGTGCGTCGAACAGTCGGCGTGTCATCATCGCGATCGATGCGTCGCGCCGGCTTCGGCCTCGTCCTCGTCCTCGCCGTCGGTTGCGACAAAGCCCGCGTCGAGACGCTCGAGCGGCGCGTCGAGGCGCTGGAGAAGAAGGACACGGAGCAGGCGACGATGCTCGCGGCGATCGGCAATCCGGCCGACGCGATCGCGAAGCTGGAGGCCCGGATCGGTGTGCTCGAGGCCGAAGGGCGTGCGAGCGGCGAGAAGGTCGCAAAGCTCCACCTGCAGATCGCCGAGCTCGAGGCGAGCTCACAGTCGCTCGAGCAAGAGCTCGCCAAGCTCGTCGCGGCCGGTGCCATTGCGGCCGTGCCGGGTGGGCTCGTGGAGATCGGGATCCCCGAGTGCGACGAGTACATCCAGAAGTACTCGAAGTGCGTCGCCGACAAGGTGCCCGGTGCTGCCCGCAAGGCGATGCTGGACGCGATGGACACGACCGCGAAGGCGTGGAAAGAGGCGGCCGACGGGCCTGCGCGGACGGGGCTCGCGACCGCGTGCAAGGCCGCCCTCGCGGCCGCGCAGAAGGCCACCAAGCCGATGGGCTGCGAGTGGTGACGCGCATCGCACTCTTCGCGTGCCTGCTCGGGTCGGCGTGCTCGAGCGCGCCGAGCTCTTCGGCGTCGGCCGACGACGCCGGTGCCGCGCCGCCCCTCGCGGTTGCGCCACCACGTGCGGTGGCAGGCGTGAAGGGCACGCTGACCGACGAGCGCGGCACGCCGGTGCTGCGCGTGTGGGGGACGCCGCGCGAGCTCGGCCACGCACATGGGTATCTGCTGCGCGAGCGCATCTTGCGGGTGATCGACGGCTATGCGCTCGATGCCGTACCGCCCGCGACGCTGGCTGCGGTCGGGGCCGTGCTCGAGCGTGCGGGGGCGATCCCGCCGAGCCTGCGCGAGGAGGCGGAGGGCCTCGTCGAAGGCATGCGTGCTGCCGGCGGAGCTCGCATCGAGCGGCTCGATCGCGAGCTGGGCGTCGCCGATCTGCTCGCGCTCAACGCGATGACCGACCTGATCGCCGTCGGGTGCTCGTCGGTCTCGGCCTGGGGCGCTGCGCTCGACGAGGGCGGCCCGACGGTGGTGCGCAACCTCGACTGGAGCGACGACCCCGAGCTGCTCGCGAACCAGGTCGTGATCGTGACGATGCCCGACGAGCCCACGCGGCAGCCGCTCGTGTCGGTCGCGTTCGCCGGCTACATCGGCTGCCTGAGCTGCATCAACGAGGCCGGCGTCACCGGGCTGTTCAACATGGGCTACGGCGACGGCGTGGCGAGCCCCACTGCGGCGCTCGGCGGCTTCTCGCCGGCGAACCTGCTGCTGCGCGACGCGCTCGAGCGTCGCGATCCCGATGCCGATGGCCGTGCTTCGGCGGACGACGTCGAGCACGTGGTGCGCGCGGCGAAGCACGTGGGCAGCTACATCGTGCACGTGGTCGAGCCGCTCGCGCCGGGGCGTGCGCCCGCACGTGTGCTCGAGGTCGAGTCCGACGGGGTCGTGACGCGGCGACCCGGCGAGGATGCGCTGCGCGCCGAGCTGCTCGCCGCGACGAATCACCTGCGCACGAAAGCCGAGCCGCAGGCCTGCAATCGCTACGATCGCGTGGTCGCGGCATCGCGTCGCCATCGCGACGGGTTCTCGCGCGACGAGCTGTGGAAGCTCGTCACGGAGCTACGGCTGCCCGAGGTCGTGCACACGATCCGCGTGGACGTCGACGCGCGCCGCATCGGGGTATGGCTGCGCGCGTCGGGCGAGCGCGACGACGCCGAGGTCGCGCCGGTGCTCCACGAGTGGGACGCGCTGGTCCGGCGCTAGCGACTACTGCACGATCGTCGCGTGCTCGATCCAGTCGAGCTCGGGGAAGCTCTTGCGCAGGTACTCGTTGCCGTCGCGCTCGATCTTGCGTTGATCGGGGCCCTTGCCCTTCGGCTCGCCCTCGCCGTAGCCGGTGTGCAGCTTCGCGAGCACGTCCATGCCCTCGACGACGCGACCGAACGGCGCGAAGTCCATGCCGTCCAGCGGGAAGTTGTCGTTGTAGTTGATGAACACCTGCGTGCTGCGGGTGTTCGGGCCGCTGTTCGCGAAGCTGATCGTGCCCTTGGTGTTCGACTGCTTGCGCTCGTCGTCCTTCAGCTGCGCGGGCTTCCAGGCCTTGTTGACGTCGGGATGACCGTGCAGGCCGAACTGCACCATGAAGCCCGCGATCGCGCGGAAGAACGCCACGTCGTCGAAGAAGCCCAGCTTCACGAGGTTGTAGAAGCGATCGGCACCGCGCGGGGCCCAGTCGCGGTGGATCTCGAGCACGATGTCGCCCTCGGTGGTGTCGAGCTTCACCTTGTAGAGATCCGGCGCGCGCTCCTCGGCGGCGTAGGGGTCGAGCAGCTTCGGATCCGCAGGCTCGCGCGCCGGCTTCGCGGTGGCTGCACCACCGGCTTCGGGCTCGCCGGCAGCGGCTGCCGCCGCACCGGGGCCGCGCGAGGAGTCACAGGCGAAGAGCAGCGAGAGGCACGCGAAGAGCGACAGCGAACGCATCGCCGCGGACGATAGCACGCGGCTCAGGCGGCGGGCTCGTCGTCCTTGAACGGGCTGCGCGGCGTCCACTCGGTCGGCTCGATCTGGGCGATGAGCGGCGCGATGATGCGGTTGCCGAGCGGGTTCGCGTGGCGCATGAAGCAGGTCATCGGCCGCGCGACCGCACCGATCGAGCTCTTGATCTCCAGCGCGGTACGTCCCATCGACAGCTCGCGTGCGCCGCGGGTGATCGCATCGCCGACGAAGTCGTAGAGCGCGTTCTGGTAGATGCCGTGCTCGATGTTGTGGTCGTAGTCGAGCCCGACCATGTGGGCCTCGAAGCACTCGCCGCGGCCGAGCGCAGCGCTACAGCCGACCAGCGCGTCGTCGAGCGACCAGACGCGCAGCACGAAGTCGTCGCCGAGCGCTTCGGCGAGCGTGGGGAAGTAGTCGGGCCCGGGGTTGGCCAGGCGGAACTTCGCCTTCTCGTGCACGGCGAGGTAGAGCTCGTGCAGCTTGGCCGCGTCGCGCACGATCTCGGCCGTGCCGAGCCGCCGCGTCTGCAGCCGCTTGGCCTTCTTGCGCGCGTCCTTGGCCTTGCGCCGGTACTTCGCCGAGAACGCGGCGAGGTAGTCGTCGAACTTCTTCCAGCTCGGATCGATCTCGACCACCATGTTGGGGTCGACCTCGAAGGGGTGGTAGCCGAAGCGCGAGAGCTCGTCGGCCCACGTGCGCGAGGGCCCGAAGAAGTCCTTGATGAGCACGCTGGCGATCGATCCGTGCAGCTTCTCCGCGCGCCGGATGCGGTAGGTCGCGTCGGCGAGCGCATGCACGGCCCGGCGCGGGTCGACGCCCTCGGCGATCGCGAGGCCGTGCTCGCCGCTCACGAGCCCGTTGCCGTTGATGAGCAGACGCTGGGCCCCGCTCTCGCCGAGCGCGTCACCGACGGTGCGCACGACGTTGCGCCTGACCTTGCGCACCACGTCGCGCAGCGACTCCTCGGGCGCGGGCGGGAGCTCGGCCCGCGAGCCGAAGGCGTCGAGTGCGATGTCCATCACCTGGTAGGCGGCGGCCGCGATCGGACGCTTGCCGTCGTAGCAGAGCGCATAGCGGAACGTCATGCGCGGCGGGCGGGCGCGCTCGATGGCGGCGAGGTAGTCGCGGCCCATGAAGAAGCGCGCGCCCACGACGGCATCCCAGTCGGCGTCGCGCACGTGCGCGATCGAGTCGGTCAGCGCGATCGCGCAGTCCGAGGGTCGCTGACGTAGCGCGAGATCGTCGGCGGCTCGAGTCAGCCGGGCGAGGTAGTCTTCGAGCTCGGACATCGGCGACCCAGCTCATCACGGATTGCGATCGACGTCGAGCACCCACAACGTCGGACCGCCACGGTGGGCCACGAACGGCGAGTGGACGATGTTGCGCGCGCGCACGGCGATGCGCACGTCGAGCACGAGATCGTCGGGCGTGTTCGCGAGCATGAAGCTGCCTTCGGTCTCGCTGTCGAGCACGTGCCAGCGCTCGCCGGCGGACTTCGTGCCGGCGGCACCGATGTCGACGCGGATCTTGCCGTGCAGCGTGCGCTCGGGGCCGACCTCCACGAACGTGGCGCCCGCCGCTGGATCGACGACGCGCATGTCTTCGAGGCGGAAGTGCGTCGCATCGATCGCCTGACCCTCGGGCGTCCAGCGGCGGCCGCGGGCGTGCACCTTCTGGCCCTCGAACTCGCGCAGCCACGGCTCGGCGCGGTAGGAAATCACCCAGCGCGTGCCGCCGGGCTGCACCAGCCACACGCCCTGGAACCGCTTGCCGCCGGGCTCGGCGTCGATCGCCACGACGGCATCGAGCTCTTCGAGTCCCTCGGCGTCGGCGTTCGCAGTCACGGGGTCCTCCGCGCGAGGTGTGGGCGCGCTCGCCTTCGCAGCGGGTTCCGCCGGCGCGGGCTCCGAGCGCGACGACGTGCACGCGAGCGCAACGGCGACGAGGAGCGCGGCTACGACGCGGAGCATTCGGGGAGGATAGACCCGCGCCCGTGGCGTTCGATCACGTGCGCGAAACCGCAGCGAAAACCGCCGACGTCGCTCGGGTACTGCCCGATCGAGATGTCGGCTCGAACCCAGTCCCCGCACTCCTTGCTCCCTGTGATGGTGCTCGTCGCCATGGTCGCGGCCTGTGATCCGCGTGCGACCGTCGGCGCAGCCGCGACCCCGCTCGCCGAGACGTCGCGGCCGGCACCCGCGAGCGCAGCCGTTGCAGCGCCCGTCGTCGAGCCCATGGCCGCGCCGAGCGGTGCGAAGTTCGTCGACGCGACCGAAGTGGTCTCGGGGATCTCCGTCGCGACGCACACCGTGATCAGTCCGCCGCGCACCGGCGACAAGAAGGAGGACTACTGGACGCAGTACATGGTGTACGGCGAGATCACCAACCACTCGACGAAGGTGTTCGAGAGCATGAGCGCGCAGCTGACCTTCCACGGCAAGGACGGCGCGATGCTCGGCGTGGAGTCCATCGGTACGCTGTCGGCCCAGGACGCCGGCGACTTCACGCCCGGCGAGTCGATCTACGCCGAGGTGCACTTCGTGCAGCCGGGCCAGACGGTGCCGTTCTTCTTCACGCGCAACCTGGCGGCGGTGGACGGCGACATCGCGTTCCACAAGCTCTATCCCAAGCGAGCGATGGTGGCCGACGATCCGCCGCATGCGGTGGCGCTCGACGTCGTCGACGGCACGAACGGCAAGGCCGACTTCGAGCGCAAGCGGACGTTCAGCGGCACGATCCGCAACGACGGCGAGGGCGGCTGTCGCTATCCCGAGTACGTCGTGGCGTTCAGGGACGCGGCGGGGAAGATCGCGTCGATCGATCGCTTCCAGGCGACCGACGATCTGAAGCAGGTGCTGGCCAAGGGCGAGTCGCTCCCGTTCACCGGCGGCGTGTACGTGAGCGGCGAGAACGCGTGGCGCGAGACGGCGAAGGTCGAGGGCTTCGTCGACTGCCAGCCGATCTACTGACGAGCCTAGAAGTCGTCGTCGTCGTCGTCGTCGGCTCGCCGACGCTCGCGCGCCTGCGATCGCAGCCCGAAATAGTAGCGGAACTTCAACGCGATCGTGATGTGGGCCGGCCCGAACGACGCCTTCGGGCCCTCGATCGCCAGCGGTGCCCAACCGCCTTCGAGACAGGTGTCGAGCGGCACGCGTTCCCAGTGGAACGCCAGCCCGAGCACCGGCAGCCGCACCATCAAGCCGGCGTGCACGCGCGCGCCGGACAACGGACCGCCGACGAGCGGGCCGTCGTAGCCCGCATAGGTCTGCCGTCCCCACAGCGCCAGGCCGACGCCGCCGCCGATGTAGCCGACCGCGTCGACGTCGGGGTTCGAGCCGAGCACGCGCGAGTGCCAGAGGTAGTCGAGCGAGATCCCGCCGGCGCCGTGGTGGAGCGGCAACCATCCCAGCTCGGCCTGCAACGCGTGCCGCGTCGCGAGGAAGTGCTTGAGCGACAGCCCCATCGGATCGCCGATCGACGCGCCGAGCCCCGTGCGTCGATCCGGCGTGTTGTCGGGCAGGCGTGCCCGGCCTGCCGCGGTCGGGGCCGCCGATGCGAGCGGGCTCGCGCAGACCACGAGCACTGCCGCCAGCGATGCGAGCGCGCGCGACATCGGCTCGACAGTGACCCATCCACAACGCGACCGCAAGCGGCCACACGCGGGACGATGTGGGTCCGACTCTGCCCGAGCGCCTCAGCTCGCGCGCAGCACCTCGAGCACCGCTGCGGTCGCGCGCGGTCGGCCGCGATCGGAGCGCACGACGATCTGCTCGGGGTCGAGCCCGAAACGCTCCGCGGCCCGGACTGCGACGCGGTGCCCGGTCTCGGGATCTCGCGGCACCCAGACGCGGATCCGCGAGCGCGCGAACACGTCGGCGAGGAAGCCGAGCTCGCCCACGAGCGCAGCCTCGGCGGCATCGTCGAGCGCGTGGCCCGGGATCCTGCGCACGAGGATCGGGCTGCCGCTGCCCGAGTGCTCGGCCCAGCGCCGAGCGGTACGCGGCGTGCCGGCCGTGCTCGACGAGCCCACCAGCTCGGCGATCACCACCGCGTTGAGGGGCGCGTGCTCGGGTGGCGGCGTCGCGAGCAATCCCGAGTCGCGCCACAACGTCCAGGTCTCGGCGAACAGCACGTCGAGGCTCGCGGCCCGACGGCCGGCGAGCCCGGACGCCGCCGCCATCTCCGGCAGCTCGACGAACTCGAGCCAGCCCAGCGCGTCGATGAGATCCACCGCCTGCGGTGCACCCGCGTGTGCCGCGAGCTTCCGCGCCGCGCTGGGCGGATCGAGCTCGAGCCGCGCGACCCCTTCGAGCCACACGCGGGAGAATCCGACCAGCGCGTCGTGCTTGTCGACCAGTACGCCCTTCGGCGCGACCGCGACGATCGGCACGAGATGCACCGCGTCGGCGGTCGACAGCAGCACCTTGCGCGCGTCGATCTCCCGCGAGCGTCGACGTTGCTGCGAGTGCAGCGCGTTGCCCGGCGGAGCCGCGGTCGTCGCGAGCTGCTCGACTCGCGCCGCGGACACGCCCGCGGCCTCGAGCGCGAACAGGCCGACCATCGTCTCCGCAGAGCCCGGTCGACCGGCGAGCACGACCTTGCCCTTCGCCGGAGGAGCGATCATCAGCGCGCCGTTGCCGGTGAGGACGTCGCCGCCGCGCGACCACGCGACGACGAAGAACACCTGCGGAGACAACGCGCGCAGCCGCTCGTAGGACGCGACGAAGACGGGCAGGGGCATGAGCGCGACGTCGGCTCCGCCCGCGACGCCACCGCGACCCAGCCGCGCCTCGAGCTCCGCCGGATCACTCGTGGCCGACAAGCTCAGCGCGACGCCGGCATCGACGAACGCGCGCTCGTTCGAGCCGCCGTGCTCGGGGAGCACTGCGGGCGCGAGCAGCTCCCAGCTCGATGCGACGACCGACAGCGGCACCGCCACGGGCGGCGACGCGGTGGGGGCGACGGGCGCGGCGGCGGGCACTGGCGCGGGTGTGTCGACCGCGACCGCGGGTGCGGAGTCCGACGTCGCCACGACCGTCTCGACGATGCGCGGCGACTCGCGACCCGCGGCCATGACCGTCGCACCCGCGAGCATCGCGACCAGACAGCACGACACCACTGCGCGGCGCATCACCACCTCGACTTTCCGAGCCCACGAGCGTTGGGATACTCCGACTTGATCATCGGCTTGAGCAGATCGATGGGCACCGCGAGGTTCAGGTTCTCCCCGTAGAGCTTCGCGACCGTCACACCCACCACGTCGCCGAACCGATTGAACACCGGACCACCGGAGTTGCCCGGAGACACCGGCGCCGACATCTGGATGTACTTCTTGCCCTCGTAGAGTCGCCGCGCCGAGACGAGCCCATCGGTGAGCGTGTGCTCGAGCCCGAGCGGGTTGCCGATGACGATCACCTCCTCGCCGACCACGACCTCGTCGGAGACGCCGAGCGCGACGGGAGGCAACGGCTTGTCGGTGCTCACCCGGATCAGCGCGAGATCGTGCTCGACGTTGGTCTCGAGCAGCTCGACGTTCTCGACCTCGGTACCGTCGTAGAGCTTCACCACGAGCCGCTCGGCACCCTCGACGACATGATGGTTGGTGGCGATCGTGCCGTGGCCGTCGATGACGAAGCCCGTGCCCATCGCGTGCGTGCCCACTCGGATCGTGACGACGGACGGGGCCCAGCGCTCGAACAGCGCGGCGGGCTCGAGCGGTCGACGTTCGGCGACCGGCGGCGCCACGGTGTACTCCGCGCCCGCCGCGACGCTCGGCACCGGCGCCGTCGAGGGCGCCGCAGTCATCGCGGGCGCGGGCTCCGTCGCGATCGGCTCGGGCGTCGGGATCCCGGCGAGCCACCGCAGCGACCACGCCGAGCGGTGGTGCTCGGCGGCGTCGTAGCGCAGCGCCTCGGCCTCGAACGCGGCGTACAGCGTGGTCGGCCCCACCACCAGCGCGGCGATTGCCACCCCCATCCACGTCATCGCGGTGACGTCGGTGACGAGCCCCGGCCGCGCCTCGCCGCTGCGCGGCAGCAGGCGATCCGCGAGCAACAGCGGTACGCCGATCGCCACCACGGTGACGATGGCGACCTGCAGCCAGACCGCGTCGAGCCAGGTTCCGAGCAGACTGGTGCCGAGCAGCAGCGTCGCTGCGCCACCGACGACCAGCGCGAGCAGCTTGATCGCAGCGGTGAGCCAACCGAACGCAGGCGCAGGCTTGCGCACATGCACGACCGCCATCGGACGGCGACAACGAGACCTCGCCCGGGGTTATTCCCTCACATGAAGTTGCGCGTGTGCAGCTGCGAGAGCTCGTCGGCCTGCTCCGCCGCGAATCCCAGTCGCACCAGCCGACGCTGCCGTCCGCGATCCATGTCGGCGACCAGCTCGCGCACGGCGGCGTGGCCCTTCGAGATGGCCGCCGGCGTCAATGCACCCGCCGCGATCACCACGAGTGCATCGAAGACGTCCGCGTTGAGCCCGGCAGTGTGGGCGAGCGCGTCGTGTCGTCGCCGTACCGCGGCGATCATGCGCTCGGCGAGCAGCGGCTCGTGCTCGAGGTGGCGCTGCAGGTGCGCGAGCCCGAACGCGACGTGCCGCGCCTCGTCCTGCGCGGCCAGCCGCGCGACCGCGCGCGTGATCGGATCGGGCGCGCGCCGATCGAGGAACCAGAGCAGCGAGAGGAACGAGCCCTCGCCGAGCACCGAGAGCAGGAACGAGGCGAGCGCGAAGTCGGGCTCGTCGAGCAGCGTGCGCAGCGAGGCTTGGCCGCCGGCGCTCGAGGTGCCGAGCTGCGCGCGGAGCAGGGTGGCGCGGCGCGTGAACACCTCGATGTGTCGCGCCTCGTCGGCGACCTGCAGCGCGAGCACCTGCAGCACCTCGCGGAAGTGGGGATGGATCTGCGCGAGGAAGCGCGCGGGCACGAGCAGTGCCGCGGTCTCGTTCTCGATCAGATACGTCATCACCTGGACGATCGCGTCCTCGATCTCCGGCGCGTGCTCGATCGCCGCGTCCCAGGGGATCGCGCGCGCGGGATCCCACTGCGCCGCGGCGCCCTGCGCGTAGAGCTGCGGCGCCTCGTCGGCCCAGACGTGGTCGCGGTCGGCGAGGGGGAAGCCGATCGCGGCCGTGCCCGCCTCGACGAGCGCGCCGCGGGCCGCGAGCGCCCACTCGCCGCGCGGGTGCTCCGCGACGGCGCCCGACGTCCGTGGATCGCTCGCGCCCGCACGAGTCGCGCCGTGCCAGCGCTGCACGTCGGCGGTGCCGATCGCGAGCTCGAAGCCGTGCTCGTCGGCCGTGACGAGAACGTGTCCGCGTGCGCGCGCCCAGGCCCGCGCATGCACACCCAGATCCTCGCGACGACCGGACACCCGCACGCGCGTGCCCGGGGTCGCGTCACGCAGCTTCCACCCGAGCAGCACCTCGCCGCCGTCGTCGAGCCCGAGGCCGTCGAGCTCCACGAGGATCGGCTGATCGTCGCTGCTCACCCCGCACTCGCATGCGCGACGAAGGCGTCGATCGTCCCGAATGCATCGACCGCGCGCTCGAGCTGGGCGTACCCGCTCGTGCGTCCGGGGAGCCACTCGCGCAGCCCCTCGAGATCCATGAGCGGCCGCACCGTCGCATCGGAGTACGACATGGCCAGCAGCAGCTCGACGAACCGTGCGAGCTCGGGGCGGCCGGCGTAGTCGTCGAGCACGCTGAAGTTGCAGTGATCGTAGGGCGGCGTCTGGCCCAGCACCTTCGTGCTGCCGGGCGGGAGCACGCCCTCGCGCCCGAACAGCAGATGGTTGCCGTCGATCATGCACGCGGCCGCGACCTCGCCGGCCTGCAGCGCGCGCGCGGCATCACGCTCGCCACCGATGTGATCGCCGTGCTTGCCGACCAGCACGTCGAAGCGCCGCACCTCGAAGTCGCGCCCCGGCTCGAGCCCGCGCTCGCGCAGCCACGCGAGCGGGATCAGCGTGGCCTGGGGCGAGTCGGCCGCCCCGACGGCGACGGTCTTGCCGCGCAGGTCCTCGACCGTCGCGATGCCACCGCCTTCGCGGACGACGACGAGCGAGGTGAGATCGCGATCGGTGTCGCGCATGACCACCGCGCTGGCCGTGCGTCCCTTGCGTGCAGCGGCACGCTCGAGCTGCAGCCACGCGAGCGGGCTGTTCCAGCCCACGTCGATCGCGCCCTGCAGGTGCGCTTCGACCTGACGCTCGTAGTTCGTGAACATCACGACGTCGAAGTCGAGGTCGCGCGCAGCGAAGAACTCGCGGAAGCCCTCCCAGATCGTGACGACCTTGGGATCGTAGGCGACCGCACCGAGCAACAACGTGGTTCGTGCCATGGAAGCGCGGATTGTCGACGCAGCGCGCCTCGGCGGTCAAGCGCGGGCGAGCCCTGCGCTCACTTCGCCTTCGGTAGCGGCTGCGCCCGCATCGTGATCTCGATGCGGCGGTTCTTCTTCCGCCCGCGGCTGGACTTGTTCGAAGCGACCGGACGCTCCGCCGCGTAGCCCGAGGCCACGAGCTGACGGCTCGTGACCTCGCACTGCTCGGTGAAGAACCGCACCACGTTCGTCGCGCGCGCCGCCGACAGCTCCCAGTTGGTCGGATAGCGCTCGGCGAGCTTGCCCGCCACGGGGTCGTCGTCGGTGTGACCGGCGATCTCGAACGCGCGATCCGGATTCGCGCGGATCGTCTCGGCCACCCGGCGTAGCACCTTCTGTCCGCGCTCCTCGAGCTCGGCATCGCCGCGGGCGAACAGCACGCGATCGTCGACGTCGACCACGAGCTCGTCGCCGTGCTTGCGCACCGACACCTCGCCCTTGCCGATCTCCTCGCCGAGGCTGGCCTCGAGCTTGGCCTGCGCGGCGGAGAGCTCCGCGGCCTTGTTCGCGATCACCTGCGCGAGCTCCTGGCGTTGCACCGTGAGCGTGGCGACCTCGGCGGCGAGGTCGTCGTTCGCGGTGGCGACCGTCGTCGCGCGCTCGCGCTGCTCTGCGAGCTGCGTGTTCGCGGCGGCGAGCTGCTCGTCGGCGCTCGCGAGCGCGGCGCGGGCCTGTGCCAGCTCTTCGGTGCGCGTGTCGAGCTCCTGACGGGCAGTCGTCGCGGCGGCGTGCTCGGGTCGATATGCGCCGAAGTAGAGCACTGCGAGCGTCGTCGCGGCCGCGCCGAACAGCACCCAACCCGCCGCGCCGCCGATGCGCGAGCGGTTCGCGGTCGGCTCCTCGACCAGATCGTCGTCGTGGAGCTCCTCGACGCGCGCCTCACGGGTCGGCGCGGTCAGGGACGCGGCGCCCGGGGCCGGAAACGAATCGATCGACTTGGCTTGGCCCATGCGCGCGCTCCTGCTCCCGAGTTTGAACCGCTGCGCGTGCGCGGTGTGGGGCCGCGTGACGGCGAAATGCGTCAGCGCCACCACGCCGGAGGCAGTCGGGTCGCGCGCCGTGCACCGAACGTCTGGGCCCACGCGAACCGATCGCGGCGAGCGTCGACGCGGAGCGTCGGGTGAGGCCGCGGCCGGGGTCGCGATCGCGCGTGCGCAGCTGCGCCGCGGTGCCGCCGTGCACCATCGCATGACATGGCGGTGCTCGTGATCGGCGGGTGCCCGTAGCCCTCTGGCGCACGTCGGGGACGACGCTATGAGCCATCATGCGGAGCTCGTCTCCGCAGTCCTCGAGCTCGCGCGATGGAACCGACGATCCTCGTCATCGACGACTCACCCGACGTGCATCGCTTGGTCGATGTGCGCCTCCGTGGCCGAGGCGCCAGCTACCTGCCGGCGACCACGGCCCACGACGGCATCATGCTGGCGCGGACGGCCCAGCCCGACCTCATCCTGCTCGACATCGATCTTCCGGACGTCGACGGCTTCGAGGTGTGCCGGCGGCTGAAGGAATGTCCGGAGACGTGGGCGATCCCGATCATCTTCCTGGGCGGCGCCGTCGACGTCGAGACCAAGGTGCGTGCGTTCGACCATGGCGCGGTCGACTACGTCACCAAACCGTTCGAGCCCGAGGAGCTCCGCGCGCGCGTGCGCAACGCGTTGCGCACCAAGCACTGCCAGGACCTGGTCGCAACGCACGTCCGCATCGACGAGCTCACCGGCCTCTGGAGTCGCGTGCACTTCGAGTCGCGGATCTCCGAAGAGCTGTCCGCCTGGCGTCGCTACGGCCATCAGCTCGCGGTCGTGTTGATCCAAATCGACGACTTCGGGGGCTTCATCGCCCAGCACGGCCATGCGCTGGGCGATCGCGCCCTGCAGCTCTTCGCCGATCAGCTGCGCGCGTGCCAGCGCAAGACCGACACCTCGTGTCGCTACGGCAGCGCCGGCTTCGGAATCATGCTGAGGGAGACCAAGCTCACCGGCGCAGCCGGCTACGCTCGACGGCTACGCACCGCGTTCGAGCGGCTGCGCTCGGGTAGCGACGGCCCGCCGCTGGGGCTCACCACGAGCATGGGTGTGGTCGCCACCGATCTGTGGCGCAAAGGCGATGCGCTCGACGAGGCCCGCCTGCTCGCGCGTGCCGACTTCGCGCTCTATACGGCGGAGCACGGCGGCCGCAATCGGGTCGAGTTGGCGACCGCGGCATGATCGAACGGACGGCGAGCACCGGCGAAAGTCCGCCGCGAAATGGCCGATGACGTGGAAATGGCGGCCGAACCCGACGCCCAGCAGCGTCAGCTCTCGGAGGCCCTGCGCGAGCTGCAGATGGCCCAGGCCGAGCTCACCCAGGCGCACAAGCTGTCCGCGATCGGTCAGCTCGCCGCCGGCGTCGCGCACGAGATCAACACGCCGATCCAGTACGTCGGCGACAACGTCGCGTTCCTCGAGCGGGTGTTCGCGAACCTGCTGCCGGTGGTCGAGGCCGCCAGCCAGCTCGTGGCCGGCGATGCGACCGCGCTCGAGCGCATGCGCGAGACCCTCGCCCGGGTGAAGTTCGCCCGGGTCGCAGCGCAGGTGCCACGCGCGCTGGAGCAGTCGCTCGAAGGCATCGCGCGCGTCAGCAAGATCGTGGGAGCGATGAAGGAGTTCTCGCATCCCAGCGGCGGCGAGAAGGTCGAGATCGACCTGCGCAAGGCCATCGAGTCGACGGTGACGATCGCTCGCAACGAGTGGAAGTACGTGGCCGAGGTCGAGATCGACATCCCCGACGACGTCCCTCCGCTCTGCTGTCTGCGCGACGAGCTCAACCAGGTCGTGCTGAACCTCGTCGTCAACGCCGCCCACGCGATCGCCGACGTCGTCGGTGACGCGAGCAACGGGCGCGGCACGATTCGCATCAGCGCGATCGCCGACGACACGTGGTGCGAGATCCGGGTGAGCGACACGGGCACGGGCATTCCGGAGGCGGCGCGGAGCAAGATCTTCGATCCGTTCTTCACGACCAAGGCGGTGGGCAAGGGCACCGGGCAGGGTCTGGCGATCGCCTACAACGTCGTCGTCGAGAAGCACTCGGGGACGATCGCGTTCGAGACCGGTGCTCGGGGCACCACGTTCATCGTGCGTATCCCTCGCGTTCCTCCGACCAGCGCGGTGGCGGCATGAAGATCCTGTTCGTGGACGACGAGATCCGCGTGCTCGAGGCGCTCGAGCGCTCGCTGGAGATGATCGTCGACGACGATTGGCAGCTCGAGTTCGTCAACAGCGGCGCAGCAGCGCTCGCGCGCATGGCCGAAGAGGACTTCGACGTCGTCGTCACGGACATGCGCATGCCCGGCATCGACGGCGCGGAGCTCCTGGCCCGCGCACGGGAGCTCGCACCCCGCACCGTGCGGATCGTGCTCTCGGGGCAGATGGAGGCCTCGAATGCGCTCCGAGCGATGGAGCGCGCGCACCAGATCCTCGGCAAGCCGTGCCGCGCCGAGCTCGTGCTCGACGTGTTGCGATCCAGCACGCGCTTTCGCACGATGCTCGACGACGAGCCCTTCCGCCGCGCGGTGATCTCGATCGATCGCTTGCCGGCAGCACCGAGCACGTACCGCGAGATCCAGGCCGAGCTGGCGCGGTCGAACGCGTCGGCGGCGACCGTCGCCGCGATCGTCGCCAAGGACCCGGGGCTCACCGCGCGCATGTTGCAGGTGGCGAACTCGCCGTTCTTCGGCGGTGCCCGTCGCATCGACGACGTCCGCAATGCGATCTCGCGGCTCGGCCTCCAGATGATCTCGGCGCTGGCGCTCGGGGCGATCTTCGACGAGAGCGAGAGCTCCTCGCACGAGCTCGATCTCGGCGCGCTCGCCCGCAGCGGGCTGCACACCGCGACGCTCACCGCGCGGCTCGCCCCGAGCGAGGGGCAGCACGCGTATCTCGCCGGGATGCTCAGCGAGGTCGGGCGCGTCGTGTTCGCGGTGACGGACCCGCGGCGCTTCGATCGCGGCGAACGACAGATCCGCGAGCACGCACGCAGCATCGTCGAGGTGGAGCGCGAGATCTGGGGCGTCGGCCATGCCGAAGTCGGTGCATATCTGCTCGCGGTCTGGGGGCTCCCGGACGGCGTCGTCGATGCGGTGTGCGGCCACCATCGGCCGCTCGAAGCTCTGCTCGAAGCCGGCGCAGCGCCGCTGACGATCGCCACCGCGGTCGCGGCCCAGTCGGGCGCGGGCGAGACGATCGCGCCCGAGACCCTCGCGCGCTGCGGCATCGCCCCCGAGTTGCTCGAAGCCGCGATCGCGGAGGCTGCATGAGCGCTGCACTCGCACGCGTGCTCTGTGTCGACGACGAACAGAACGTGCTCGACGCACTCGAGCGCAACCTCGGCGAGTTCTTCGAGGTGGTCACCGCGAACGGCGGCGAGGCGGGCATCGAGGCGCTCGGCGAGCAGGGTCCCTTCGACGTCGTGATCTCCGACATGCGAATGCCGGGGATGAACGGGGCGGTGTTCCTCGCGCACGCGCGCCGGATGGCCCCGGACACGGTGCGGTTCCTGCTGACCGGCCAGTCCGATGCCGCGGCCGCGCGCGACGCGATCAACGAGGGCCAGATCGCGCGCTATCTCGAGAAACCGTGCCCGACCGATCGCCTCACCGCGGTCATCGAGGAGGCATGCGAGCAGCGACGTCGCGCGCTCGCCGAGCGCGAGCTGCTCGAGAGCACGGTGGCTGGCTCGATCAAGCTGCTGACCGAGGTGCTCGCGCTCACCGCTCCGTCGTGCTTCCGCGATTCCGCCGCGGTCGTCGGCATGGTCGAACACATGTGCGCGAAGCTCGGCCTCGTCGACACGTGGAAGTTCCGCACTGCAGCGTCGTTGCACGCGCTCGGCTTCGTCGCGCTGCCCGCCGAGCTCGTCGAGAAGTACGCCGCCGGTGCGAAGCTCGCCGACGCGGAGCAGAAGCAGCTCGCGACCGTGCCCGAGGTGGGGTTCAGGCTGCTGCGCGAGATCCCCCGCTTCACCGAGGTCGCCGAGATCGTGCGTCGCCATCGCGAGCCGATCCCGAGCACCGCCGAAGACGATGTCGCGCGGGGCGCAGCGATGGTCGGGATTGCGCGCGCGGTGCTCACCGCCTCCGGACCGACGCGACGCGTCGCACAGGTCGCCCGCGCGATCGCCTCGCAGCACAACGCGCTCGGGCGCAGCCTGCTCGCGCTGCTCGACGACTACCAGGCCCGCCGACCGACCGAAGAGGTGCTGCAGCTCAAGGTGTCCGAGCTGCGCCCCGGCATGGTGCTCGAGGCCGATCTCGTCACGCGCAGCGGCACCGTGCTCTTCTCGAGCGGCAACACGCTGAACGCTCCCGTGCTCGAGCGCATCCGCCGGTATGCCGAGAACGCACCGCTGCGCGAGCCCGTGCTCGCGCGCATGCCCGAGTGACGACTACTTGCGCTTGCCTTTGCCCTTGCCCTTGCCGCCCTTGCCCGGGTGGTGATCGCCCTTCGCGTGCGCGTGGCCGTGCCCGTGATCGTCGATGTGGATGTCCACGTCGATGTGCGCACCGCCGCGGTCGTGCTTCGCGCCCCCACCTTCGCGGGGACCTCGGCCGTGATCGCCGTGATCGCGGTGGTCACCGGTGGCCTTCCAGAAGCCGTGCTTGCAGTGGCCCGGCGGCCAACACGGATCCGACGTCCGCGCATGCACGTCGACGACGACGAACACCTCGGCGACGAACACGGGCCGGCGCGGCTGGAACGTCCAGGCCACGAAGGCGTTGGCGTCCGCATCGACGTGCATGAGCCCGTCGACCGACACGCTCACCCCGGTGAACGTGTGCTCGACGACCGGATTGGCCTCGAGCTTCGCGCTCGCGACGAACGCCGGGGAGAAGCTCGCACGCGCCACGGCATTGCCGAGATCGGCGTGGGCCTCGAGCTCGAGCAGTGCGACGACCGGCGCGATCTCGACGTCGACGGTCGCGTGTGCGTGGCCGGCGACCTCGGCGCTCGGCAAGGCGCGGATCTCGAACACCGTGGCGCGCTCCTTGCGACGCTCGACCACGCGGAGCTCGTCGCGGACACCATCGGCATCGAGGTCCACGTTCGCCACCGTCTCGCTCGCGAGCTTCGCCTCCAGCGCGGACGCGCCGTCGATCGATCCCTGGGCCACACCATCGACGACGGCCTGCAGATCGACGCGACCGATCGCGACGTACGACGATTGCACCGGGGCCGCGGCAGAGGCGGGCGCCGACGCGGGCGTGGGCGCAGGGGTCTCGGCGACGGCCTCGACCGTGCTGTCGCACGCGATCGAGAGCAATCCGGGGAGGATCAGGAACGCGCAGCGAGGGATTCGCATGCGAGCTTCGACCGCGGCGCGCAGGACGAATCCAAGCCGGCGCTGGGCCATTTTCGTGGGCGCGCCGACGTCGCGAGCGCCCGATTCCGTCGTCATCGTGCCGCTGCGCGTGCGTCCATGCGCGCGACGATGCGACCGTAGACGACGAGCGAGATCGCCGAGACGACGGCGACGCCGACGAACACGAACCACAGGTAGTGCGCGTGTGCGTAGGCCGCCGGCATCTCGCCGTTGCCCGCGAGCGCGGCGAGGCGCTGGGCCTGATCGGCCTCGCTCAGCGTCTTGGGCTCGGGGCACCACCACTGCAGCAGGAACCCCGAGGTCACGAAGCCGACCAGCGACGCGAGGAACGAGTGCAGGTGCGCGAAGCCGAGGTAGAGGCCGGCCTGGCCCTTCGGCGCCTGCAGCGAGAAGAACTCGAGGTAGCGCGGCGAGATGAACGACTCGGCGAGGCCCTGGAACCCGATGCCGACGATCATCATGAACGTGATGGGCGCGAGCCCGAGCACGATGCCGGTGTCGACGAAGTTGCCAGCCGCCATGCAGAACGCGGAGATCGGCATGATGAACATGCCCACCGTCATCGAGACCAGCGCGGTGTGCTTGCGCATCAACGAGGTCACCGTGCCGACCGTGAGCACGACGACCGCAGGGTTGATGTTCGCGTACCACGACGGCGCCGCGTCCTCGCCGGCCATGCGCAGCACGTACTTCGGCATGCTCGCGTAGAGCTGGTGCTGGACGATCCAGAAGCCGGTGATGATGAGGATCAGCGCGACGAGGCGGCCGCGCGAGAGCACGGCGAGCAGCGCCTGCCACAGCTCGGCGATCGACTTGCCCTCGGAGTGTGCGGCGCTGCTGCGGTAGAACAGCCACACCAGCACGAACGCGAGCGCCGTCATCGCGGCGGCGAACAGGTTGAGCACCACGAGCCCCTCGTTGCCGAGCTGCTCGCGCAGCGGCTGGACGATGGTCTTGCCGCTGAACGCTCCGACGTTCACGAGTGCGTAGAAGATCGAGTAGCCGCGGGCGCGGTTGGCCTCGGTGGTCTCGTGCGCGACCGTGCCGGTGATGACCGACTTGATGAACGAGCCGCCGACCATCACGAGCAGCATCACGGGGATGAACAGCCACTTGTGGCCGGTCTGCTCGAGCCCGGTGAACTCGACCTCGCGGCCGTAGGTCACGAGCCCCGCGGACTCGAGCAGCGTCGGCAGCACCCACATGCCGCCGTAGCCGAGCGTGAGCAGGGCGAACGCGACGAGCAGCGCGCGGCGGAAGCCGATGCGGTCGGCGTACGCGCCGCTGAACGTCGGCAGGAAGTACAGCCCCGCCGAGAACACGCCCGACACCGCCGCCGCCTCGACGTCGGAGAACGCGAGGATGCGGGAGAGGTAGAGCGTGATCGCGACGAAGACGCCGTACCACGCGGCGCGTTCGAGTAGCTCGACGAGGTTCGCGGTCCAGAACGCGCGCGAGTACCCCTGCCCAGCTTCGGCCATGTGCTCGCACGCTAGCAGGGGGCGAGGGCCGCCGTCAGCGTGGCGTGCGCTCGGCGCCCTCGGGAGTGCTAGGCTCCTGCGTGTGATGCTTGCGGGTGCGATGCTCGCTGGTGGGATCGGGACCGGGCGCACGGTGCTCGGGCGCGTGGCGATGGGGCTCGCGCTGGTCGCAGGGGCGGGCTGCGGCTCGCCGAAGTCGACGATCAGCGGTGAGATCGCGCTCGGCGGCGGCATCGAGCCCAGCTCGTACATCACGCTCGAGATCCGCGCGGTCGAGTACGTCGACGATCACGATGCGCGCACTCGCCCGCTCGAGCTCTCGCCGTTCGCCGAGTCGATCGACGTCGAAGGGCTCGAGTTCCCGTACGCGTTCGAGCTCGTCGAGGGCGAGTTCCATGCCTGGAGCCGCGGCTGGGCGGTCGCGTGGCTGAGCCAGCGCGGCGAGCTCGGGCCCAACGACTGGGTGCTCGACGCCGAGCCCTTCGGCGCGACGCGCATCGAGCTCGTCGAGCCGGGCACGCACCTCGCACCGGTCGCCGACGACGCGATGGTCATCATCCACGCACCAGACTAGTGCTTCTACCAAACCTCCCCCGGGCCGGCGGGTGCGACGGCGGGGGCAGCGTTGTACACTCCGTGCCGTGATGAGACTGCTGACGATCGCCGCCGCGCTCGGTTCGGGCGCGATCGTCGGCAGCGCATGTCTCGTCGAGCTCGACCATCGCCTCGCCTGCGGCGACGGCTACGTGGATCGGCGTGCGGGCGAAGAGTGCGACCCCGAGGTGCCGGAGAGCTTCGAGAGCGCGTGCGAGGGGACCAATCGGCCGCGGGGTACGGCGGCGTGCGATCCCGTGACCTGCGAGATCATCAACGACCGACTGCAGTGCGCCTATTGTGGCGACGGCACGCTCGACCCGGACTTCATCGACGAAGCGAAGACGATCCAGCTCGAGGAGTGCGACGGCGAGAACATCCCCGCGCAGTGCCCCACGTCGGGGCCCGTCGCCTGCACCAAGGACTGCCGCTTCGACTACTCGAAGTGCAGCCTCTGCGGCAACTCCGTGCGCGACGAGGGCGAGGAGTGCGATCCCGGCGACGGCGGGATCGCGATCCCGCGTCCGTGCGCGGGCTCGATCCTCGCGGGCATCGATCCGCTGCCGTCGCCGTTCCACGATCATCCCTACACCTCGGGTCAAGCCGTGCGCTGCCTGACCGACTGCACGTTCGATCGCAGCGAGTGCGGCTACTGTGGCAACGGCATCGCCGAGGGCATGTTGCAGACCGCGATCTCCGACAAGCAGATCGTCACGATGACGCTGCCCGAGGAGTGCGACGGCGAAGATCCCAACGACGAAGCCATCGCGCAGTCGTTCCCGCAGTGCAGCGGCGAGTTCGTCACGGCCAACGTCGGCTGCTCCGACGAGTGCAAGTTCGTGCCGCGCGCGGGCCCGGAGTGCTGCCTCGGCACGGGCGCAGCGTGTCCGGAGGACGACGCGCCGGCGCGCTGCTGCCACGAGTACTCCGACCCCGAGGCCGAGCGGCACTGCTCGAACCCGTTCCTGCCGCCGGGCGACGACACGCCACCCGACGACGGCGGCGCGAAGTGCAA